>DATCDN010000119.1:0-23637 GCA_036510675.1 Allostellaceae bacterium
GAGCCGTTCCTGGTCAATCTTTTCTCCGACCCCGCCATTATCGGCCTGCCCGGCCTGCTGCGCCGGCCGTTGGCGCGCTCTATCGCGCATCGCCGCGCCCCGATCGCCCGGGGTATCTATGAGCGGCTGGGCGGTGGCTCGCCGCTTCTCGCCAATACCGGGGCGCAGGCGGCGGCACTGGGGGTGGCGCTGGGGGCCAATTATCGCCTGTTTGTCGCGATGCGCTGCTGGCACCCGTTCGCCGACGCGGCGGCGCGGGTGGTGCGGGAATGGGGCGCCGAGGAGATTTTGCTGTTGCCGCTCTATCCGCAATTCTCGACCACCACCACCGGCTCGTCGTTGGCGGATTGGCACCGCGCCGCGCGCGCGGCCGGTCTCACCGTGCCGACCCGCGCGCTCTGCTGCTATCCCGAGGAGGCCGGCTTTATCGCTGCCATCGCGGCCGAAGTGCGGCCGATCCTGCGCGCGTGGCGCGGCAGCGACAAGAAACGCATCCTCTTTTCCGCCCACGGCCTGCCCCGGCGTATCGTCGCCAAGGGCGATCCCTATGCCTGGCAGGTGGAGCGCACGGTCGCCGCGCTGCGTGTGGCGCTGGCGGATGATTTGGCCGGCATCGACACAGTGCTGTGCTATCAGAGCCGGGTCGGGCGGCTGGAATGGCTGGGCCCCTCGATCGACGACGAGGTGCGCCGCGCCGGCGCCGAGAAGACTGGGCTGCTGGTGGTGCCGGTCGCGTTCGTCTCGGAACATTCGGAGACGCTGGTCGAGCTCGATGTCGAGTTCAGACATCTCGCCGGTCGGGTCGGCGTGCCGACCTATCTGCGCGCGCCCGCGGTCGGGGTGAGCGACGCCTTCATCGCCGGCTTGGCAGGGTTGGTCGAGAACGGCTTCGCGCGGCCGGATGGCGTTGCCAGTATGACCGGCGGCCGGCTGTGTTCTGTTTCTTTTTCGGCATGTCCCTGCAAGGCGCGCTAACCCACCCCTACTACTCGACATTTAATATACTCGTAGTTAGAGTGGATAATAAATATGCGGGGGATTAAAGATCGTGAATTACCGGTTCATGTTTTTTGTCGCCACGATATCGATAACTTCGTCAATGGCGATTGCTGCGGACAATGAGGGGCAATTTCACTGCCCAAAGCCGGGCACTAAATTTGAAAATAGTCTAGGACGCAAATGGGTAGCCCTTCAAGAAAATGGGCCGTTGAGTTGTGCTTATAGAGGCAGCAAAGGTGATTACAAAATTATATCTCATGTAACAATAAATACGCGGTACAATCCGAATAACGTTTTATCAGGTCTTTGGCCACTCAAAACTGGCAATCGAGTGGACTTCACCACCAACGCTGGAAACACAACGTCCACTCAGCATTTGGAAGTTATGAATAGAGAAACTGTTGTCGTTAAAGCCGGAAGTTTTACGGTATTTGCTATTAAATGGGTGTCGGAAGGTGGAAAGAGAAGACAATCCCATATTGAAAATGTGTATTATTATGCCCCTCTTCTGGGAGATATTGTTAAATATACGTTCAAGGCCGAAGCATCTAGCGAATACTTTCCTGATTGGGAGCTGACAAAAATAGAAGCCCCTTAGTCCTGATCGCAGTTTTATTAGAATGCTATTATGACCGCTGCGATGGTTTTTCTTGCCGCCCTCTATCCCTGGATCAAGAGCGCGCATCTCATCAGCGTCATCGCCTGGATGGCCGGGCTGCTCTATCTGCCGCGCCTCTACGTCTATCACGCGGAAGCGGCGCCCGGCTCTGTCCAGTCGGAGACGTTCAAGATCATGGAGCGGCGCCTGCTGCGCGGCATCATGAACCCGGCGATGATCGCGACGCTCATCTTCGGCGCGGCGCTGGCGGCGACGCCGGGTCTGGTCGATTGGTCGCGCGGCTGGATCTGGGTCAAGCTGGCGGGTGTGGCGGGGCTGAGCCTCTATCATCATCGGCTGGCCCGCTGGCGCAAGGAGTTCGCCGCGGATCGCAATATGCGGCGGGCGCGGTTCTATCGTTTTATGAACGAAGTACCGACATTGATCCTGATTGTTATCGTCGTGATGGTGGTCGCGAAGCCCTTCTGATGCGTCCGCGCCATAAAAGTGATGCGGCGATGTTTGACTTGGGCCCGCGATTTAGCTAAGGGTGATGGCGGCGCGGTTCCGCGCCCAATCTCGACCGCCGGCTTTCGCGCTACCCGCGCCTCGTTCACACCCGGCCGGCCCCTGTCCCGGAAATCATCCCCAAGAAGCTTGCCATGAACCTTCAAGAATTGAAGCGCAAAACCCCGAGCGAATTGCTGCATTTCGCCGAAGAGCTGCAGGTCGAGAACGCCTCCTCGCTGCGCCGCCAGGACATGATGTTCGCGATCCTGAAGCAGCTCGCCGACAATGACACCACCATCACGGGCAACGGCGTGCTGGAGGTGCTGCAGGACGGTTTCGGCTTCCTGCGCTCGCCCGAGGCGAATTACCTGCCCGGCCCCGACGACATCTATGTCAGTCCCAGCCAAGTTCGCCGCTTCGGCCTGCGCACCGGCGACACGGTGGAGGGGCAAATTCGGTCGCCCAAGGATGGCGAGCGCTATTTCGCGCTGCTCAAGGTCGATTCGATCAATTTTGACGAGCCCGACAAGCTGCGGCACCGCATCAATTTCGACAATCTGACGCCGCTCTATCCCGATGAGAAGCTGATCCTCGAGCTCGACGATCCGACCAACAAGAAGGACCTCACCACCCGCGTCATCGATCTGATCGCGCCGCTCGGCAAGGGGCAGCGCGCGCTGATCGTGGCGCAGCCGCGCACCGGCAAGACAGTGATGATGCAGAACATCGCCCACGCGATTTCCGCCAACCACCCGGAAGTGTTCCTGATCGTGCTGCTGATCGACGAGCGGCCGGAGGAAGTCACCGACATGGCGCGCTCGGTCAAGGGCGAGGTCGTCAGTTCCACCTTCGACGAGCCGGCGGTGCGCCATGTCCAAGTCGCGGAAATGGTTATCGAAAAGGCCAAGCGCCTCGTCGAGCACAAGCGCGACGTGGTGATCCTGTTGGATTCGATCACCCGCCTCGCGCGCGCCTACAACACCGTGGTGCCGTCATCCGGCAAGGTGCTGACGGGCGGCGTCGATGCCAACGCGCTGCAGCGGCCGAAGCGGTTCTTCGGCGCCGCGCGCAATATCGAGGAAGGCGGCTCGCTGACCATCATCGCGACCGCGCTGATCGATACCGGCAGCCGCATGGACGAGGTGATCTTCGAGGAGTTCAAGGGCACCGGCAATTCGGAAATCGTGCTCGACCGCAAGATCGCCGACAAGCGCACCTTCCCCGCGGTCGACATCACTAAATCGGGCACCCGCAAGGAAGAGCTGCTGGTCGATCGCGCCTCGTTGTCAAAGATGTGGGTCCTGCGCCGCGTGCTGTCGCCGATGGGTCCGACCGACGGGCTGGAATTTCTGGTCGATAAGCTGAAGCAATCGAAGAGCAATGCCGAGTTTTTCGAGGCGATGAATACTTAGTTTATGGCCTCAGTTGCCGGCGCTCGCCCCCGCTCGCTTGGCTCCGCGCCAGTGGGCGCGCGGTCGCGGTCGCGACTGGAACTTATGGCCCTCAGACGCCGGGCGGCGGCCATCCGGCCGCCTTGGCTTCGCTCGACGTGGCTCGCGGGGCCGCGGTCGCGGCCCCAACAAGACTCATTCCGTGAGAGCGGCCACGCGCGCTCTTGCCTCCGGCAATAAGTCGGTGCCGAACCAGGGGTTTTTGCGCTCCCACGCCACGGTGCGCCACGAGGGATGCGGCATCGGCAGATAGTCGGGCAGATAGTCGCGCCACGCCGCGACCGTCGCGGTCATGGTTGGCCGGCGCGTGTCGGCGAGATAATGGTCGATAGCGTAAGAGCCGACGAGCAGGGTCAGGCCGATGCGCGGCCATTGTGCTCGCAATTTTGCGTGCCAAAGCGCGGCGCATTCGGGACGTGGCGGGCGGTCGCCGCCCTGGTCGAGGCGGCCGGGATAGCAAAACCCCATTCCCATGATGGCGACGCGGTCCGCGTCGTAGAATTTGGCGCGGTCGAGACCGAGCCAGTCGCGCAGGCGGTCGCCGCTGCGGTCGTTGAAGCTGATCCCGGTCTCGTGAACTTTGGTGCCGGGTGCCTGGCTGATGATCAGCAGGCGCGCCGTCGCATGGCCGTGTACCACGGGGCGCGGGCCGAGCGGCAGGTGCGCGGCGCATGCGGTACAGGCCCGCACCCCGCGCAACAGCGCCGCGAGCGCGGTCTCGCCATCGAGATCGGTTACGGGTGGAAACACGGGACAGGAGATAGGCATAGGTTCCCGCCGGGTCAACCGGCCGGCAAGCGGCTTGCCCTCCGCACCCGAGGCTTCTATAAGGCCGGCCATGAAATTTCTCTCGCTCGCGGGGCTGCTCTGGGTCGTTACGGCCCTCGGCGTTGGTTGGGTCGGCAGCGCCCAGGCCGGCTCGATCCGGCAGCAGCAATCTTTTGCGGCATGGCGCAAGGAGGATGATTGCGCGCATGAGGCGTTCCTGAAATTTCCGGACTATACCGTCGCCAGCAATGCCCGCCGCGATGCCGCGACCCGCGTCTGTGAAAAGCAGCACCATGTCCTGTTGCGCGCGCCCCGGCTGACGCCGTTGGTGAAGCGGATCCTGGACGCGGCGGCGGAATAGGCGCCGCCGGCGCGCGGCCTCAGTTCGATTTTTCCGACGAGGCGACCGCCGCCGGGGTCGAGCTGGCGGCCACCGGCCGCGGTGCCTGCGCCGCGAGCGGCTCCGACGCGGCCGCCACCTGTGGCGTCACCAGTGCCCTGGGATTGATGGTCGCGGGCATCGCGGCCGCGACGGCTTGCGATGCACCGGCGGTCGGCGCGGGCGCGGCGAGGTCGGTGCGCGCGATGGTGGGCGCCAGGAATTTTTCCGGCTCGGCGGTCCGAAACCCGTGCAGCGGCCCCTTCACCAATACCGGCGGCGGCATCGGCTCGAGCTCGGCGCGCGCGGTGCGAACCGGCGCGCGGTCGTCGGATGACAGTTCGGCGGCGGGCGTGGGCAGCGGCGCGCCGGTGATCAGCGCGCGGGCGTAGTCGTAGAAGCGGCGATTATTGTCGAGCGCGGCGCCGTCGAGATCGCCGCCGGAGACGCTGCGCGCGCCGGCAACGTCGCCTTCGAGGCCCAGGACCAGTGCCAGATTCTGCCGGGTGCGGTCGGTCGCGGCGGGGCCGGCGGCGAGCGTGCGCAACATCGTCTCGGCCTCCTTGAACTCACGCGACATGGCGAGCGACAGGGCGAGATTGTTGCGCAGCGCGCGGTCGGTCGGATAGTTGGCGAGGCCGGTGCGATAGGCGGCCTGGGCCTCTTTGTGGCGGCGCAACTGGTCGAGCGCGACGCCTTTATCGTTATAGACGAAGGGGGCGGTCGCGCCCTTCTTGAGGGCGAGGTCGAAATAGCCGACCGCCTCGCCGGGCAGATGCTGAACCAGCAAGACGCGGCCGAGCCCGATCATCGGGTCGGGGTCGTTGGGCGCGGCCTTGGCGGCGGCGAGGTAGTCGCGCCGCGCCTCGGGCAGGGCGTTCATGCTGAGCTCGCATTCGGCGGTGCCCATCTTGGCGGCGGCGAGGTCGCCCGGCTTGCCGCCCTTATCGGTGACCATCTTGTAGAATCGCATCGCGGCCGGGCAATCGCCGGCGGCGCGCGAGGCGTCGCCGACCTTCAGCATCGAATCGCTTTTGTTGGGGAGGTCGGAGAGGCTCCTGACGGAATCGGCCGATCGGCCGCCGCCGCCGCTCTGGGCGCAGCCCGCCAAGGCCAGGGCCGCCGCCGCGCAGAGAAGGGTGATGGGGCGGGACGGCACACCGCGCGGGCGGGAGGAAGGCATCGGCTAATTTCCCCTCATGACATGGATGACCTGGATCGCGACCGGACCGCCGATTATCAGGAACAGGCTGGGCAGGATGAACATAATCACCGGAAGCATCAGCAGCACCGGCAGGCGGGCGGCCCGCTCTTCGAGCGCGATCAGATTCTTGGAGCGCATTTCGGCGGATAGGATACGCAACGAGGCCGAGAGCGGCGTGCCGTACTGGATGCCCTGGATCAGCGTCGTCACGACGCTCTTGATCGCGGGCAGGCCGGTATTCTTGGCCAGATTGTCGAGCGCGTCGCGCATCTGTGGCAGCACCCGCATCTCCGCCACCGCGTTGGCCAGCGCCTGACCGATGATCGGATTGGCGATCGCGATGTCGCGGCTGACCCGGTCCAGCGACTGCTCCAGCCCGAGGCCGGCCTCGACGCAGATAATCAGGAGATCGAGGGCATCGGGGACGCCCTCGGCGAGACGGCGGCGGCGGCGGCGGGCGATGCGATTGATCACCATGTCCGGCAGGCGCCAGCCGAGGAGCGCCGGCGCGATGATCGCGACCGCGCGGAAGATGAAGCTGTGCGGCGCGAAATGAGTCGCCACCAGCGCGATCCATAGGAGGCTGGTGAGGCCGATGCCCAGCGCCGCCTTCACCGCGATGAAGATGCGCATCGCATCGCGGCTGTAGATGCCTGCCTCGCCGAGTTGGGCGACGATCTTGGCTTCTTCCTTGGCACCGATCAGCGGGCTTTGCGCGATCGCCATGCCGATGCGCTGCAAGGTCGCGTAGCGCGACGTGATCGGCGCGGCATTGGTGACGACCACGCCCTTCATCACGGCGAGGCGCCCCATGATCTGGCGGTCGCGGCCCGGCGTGCGCAGCAGCAGCACCGCCGGAATGACGATCAGGAGAAGAAAGGCGGCGGCGGCGCCGACGAGGGGAAGATTTACCATTGCGCGCCTCCTACGCCATCGCCTTGCGCAGCATGGTGCGCATGGTCAGCATGGCGAAAGTGATGCTGCACAAGGCGGCGCCCAGGATGTAGCTGCCAGTCGGGTCGGTGAACAGCGGTTTGAAATAGCCGGGCGTGATCACCATGATGGCGCCGGCGGTCACGAACGGCATCGCGGCCAGCACCATCGCCGAGAGCCGCGCCTCGGCGGTCAGCGCCCGGGTCTTGGCGCGCAGCTCGTCGCGGCGCCGCAGCACGTTCGACAAGGTCGACAGCGTTTCGGTCAGATTGCCGCCGCTTTCGCGCTGAAGCTGGATGCTGGCGACGAAGAAGTTGAATTCGATGAGGCCGATGCGCATCGCGGCGCGGGCCAGCGCCTCCTCGACGGTGATGCCGATGCGGGTGTCGGCGATCATGCGGCGGAATTCGCGCCCGACCGGCTCCGGCGTCTCGGCGCCCGCGGCCTCCATCGACGCCAGCACCGGCAGGCCGGCGCGCACCGCGCGCACGATCAGGTCGATGGCGTCGGGAAAGCGCTGGGTAAAGCGCGTCATGTTGCGCGACTTCGCCGATTTGACGAATTGCCAGGGCACGATAAGGCCGCCGAACACCACCGCCAGCAGCGTGAAGACGAGGCCGAGATGCATGACCACGCCGGCGACCAGCCCCGCCACCACCCCGCCGCCGGAAATGATCGCCAGCATTTTCAGTGTCACGGTATAGCCGGTCGAGCCGAGAATCCGGTCGATGCGCGGCCGCCACGTTTCCGGCAGCGATTGCAGCCAGGGATCGGGCGACAGGATTTCGATCTCCGGCGCGATCACCTTGGAGCGCGTCGGCGCGGTCAGGGTACGCAGGCGCGTCCCGATCGCCGCGCGCCGCTTATCGATATTGGACCGCGCGATCAGCACCAGCGACGCGATGGCGGCGGCGAGCGCCAGAACGACGAAAATGATGCCGAGCGTCATGACCGCTCCACCACTTCGATGATTTCCATGAAGCGGCGCTCGAGCCCGGTCGGCGCGATCTTGGGCAGGAAATGCGGCCGGTAGCCGTGATTGATGTAGGAGCCGCGCAACGTGCCGTCGCGGTTCTCGCCCTCATACTGATAGGTGAACAAATCCTGGGTGGTGACGGTGTCGCCTTCGAGGCCGATCACCTCGATGCAGCTTTGGATGCGGCGGACGCCGTCGCGCATGCGCTCGATCTGCACCACCAGATCGACCGCCGAGACGATTTGGGTGCGGATCACCTTGGACGGCAGGCCGACCGCCGCGAGCAGCGCCATGTTCTCGATGCGGGCAAGGGCGTCGCGCGGGGTGTTGGCGTGGACGGTGGACATCGAGCCGTCATGGCCGGTGTTCATCGCCTGCAACATGTCGAAGGATTCGCCGCCGCGCACCTCGCCGACGATGATCCGGTCGGGCCGCATACGCAGCGCGTTCTTCAGAAGATCGCGCTGGGTGATCTCGCCCTGGCCTTCGAGGTTGGGCGGGCGCGTCTCGATGGAGACGACGTGCGGCAGGTGAATCTGCAGCTCGGCCGCGTCTTCGATGGTGATGATGCGCTCCGACGGGTCGATATTGCGCGCGATGGCGTTGAGCAGCGTCGTCTTGCCGGAGCCGGTGCCGCCCGAAATGAGGATATTGAGGCGGGCGCGCGCGGAGAGTTCGAGAAAGCGCGCCAGCGGCGGCGACATGTTGCCGCTGCGCGCCATCATGTCGAGCGTGATCTGGCGGCGGGAAAATTTGCGGATCGAGATGGTCGGCCCGTTCAACGCCAAGGGGGGCAGCAGGATATTGACGCGGCTGCCGTCATGGAGGCGCGCATCGGCCATCGGACTGGCCTCATCGACGCGCCGGCCGACGCCGGCGGCGATGCGCTGGGCGACGTTGTTGACATGCTGATTGTCGCGGAAGCGGATCTGCGGCATCGGCACCAGCTTGCCGTGCTTCTCGACGAAGATGGCGTGCGGGCCGTTGATCATGATGTCGGTGATGGCATCGTCTTGCAGCAGCGGCTCGAGCGGGCCGAGGCCGATCATGTCGTCGATCAGTTCCTGGACCAGATTGTCCTGCTCGCGGATATTGAGCTGCAGCCGCTGTTCGGCGCCGATCTCGCCGACGAGGCGCAGGATTTCCGCGCGAAAATCCTCGCGCGCCAGCTTCATCGCGGCGGCGGGATTGATGCGCTGCATGATCAGCTCGCGCATGCTGGTGCGCGCCTGGTCCAGCGATTCCGGCTTCGCGACCGGAGCCGCCGGCTCCAACGAGGCGGGGGCCGCGTCCGCGGTCGGGGTGGGAACTATATCGCGGCTCGCGCTTTCCACGATCCGCCGGCCAAAACCACTACCGCTCATCCGAACAATCTCCGACGCTTGGTTTCGCGCCGGCCGATCAGCTCACTGGCAAGATCCTGGATGGCCGACGTGACGGGGCCCTTGGCTTCCGTCACGGCGGTACCGGCGTTCGCAGCGGCGATGATGCTCTTAGGATGATAAGGAATCGTTACGTCGATCGGCATGCCGATCGTATCGGTCATCATCTTGGGTGAAATATCGGCCTTGCCCAATTCGCCGGCGCGGTTCAGCACCACGATGTTGCGCTGGTTGGCTTGCGGCGCGTCGAAAAAACGGCGCAAGCGTACAGTATCGCGGATCGAATGTGCCGTCTGATCCGTGACGATGACGCGGATGCTGGCGGCATCCATCATCTGTTGCAAAAAACTGCCGGATTGCCGCGGCACATCGACGATGACGTAATGATATTGCTTGCGCAGGGGATCGAACAGCGCGGGCAGCGCCTCGGGATCGATCTTGACTGGAATGTCCAGCCGCTCCTCGGCGGCCAGCACATAGAGGCGCTTGCCGCTCAGCACCATCGCGCGCTCGAGATAGAGCTCGTCGATGCGGGTCGGATTCTCCAGCACCTCGCGCAGGCCGCCGGCGATCTTGACGTTGAGCGCCAAGGCCGCGTCGCCGAAGAAAATGTCGAGATCGACCAGCGCCACCCGGCGCGTCTCGTTGTTGGCGAGATACCAGGCGAGGTTGGTCGCAACGGTGGTGGTGCCGACGCCGCCCCGCGTGCCCATGACCGCGACGACGCTGCCCAGCTTCTGATGCGAGAAGGAGGCGGTCTGGGGGGTGGCACCGCCCGCCGCCTCGAGCTGTGCCGACAGTACGTTCTGAACCAGCGAGCGGGTCAGCGGCTTGACGATATAGTCGTTGACGCCGGCCCGGATGAGATTGCGATAAAGGCCGACATCGTTGCGGTCGCCGACCACCACCACGGAGACGCCCGGCTCGCATACTTCGGCCAGCTTGTGGATTTCGGTGACCGGCAGCTCGCTGCCGGAGACATCGACCATCAGCGCCGTGGGCGAGCGCACCGATTGCAGGTGCGCGATCACCTTGCCGATATTGCCGCGATGAACCGAGCTGTTCGGCAGCGCCATTTCGAGGACGCATTGGCGGACCACCTGCTCGCTGGCCTCGTCGGCGAGGAAGGCGGTGAAGCGCTCGCGCGCCGCGGTGCCGCCGCGGGCCTGGTCGGCGGTGGCGGCGGCGCGCTTGGCGATCGGCAAGGTCGGCATGCTCATTGGGAGGCTCCTCCGCCCGTCGTCCCCGCCGTCGAGGACGTGGTGTCGAGCTTTTTCACCTTGTCGGTCTGCAGCCGATGGATCGCGGCGGTGGTCAGCACGCTGTCGGCTTCGCCGCCGCCCTGGCCGCGCACCAGATCGTGCGGGTCGGCGACCTGCAGCTCGAGATTGGAGATGTAGGCGCAGCCGAGATCGCTGCCGACCCGATTGTCGCCGTCGATGATGGTGAGGTGGCTGGTCTGGGGGCAGTTCGGCAGCACCGCCACCGCGGTCCGCGACGTGAGGTCGAGATGGGCGCCGCGCATGCCGCGAACCGGCCGTGGCGGCGCCACCGCGATCTTGTTCTCGGCATAGCCGAAGGCGAAGGCGTGCCGGATCACCAGATCGACGACCGGCGGCGGGGCATTGCCGGCGATGGTCAGGCGCACCGTCTCCGGCCGGCCGGGCGCGGCATCGCCGAGGAAGCGATCGATCCGACCCCAATCATAGCCGGTGATGGCGCCATTGCCGGCGAGGCTGACGGCGAGGTGGCGCGACTGGTCGCGCACCACGATCGGCGGCGGCGTCTGGGTCAGCGGCCCGGTCTGGGTCCCCATCTGGTCGGCGGTCGGCTCGCAGGCGGCGAGCGCGGCGAGCATGACCAGCGGCGTCAGCCGGGCGATGCAAGCGATGGTGCGCGATGTGTTCATCATTCGACCTCGAAACCGGCGGCGCCGAGAAGATGCGGGGCCGCGGCGTTCTGGGGCAGCGTGCTGCCGGGGACCGCGTGCGGGTTGGGTCCCGTTATCAGGCCATAGAAGACCCGTTCGATATCGGTAGCCGGCCGCCAGGCATCGGTCGGATAGCGGATCGATTTCGGATCGTCGATCGGCTTGACGATGTAAGGCGTCACGACAATCAGCAGTTCCGACTCATTGTGCTGAAAGCTGGTCGAGCGGAACAGCGCGCCGAGGATCGGCAGGTCGCCGAGGCCGGGATAGCGCTGGATGTCGTTGGTCGAGCCGCTTTGCATCAGCCCCCCAATCGCGAGGCTCTGGCCGCTGCCGAGCTCGATCGTGGTATCGGCGCGCCGCACCGTCAGCGCCGGGATCTGCAGCCCGCCAATCGTGATCGCGCCCTGGGTGGTGATCTGGCTGACCTCGGGGCGCACCCGCAGGCTGATATGGTTGGGCGACATCACCGTCGGCACGAAGCTGAGACTGACGCCGAAGGATTTGAACTCGATGGTGGTGACGCCCAGCGCCTGGCTGACCGGGATTGGAAATTCGCCGCCGGCCAGGAAGCTCGCGGTCTCGCCGGACATGGCGGTCAGGGTCGGCTCGGCCAAGACGGTGACCAGCCCTTCCTCGGCGAGGGCGTCGATGACGCCGTCGATGCTGCCATGGGTGGTGTTGAAGCCGCCGATGAGGGAGCCGGGTTGAGCGGCGCTTTGCAAGGGCGCTCCCGGCAGGAACCCGGCCAGACCGGTCTGGCCGGCGCTGAAGATGGTGCGGCCGGTATAGAGACCGTAGGAGAAATTGCCGGCCTGCATGATGGCATTCCAGTTGATGCCAAGCTGCTTGGTGACGGTGCGCGACACCTCCGCCATACGGACGCGCAGCGTGACCTGGGCCGAGCTGTGGATTTTGACCCGGTCGTCGATCACCGATTTGTCCGGCGCGTTCTCGGTGGCGCTGCGTCCCGCCAGGGCGGCCGCCTCGGGGGTGGCCGCGCGGCCTTCCAGCACCAGGCCGTTGCCAGTGTTGCCAACATGGATGTCGCCGGAGCCCGGGGTCTGCCGCGTCAGTGTCTGGGCGCGGCCGGTGGGGTTGGAGACCTCGACCGTGACCGAGCGCAGGAGAATGCCGTCGACCCCCAGCGCGTAGAGATTGGTGCGCCCGGCCTTTTTGCCGAAGACGAAGACATGGTCGGCGTTGGCGACCTGGATGTCGGCGACGGTGGGATCGGCGATGAAAACGTTGCTGGCCGGCGCCGGCAGCACGATCAGCTTGCCCTGCGACACTTCGAGGGCGATGCCGCCGCGCCCCTGGGTTGGGGGTGGCAGGCCGATGCCGTTATCGACGGCGGCCTGCTGAATGGTGCCGGGGGCAAGCCCGTTCGGCGATGTGTTGCCGGCGAAGGCCGGGGCCGCCGCGAGCCCGGCCAGCAGCGCGATCAGCGCAACCGCGCGCCCCGCCCCGCCAAAGCCGCAGCCGTGTCCACCCTGTCGATTGATACGCACGCTATTCCTCCTCCGCCCCATCCTCACGGCAGCACCACGGTTTCCACTTTGTCGCCGCGGATGACGCGAAGCTGGGGTTTGCCGTCACCGTTATTGGCGCCGGGGGCGATCTTCTGGCCCGGCGGCGGTGGGCGATTGTTGTTGACCGACAGAATCTCGGCGGCGGCGGGCGACAGATCCTTGGCCCACATCGCCGGCGGCTTCGGGCCCTCGTCGCCGGTGGCCTTGGCCTGGATGCCGCGGATCGCCAGCCCCATCTCGCCCATTTTGGCGGCGACGCCGATCTGTTCCGCCTGCAGCGCGGTGACCTCGAGGGTCACGCTCTGCGCCGGATGGCTGTCCTTTTGCGGCACGGCGCCGGCCTGGAGACGCTGATCGACCGCGATGACCCGCAGGTTGGTGGCGATGGTTTCGGCGACCGAGCGGTTGCCGGGGTCGGTCTCGTGCCCGACGAAGATCTGAGTCAGCAGCACATCGACATGGTCGCCCGGGAACAACAGGCCGGCATCGCCGGTGATGACGTTGACCGCCAGCGTCACCGCGCGCATGCCGGGCCGCAGCACCGCCGCGAGGAAGCCCGAATCGCCCGGCTTTACCATGGCGCCGCGGGTGATCGGCACGCCTTCGTCGAAGCGGACGCGGGAGACGCCGCCGGCGATGTCGGAGAATACCCGGTGATCGGCCGCCGCCTGGTCCTTGGCGTCGGGCGCTGGCTGGCGCATGAAGTCGCCGCCCGTCTGCTGGTCGGGTTCGACCGCCGCGAAGCGCAGATCCTCGAACGCGATCAGCGTGCCGGTCGGAATCGGCTTGGCCGCGACCACCGCCATCGGGCGGGCGGGCGGCGGGGGCGGCGGCGCGGCGGCGACCGCCTGGGGCTTCGGCGTCGCGGTGCCGAACACGCCATAGAAGGCGGCCGCGGCAAGCATCACGCCCGTTGCCAGTCCCAGTAAAAGAAGAATTACCCTGACGATCATAATTGACGCCCCATCATTCGCCCGTCCCCCTTACGTCACCGCTAAGCCGCGCCAATCGAGCGCCATCACCAGAATGGCCGCCGCCGCGATCGCGACGCCGTAGGGAAGGGTCGGTCGTTCGGCCGATCCGTCGTTCGCCGCGCCCGGCGCTGCCTGGGCGCGCCCCAGGCCCAGCAGCATGGCGATGGCAATCAGTCCGCCAATCAAGGCCATCAACAGCAGGAATTGCGGTGTCGCGGCGGCCCCCAGGAAAAACACCGCCGCCGCCGCCAGCTTGACGTCGCCGCCGCCGATCCAGCCCTGCGCGAACAGGATCGCGGTGACGATAAAGACGATCGCCGCCGCCGCCGCCGCCCATAGCGCGGTACCGAGCTGGGCGACCACCAGCCATTTCACCAGCGCCACGCCCGCCACCGCGACCGGCAGCGAATTCGGAATGCTGCGATGGCGGATGTCGAAATAACAGGCGATGATCAGGACGATCCCCGCCGCCGCGCTTATCAGGACCAACACGGCCAAACCCCTTCCCGCGGCTCACGACCGCTCCGGGGTCGCGTCGATCAGCGGAGCCGCCGCGCGACACCGGCGAACCGGCCCGTCGCCGGGCCGGCCCTCGACAAACGAAAACCCGCGCCTCAGATCGTATTGGCGACGGTCGAAAACACTTTGCTGACATTGGTGCCAAGCAGGCTGACGCCGCCGATGATCACAACCGCGACGAGAGCGGCGATGAGGGCATATTCCAGCGCGGTCACCCCCCGCTTGTCTCCAATCACCCCTTTGAGCGTGCTGAACATGACAATCTCCGTTTTGTTTCGCCCACGCCCCGCACCGTTGGCGAGCATGGGCATGTGTCCTTGAACAACTTTTATCCACACACTGTATCTTGCGGTATGCTAACGAAAGCCTAACCACAACTAGATACGAACCAATGTTTGATCGCTAACATAGATTCTTTGGCCATGCAACAGTGACTCAAGAGAAATTCGAGTTGTCCACAGCCCCAAAACAGGCGCATCGAGGCAAATCGCGATGATCGAACAGCGGGTGGCGATCGTGACGCCGGTATTGGACGATTGGGAGACCTTCCGGCGGTTGGTGGGCGAACTGGGCATCAGCCTGGCCGGCCTCGGTCCCGCCTTCGATCTGATCGCGATCGATGATGGCTCCAATTTACCATTCGATATCCGTAGTTTAGCCCTTCCGGCGGAGGGGCCCTTGCGCACCTGTACCATCGTTCGGCTGGCGCTTAATCTGGGGCATCAGCGCGCCATCGCGGTGGGCCTCGCCGATATCGCGGCGCGCGGGGAAGTGGGCGCGGTGGTGGTGATGGACAGCGACGGCGAGGATCGGCCCGAGGACGTGCCGAAACTCCTGGCCCGCGCCGCCGAAATGCCGGGAATGGTGGTTTTTGCCCAACGTTCCCGGCGCTCCGAGTCGCCGCTGTTCAAGGCCGGCTTGTGGGCCTATTATCGGCTGTTCCGGCTGCTGACCGGGCAGGTCATCGATTTCGGCAACTTTTCGCTGCTGCCGATCGCCGCGGTGCATCGGCTGTCTCATATGCCCGATTTGTGGAACAATCTGTCGGCGACGGTGATGCGCTCGCGGCTGCCTTATTGCCGGATCGCGACGCCGCGCGGCCGGCGCTATGCCGGTCAGTCGAAGATGGGTTTCGTCGCGCTGGTGATCCACGGCATGAGCGCGATGTCGGTCTATTCCGACGTCATCTTCGTGCGCCTGCTGGTCGGGGCGGCCGCGGTGTCGGGTCTGGCGCTTGCCGCCATCGTGGCGGCGGCCATCATCCGCCTCGCGACCAACCTCGCCACCCCCGGCTGGGCGACCACGGTCGCCGGCGTCTTCATGATTCTGCTGGCCCAGATGCTGGTGGCGACGGTGGTGGCATCGCTGGCGCTGCTCGGTGCCCGCAACCGCCGCCCGTTCGTGCCGAAGACCGATTGCGCCCAGTTCATCGCCGCGCGGGAAACCATCGTCGCGCCCGCCGGCGCCGCGCCGCCGCCATGAGCGCGGCCTATGCCGGTGGCGAGCTGACCCTGTTCGCCGCCGCGACGCATTGGAAGCGCTATGTCGCGGCGGTGCTGGCGCCGTTCATCGGTGCCCGCGTGCTGGAGGTCGGGGCCGGGCTCGGCAGCAATATCCCCTATCTCCACCAGGGCCGGGTCCGCGACTGGCTATGCCTCGAGCCCGATGCCGGCATGGCGGCGCATCTCGCGGCCGCGATCGCGGCCGGCACTCTGCCGCGCGACTGCCGCGTGCGCGCCGCCGGCCTCGCCGGGGTCGAGCCGGGGGAGAGGTTCGATACCATCCTCTATCTCGATGTGCTGGAGCATATCGCCGACGATCGCGCCGAATTGGCCCGCGCGGCGCGCTTCCTGGCGCCGGGCGGCGCCCTGATCGTGCTGGCGCCGGCCCATCGGTACCTCTACAGCCCGTTCGATGCCGCCGTCGGCCATCATCGCCGCTATAGCCGCGCCAGCCTGCTCGCCGCCGCCCCGCCCGGATTGCTGCCGCGCCGCGCCGCGATGCTCGACGCGGTCGGCCTTTTCGCTTCGCTGGCGAACCGCCTGCTGCTGAAATCGGCGCAACCCACCCCGCGCGAGATCGCGCTGTGGGACCGGGTCATGGTGCCGGCATCGCGGCTCGTCGATCCGCTGCTGGGCCATCGCTTCGGCAAGAGCGTGATCGCGATCTGGACCGCATCGGCATGATGACGCGCTGGCGCCTCGCGGTGATTGGCGGCGGGCTGGCGGTGCTGGCGCTGTTCGCGCTGCTCTATGTGTTGGTGCCGGCGACCTATATGGCGATCCTGACCGGCTGGGGCATTGTGCCCTATCGCTTTCCCTTTCTCGACACGCACGCGATTCTCTCCGCCCTCCAATGCGCCGGCCGGGGCATCGATCCCTATCGCTATAATCCGTGCGACGTGTTGAGCCGTGCCTTCGTCTATTCGCCGGCGATGCTCGAGGCGTCCGTGCTGCCGGTGACGCCGGCATGGAATGCGCCGGTCGGAATCCTGTTCGCCCTCCTCTATTTTATCGCCGTCGCCAGCCTGCCGCCGCCGCGCGGGGCGGGGGGCTGGGCGGTGATGGCGCTCGCCCTGTTCTCGACCATGAGCGTGTTCGCGCTGGAGCGCGGCAACGTCGATCTCTTGATGTTCGCGCTGGTGGTGCTGGCCGGCCATCTGGCGCGGCGCGGCGCCATTGTGCGCGGCCTCGGCTATGCCGTGATCGTGGTCGCGGCGCTGTTGAAATATTACCCGATCGTGGCGCTGATCGTGGCGCTGCGCGAGCGCCCGCGCCGGATGCTGAGTATCGCGTTCTGGACCGGCGCGATCCTGGTGCTGTTCGTGATCCATTATCGCGAGCGCCTGACCGAGGCGCTGGCGCTGGTGCCGGTCGGCTCCTATTACACCGATTTCTTTGGCGCCAAGAACCTGCCGTTCGGCCTGGCCGGCCTGCTGCTGCCGATCGCCGCCTGGCCGGGCGGAAGGCTCGTCCTCACGATCCTGCCCTGGCTGGTTTTAGCGGCGCTGCTGTGGGGGGTCGGGGTCATCGCCATAACCGGGCTCGGCAGCCGCGCCGTAGTGGCGAAGCTGCCCGAGCCGGAGCGACTGTTCCTGCTCATGGGCGCCGCGCTGATCGTCGGCTGTTTCCTCGCTGGCCAGAATATCGGCTATCGCGGGATTGATTTTCTGCTGTTGCTGCCGGGGCTCATGGCATTGGCGCGATTGCCGAAGGACGGACGGCGGTTTTTCGTCACCGTCGCGCTGATCATCTTTCTGATGTGGGGCGAGCTGTTCGACGAGATGTTCCTGCATCTCCAACTTGCCGATTCATCGCTGGCGCCGGCGGCAAAGTTTGCCGGCCTCACGTTCTGGCTGCTGCGCGAGTTGGTGTGGTGGCGGGTGATCGGGACGCTGGCGGGATTGCTGCTGTGCTTCGTTGTCGAGACGCCGCTCGCGCAATTTCCGTGGCCGCGCCGCGCCGCGCGGCGCCGGGTGGCGCGATGATCGTGCTGGCATGATGACGCGCTGGCGCCTCGCGGTGATCGGCGGCGGGCTGGCGGCGCTGGCGCTGTTCGCGCTGCTCTTTCGTGACTTCCCGAGCCTCTATTTCGCGGTGCTGACCGGGTGGGGCGAGCAGGAATTCTGGTTCCCGTTTCTCGATACCCACGCCGTCCTGGCCGCGCTGCAATGCGCGCGCATGGGATTCGATGTCTATGTCGCGAATCCCTGCGATGTCTTGAACCGCCCGCATGTCTATTCGCCGCTATTCCTCGAAGCGGCGATTTTGCCGGTGACGACAGGCTGGACCATGACCGTCGGAATCGGACTCGTTCTCGGCTTCATCGCCGCGCTCGCCAGCCTGCCGGCGCCGCGCGGCTGGCGCGAAGCGGCGATCATGGTGCTGGCGATGCTCTCGACCATGACGCTCTATGCGGTGGAGCGTGGCAACAACGACATCCTAATCTTCATTCTCGTCACCATCGCCGGCCATCTGGCGCTGCGCCGCATCGGGCCGCGCCTTATCGCCTATCTCGCGATTGTGCTGGCGGCTTGCCTGAAATTCTATCCGCTGATCCTGCTGGTGCTGACAATGCGGGAGCGGCCGCGCCGCTTCATCGCGATCAACGCGGTGGCGCTGGCCGTCGTCGCCTTGTTCGCGGCGCATTATTACGGCGCGCTCGCCGAGACCTGGAAGGTGTTGCCGACGCGATCCTCCTCCGGGACCGAGCTGCTCGGCTTCGGCGCGGTGAATCTGCCGCGCGGCATGACACAATTGCTGACGCCGCTGCTGTCTTCCAATCCGGCGACGGCAGGCATCGTGCGCTTCCTGCCCGATCTGCTGCTGGTGCTGCTGACACTGAACAGCCTGTGGCGCGCGATCCTGGTGGTGCGCCGCGCCGAGAGCCGCGCCCGCTTTGCGGCGCTGCCGTTGCGGCGCGCCTTGTTCCTGGTTATCGGCGCGAGCCTGATCGTCGGCTGTTTCTTCGCCGGGCAGAACATCGGCTATCGCGGGATCTTCTTCATCTTCCTGCTGCCCGGCCTCTGCGCGCCCGCGGGAACCGAGCGGGCGTCGCGATGGAGCGGCATCGCAATCGCGATTCTGCTGTTGATGTGGGGCGATTTCCTGGTCCATTGGGTCGGGGTGCTGGCGCGGCTCGCGGCGGCGCCGGCCATCGAGGCGACGGCGCAGGTTTCCCTTTGGCTGGCGCTGGAATTGATCTGGTGGCGCGTCATCGCCGCCTTGTTCGCGCGGATCCTCTGCTTCATCGCGACATCGGAAATGGGCGCGGCGCTGTTCGGGCGGTCGACCGCGCCGCGCCGGGTGGCGCGATGACGGCGCGGCGTATCACGGTCGCCCCCGAATTGGCCGTGTTGCTCGGGATCGCCTTCGCGCTGCGGCTGGGTTCGTTCTGTCTGCTGCCGAACGTGCATTGGCCGGACGAGATTTTTCAGGCGATGGAGCCGGCGCATCGACTGGTGTTCGGCACTGGCGCGGTGGCGTGGGAATGGATCGTCGGCGCGCGCTCCTGGCTGCTGCCCGGCCTGATCGCGGTGCCGATGGGGGTGGGGCGGCTGTTCGGCGACGCGCCGCAAGCGATCAATCTGCCCGTCGCGATCGTCCTGGCCGCCGCGGGCTGCGCGCCGGTGGCCTGCGCCTATGGCTGGGGTCGGCGGATCGATGGCCGGATCGGCGGGCTGCTCGCGGCCAGTGTGCCGGCGGTGTGGGTCGATCTGGTCTATCTGTCGTGCCATAGCCTCGCCGAAGTGGCGGCGGCGGATTGCCTGCCCGTCGCGCTGTATCTCGGCCTACCGCGCGCCGGCATGCCGGCGGCGCGATGGCGCCTGAACGGGGCGGGCGCGCTGCTCGGGTTGACGTTCGCCCTTCGCTTTCATCTCGGACCGGCACTCGCGCTCGCGGCGCTCGGCCTGTGCTGGCGCGGCGGATGGCCGGGCGGTCGCGCGCTGCTCGCGGGCGCCAGCGTGCCGGTCCTTGCGCTCGGCCTTCTCGATTGGGCGAGCTGGGGTGCGCCGTTTCATTCGATCGCCGTTAATCTCTGGTTCAATCTGGCGGAGGGCGCCGATTATGCGGGGCGCGCGCCGGCCGCGACCTTCATTGTCCTGCCGCTTTATCTGTGGGGCGCCGGTTTCGTCGCGGTGCTGTTCGCCGCGATCCTGGGCGCGATCCGGTTGCCGCTGCTGGGCGTGGTCGCCATCGCCATCGTCGCGACCTATTCGGCCTTCGCGCATAAGGAATATCGCTTCATCTATCCGGCGCTGGTGCTGGTGTCGATCCTTGCCGGCATCGGTTCCGCCGACTTGCTGCGGCGGTGGCGCGAGGCGCGCCCGCGCGGCCTTGCCGCCGGCCGGATTCCCGCCGCGCTGGCAATGATTTTCTGGCTCGCGACCGCGGTGACGATCGCGCAATCCGCGGTCTATCGCCAATCCTGGACGCGGGAGCGCGCCCAGATCGAAGCCTTCCGTCGCGTCAGCGCGCAGTCCGACCTGTGCGGTCTCGGTCTCTATGGCGTGCGCTGGATCGTGACCCCGGGCCGCAGCGGATTGCCGCCGCGCGCCGCGCTCTATCAGACCGACAGCGCGCATCTCGCGGCCGATGCGCCCGCCTTCAACTACATTCTGGCGCGCGAGCTGGCGCCGGTGCCCGAGGCGCGGTATCGGCGGCAGGCTTGTTTCACCGGCGATGCCATTGGCGGCGGCAAATGGGCCATCCATCTCTGCGTCTGGCGCCGCGACGGCGGCTGCGATGCGGCGGCGGGGCGGCCATTGCCGACGAATTGGCCCAGCACCGTGACCGGCAGGCCCGAGCCCGCCCCGGCGCCCGGATGGAAAGATCCCGATGAATCCTGAGGCGGCAGCGCCGGGCTGGATCGCGACCTTACGGCGCGGCGCCTTCCTGCATCGCCGGCGCGCCATCGGCTGGGGCCGCACCCTGCTGATCGTCGAGATCATCGCCCTGGTCGCGATCGCGGCCGGCACCTATGGCGCCTATGTCCATCTGGAGGCGCCCAGCTCGACCGACTTCATCAGCTTTTTCGCCGCCGGGCGGCTCGCCGATCTCGGCACGCCGGCGCTCGTCTATGATTCCGCGCACCATCGCCTGATGGAGCAGCTCGTGTTCGGCGATGCCCGCCTGCCTTATGCCTATTTCTTCTTCTATCCGCCGAGCTTCCTGGTGCTGTGCGCGATCGTCGCGCTGGTGCCGTCCTATCTCGCGGCGTTCGCGGTGTGGATCGTGGCGACCGGCGCGGTGTTCATCGCCAGCCTGCGCCTCCTCCTCAAGGATTGGCGGCTGGTGCTGGCGTTCCTGTCGTTTCCGGCGGCGGCGGCGACCATCGGCATTGGCCAGAATGCGCTGCTGACCGCCGGGCTGATGGGCTTCGGCACCTGGTTCATCGACCGGCGCCCGGTGGTGGCGGGCCTGTGCTTCGGCGCGCTGATTTACAAACCGCATCTCGCGATCATGGTGCCGGTGGCGCTGCTGGCCGGACGGCACTGGCGCGCGCTGGCGGCGGCTTCGGTCGCGGCGGCGCTGATCCTGGCGATCTCGCTGCTGTGGTTCGGCACCGATACCTGGCAGGCGTTTCTGATCCAGGCGCAGACCGCCGCTTCGTCCTTTACCACCGGCCGGGTCGGCTTCGCCGGGCTGGTCAGCCTGTTCGCGGCGGCGCGGCTGATCGGGATCGGTCCGCTGCCGGCCGACGCCATTCAGATTATCGCCGCCCTCGCCGCGGCGGCGCTGACCGCGCTGGTCTGGGGTCGCGGCCAGAGCCTGCCGGTGCGGGGGCTGGTGCTGATCGCGGCCTGTCTCATCACCCCGCCGGTGATCCTGTTTTATGATTTGCTGCCGGCGACGGTGGCGATCGCGTGGCTGTTGCTGGATGCGCGGCGGACCGGCTTCCTGCCCTGGGAAAAGCTGGCCATCTGCCTGATCTGGGTGGTGCCGATCCTGTCGCGCGGCGTCGGCATCGCGTGGGGGGTGCCGATTGGGCCGTTGGCGACCCTCGCCCTGTTCACCCTCGCCACGATCCGCGCCCGCAATGAGTGGCGCGCGGTGCCGTCATGAGCCTTGCCGCCGCCCTGCGCCATCCCGCTTGGCTGACGCGCGAGCGGGTGCGCGCCTATACCATCATCGTGATCGTGGTGGAATTGCTGGGCCTCGGCCTCGTGGCGGGCCGCACCTATGGCCTGTTCCTGCCGATCGACCCGCCGACCTCGCTCGACTATATGAGCTTCCAGGCCGCCGGGACGCTGGCCGACAGCGGCCTCGCCGCCAGCGCCTATAACGAAAAAATTCTCGGCCAGACCGAGAAGGACCTTTATGGCGATCAGCGGATTCCGCTGTTCGGCTTTTATTATCCGCCGGTGTTCGCGCTGCTATGCGCCGTCCTGGCGCTACTGCCCTTCACCCTCTCCTATCTGATGTTCATGGCGGCGACCGCCCTCGCTTATGTCATCGTGCTGCGCGGCACCATCCGCGATCCGCTGATCCTGGCGGCGCTCGCGACCTTCCCGGCGGCGTTCTTCACGCTGATCGTCGGCCAGAATGCCTTTCTTACCACCGCCCTCCTCGGCGGCGGGTTGCTGCTGCTGGACCGGCGGCCGATCCTGGCCGGCATCCTGTTTGGTGCCATGTGCTACAAGCCGCATTTCCTGATCCTGGTGCCGGTGGCGCTGATCGCGGGGGCCCATTGGCGGGCGCTGCTGGTGGCGGCGGCGACCGGCGCGGTGTTGACCCTTCTGTCGCTGGTGCTGTTCGGGTGGGGGGCGTGGTTGGCCTTCCTGACCAACATTCTCTTCGCCCAATCGGTGTTTGAAAGCGGGCGCGTCGGCTTCCATTATCTGGTTAGCATCTATGGCGGGGTGCGCCTCGTTGGTGGCGGCAACGCCGTGGCGCTCGGCCTGCAGGCGCTCGCCAGCATCGGAGCGGCGGTGGCGGTCGGCATCGTGTGGTATCGCCGAGCCGAGTTGGCGCTGCGCGCATCGGTGCTGATCGCAGGCACCCTGGTCGCGGTGCCGGTCATCCTGTTCTACGATCTGCTGCCGGCGACGGTGGCGCTGGCGTGGCTCATTCAGGATGCGCGCCGGCGCGGCTGGCTGCCCTGGGAAAAGCTGATCATCTGCGCGATGTGGCCGGTGGCGCTGCTGTGTCGCGGCGTTGGCGAGAAGACCCACATTCCCACCGGCTGGCTGATCCCGGTGGCGCTCTTAGCGCTGGCGCTGCTTCACGCCCGCCGGGCGCGGGCGCTATCGACCGTAGAGCGTGGCGAGAAAGTCTAGCCCAGGCGCGCCGTCGTCGGCCCAGGCGGCGGCGACGCCCTCATAGACCCCGGCGGCGCCCATGAACATATCGCCGGCCGGATCGGCGCCCAGCGCCCGCGCGATCTCCTCCATCTCGCCAACCCAGCGATAGGCTTTGGGATAGACGGTCGGGATCTGGCGCTGGAGCCAGGCCAGCAACTGGGGCTGGGATTCGGCGAATTCGGCGCGCAGCGCGTCCGCGACCCCGGCATTGGCGGCGCCCCGCGCGGCGGCGATCGCGATCGCCGTCAGCCCCTTGGTCAGCGACGCATAGGCGAGCTTCAGACCCGAGGCGGCACCGATCCCGCCCGCGACCGGGCGGATGTCGAGGCCGAGATCGCGCAGCGGCAACAAATCGGCCACCGCCTCGCCCGAGGCATAGAGATGGGGCGTATAGCCCTCGGCCCGGGGCGGGCCGCCGACGATGCCGACATCGGCGAAACGGCAGCCGGCGGCGGCGATGATGGCCCCAACCTCGTGCACGGTCGCGGGGGCGATGGCATTGCAATCGGCATAGAGCACCCGGCCCCCGGCCGCCGCGAGCGCCGGGGCGAGGCGCCGCGCCAGCGCCACCGCCTCGGCGGGCGGCAGAATCGACAGCACCAGATCGCTGGCGGCGATCAATTCCGCGTCATCGGCGATGGCGATCATGCCCGCCCGGCGCGCCCGCTCGGCACTGGCG
>DATCDN010000120.1:0-45118 GCA_036510675.1 Allostellaceae bacterium
AGCCGCCGTTCGAGCCGCAACGCATCGCAACGCTGGCATCGGGGGAAACACCGTGAGCGACACGACCGGCCCGCGCGGCGGCGCCTGCGGGCCCAGACACGCGGTGCGCGCCTTTCTCGGCGAGGCCGTCGGCAGCTATGGGCTGGTGATCGTCGTCGTCGTCATGATCGGCATTTTCGCGGTGCTGCGGCCCGACACCTATCTGACCGCCAGCAATCTTCTGTCGATCGCGACATCGCAATCGATTACCGCGCTGCTCGCGCTGGCGATCGTCGGCGTATTGATCGTCGGCGAATTCGATCTGTCCTTTACCACCGTCTTTGGCATCGTCCAGGTGCTGGTGATCGGCCTGATGACCGACAGCGGCGTCGCGTGGCCGCTGGCCTGCGTGATCGGTCTGGCGGTCGGCGCGCTGACCGGGGTCGCCAACGCCATCATGACGGTGCGCCTCAATGTCAGCTCGTTCGTCGCGACGCTCGGCATATCGACCATTCTCGGCGGCCTCGCCGTCGGCTATTCGGGCGGCATGATCCTGACCGGCACCCTGGCGAAGACCTTCTCCGCACTGGCGCAAAGCGCGCCGCTGGGGGTGGAGATGCCGATCTGGTATGTCGTGCTGGTCGCGGGTGCGCTCTATATCCTGCTGGAATTTACCGCCACCGGGCGCCACATGCGGGCGGTCGGCGGCAATCGCGCGGCGGCGCGGCTCGCCGGTATCTCGGTCGGGCGCGCGGTGACCGTCGCCTTCGTCATCGCGGGCCTCGTTTCGGGCTTCGCGGCGATCATCAGCGGCAGCCAACTCGGCTCCGGCCAGGCCGTGATCGCGGCCGGCTATCTGTTGCCCGCCTATGCCGGCGCCTTTCTCGGGGCGACCACGATCACGCCGGGCCGCTTCAATGTCTGGGGGACGCTGGTCGGCGTCTATCTGCTCGGGGCCGGCGTCGCGGGCTTACAGCAACTGGGCTTCGCCCCCTGGGTCCAGGATTTGTTCAACGGCGCGGTGCTGCTGCTGGCAGTGGCTGTCTCGGGCTATCTGACGCGGTTGCGCGCGGGCTGAGGGAAGAGAAGGGGGGGCGGTCATGGGCAAGAAAATCGCGATTGTCGGGGCGGGCGCGGTCGGCGGCTATGCCGGCGCGCACATGGTCCAGGCGGGCGAGGATGTCACCTTCATCGACCCTTGGCCCGAGAATGTCGAGCATCTGCGCCGCCACGGGCTGCGGGTCACGCATGCGAAAGACGTGCCGGAGTTCACCGTGCCGGTGCGCGCGCTCCACGTTACCGACGCGCAATCGCTGGCGAAAGAGGCGCCGGTCGATATCGCCTTCATCTGCATGAAATCCTATGACACCGAATGGGCGGCGACGCTGATCCGGCAATATCTGGCGCCCGGCGGCTATGCCATCTCGCTGCAGAATTGCATGAACGAGGCGGCGATCGCGGGCGTCGTTGGGTGGGGCAGGACGCTGGGCTGCATCGCCAGCTCGATCACCGTCGGGCTGATGGCACCGGGCCATGTCCATCGCGGCGCGGGCAAGGGCGGCGCCGCGCACACCGTGTTCCGCGCCGGCGAAATCCACGGCCGGATCACGCCGCGCGCCGAGGAAGTATGCCGGCTCGTCGCGTTCTCCGACAGTGCCAAGATCACGAGCAATCTGTGGGGCGAGCGCTGGTCGAAACTGGTGGCGAATGTCATGGGCAACGGGCTCGCGGCCTGCACCGGCCTCACCGCCAATCAATTGCTCGACGATGTGGCGATCCGGCGGTTCTCGACCCGGCTCGGCGGCGAGGCGATCCGCGTCGGCCAGGCGCTGGGCTACGCGCTCGAAGAGATCTTGCACCTGCCGCCCGAGACGCTGGCGCGCGCGGCCGAGGGCGATGCCGCGGCCGAGCAGCTGTGTGACGCGCAGCGCTTCAAGGACGCGGCGAAATTGTCCGGCGCGCAACGCCCGTCGATGGGCCAGGATATGGTCAAGGGTCGGCGCACCGAAATCGAATTCATGAACGGCCTGGTAGTGCGCGAGGGCGAGGCGCTCGGCATCCCATGCCGCGCCAACGCGTTGCTCACCGACCTGGTGCTGCGCGTCGAGCGCGGAGAGCTACAACCCGATCCGGCGCATATCGAAAAGCTTAAGCTGAACTAGCCCGTACCGTTAGTGCGCCACCGTCGTCGGTTTGGCGGATGCTTCGGCGAGGCGCCGCTCGATGTCGGCGATCAAGTATTGGGCGCCGCCGGGTAAGCCAAACCGGACCGACTGATTGCAATCGTCGAGCGCGCGTTGCAGGTCGCCCAACTGCGATTCGGCATAACAGCGATTCATATAGGTCAACGCCACGTCTTTCTCGCTGGAAAGTGTGGGATTGAAGAGGAATGGGTATCGATTCAATGTATCGACGGCGGCTCGGTAATTCCGGTCGGAGAGATGCATCATGGCGATGCTCATGGCGGCATGGACGCGGAAAGGATTGCTCGATTCCGCCACCGCTTTGAGATCGGCTTCCGCTTCGACCGGTTGCTTGGAAAAGGCATAGGCCTGACCGCGCCAAAACCGGACAAACATATTGCCGGGATGGCCGTCGACGAGGTGCGAGCAGACTTCGATCGCGCGCGGGTAATCCTTGAGTCCGTAAATGGCGGAACAGAGCAACTGCGGTTGCTCGGCGCGAACGCCGAGGTCGAGCGCGGCCTGCTCGGCGTCGATCGCGTCGGTGGCCCGACCGAGATCGGTGTAAAGCCGCGCCATTTGTTCGTGAACGGCGGCGAGCGCCTCGTTCTTTTCGGCGGCCGACGGGAAACGCGTGTTCTCGATGTCGAGCAGCGCCTCCTTGGCCTTTTTCAGCGCGTTATCGAGGGAGCCCATGGCGTGCCAATAATTGGATAGCGCGTTGTCGATTGCGTAGTCGTTATGGCCGGGATTGCCGGCCTCGAGCTTGGTGTCGCTGTGCATGGCGGCGCCCGCCGTCTCCAGCAGCTTCAAAGCAATGGCTTGGGCATCGTCAGTCCCCGCGATCTCGGACAAGGTCCGGCCGGCCGCGGCATCGAACTCGCTTCGATCGCCGGCATCGGCGGCGCTGAACGCGTCCTTGAGGTGCGCCTCGAGTTCGGGGCGGACGAGCCGTTGCATCGCGAGCTCGACGCATCGTTGTCTCAAATCGCGATCGCCCTTGACGTTGGCGCAGGTCGTCGACGCCAGCCCGAGAAGCTTCTCATAGAGCTCGACGTAAAGCAGTTTGAGCGGCGCGCCGCTCGGCGCGCGGCCGGCATATTGATCGACGAAAATGTACATCGCGTCGACCGAACCGCCCCAGCGCGGCTCCAGGATTCCGAGGACCGTCTCGTAGAGCGGAAAATATGCGGGAAAATGGGCGATCGCGGTCTCGAACTGCGGAAGCAGGTCCTTGTGGAGGCCGAAACCATAGAGGATTTCGAGCTTCAGCGAGAAAGCAAAAGGATTTCGATTGTCGTGCCGGATCGATTGTTCGACATCGCCGAGCGCGTCCGCGAGATAGTCGGTGTAGGACAGGCGCCGGCCGGCTTCGATTTTGTAGGAAAAATCGGTGCCGCGGACGAACCAGCCGCGTTGCAGCTTGTATTGCGCGCTGATCAAAAGGGCGATCGGGTCGGACGGATCGCGTGCGACCCATTCCGTCACATGGGCGCCGAACGCTGGATCGTAGACGTCGGCGACGCCCCCCATGAAGCCCTCGAATGGATAAAAGTGCCAGCGCTGCAATTTGCTGTCGGCCAGAACCGATGCCGTAATGCGCCGCGCGGTCGCGTAGTCGCCGCGCGTGATCGCGTCGCGCACCTGCCGTGCTTGTTGATACGGTGAGGGCGTATCGCTTGCGTGAGCGATAGTCGCCGTGAGCGCGGCGAGTAGCAGTCCCGCGCCGGCGAGAATGCCGACGGTCCGCCGTTTGCGCGCCCGAGTTGGTTTTTCCTGTTGTGTCATGCCTAATCCACCGCGACCTGGCGACGGGGTTGCCGAAGCAAGGCATCGCTAAACCTTTAGGATGAAATTCGTCTTAACGGGCGCGCGCCATCGCCGATGGCGCGTCAGATCGATTTGCGTTTCAGCACCGCATCGATCATCTCGAGCGTTTGCCTTGCATCTTCATTGCGCGGATCGACCTCAAGATAGCGCTCATACGCTTTCGCGGCGTCGTCCATGCGTTCGAGCTTGATATCCACCAGCCCGCGCCCCGACAGCGCGCCGAAATGCCTCGGCTCTAGCTTGAGGACGCGGTCGATATCGTCGAGCGATTTCTGATACTCGCCCATGAGATAATAAAGTGTCGCCCGCCGGTTCCAGCCTTCGGCGAAATCAGGCCGCTGTTTGATGATGCGGTTGAACGCGTCGAGCGCCGTCGGAAATTCCCGCGCCGACATGGCCGCGTCGCCCGCCGCCATCAGCTTGTCGATCTCGGGATCGCCGGCCTCCATCCAGATGCTCCAAATCCGCTGCTGGATGGCGGCCGCGGTGTCGCTGGACGGCGCGGCCTTCAATTGACCGAACAAAGCGGGCAGGCGCGAATCCCGCTGATCCGCATGCGCGGCCATCGTCAGGGCGCCTAGAACCATCGCGCAGCGGAAAAACAGCCGAAACATCGGGTCAGCTTAGCCGCTCCGATCCGCCCACGTCATCACGAAGGTGCGACCATAGCCGTTTTCGCCGGCGCCATGCGTCCGGTGCAAAGCCTCTTACGGCGGTAACCGAACTCGGCTATGGATCGTGCAGGCGGGAAGGGTAGCGGCGGATGAAGCTCTCCTATGGTTGGGTGGTGGTGGCGGCGGGCGCGCTGATGACCTGCGTCGCCGTCGGCGCGATGTTTTCGCTCGCGGTCTATCTGACGCCGCTGACGGCGGCGACCGGCTGGTCACGCGCGGGCATCTCCAGCGCGATGTCGCTGGACTTTGTCGCCATGGGCCTCGCCGGCTTCGCCTGGGGCGCGATCAGCGACCGGTTCGGCCCGCGCATCGTCGTGCTGTGTGGTGCGGTGCTGCTGGGGCTCGGCCAAGTGCTGGCGAGCCGCGCCAGCTCGCTCCTGGAATTTCAGCTCACTTACGGCATCCTTGTCGGCATCGCCGGCGGCGCCTTTTTCGCGCCCCTCATGGCGACCGTGGCGAACTGGTTCGAGAAGAATCGCGCCCTCGCGGTGTCGCTGGTCTCCGCCGGCATGGGCGTGGCGCCGATGACGGTGTCGCCGTTCGCGCGCTGGCTGATCACCGCCTATGACTGGCGCAGCGCAATGCTGATCATCGGCATCGCCGCCTGGTGCCTGCTGATTCCGGCCGCACTGCTGGTGCGGCGCTCGCCCAGCCTGGCGAAAGGCGCCGTCGCGCCGCCGGCGAGTGCTGGCGTCGTCATGTCGGTGGGCCGTGCATTCCGCTCACCGCAATTCATCGTGCTGGCCCTGGTGTTTTTCGGCTGCTGCTGCGCGCATTCCGGCCCGATCTTCCACATGCAGAGTTACGCCATCCTGTGCGGCGTGTCGCCGCTCGCCGCGGTCAGTATCTACAGCGTCGAGGGTCTGTCGGGTCTCGGCGGGCGGCTCCTGCTCGGCATTCTCGGCGATCGGTTCGGCGCCAAGCGGGTGCTGGTCGGCGGCCTGATGGTGCAGGCGCTATGCGTCGGCTCCTATCTCTATGTCCACGAGCTCAGCCAATTCTACGCGCTGGCGGTGGTGTTCGGCGCCGCCTATGGCGGCGTGATGCCGCTCTATGCCGTGCTGGCGCGCGACTATTTTGGCCCGCGCATCATGGGCACGGTGTTCGGCGCCGCGACCATGGCCTCCAGCATCGGCATGGCGATTGGCCCCTTGGCGGGCGGCTTCATCTTCGACAATTTCGGTGCCTATACCTGGCTCTATATTGGCGCGATGAGCGTCGGGTTCGGCGCGGTGGCCGTAGCGCTGTTCTTCCCGCCGCAGCCGTCGCGGATGCGTGCCGCGCCGCTTCCGGCGTAAGGACTACGCGGCGGCTTCCATCCGGTTCGGCTGTTCCAGCGTCGAGGCGATATCTCCGACCGTGGCGCGGCGCATCTCGCGGATATTGCCGTTTTCGCGCGGGCGCGCGCGATGCATGGTGCAGCGGTCGTCCCACCAAACCAGATCGCCTTGCCGCCAGTCGTGGCGATGGACGAATTGCGGCTGCGTCGCGTGTCCGATCAGATCGAGCAGCAGAAAGCGTCCGTCCGGGACCGGCCAGCCGACAATGTGCGAGGCGTGCGATGCGAGATAGAGCGTCATCCGCTTCGAGCCGGGATGGAGCCGCACCACGCGCTGCCGCACCGGCGGCAGGACCGCCTGTTCTTCCGCCGAGAACTCGAAGCCGATGACGCCGCGCGAGCGCGCGATCGAATGTTCCGCGACCAGGTCGGCGATGCGCTCCTTGGTCGCGCCGTCGAGCGTGTCGTAGGCGGCGCGCAGATCGGCGAACTCGGTGGCGTGGCCGTCCGGCGGCAGCCGGTCGGCGTAGAGCATCGAGTATTTGGCCGGCACCATCTTGAACGAGCTGTCCGTGTGCCACAGCGCGTCGCCCAGCCCGGCGAGCCGGCGCCGATCCTCGGCCGCGTAGATCTTGCCCTCCCCGTCGACATTGGAAATGTCGGCGAGGTGCTTGTGGACGCGGCTTTGGTATTGGTCTTCCTTGAGGTTACGGCCCATGAGTTCGAGCGGGCCGAACAGGCCGGCGAACGCGACCTGTTGCTCCTTGTCGATATTCTGTCCCGGCAGAACCAGCACCGGATAGCGGTCGCTGGCGGCTTCGAGTTCGGCGGCGGTGGCGCGGTCGATCCCGGCGGCGATATCGATCCCGGTCACCTCGGCGGCCAAGGTCGAATGCAGCGGACGGATGGTCAGGGTCATGGCAGGCGCCTTCTTTATCGAGCCTAGAAAGTGGTCTTGCCGCGCACCGAGATTGCGATATGCGACATCGGCGAGTCTGGCGTGGCGCCGTGCCAATGCTTCTCGCCGGCGCGGATCACCACGAAATCGCCGGGCCGGATGCGGATCTCCTCCTGCTCCGTGGCGATGATGCCTTCGCCTTGGGTGACATAGAGGATCTGATCGACATCGTGGACGTGGAACACGTTGACCGCGCCCTGGTCGAAATTGATCAGATTGGCGCGCAGCGGGCTGTCCTCGGTGTCGAACACGGTCTGGGCGGTGACATGGCCCTTGAACAATTTGCTGTCGCGTCCGAGGGCTTGGATGTCGGCGGTCTTCATCACTTTCATGGTCACGCTCCCTGGTTTCGCCGGATGGTAGCTTTTCGTTGAACCCGGCTCAATCTCGCTTCACCATCCGCCCTGAAACATCAGGAGGAAGAAATGTCGATACGGCTGGTCATTACCTTCTCGGCGGCGCCGGGCAAGGGCGCGGAACTCGCGCAAGCGATGAAGGCGCGCTGCGCCGCCGTCGTGACGGAACCGGGCTGTGAGCAATTCGAGGCGTTCCAGAGCGTCGCCGATCCCGACAAGATCATCCTGCTCGAACATTGGAAGGACCAGGCGGCGCTCGACGTGCATATGAAGGTCAACGCGACGCGCGCGCCGATCCCGGAAGGGCTTCGCGTCGGAATCGTCGAGCGCGAGGATTACAGCTACAACCGCACCCGGTAGGCTCGAAAAGTCGAAGCGCCAAGACGCCAATCGCCAAGATCCCGACGCTTGATACCTCACGCCTTACCGGCGAAGGCCGGTATCCATGCCTGCCATAGGTCCCGGCTTCCGCCGGGACGGCGCGTTGTTTATAACGGAAATGAACTTGGTGTCTTGGCGCCTTGGCGGTTTAATATTCGGCCGCGCGGTATAATTCCGTCATCGTTGACGGCGACGGTGTAAGGGGAAAACAAAAATGAACCCGTCTGAACCCGATCTCACCCAGGATGAGATGATCGCGCGCGCCAAGGCGCTGGCGCCGGCGGTGCGCGCCGATGCGCCCGAAGCGGAGAAGCGCGGCTATTATTCACCCGAGCTACACGCGGCGTTTCGCGATGCTGGCTTCTATCGCATTTTCGTGCCGCGCCGCTTCGGCGGCTATGAATTCGATTTCTCGACCTATTACCGCGTCATGCTCGAAATCAGCACCGCCGATCCGGGCATCGGCTGGTGCCTGGCACTGGGCGCGAGCCATGCGCTGCACGTTGCCTCGTATTTCCCGCCCGCCGCGCAGGAGAAGATTTTCGGCCCGACCCGCGATTTCGTCGCGCCAGGCAGCCTTCCCGCGCGCGCCAAGCCGCAATGCGTCGCGGTGCCGGACGGCGACGGCTATCGCATCAGCGGGAAATGGCCCTACGCCTCGGGCTCGCCCTATTCGACGCATCTGCTCGGCGGCGCGCATCTGGGCGACGCGCCGGACCGGCGGTTCATGATCGTGGTGCCGCGCGATCAATATGAGGTGCTGGAGGATTGGGGCGCGATCCTCGGCCTCAAGGGCAGCGGCTCCAACACCATCCAGGTCAAGGATGGCTGGATTCCGCGCGACTTCGTTCTGCCGATGGAACAGTTCCGGCCCACTGGCACCGACACGCCGGGCTGGCGCTTCCACGGCAACGCCCTCTATGCCGGGCAATTCATGGGCTATGCCGGCGGCGCGCTCGCCTGCTCGCAGGTTGGCGCCGCCAAGGCGGCGATGGCGGAGTATGAGCGCATCATCCGCGGCTCGCGCGCGCATTACGGACCGGACGTGCTGAAATTCGAGCATCCCGATTTTCAGCGTATCTTCGGCCTCGGCATGTCGATGACGCTGTCCGCCGAGGCGCTGCTGCTGCATACCGGCCGGCTCTATATGGATTACAGCCGCGGCGAGGTGACGGGCGATCCCTTCACGACGCTGAAGGCCTATCAGATGCTGGGCGTGCATCACCAGGCGATCCGCCTCGCCTGGGAGGCCGGGCTCGAATTCTTCCGCACCGCCAGCTCGTCCAATGCTCTCGACGGCCAGCCGATGCAGCGCTTCTTCCGCGACCTCGCCACCTTCAAGAACAACGCCACCCACCAGGCGGATTTCGTCGCGCCCGAGATCGCGCGCATCTATTTCGGTCTGCCGGGCGACTTCCAAGTGTGACGGCTCAGGCAGCGGCGGGCCGCACGGTCTTGACGATTTCGTCACCGCGATCGCGCTCGACCACCGCGATGTCGTATTGGCCCTGCAGATCGAGCCAGAATTGTGGGTTGTTGCGGAAATAGCGCCCGAGCCGCACGGCGGTGTCGGCGGTGATCGAGCGCCGCCCATTGAGAATATCGACCACGCGTCCCGACGGAACGCCGAGATCGAGCGCGAGCCGGCTGGCGCTCAAGCCGCGGGCCTCAAGTTCGCGTTTCAACAGACGCCCTGGATGAGAAACAGGAGGCATGTCGGTTATCTCTATCCTTTGTGGTAGTCGATGATTTCGACGTCGTACGCATCGCCACGGCGAAATTTGAAACAGATTCGCCATGGTCCGTTTACGGTCATGGCCCACATGCCCCCGCGGTCGCCCTTGAGCTTGTGCAGACCGACGCTGTTGAGCGGACTGAGGTCTTGCAAATTCTTGGCAACGTTCAGCGCAAGCAATAGATCGATCGCGGTAGGAAAATCCAGGGATCGAAACTGACGCGGTTGCTCGCTCTCCCAAACGCGCCTGCTTGCCGCGTTTCGCCACGACCGGATCATGGCGAAAACGTACTACGTCGAACGGAGTAGACACAAGAGGCTTGCGATCCGCCGGGCGGACTCATGTGAGTCCGCGCGGTTGGCGGGGGCCATCGCATTCGAATTCGGCCGCAAGAACCGGATGGCGGGTGGCGGCGTCGGCGCCTAGCTTAGGGGCCGCACATATTTCAAAGGATCACCCCGATGGCCGAACAAAAATCCTATCTCCTCGATAATGCGTGGCAGCGCGGGCGCGCGCGGCTCGATGCCATCGAGGCATTTCTCGATCCTGGCACGATCCATCTGCTCGACCGGCTGGAAATCGCCCCCGGCTGGCATTGTCTCGAACTCGGCGCCGGTGGCGGCTCGATCGCCGATGATCTATCGCGGCGCGTCGGCCCGACCGGTCATGTGGTCGCGACCGATCTCGACACGCGCCATCTCGCGGCACGCGTCGCCGCCGCCAATATCGAGGTGCGGCGGCACGACATCGTCAACGAGCCGTTGGGCGCGCGGGAGTTCGACCTGATCCACGCGCGGCTTGTGCTGGAGCATCTGCCGGAACGCGATGCCGTGCTGGCCAAGCTGGTGGGCGCGCTGCGGCCCGGCGGCTGGCTGTTGCTGGAATCGGTGGATTACGTCTCCGCGATCCCGGTCAGCGATCTCGGCGCCGCGGAGCATGCGCATAGCCAAAGCGTGCGGCTGCGCGAATTCGAGGCGGCCGGCATCAAATTCGATTACGGCCGCCACCTGCCGCGCCTGATGCGGGCGGCGGGGCTACGCGATATCGGCAATGAGGGGCGCGTGTCGGTGATGGAGGGCGGCTCGCCCGGCGCCCGCTGGTTCGAGCTGTCGATGGAGCAGCTTCGCCCGCGCCTCGTCGGGCCGGGCAAGCTGACCGATGCCGAGATCGCCCGCATGCTCGAACTCTTCGTCGATCCCGATTGGGCCGCGCTGTCGCCGATCATCCTCGGCTGCTGGGGCCGCGCTTCCTGACGGTTACCGACTTTTTTCATGCCGCCGGGGAAGATTTGCCCGCTCTCGGTCGTAGTACCTATATGGGAAAGTTCGAAACCGACACGAAGAGGAGCGGCGCCATGCGAGGTCACGATACCGAACCCGCGCTCGACGATATGCTGAATGATCCGATGACGCTCGCGCTGATGGCCAGTGACGGCGTCGCCGCGGACGAGGTGAAAGACCTGTTGGTCGATGCGCGGCGCCGCTATGGCGCCACGACATCAGGGTCTTAGCATCTAATTATCGCCGCGATGCTTTGGCGGTATCGAAACCGGCGCGGGCGATACTGAAAGGGTCGGCGGGCGTGAGCCGGCACGGTTGAACTGAAGCTGCTCCGGCGTTAGCTGCAGCCCGACCACGACGGCGTAATCGCCGCCGGTGCCGGGATTCAGCAGCGGCAGATTCTCGATCAGCTCGTCCTGCCGGTTCAGGTCGCGCATGCGCGCGTCGAACTCAAACCGCATGGTATAGGTCTTCTTGGTCAGGATGTTCTGCTGGCCGTCGACGATCGAGACGAAATACTGGAAGCTGCCGGCGCGCACCGACGGGTCGGTGGCGACCAGGTGAAAGCCGACCTTGGTGTCGACCCCAAGCCCCTTGTCGGCGCGCACGCAGGCGCTTTTGACGCGGGTGATCTCGATGCCGTAGCGCACATCCTTCAGCGTCGTGCCGCCGGGCTTGAAGACCGCCTGCTTATCGGCATCGGGCGCGACGAACGAGGCGGGACAGACCAGTTTCTTCTCGCCGCCGCCACCGAAAAGGCCGCAGCCGGACAGCACCGCGACGGCCCCCGTCAACAGCAGGGCCGCGCCGTAACGGGTGCGACGCATCAGATGCGCTTATGCGTGCCGTCGCAGAAGGGCTGGTTGCTGCTCGCCTTGCAGCCGCACAGCCATGCCTGCTTGGTTTCGGGCGAGGTGAATTTCATCGGCGCCATGCCAACCGCCTTGTGCGAGCCGTCGCAAAAAGGCTGCGCGGCGCTGCGCCCGCAGGCGCACCAATAGTAATCCTTGCCGGCCTCGACATTCACGCCATAGGGGGCTTTCTGCGCGGCAATCGGTTCAGCCATTGCTGTCTTCCTTAAGGCGTTGTTACGGGCTAACGTCGCGCCCCGCGCATCGGGAGATATCCGCGCGCAACAGGCACTCACCTCTATATGCGACCGCCGGGTCCAGGACAAGGCGGTCCTGACGGAAAGCACTCAGCGACATGGCGGTGTACACCGACGTTCCCGACGACGAACTGGCCGCCTTCATGCGCGACTACGCGCTGGGCGAGGTCATTTCCTGCAAGGGCATCGCCGAGGGTGTCGAGAATTCCAATTTCCTGCTGCGCACCGAGACCGGCACCTTCATCCTCACGCTCTATGAAAAGCGCGTCGATCCGAAGGATTTGCCGTTTTTCATCGCGCTGATGGACCATCTGGCGGCCGCCGGCATCACCTGTGCCACGCCGGTCAAGGCGCGCGACGGCCAGGCGCTGCGCCAGCTTTGCGGCCGTCCCGCCGCGATCGCGACCTTCCTCGACGGGCTGTGGCCGCGCCGGATTCAGCCGTTCCACTGTGCCGGTGTCGGCGGCGCCCTCGCGCGCCTCCATCTCGCCGGCGCCTCCTTCGGCATGCGCCGCGCCAATAATCTGTCGCTCGCGGGCTGGCGGCGGCTCGAGGACGCGGTTCACGCCCGCGCGGACGAGATACGCCCCGGCCTCGCGGGCGAGATCGCGGCCGAACTGGCGACGCTGGATCATCTATGGCCCGATGACCTGCCGACTGGCGTGATCCATGCCGATCTCTTTCCCGACAATGTGTTCTTTCGCGGCGAGCAGGTCTCGGGCCTGATCGATTTCTATTTCGCCTGTACCGATTTCCTCGCCTACGATCTCGCGATCTGTCTCAACGCCTGGTGCTTCGAGACCGATGGCAGCTTCAACGTCACCAAGGCGCGCCTGTTGATCGGCGCTTATCAGGCGATGCGGCCCCTGGGCGAGGCGGAATTGCGCGCCTTGCCGATTTTGGCGCGGGGCGGCGCGCTGCGCTTTCTGCTGACCCGCCTTTACGATTGGCTCAACCAGCCCAGCGGTGCGCTGGTGCGGCCCAAGGACCCGCTCGAATATCTCAAGAAACTGCGGTTTCATCGCGGCATCGACAGTGCCACCGCCTATGGCGTCGCGCCGTGAGCGCGGCGGCGGACGACGGCATTGTCGATATCTTCACCGACGGCGCTTGCAGCGGCAATCCTGGACCGGGCGGCTGGGGCGCGATTCTGCGCTATCGCGGCAAGGAATTGGAATTGAAGGGCGGCGAGAGTCCCACCACCAACAACCGCATGGAAATGCTGGCGGCGATCCGCGCGCTCGAGACCCTGAAGCGGCCGAGCCAAGTCGCGCTCCACACCGACAGTCAATATCTGTGCGACGGTATCACGAAATATATCCACGCTTGGCGGACCCGCGGATGGAAGACCGCCGACAAGAAGCCGGTGAAGAATATCGACCTGTGGCAGCGCCTCGAAGCGGCGGTCGAGCCCCATCAAGTCGAATGGCGCTGGGTGCGCGGCCACGCCGGCCATGTCGAGAACGAGCGCGCCGACGCATTGGCGCGCGCCGGGCTGAGGGAAAGCCGCGACGCATAATCCCTCTCCACCCATTTGAATGAAAAGAGCGTGCGGCGGCTGCGCGATCCACTTCACCGCAGCCGTATCGAGGCGGTCGAGGCGGCATTGCAGGCGCTGGGCCGGCGGCTTGAAGTAAGCGTTCCGGAAAACTCTTGAGCACACCCCTTGATATGTACGCCGATTGCGTTAAATAAGACTCGCGGAATCGGGACGTTGGGAGGGGGATGATCGAATCACGAAAATTTCGGAACGAAGCCAATTTTTGGCGCGAATCCGCCGATTTCTCGTAAAAAACGAAGCCAATCGAAGCCAAATGAGACCAATTCCGGGGGGAAACGAAGCCATTTTGGCCGGACAACGGCGTCGTTCGCCGCTATATCCGACGATTGACTTCGGACCAATTTAGTCCCATTTGTTTTGGGCCAGACGCCAAGAGGATTCAATGTTCATTCAGACCGAGACGACCCCAAACCCCGCGACGCTGAAATTCATTCCCGGCCGGGCGGTCATGACCGCCGGCACCGCGCAGTTCGCGGATGCCGAGGCGGCCGCCGCGCGCTCGCCGCTGGCGGCGCGGCTGTTCGGGATTTCGGGCGTCGCCGGGGTGTTTCTGGGCAGCGACTTCGTCTCGGTCACCAAGGATGGCGCCCAAGATTGGTTCCAGCTTAAGCCCAGCATCCTCGCCGCGATCATGGAGCATTACACCTCGGGCCAGCCGGTGGTGTTGGCGTCGGCCGCGCCCGCCGGCGGAGGCCAGAGCGCGGAAGCCGATGACGAGGTGGTATCGGCGATCAAGGAATTGATCGAGACCCGCGTGCGGCCCGCGGTTGCGCAGGATGGCGGCGACATCGTGTTCGAACATTTCACCGACGGCGTGGTCTATCTGCAAATGCACGGCGCTTGCTCGGGGTGCCCGTCCTCGACCGCGACCCTCAAGGCCGGCATCGAGAACATGCTGCGGCATTATATCCCCGAGGTGATCGAAGTCCGCGCCCTCTAGCCGGCTGGCGGCGGCATCATCGGGCGATCCAGCGCCGCGTCGCCCAGAACGGGATAGTTTTTGGCGTTGAATAATTGATAGTGCCACCATTCATTGCCGTAAAAATCCCACCCCGCCGCGCTCATTATCCCTAGCAGCAAAAACCGATTGCGTTGCGCCGCCGCTGAAATCGCCGTATTGGCATGATGCGACAGCGGCGTAAACGCGTCGAAGCCGGTGCCCATGTCCAACTCATCATCCCGCTCGTCGATCAGCGTCAGATCGACCGCGACGCCGCGCGAATGCGGCGACCCTTTGCGCGGATCGGCCAGGAAGCCGGGATCGGGGCGAAAATTCCACAGCACCCACTGCGCCTCGCTGGGCCGGAACGCGTCGAACAGCTTGAGCCGCAGACCAAGCGCCCGCGCCAGGCCGATCGCCACATCGAGTCGGGTCGCGGCATCCCGATGGAGATAGCAGCCGGGTCGCGCATAGACCGGCTTGCCGGTGAAATTGCGCGCCGTCGCATAGGCGATATCGAGGATCAACCCGTGACGTTTGGGGGTGATCTCGATCAGATTGGCGGCGGCCAGATTATCGATGGACTGGGTCATCGCCGCGAAGGTGAACCGAGTCGCGCCGCGATTCAGCATTTTTCCGTCAATGCTTGTTCTCGGCTTCGATAGCGCCGGCGACGGCGCGTCGGTGGCGCTGTTGCGCGACGGCGCGGTCATCGCGACGCGCGACGCGACCCAGGCGCGCGGTCAGGCCGAAATCCTGATGCCGATGATCGCCCAGGTGCTGGACGAGGGCGGCATCGCCGCCAGCGGTCTCGACCTGATCGGCGTCGGCGTCGGGCCGGGCTCGTTCACCGGCCTGCGCATCGCCATCGCCGCCGCGCGCGGACTAGCGCTGGCGACGGGCGTGCCGGCGATCGGCGTCACCGCCTTCGCCGCGATCGCCGCGCAGGTGCCGATGGCCCAGCGCGACGGCCGCGCGCTACTGGTCGCCATCGACACCAGGCGCGACGATTTCTACCTCCAGCTATTCGCGAGCGACGCCGGCAGCGATCCGATCGCGGTCGGTGCCGCCGCCGTCGCGGCGTGGGTCCCGCCCGTGCCCCTATTGTTGGCCGGCGATGCCGCGCATCGGCTGGCCCCGGCGCTGGCGGGCCGCGATCTCGCAATGGGGGCGGCGGTCCGCGTCGAGGGCGCCGACGTGGCGCGGCTCGCGGCCGCCGCCTATCGGCCCGGCCTTGCCGTCGCGCCGCCGCAACCGCTTTACTTGCGCCCACCCGATACCACCCTGCCGCGAGGCAATCCCGCATGAACCCGCCTGAACCGCAGGTCTTGCCTCGCACCCAATTGGGCGCGGTGGCGAAATTGCATGCCGAATGTTTCCCGGCCGACCCATGGAGCGTGCGCGACTTCATGGAACTGCTGGCGATTCGCGGCGCCAGCGGCCATCTGATCGCGGATGCCGCGACCGGCATCGCGGCGTTCATGCTCGACCTGATCGGCCCCGACGACGCGGAAATCCTGATCATCGGCGTCGCTCCGCCGGCGCGGCGGCGGGGCTTGGCGCGCTGCCTCATCGCGGATCTGGCGAAGCGGGCGCGCCAGCGCGGCGCGCGGCGCCTGCTGCTGGAGGTCGCCGCCGACAATGCCGGGGCGATCGCCCTCTATGCCTCGATCGGCTTTACCTTGCTGGGAGAGCGGCCGGGATACTACAGATTGCCAACCGGCAAAGCGGATGCCTTGATTTACGGCCTCTCATTGCCGCGCGATCTGGATCATCGATAGACAAGACCGCGCCAATTCTTGTAATTTGATTGCCGATCGCCAGGGAGGGTCCGGGATTTTTCGGAAAAGACCGGAAATTAGAGGAAAAATCGGGGATGACGGATAAAAGCAACAATAAGGACCTGCTCACATCGACGACCGATATCGTCGCGGCGCATGTCTCCAACAACAGCGTCGCGGTCGCCGATCTGCCGCTATTAATCAGCGAGGTCTATCAATCGCTGTCCGGTATCGGCAAGACCCCGTTCGTTGCGGCACGGCCCCAGCCCGCCGTGCCGATCAAGCGCTCGATCCATCCCGATTATATCGTCTGTCTCGAAGACGGCAAAAAGCTGAAGATGCTGAAGCGCCATCTGATGACGGCTTACAAGCTGACGCCCGAGACCTATCGCGAACGCTGGGGCCTGGCGGCGGATTATCCGATGGTGGCGCCGAATTACGCCAAGCAGCGGTCGCGCCTCGCCAAGGAAATTGGCCTCGGGACGCGGGGCCGCAAGGGCGCCTGAGGCGCCCTCACGCCGGCGTGAGGGCATGCTGGGAACGGCCGGTGCTTTGGTCTATAATTCGGCACCGAGGCACACCAGATAATGGACGGCATGACGTCACGGCTGGAACAATTATGCGTCGATAAGGGCCTGAAGATGACCGACCAGCGGCGGGTCATCGCCCGTGTCCTGTCGGAAGCGGTGGATCATCCCGATGTCGAGAGCGTCTATCGGCGCTCGGTGGAGATCGACCCCAAGATCAGCATCGCGACCGTCTACCGCACGGTGCGCCTGTTCGAGGAAGCCAGCATCCTGACGCGGCATGATTTCGGCGACGGCCGCGCCCGCTATGAGGAAATGACCGGCGACCATCACGATCATCTGATCGATATGCAAAGCGGCCGCGTCATCGAGTTTCGCGACGAGGAAATCGAGAAGCTGCAGCACGCGGTCGCGGCCCGGCTCGGCTTCTCGCTGGTCGGGCATCGGCTCGAACTTTATGCGGTGCCGGAGATCAAATCCGCCGCGGGACCGCACGCGAAGGCCAAGAAATGAGCGACAGCGCGATGGCCGAAAGCGCGCGCTCGGAGAATGGGCGCATTGTCGATATCCAATCGGGCTCGCTCCAGGTACGGCTGGCCGAAAGCGCCGCCGACCTCGACGCGGTCCAGGCGCTGCGCTATCGCGTCTTCTATGAGGAGATGGGCGCCCAGCCGACCGCCGAGATGGCGCGGCGGCGCCGCGACTTCGACGAATATGACGAGCATTGCGATCATCTGATGGCGATCGACCGCGCGCTCGGCCCCGGTCCCGATTCGGTGATCGGCACCTATCGCTATATCAGGCGGGCGGTGGCGAGCCGGCTCGGCCGCTTCTATTCCGCAGCCGAGTACGATGTCGCGAAGCTGGTCGCGTTCCCCGGCGAGATTCTGGAGCTTGGCCGCTCCTGCGTCGATGCGCGGGCGCGCAACCACACCACGCTGCAGATGATGTGGCGGGCCAACGCCGCCTATGTCTTCTACCACAAGATCGATCTGCTGTTCGGCTGCGCCAGCCTGCCGGGCATCGATCCCGACGCGCTGGCGGCGACCCTGTCCTATCTCTATCAGAACCATCTGGCGCCCGAGGAATTGCGCCCCCGCGCGCTGCCCGAACGCTATCTCGAAATGAACCGGTTACCGCCCGACGGCTATGACAAGGCCGCCGCCGAGGCGGAACTGCCGCCGCTGGTGAAGGGCTATCTGCGGCTCGGCGGCTTCATTGGCGACGGCGCGGTGATCGATCGGCAATTCAATACCACCGATGTCTCGATCGTGGTCAAATGCGCCTCGGTCACCAAGAAATATCTACGGTCCTATGAGCGGCGCGCGAAAAATGTCGGCGTGACCTGGGACCCAGTCACCAAGGGACTATGAGCGCACAATTTCTGCGGCTGACGCGGATCTTCCTCTATCTCGGCCTGACGGCGCCGCTGATGCCGGTGCAGGCGGTCGCGGTGCTGCTGAACCTGCGGCTCGCGCGCACGCTGCCGCGCTGGTACCATCGCCTGTCGTGCCGGGTGCTGGGCATCCGCCTGGTGTTCGACGGCAAGCCGGTCGAGGTCGATCCCGCGCTCTATGTCGTCAACCATACCGGCTATCTCGATATCGAGATTCTCGGCGCGGCGTTGCAGGCGTCGTTCATCTCGAAGGCCGACGTCGCCAACTGGCCGTGGTTCGGCTGGCTCGCCAAGTTGCAGCGCAGCGTCTTCATCGAACGCACCCGCGCCGCCGCGATGGGCCATCGCAACGCCATCGTCGAGCGCTTCGACCAGGGCGAGCGGCTGATTCTTTTCCCCGAGGGCACCAGCAGCGATGGCGGCCATGTCCTGCCGTTCAAATCCAGCCTATTCAGCGTCGCGGAATATCGCCACAACGGCACGCCGCTCGCGGTCCAGCCGGTCGCCGTCGCCTATACGCGGCTCGACGGCATTCCGCTGGGGCGCTCGTTCCGGCCGTTTTTCGCCTGGTATGGCGCGATGGACCTCGCACCCCATCTATGGACCTTGCTGGGCATGGGTGTGCTGACCGTGGAGTTGACATTTTTTCCGCCGGTGACGATCGAACAATTCGCGTCGCGCAAGGAGATGGCCGCCTATTGCCACCGAATCATCAGCGACGGCGTCGCCGAGGCGCTGGCGGGCCGGAAGCCGCTGCCCGCCGCCGCGGCGACGCGCCGGCGCCGCTCCAAACGCCGGGTCGCGCGGCCGGTTCAGGTTTCATGACCCCAGCGCGCGCGCCCAGCCGCAAGCTCCATATCAAGACCTATGGCTGCCAGATGAACGCTTATGATTCGGCGCGCATGGCGGATTTGCTGGCGCCGCTCGGCTTCGCCACCAGCGATACCGCCGAGGATGCCGATCTGGTGATCCTCAACACCTGTCACATTCGCGAAAAGGCGGCGGAGAAGGTCTATTCCGATCTCGGCCGGCTGCGCCCCGCCCAGGCGATGAAGCGCGACGGCGGCGGGCGCATGCTGATCGCCGTCGCCGGCTGCGTCGCCCAGGCCGAGGGCGCCGAGATTCGCGCCCGCGCGCCCGAGGTCGATATCATCCTGGGGCCCCAGACCTATCACCGCCTGCCGGAGATGGTGGCGCGCGCCGCCCGCGCCGAGGGCGTGGTGCTCGACACCGATTTTCCCGCCGAGTCGAAATTCGATTTCCTGCCCGAGACGCAAACCGCGCCGGGGGCCAGCGCGTTCCTGTCGATCCAGGAGGGCTGCGACAAATTCTGCACCTTCTGCGTCGTGCCTTATACCCGCGGCGCCGAATACTCGCGGCCCGCCGTGGCGATCCTGGCCGAGGCGCGGCATCTGGTGGCGCTGGGCGCGCGCGAGCTGACACTGCTCGGTCAGAACGTCAATGCCTATCACGGCGCGGCACCGGAGGGCGGCGTGTGGGGCCTTGGCGATCTCATCCGCGCGGTCGCCGCGATTCCCGGCCTGGCGCGCATCCGCTATACCACCTCCCATCCGCGCGATGTCGATGACGCGCTGATCGCGGCGCATCGCGAGGTCGATGCGCTGATGCCGTTTCTCCATCTGCCAGTGCAGTCGGGGTCGGATCGCGTGCTCGATGCGATGAACCGCCGCCACACCGCCGATGATTTTCGCCGCACCGTCGATCGACTGCGGGCGGCGCGGCCCGATCTGGCGCTGTCGTCCGATTTCATCGCCGGCTTTCCGGGTGAGACCGACGCCGATTTCGACGCGACGCTGGCGCTGGTGCGCGAGATCGGCTTCGTCCAATCCTTCTCGTTCAAATACAGCGCGCGCGCCGGCACCCCGGCCGCCTCAATGAAGCATCAGGTGCCCGAGCCGGTGAAGGCGGCGCGGCTCGACGCGCTGCAATCCCTGTTGCAGGAACAGTCGCGTGCCTTCAACGCCGGCACCGTTGGGCGCACCATGCCGGTGCTGTTCGAGAAGCCGGGCCGCCATGCCGGGCAGCTCGTCGGCCGCAGCCCCTATCTGCAATCGATCCACGCGCCGGCGCCCGCCACCCTGATCGGCACGATCGCGCCGGTGCGGCTCTTGGGGCTGACCGCGAACAGCATCGCCGGGGAGCTGGCCGCGTGACGCCGCCGCGCGACGCCGAACCGACGCTGCAGATGCAGTTCGACGACAATTCCCTGCTGCCGGTGCTGTTCGGCGAGCGCGACCGCAACCTCGCGCGGATCGAGGAAAAGCTCGGCGTCAATCTGGTGTCGCGCGGCAACCGGCTGATGATCGCAGGCGCCCGCGCCGAGATCGCGCGCCACGCGCTCGATACGCTTTATGACCGGCTGCGCGGCGGCCAGGAGATCGACACCGCCGCCATCGACGCCGCCCTGCGCCTCGCCGCCGCCAGCGGCAGCGGGCGCTGGGACGATGCCGATGTCATTCGCACCAAGAAGCGCCGCATCGCGCCGCGCGGCCCGCATCAGGCGGAATATATCCGCGCCTTGCGCGGCCACGATCTGGTGTTCGGCCTCGGCCCGGCCGGCACCGGCAAGACCTATCTCGCGGTCGCCACCGCGGTCGATATGCTGATGGGCGGCCAGGTCGAGCGCATCGTGCTGTCGCGGCCGGCGGTCGAGGCCGGCGAGCGGCTCGGCTTCTTGCCCGGCGACCTCAAGGAAAAGGTCGATCCCTATCTGCGCCCGCTCTATGACGCGCTGCACGACATGATGCCCGGCGACCAGGTGCTGAAGCGCATCGCCAGCGGCGAGATCGAGATCGCGCCGCTGGCCTTCATGCGCGGCCGCACGCTGGCCCATGCCTTCGTCATTCTGGACGAGGCGCAGAACACCAGTCCGGTGCAGATGAAGATGTTCCTGACCCGGCTCGGCGACAATGCGCGCATGGTGGTGACCGGCGATCTGACCCAGATCGACCTGCCGCCCGGCGCGCGATGCGGTCTCGAGGACGCGCTGGAGACGCTCGCCGATACCGAGGGCATCGCCACCATCCAGTTCGACGACAGCGATGTCGTGCGCCACCCGCTGGTCGCGCGCATCGTGCGCGCCTACGATCGGCGCGACCGGCTGGCCGGTGCCCGCCGTGCCGCTTCGCGCAGCAAATCCGACGATGAGCGACGATCGCGCAGCTAAATTCTGCCTCGTCATCGACGTGGCCATGCCGTGCGCCGCCTGGCGCCAGGCGCTGCCGGGCGTCGCCCGGCTCGTCCGCGACACCGCGCGCGCCGTGCTGGCGGCCGCCGATGACGAACCGACACCGGCCGAGCTTAGCGTGGTGTTGAGCGACGATGCGGCCGTGCGCATCCTCAACGCGCGCTGGCGCGGCAAGGATGCCGCGACCAACGTGCTGTCCTTCCCGGCGGGCGGGGCCGACGTGGCCGGGGCGCCGCGCCTTCTCGGCGATGTCGTGCTGGCGTTCGAGACGATGTCGCGCGAGGCGGCGGCGCAAGGCAAGCCGCTGGCGCATCATGTCCGGCACCTGATCGCGCATGGCGTGCTGCATCTTCTCGGCCACGATCATGAGCGGGCGCGCGACGCGACGCGGATGGAAAATCTTGAGCGTCGCATCCTCGAAGGCTTCGGCGTGCCCGATCCCTATCAAACCACCCCCTCCTCCCTTGAGGGGGAGGGTCGGGGTGGGGGGAGCCGGAGGCGCATCGCTCATGGCTGACGCGCCGTCCAATCATGAGGGGCCGCTCGCCGGCCTGCGCCAATGGCTGCGGCAATGGCGGCGCGACGCCGGCGAGGGCGATCTGCGCCAGGAGCTGGAAGAGCTGATCGAGGAGCATCAGCAGGAAGAGCCGATCGATCCGCATGAGCGGCGCCTCTTGTCCAACATCCTGTCGCTGCATGAGCTGAACGCCGCCGAGATCATGGTGCCGCGCGCCGACATCGTGGCGCTGGCCGAGGACACGCCGTTCGAACAGGCGACCCGGCAGATGGTCGAGCATGGCCACAGCCGCGTGCCGGTCTATCGCGACACGCTGGACGATGTCGTCGGCATGCTGCACATCAAGGACATGATGCCCTATGCCGCCGACCGGACCAGCGTGCCGCTGGGCCGCATCGTGCGCAAGGTGCTGTTCGTGGCACCCTCGCTGCCGGTGCTGGACCTGCTGCTGCAGATGCGGCTGTCGCGCGTCCACATGGCGCTGGTGGTGGACGAGTTCGGCGGCATCGACGGTCTCGTCACCATCGAGGACGTGATCGAGCAGATCGTCGGCGAGATCGAGGATGAACATGACGATGCCGACCGGCCCAAGATCATCGCGCGCCCCGACGGCACCATCGTCGCCGACGCGCGCACGCCGCTCACCGCGCTCGAGGGGCGCGTTCTTCCTTCGGCGCTGCTCGACGATCTGGACGAGGAAGTGACGACGCTGGGCGGCCTCGTGACCAACCTCGCCGGCCGGGTGCCGAGCCGCGGCGAGACGGTGCGCCATCCCTCCGGCATCGAGTTCGAGGTGCTGGACGCCGATCCGCGCCGGGTCAAGCGGCTGCGCGTGCGGACGACGACGCCCGCCGGCGCCACGCCGGCGGCCGCCAAGATCGGCGGGGCATGATCCGGGTGAAATCCCTGTCGGTCAAATCCCTGTCGGTTAAATCCGTGTCGGGCGCGCTGGCGCGCGGCGCCGGGCCGGCGGCGCCGCTGCGCGCCTGGGCGGCGTGGACCGTCGCGCTGACGGGCTGGCGGCGCCATGGCTTCGCCGCGCTGATGGGCGCCGTCGCCGCCGCCGCCTTGCCGCCGGTCGATCTGACGCCGCTGCTGCTGGTGTCGTTCACCGCTTTGGTCTGGCTCGCCGACGCCCAGCGCCGGCGCGCCGATGCCTTTCTGCTGGGGTGGAGTTTCGGCTTCGGGTTCTTTCTCGCCGGCCTCTATTGGATCGGCGCGGCGCTGCTGGTCGATATCGACAGCTTCTGGTGGCTGCTGCCGTTCGCGGTATTAGGCATTCCGGCCGGCCTCGCGATCTTCACCGGCGCGGCGCTGCTGGTCGCGATCGAGTTGCGGCGCGCGCTGGGCCTGCGCGGCAGCGCGCGCATCCTGATCATCGCGGTAACGTGGGTGGTGGCCGAATGGCTGCGCGGCCATATCCTCACCGGGTTTCCCTGGAACCTCGTCGGCTATGCCTGGTCGGGCGCCTTTCCCGGCTCGACCCCGATGCTGCAGGTGACCGCGGTCGTCGGTATCTACGGCCTGTCGCTGATCACCGTGACGGCGGCGGCGCTGCCGGCGCGGCTCGGCGACCGCGATGGCGGCCTGCCGTGGGCGCTGCTGGCGGCGATCCTGCTGATCGCGCTGCCGATGGCGGGTGGCGGCGCCCGCCTGTTGCTGGCACATAAGGAATTCATCCCCGGCATCACCATCCGCCTGGTCCAGCCCTCGATTCCGGAGACGCTGAAGGATGACGAATCGGCGCGGGTCGATAATCTGCGGCGGCTGTTGGCGCTCGGCGCCGCCAAGAGCAGCGTGCCGATCGCCGCCGTGGTGTGGCCGGAGACCGCGGCGCCGGCGTTCCTGGAGCGCGACCCGGACTTGCGCCGCACGCTGGCGCTGTCGATGCCGTCGGGCGCGCTGCTGATGGCGGGCGAGGTGCGCACCGACGCGGCGCCGGCGCCGGCGCGGCACATCTGGAATTCGCTGATCGTCATCGGCCCCTCGGGCGACATTCTCGGCAGCTATGACAAGGCGCATCTGGTGCCGTTCGGCGAATATGTGCCGCTGAGCAATATCCTGCCGATGCACAAGATCACCGGCGGCATGATGAACTTCTCCGCCGGGCCGGGGCCGCGCACCCTGTCGCTGCCGGACCTGCCGTCGGTCGGGCCGCTGATCTGCTATGAAGCGATCTTTCCGGGCGCGGTGGTGGATCGCGCCGAGCGGCCGGGCTGGCTGCTCAACATCACCAATGACGCGTGGTACGGCGTCACGTCAGGCCCGTTTCAACATTTCGCGATCGCCCGCGTGCGCGCCGTCGAGACCGGCCTGCCGCTGCTGCGCGCGGCGAACAACGGCATCACCGGGGCGTTCGATCCCTATGGCCGGGTGCTGAATAGACTGAACCTCGACGCCATCGGCGTTATCGACGTTCCGCTGCCGGTCGCCTTGCCGCCAACTATCTATAGTATTATAGGTGACATTAGTTTTGGATTATTACTAATAGCCGAGATCATTATTACTGTGGCTATAGGGAAAATCCGGCGGACGCATTAACCATAATTCTTGATTTACCGCATTAAGTGCGTGGCATGACCAGCAATGAAATCACTAATTGTATTGACCTCACGCGATGGCATGCCGTAACAAGGGGACCCTCAGGGGTCTAAAGAGAGAAGTCGAAAGCCAGTGATGAGTGACAATCCAGGGGATAGCCGGCCAGGGGATAGCCGGCCAGCGGACGGCCGGCGCCGCCGGCGCAAGTCGGACGGGCCCAGCCCGATCGACGTTCATGTCGGCTCGCGGGTGCGACTGCGGCGGACATTATTGGGCATGAGCCAGGAAAAGCTCGGCAACGCCATCGGGCTGACCTTCCAGCAAGTGCAGAAATACGAGCGCGGCGCCAACCGCATCGGCGCGAGCCGGCTGTTCGATCTGAGCCGCGTCCTCGACGTGCCGGTGTCATTCTTCTTCGACGACATCAACCCGACGGTGGTGGCCGCCGTCGCCGAGGGGGTCCCCGGGTTGAACGAGTCGGCGGCGTCGCCCTATGAGCCCGATCCGATGATGCGGCGGGAGACGCTGGAACTGGTGCGCGCCTATTATCGCGTCACCGACGCGCAAACGCGGCGCCGCCTGTTCGAGCTGGTGAAGGCCATCGCCAACGCCGGCGTGGCCTTGCCGGCCGAGGCATAAGCGGCATAGCCGATCCCGACACCCCGCCACGCCGCCGGATGATCCATGGCCGGCGCCGCGGGCGAAAACTGCGCGTCAGCCAGGCCGGCCTGATGGCCGGCCTGCTGCCGCGCTTGCGCTTCGCCGTGCCGGAAACCGGCCCGCTCGATCCGCGGACGCTCTTCGCGCCCGGCATCGACAGGGTCGCGCTGGAGATCGGCTTCGGCGGCGGCGAGCATCTGGCGGCGCAGGCGGCGGCGCATCCGACCCTCGGGTTCATCGGGGTCGAAATCTTCGAGACTGGAATCGCCAAGCTGCTGACCGCGATCGCGGCGCGCGGGCTGGAGAATGTCCGAATCCTGGTCGACGATGCCCGCCTGCTGCTGGCCGCGCTGCCCGACGAGTCGCTTGACCGCGCCTATATCCTGTTCCCGGACCCGTGGCCGAAGCTGCGCCATCGCAAGCGGCGCATCGTTTCACCCGCGACTCTGGCGGCGCTTGCACGCATTCTGCGTGACGGCGGGGAGTTGCGCCTCGCCACCGACGACCCCGATTATTTGCGCGCGATACTGGCGGATGCGACCGCCGAGCCGGCATTCGAATGGCTGGCGCGCCGGGCCGAAGAATGGCGGATTCGCGCGCCGGATTGGCCACCGACACGATATGAGGACAAGGCGCTGAAGGCGGGGCGGACACCCGCCTTTCTGGCATTTCGCCGCCGCGGGAGATAGTAAACAATAATCGACGGCGAGAGTTCGGAGCATGATTACTGTAAACTGGAGACTGAAGACTTTCTTAGCCGCCCAGTAATTTTTTGACGATGCCGCTGGCCTTGGCATTATCGACGCGGCCGGCGAGGCGTTCCCGAACCGCCGCCATCACCTTGCCCATGTCCTTGATGCTGGCGGCGCCGGTGGCGGCGACGATCGCGGCGATTTCGCGCTCGGCCTCCGCCTCCGACAATTGCGCCGGCAGGAACCGCTCGATGATCACGATCTCGCCGCGCTCCTTGTCCGCGAGGTCGGCGCGCTTGCCCTGTTCGTAAAGCGTGATCGATTCGCGCCGCTGTTTGATCATGCCCTGCAGCATCTGCTGGATCGCGGTGTCGTCAATGCCGTCGGCGCGCCCCTTGCCGCGCGCCTCGATATCCTGCTCCTTGAGCTTGGCCAGGATCAGCCGCACGGTCGAGGTGCCCAGCGCGTCACGGCCCTTCATCGCCGCCTTCAGGGCCTCGGTGAACTGGTCGCGCAGCATGTCCCTCTCCCATCCTCGATCATGCGCGCGACACTATCCGAACGCGGGCGGGAATGCTAAAGGGTCGCGATGTCCGCCCTATCAGCCTCCGCGACGGCCCGCGATGATCGCGCCGAGGGCGCCGTTTATCTTATTTTGTATATGCTGTGCATACCCGGCGCTAACTGGATGATCGGCCATGTCGGTACCGTTTGCATACCGAATGGTGGCCCGTGCATGGTGCCGGTGGCGCCCGGTTTGCTGGCGCCCAGCGGCGTGCTGACGGTCGGCCTGGCGCTGGTGCTGCGCGACCTGGTACAGCGCCGTCTCGGCCGCGCCTGGTCGCTGGGCGCGATTCTGGTCGGGGCCGCCCTCTCGGCGCTGCTGGCGCCGCCGGCGCTGGTGGCCGCCTCGACCGCCGCGTTCCTGCTCTCCGAATTGGCCGATTTCGCGGTCTACACGCCATTGCAGCGCCGCCGCTTCATCCTGGCGGTCGTCGCCTCCAGCCTCGCCGGCCTGGTGGTCGACAGCGTCCTGTTCCTGTGGCTCGCCTTCGGCAGCCTCGATTTCCTCGCCGGCCAGATTGTCGGCAAGGCAGGGATGGTGCTGCTGTCGCTACCCTTCATCTATTGGCTGCGGCAGCGCGACGCGCGCCATGCGGCGCGGCGCCGGCACAGGGTAATCGCTTGAACGGAATGCGGTGAGGGATTCCCCTCGCCTCCGGATCAAACGAGGCCTAGCCGCCCTCGACGAAACTTTCCTGCAAGCCGTCCTCATGGCAGTCTGACCCCTTCCAAGCGCCTATGGGGGTCGGGCCCCGGGCCTACCCCCATAGGCGCTTGGTCGCGAGATCGGCACCCTGGCGGCACGCCGCGAGTTTTGCCCACACTACGTCCGCGGCGACATGCTCATAGCCGGCGAAGGTGCCGAAGCCGCAATCGGTGCTGGCGATGACGCGCTCCCGGTCGCCGACCGCGTCGACGGCTTCGAGGATGCGCAGCGCGACCAGTTCCGGATGCTCGACGAAATTGGTGGTGGTGTCGATGACACCGGGCAGCAGCACGAAGTCGGGCGGCAGCTTGTGCCGCTTCAGCGCGTGATATTCATGCTGGTGCCGGGGATTGGCGAATTCGATGCTAAGGCCGCCGACCTGGGCCTGATAAAGGATCGGCAACAGCGGCGCCATCGCGATGTCGTGGACATGCGGCCCCTCGAAATTGCCCCAGCAGCAGTGGAGCCGCACCCGGTCGCGCGGCAGGCCCTCCAGCGCGCGGTTGAGCGCCGCGACATGCAATTCGCAAATCGCGAGGAACGCGGCATCGCTGTCGTTCTGGAACATCATGCTGCGTTCCATGGCGAGGTCGGGCGCGTCCAGTTGCAGGACCAGCCCGCTGTCGATGATGGCGCGGTATTCGTGACGCAGTTCGCGGGCGATCGCGAAGAGATAATTCTCGTAACCGTCGTAGTAGGCGTTGCGCATCGTGGTCGCGATGATGCCCGGCGAGGCCGCAGTCATGAAGCCCTCGGCGAACCCGCCCTGGCCTATCCGCGCCGTGCGCTTCAGCAGCGCGATCTCGGCGCCGAGATCGCCGTCATCGGCATAGCGCAGCTCGGCGACCGCCTCCGGGAATTTGCCGCCGCCGGGCCGGTGGGGATAGCGCCGGGCCATCATCGCGGCGAAGTCGGGAAATTCCAGATAATCGGGCGCGCGCGGCCGCTTCCAGTCGCCGCCGAAGCCCGCCATCCGGCGCGGCAGATAGGTCTGGAAGCCGACGCGCGGCTGCTCGCCGTCATTGCCAATATCGACACCGGCCGCGATCTGTTTCTCGACCACGGCGCCGACCCCCGCCGCGATCGCGCGGTCCATCGCGCCGCCGTCCACCGCCTCGCCCGCCTCGCGGCGCAGCAGCAGATCGGTCAGGTCCGCGTTACGCGGCAGGCTGCCGACATGGGTCGTCAGAATCCGGTCCCGGCTCGATAGCATGCGTTTATCCTTCCCCTGGCGCCGACGCGATCAGCGCTGATTCATGATCGGGACATTCATGTCGCCGATTTTGATTTCGTTCACCAGCTCGGGAATCCCCCACGCCACGGCGGGATCGACCTTGATGCGGAAATGATACATCGATTGCAGCGCCTGGTGATCCTCGGCGCGGATCAGCATCGGCCCTTTGGGCGTGTCGAAGCGCATGCCCTCCAGCGCCGCGATCAGCTTCTCGCTGTCGGTCGAGCCGCCCGCCTTGCGGATCGCCGTCACGATGGCGATGCCGGCGGTCATGCCGCCGGGGACGAAGAAATCCGGCGGGCCGCCGAACCGTTTCTGATACGTCGCCACCAGCCAATCGTTCACCGCGTTGTGGGGCAGCGTATAATAATAGTTGGTCGCGCCCTCCATCCCCGGCAGCGCCTTGTACGCCGCCATCGAGGCGAAGACGTTGCCCGGCGCCGCCAGCTCGATGCCGAAGCGCTCCGGCCGCTGCTCCTTGATCTTGCCGACCGCGTCGACGGCGCTGGCCCACAGCACCAGAATGATCTTGCGGCCCGGCCGGTTCTTCAACGCGTCGAAGAGGCGCAAGGCCGAGCTCGACAGGTCGATGGCCGCGAATGGCGCGTATTCCTCGTACACGAGTTCGGCGCCGGTGCCTTGCAGCGCCTTGCGCATCGCCGCCGTGGCGTCGCGGCCATAGGCGTAATCCTGGGCGAGGGTGGCGATCGAAACGCCGGGCTTGCCGAGCGCCTGGGCCAGCGCCAGCGCATCCTGGGTGGAGCTGCGCCCGGTGCGGAAGATATAGCGGTTCCACGCCTTGCCGGTGATCGAATCGGCGCCCGCCGGATCGACGATGAAGATGCGCTTATATTCCTGGGCCACCGGCAGCATGGCCAGCGCGACATTCGACGCGATGTCGCCGACCGCGATCTGCGCGCCCTCATCGCCATAGGCCTCGCTCAACAGGGTGCGGGCCAGCGCCGGCTTCAACTGGTCGTCTTTCTCGACGACCACGATCTTCCGGCCATCCACCACCATCGTGCCTTGGGTCGCGTATTCCAGGCCGAGCATCAGCCCGATTTGCGTCTGCCGCGTCAGACCCTGAAGCGGCCCGGTCATGGCATGCACATGCGCGATCTTGATCGGCTCGGGTTCGGCGGCTCGGGTGGCGAGGGGCGCCGCCACCAGGGCGCCGACCAGCAGCGCCAACATATTTACGTATTTCATGCGTGTCCTCTTGCTAGGGATGGCGCGGCGGCGTGACGGTACAGACGATTTTGCCATCCTCGCGAAAGCGCGCGACCGGCGGCAGCGGCTTGGCCACCGCCACCGCGAGATACCATTTCATGGTCGACGAGGCCGGCGGCGTCGGGGCGAAGCGATAATCGAGCCGCAGCGCGCCGGGGTCGCGCGCCACGCGCTCGACCTGGAAGACAGTGGCGGTGTCGCCCGCGCCAAGGATGCGCGCGAGCAGCAGGATCGCGTGCTTCCGCCAGAACGCGGCCGGCGGCGCGAAGGGGCGGGTGCCGCCCATGGTCGGCGCCGGCTTGAGCACCCGGTTCCAATCGGCCGCGGAGCGTAGCACCGCGCAGAACGGCCGATCTTCCGGTGTCCAGTTCGCGACGAAGCTCTGATAGCGATGCGGGTCGAGCTGCTGGAACCGGACGTCGCGGGCGGCGGCCGGAATCCCGGCGAGGCACAGCATCACGGCGATCAAGGCTAGCGATTTCATCCTGACTCACTTTCATGCCGGGGATTTGCGGGCGTCCAAGGCGGCCATTGCCGCGCGCAGGATGGCCTGGATGTGCTCGGCATGGGCGGCGGGCACCAGGTTCGGATCGAGGTCGAAATCGAGTCCCGCCAGATGCTCGCTGAAAATCGCGGTCTGGCGGCCGGATGCGCCCGACACATCCTCGACGGCATAGGGCACAACCTCCTGGACGACGCCCTTCATCGCAATCGGCGGCAGCCGTCGCGCCTGGACGAAATCGCGCACGAACGCGAACGTCTCATAGCTCATGACGATCTGGCCGGGTTCCGCGATCGATTGCAGGCGGGCCGCCAGGTTCGCCTCGGCGCCGATGATGGTATAGTCCATGCGGTCGGCGCTGCCGAAATTCCCGACATTGCAATAGCCCGTATTGATCCCCATCCGCACCCGAAACGGCTGCTGGATGCCGTTGCCGCGCCATTTGATGTTCAGCTCGACCAGGCGCCGCTGCATCTCGACCGCCATGCGCAGACACGCCTTGGCGTCCTCTTGGGTTCCCTTGGTTTCGGGGTCGCCGAAAAAGATCAGCATCGCGTCGCCGATGAATTTATCGACGGTGCCGCCATGCGTGAGGGCGATGGCGGACATTTCCGTGAAATACTCGTTGAGCAGCGCGGTGATCTCCTCCGGCTGGAGGCGCTCGGCGGTCGCGGTAAAATCCTTGATGTCGGAGAAAAAGATCGTGAGCTTCTTGCGCTCGGTGTGAATGGTCACGTCGCGCTCGCCGCTGAAAATGCTCTTGTAGATTTGCGGCGCGAGATAGCGCGAAATCTTCAGCGAGATCGAGGCGAGGAATTGGTTGGCGGTTTCGAGATTGCGGTTGATGCCGGCGATCACCCCGGTCTGATGGCGCTGCAAGGCGATGAAGCCGAAGCCGACCGCGGCGGTGAACGCGAAATAGAGCAGCAGGTACTTGAACGAAAAGATGTTGGCGGCGATCGGCTGATCGATCGTCACCTCCTGAATGCCGCGCACATCGCCGATTTTCCAGTCATGCTTGAGACTGTCGGGATCGGCATTGTGACAGGTGACGCAGGCCGACCCCATGATGATCGGCACCACGACGCGAACCCGGTCGCTGAGCGCGGAGCGCGAGACATCGGTGATTTGCCGAGCCGGGTTCTGGCGGAGCGATGCCAGCGCCTGGCGCTCGAAATCGTCCATGACATGCGGCGCTCGTCCCTTGAACGGAAAATCCGAGATGAAGCGGTAGCCGATATTCGACTGGCGCGCGCTGACGACGCCGCCGAGTTCGAGCGACAGGGTAGCGGGAATGGGAATGGCGCCTGGTATGTCCTGGTAATTGTGCACGATTTGGGTCGTGCCGGGACTGACGAGGATCCGGTCGACGACATTGTCCGCGTAATAGCCGCGCACGCCGCTGATGATCGAATTGATGTCGCCGGCCTGGGTGCGTAGGGCGGTCTGAGCGAGCGCCTGCAGATCGAGCCACACCGCCAGCGGCAGGCCCGCCAGCAACGCGATCACCACCAGGGCGAGCACCCAGCTCGGGGTCCGCGCCGCGGTCTCGGCGAGAGATTTCATGCAGCCCGCATTCCCCATCGCGAATCGCAATGGGCGAGGATCGCATGCGCTCGCCGAAATGTCCAAAGCGGCGGCCCTCTCCGCCCGAAGGGACGGAGAGGGGAGGCGGAATTACGGCGCCAGCGGCACCTTGCCGAAGGACAGGCGGCTCCAGGCGGGGAAGGCCGCCCGTGCCGCCGCCACCGCGCAATCCAACTGATCGCGCGAGGCCGACGGGCATTGCGCGAAGGACGCGCCGGTCGAGGGGTTGATCACGTCGAAATTGCTGTCGCTGGTTTCCGACGTGCCGTCGATGGTTTGGGTAAAGCTGGTCATGTTCGGTTGCTCCCTATTTCAGCGTCACGGCCTTCGCGACGAAGGGCGGCGGATTCTTGCCCTTGAGGTTCGGGGCGAAGAGATAGTTGAGCTCGCCCGAGACCACATAGGCGGTCTTGCCGACCTGCGTCACGCCGACGGCGCCGGCATCGTCCGCCAATACCTTCACGGTGTATTTGCCGCCATCGATGGTGACGAGGCTCATATGGCCGCCCTCGGCGAGCAGGAACTGGTTGCCCGTGCCGCCGGCCAGCGCGCGGAAGCCGTCCGGATTTTTCACCGGATCGCCCGCAAGCTGCGTCACCGCGCCGGCGCTCATATCCTTGCCGACCGCGATCATGAACATCTTGCTCTCGCCGAAACCGGTGACATAGAGATTGCCGTCGGTCCCGAACGCGATGCCGTCGAGATTGATGCCCTTGGTGCCGAACATGTCGTTCTTCACCCATTCCTCGAGCGCGCCGCCGCCCTTCTTCAGCCGCAGCACGCGCGGCATGACGGAATCGGTGACATAGGCGGCGCCGTCCGCGCCGATGGCGATGTCGTTGCAGAAGCCGGCATTGCCGGGAAAGACATAGCTGCCCTTCGGCGCGCCGGTCTTGAGGTCATAGGCCATCAGCGTCGGCGGCCCCTTGCCGCCGGGCGAGGTCACGCCGAGCATGCTCCAATCATTGGTGCAGACATAGAGCGTGCCCGAGCCCTCGTCCGCCAGCACGCCGGTAATCGAGCGCAATTGCGGGTTCGGCTTGATGAACGGCGCGGCGGCCGTGGCGCCTGGCGCCGCGCGATAGACCTGGGCCTCGCCGATGCTGCCGATATAGAGGGCGCCGTCCTGGGTCGAGGTTATGCTCTCCGGGAACACCCTGGCGCCGGGAATCGAAACGTCGCCGGCGGCCATCGCCGCCGAGCTTGCGATAGTGCCGCGCCAACCGCGAGCATCGTCAGACGAACTTGCATCGGTCCTCCCCTCCAAATAGTGGAAATTTGTCTCGGCCGAGTGGCCGACCGCCCTTACCCTACCGATATATTTTAGAATATATAGCGAATCAAACGCCGTCTGGCGCCCTCTGGCGCCCTTTCCCGATCCCAATGCGAACAAAGGGCGAGTTCGCGTGTTAGGTGTGTATCACGCGAGTCGACGATATGATCTGGCCGAACCCCATCCGTGCCATCTTTCTGTTCTGCGTGGCGGCGGTGGCGCTCGCCACGCCGGCCTACGCCCAGGATCCGCCGTCCTATCTGGCGCGGGCGGGGGATTGCACCTCATGCCACACCGCGCCCGGCGGCCGGCCCTTCGCCGGCGGCTTGCGCATGAACACGCCGCTGGGCGCGATCTTCACCACCAACATCACGCCCGACAAGGCGACCGGCATCGGCGATTACAGCTTCGCCGATTTCGACCGCGCGCTGCGGCGCGGCGTCGCGAAGGACGGGCATCATCTCTATCCGGCGATGCCCTATACGTCGTTCGCCAAGCTTAGCGATGCTGACATGCGCGGCCTCTACAACTATTTTATGCATTCGGTGAAGCCGGTGCGCCAGAAAAACCGGCGCGGCGAAATTCCCTGGCCGCTCGATATGCGGTGGCCGTTGGCGGTGTGGGATTGGCTGTTTCTGGATCATGCGGCCTTTCACCCGAGCGCGACGGCGAGCGCCGCCGTCAATCGCGGCGCCTATCTGGTCGAGACGCTGGCGCATTGCGGCGCGTGCCACACGCCGCGCGGCATCGCCTGGAACGAGCGCGGCGATGACGCGTCCGATCCGCGCTTTCTCAGCGGGGAGATGCTCGATTTCTGGGCGGCGCCCGATCTGCGCGGCGATGTTCGGACCGGGCTGGGCGCATGGTCGACGGATGATATCGTGCGGTTCCTCAAATCAGGCCATAATGAGCATGGCGTGGTATTCGGCTCGATGAGCCTTGTTACCACCAACAGCACGCCCTATTTGCGCGACGCCGATCTCGCGGCGATTGCCGCCTACCTCAAAGCCATGCCGCCGCGCCGCGCCGATCAGCATCCCTATGCCCATGACGATGCGATGGAACAGCACTTGCGCGCCCATCGCCTGGTGACGCCCGGCGGCATGCTGTATCTCGGCCAATGCGCGCGCTGTCACGGCGCAGACGGAAGGGGCGACGCCGCCCACGCGGTGCCGCCGCTGGCGGGCAATCCCGTGGTGCTGGGGCGCGATCCGACCTCGGCGATCCATATCGTGCTCGATGGCGGCCCGCCGCCCGCGCCGGGTGCCACAGCGCCAAACCGCATGCCGCCCTTTCGCGCCTTGCTCAGCGACGTGCAGACGGCGTCGGTAATCTCCTTCATCCGCGCCGGGTGGGGCAATCGGGCGGCGCCGGTGACGCCGGCCGCGATCGGCGCGGTGCGCAACGGGACCCGGTCGCCGCGAGACCAGGTGGCGCGCGGCGCCGCGCTGACGGCGGCGCATGGCTGCGGCGCGTGCCATTCGATTCCCCGCGTCGCGGGCGCGACGGGCACGGTCGGGCCGCCGCTCGACAATATCGCCGATCGCGCAATCATCGCCGGCCTTCTGGCGAACAATCCCGACACTATGGCGACGTGGCTGCGCGCGCCCCAGCGCATCAAGCCCGGCGATGCCATGCCCGATCTGGGGCTGAGCCAGGACGAGGCCCGGGATATCGCGGCGTTTCTGGCGACCCTGCACGACTAGCGGTTGGGGATTGCCCCGGAATCGGGTTAAGGTCGCGGCCGTTCGCGCGGCTAACGGTGAGAGCGCCAAATGAGGCGGATCGGCAAGATCGCGACGGTGTTCCTGTTGGCCTCCGCGTTCGCGGCGCCCGCGCTGGCGATGGATCGCGCCGAATATCTGGCGCGCGCCGGCGATTGTGTCGCCTGCCACTCGGTCCCCGGCGGCAAGGCGTTCGCGGGCGGCCTCAAGATGGGCACGCCGCTCGGCAACATCTATGCCACCAACATCACGCCGGACAAGGAGACCGGTATCGGCAACTACACACTCGCCGATTTCGATGCCGCGCTGCGGCGCGGCGTGGCGAAGGACGGGCATCACCTCTATCCCGCGATGCCCTATCCCTCTTATGCCAAGCTGACCGACGCCGATGTCGCCGGGCTCTACAATTACTTCATGAAGGAAGTGCCGGCGGTCCATCAGCCGAACAAGGTGGCGGAGATCCCCTGGCCGCTCGACATGCGCTGGCCGCTCGCGCTGTGGAACGTCGTGTTCCGGGCGGACGGCGTCTACGAGGCGAAGGCGAACCAGAGCGCCGAGTGGAATCGCGGCGCCTATCTGGTGCAGTCGCTCGGCCACTGCGGCGCCTGTCATACCCCGCGCGGCCTCGCCTGGGACGAGACCGCGCTCGACGATAGCAGCGCCGATTATCTGAAGGGCGCCAATCTCGATTCCTGGTCGGCGCCCAATCTGCGCGGCGACGCCAATGCCGGGCTGGGGCGCTGGGCGCATGCCGATCTCGTGGCGTTTCTCAAGACCGGACACAACAAGGACGGCACCGCCTTCGGCTCGATGATCGACGTCATCAACAATTCCACCCCGTACATGAGCGACGCCGATCTCGGCGCGATCGCGACCTACCTCAAATCGCTGCCGGCAAGGGGGCGGGACCAGCCGATCTATGCCCATGACGACGCCACCACCAAGATGCTGCGCGCGGCGAACCCCACCGATCCCGGCGCCGCGATCTATTTCGGCCAGTGTGTCTCCTGCCATGTCGATACCGGCCAGGGCTTCGCGCCCTATCTGCCGCCGCTCGCCGGCAATCCGACGGTGCTCGATTCCGATCCGGCCTCGCTGATCAATATCGTGCTCAACGGCTCCACCCCGATCGTGGTGAAGGGCACGCCCGACGCCTACCGCATGCCGCAGTTCCGCATCAATCTCAGCGACAAGGACATCGCGGACGTCGTCACCTTCATCCGCCAGGGCTGGGGCAACAAGGCGGGCCCCGTGACGCCGGCCCAGGTCGCCGACATGCGCAAGGCGACCGACCCCGCCAGCGATCAGGTGATCATCCTGAAGATGCGGTAGGGATCCCTACTTCGTGCCGTAGAGCCGGTCGCCGGCATCGCCGAGGCCGGGGATGATATAGCCGTGATCGTTGAGATGATCGTCGATCGAGGCGGTGAACACCGGCACGTCGGGATGCGCCGCGCGCAGCGTCGCGATGCCTTCGGGCGCCGACAAGAGGCAGAGGAACTTGATGTGCTGGGCGCCGCTTTTCTTGAGCCGCGCCACGGCGGCGACGGCGGTGTGGCCGGTCGCCAGCATTGGATCGACCACGATGGTCAACCGGTCGGCGAGGTCGGGCACTTTATAGAAATATTCGATCGCCTGGAGGGTCTTCGGGTCGCGATAGAGGCCGATATGGCCGACCCGCGCGCTCGGCACCAGATCGAGAATGCCCTGCACCAGCCCGTCGCCGGCGCGCAGGATCGCGATCAGGCACAGTTTCTTGCCCTCGATGGTCGGCGCGTCATAGCGGGTCAGCGGCGTCTCGATGGTCTCGAACGCCAGCGGCAGATCGCGGGTCACCTCATAGGCCAGCAATAGCGACACCTCGCGCAACAACTGGCGGAATTTCGCCGTCGAGGTCTCCTTGCGCCGCATGATCGACAATTTGTGCAGGATCAGTGGGTGGCCGACGACGGTGACGCCTTCGGGAACGCCGGCCAAGCTCATCGTCACCACCCCCACTTCGCGAAGGCGCGACTAAAGCACGGCGCGACGATGCGGGAAAAGCGGAATCAGCTGCGCCCGTAACTGTCTTCGAAGCGCACGATATCGTCCTCGCCCAGATAGGAGCCGGACTGCACCTCGATGACATGGAGCATGATCTTGCCGGGATTTTCGAGACGGTGCGGCGTGCCGATCGGGATATAGGTCGATTGGTCCTCGTGCAGGATGACCTCTTCATTGCCGCGCACCACCTTGGCGGTGCCGCTGACGACGACCCAGTGCTCGGCGCGGTGATGATGCATCTGCAGCGACAGCTTGGCCCCCGGCTTCACCGTGATGTGCTTGACCTGCACCCGGTCGCCATTGTGGATCGAGCGAAACGATCCCCACGGCCGATGCACGATCGGATTGGTGGTGGCCTCGGGGCGGCCGTCGCGCTGGAGGCGCTTCACCAGCGCCGAGACGTCCTCGGCCCGGTCGCGATGCGCCACCATCACCGCGTCGCCGGTCGCGACCACGATCAGATCCTCAACCCCCAGCGTCACCAGCAAACCATGTTCGGCGCGCAGATAGGATCGCTTGGTGTCCTGGGTCACGACATCGCCGATGCGGACATCCTGATCCTGGTCCTGGACGCTAAGGCGCCACAGCGCATCCCAGGTCCCGGCATCGCTCCAGCCCATTGAGACGGGCACCACCGCCGCATGCTCGGTATGCTCCATCACGGCATAGTCGATGGATTTATTCTCGGCCTTGGCGAACGCGTCCTTGTCGAGGCGCAGGAAATCGATATCGCGCTTGGCGGTCTTGAGGGCCGCGCGGCACGCGGCGACGGTGTCGGGTTGCAGCCGCTGCAGCTCGCTGAGGAACAGCGCGGCCGGAAACAGGAAGATGCCGCTGTTCCAGAAATAATCGCCGGCGGCGAGATAGGCATCGGCATGTGCCTTGTCGGGCTTTTCGACGAACTTGCCCAGGGCGAACACGCCATCGACCGCCGCAAGCGCGGCGCCGCGCTTGATATAGCCATAGCCGGTCTCGGGCCGGTCGGCCTCGATGCCGAAGGTGACGAGCCGGCCGGTGCGCGCGGCGGCGGCGGCGCGGTCGATCGCCGTGTAGAAGGCGGGCAGATCGGTGATGACATGATCCGATGGCATCACCAGCATCAGCGCGTCGGGATCGGTCGCGATGAGCGCCAGCGCCGCGACACAGGCGGCCGGCGCGGTGTTGCGGCCGAACGGCTCCAGCACGATAGCCTGCGGCGAAATATCGAGCGAGCGCACTTGTTCGGCGAGGATGAAGCGATGCTCGTCATTGGCCAGGAACAGAGGAGCGGCGAACCGTGCCGGGTCGGCGACCCGCTGAACCGCCTCCTGAAGCAGCGAGCGTGCCGTGGTCAGCGGCAGAAATTGCTTGGGCAGATGGGCCCGCGACATCGGCCACAGCCGGGTTCCGGACCCGCCGGACAGAATGACCGGGTGGATGTCGGAGCCGCTACGCGATGCCTGACCCATGTGCCGTCCTTGTTCGCGCCGCGTCGCGGGCGGCGCGGGTTATCGATGCGCGTCGGAACCATATGGCACGCAAGGGTTCGCGGCCAAGTCCCGAACGCGCCGGGCGCCGTCCCCGCTGCCCGGATGGCGGCGGGCGGCCATGCCGACGATCAAACCGCCGCCAGTTCGTGCCGCATCGCCCGGCGCTGCGCCCGCGCGAACGGGACGACATCGGCGGTCGTGGTCGCGGAGAATGCCCTCAACTCGTCCCGGCACCGCTCCAGCCCGCGCAATTCCTTGGCGTCGTCGCGGTCCAATACATCCATATAGCTGATCTTGATTTCGACCAGGTCCATCAGGGTCTCAACCGATTGCTTCGACAGGGCCATAGCATCCTCCTTTTTTGCGAATACCAGAGGAGTTTGGGGCGAAAACTCTTAAAAAGCGGTGAAAGGGATTTTAGAGAAATGCATTTTCTTTTGTATTTTTTACCGAGGTCGGTTTATCGACGATAATTTATTGATTTAACATGATATTTTTTGGTGCAATGCGCCGCAATCCGGGGCTTTTGAGGGATTTTCGGTCAAAAATTTTCCGTCTCCAGCCCCGATTTCGGCAAGAAATACGCGGTGCCCGGCCTAAACCCCGAACGCCGCCTCATGGGCGATGCAAAAGCCCTCGAAATTCTGCGCTGGGTGGCCGGTGATGCGCGCGACCTCGTTATTGTAGGTCGCGACTTGTCCGTTGCGCACCGAAGTCCACAACGCGACCAGCCCCTCGACGAGGGTCGCCGAGGCGCCCATGGCGGCCAGGCGCTCGCCAGCGGCGGCGGGCGTGATATCGACCAGCTTGATCGGCTTGCCCAGGACCCGCGACAGGATTTCCACCTGCTGGGCGACGGTGAGCAACTCCGCGCCGAACAGCTCGTAGATGTGACCCTCATGGCGCGCATCCGTCAGCGCCGCCGTCGCGACGGCCGCGATGTCGCGTGGCGCGATCATCGCCATCTTTCCCTCGGCGAAGGGCGAGAACACGGCGCCCTGTGCCTTGATGGTGGCCGCCCAGCCCAAGGTGTTGGACATGAACATGCCGGGCCGCAGGAAGGTCCAGGGCACGCCCGATTGCCGGACCAACTCCTCCTGGTCGCGATGGAGCTTGCCGATGCCGTTGGTGCCGTCGCCGCCCGCCGAAATCTTGACGATGCGGGTCACGCCCGCCTTGGCGCTTTCGGTGATCAGGGCGCGGTCGGCGGATTGCGTGGTGTCCGCGATCAGCCCGATCAGAAAGACCCGGTCGGCGCCCGCGATCGCGCGCGTCACGGTCGCGGTCTCGCGCAGATCGCCAATCACCCGCTCGACGCGCGGATCGAGATGCGCCACCCGGGCGGGGTCGCGCGTCACGACGCGCAGTGTCTCGCCCTTGGCCAAAAGTTGCGGCACCAATTCTTTGCCGATATTGCCGGTCGCGCCGGTTATCAGAATCATAGCGACTAATCTTTCTTCAATGCGGGAGCAGCGCCTTAATGCCGGAAGTGGCGCATGCCGGTGAATACCATGGCGATGCCGGCCCGGTCGGCGGCGGCGATGACCTCGGCGTCGCGGGTCGAGCCGCCGGGCTGAATCGCGGCGGTGGCGCCGGCGGCGATCGCGGCCTCCAAGCCGTCGGCGAAGGGAAAGAACGCGTCGGAGGCGACGACTGACCCGATCGCCCGGTCGCCCGCCTTGCGGGCCGCGAGGTGGGAACTATCGACGCGGCTCATCTGCCCGGCGCCGATGCCGACCGTGGCGCCACCCTTGGCATAGACGATGGCGTTGGATTTGACATGCTTCGCCACGGTGAAGGCGAACAGCAGGTCGGCGATTTCCTGCGCCGTCGGTGCGCGCTTGGTGACGGCGCGCAAATCGGTTTCCGTGACGCGGCCGGCGTCGCGATGCTGCAGCAGATAGCCGCCGGCGAGGCTGCGCAGGGTCATGCCAGCCGCCGCCGGGTCGGGCAGCGGCGCCACCAGCAGCCGCCAGTTCTTCTTGCGGGCGAGGATCGGCTCGGCTTCGGGCGCGATCGCGGGCGCGATCACGACTTCGGCGAAATGCTTGTCGAGCGCCTGGGCGAGTGGCCTGTCGATGGAACGGTTGACGGCGACAATGCCGCCATAGGCGCTGGCCGGGTCGCAGGCGAGCGCGCGGTCCCAGGCGGCGCGCACATTATCGGCCACCGCGACCCCGCACGGGTTGGCGTGCTTGACGATGACCACCGCCGGGCTGGCGAACTCGGCCGCCAGCGCATAGGCGGCGTCGGTGTCGTTGAGATTGTTGTAGGAAAGCTCCTTGCCTTGCAATTGCCGGGCGGCGCCTAGGCCGGTGCCCGACGCATCGACGTAAAAGGCGGCGCGCTGATGCGGGTTCTCGCCATAGCGCAGCATCTGGCGCCGCGTCGCGGTCAGGGTCAGCGTCGCGGGAAAGCTGTCGCCCTCCCGCGCCGCGAGCCAGCCGGCGATCGCGGCATCATAGGCGGCGGTGCGCGCGAACGCCTTCGCGGCCAGCGCGCGGCGTAGCGCCAGCGGTGTCGCGCCGTCATGATCGCGTAAACTTTCGAGCAACGCGGCATAGTCGCCGGAATCTGTTATCACCGCGACATCGGCATGATTCTTCGCGGCGGCGCGGATCAGGGCCGGGCCGCCGATATCGATATTCTCGACGCATTCGTCGAACGAGGCGCCGCGCGCCACGGTCGCTGCGAAGGGATAGAGATTAACGACCAGCAGATCGATCGGCGCGATGCCGTGCGCCGCGATGGCGCCGAGATGGTCGGGCCGGTCGCGCCGCGCCAGCAGCCCGCCATGGATCGCGGGATGCAGCGTCTTGACCCGGCCATCCAGCATTTCGGGAAAGCGCGTCACCTCGGCCACCTCGGCCACCGTGAGGCCGGCCTCGCGCAACACCCCGGCGGTGCCGCCCGAGGAAATCAGCGCGATGCCGCGCGCCGCGAGGACCCGTGCCAGCTCGACGATGCCGGTCTTGTCGTGAACCGACAGCAGCGCGCGCCCGATCGGGCGCGGCGCGTCATTCGCCATTGCCATCATCGGCGGGGGCTTCGACCGGCTTTTTCTGCTCGCGCCGCAGCGCCCATTTGACCAGGGCGCCGCCGCTGCCGACATGGCCGTCCAGCACCAGCTGGCGCGATTTCCGGAACGATTCGCTCCCCAGATAAATGCTCTCGGCGATGCTCAGCACCGCGCCCTGGGCGCGCAGCCGCCAACCGACGCCGCCCGGCAGGCGCAGCAGCGCCGCCGCGCCGTCCTGGATCAGCGACACCTGGACCGCCGGGTGCAAATGAAAGCGCAAGCAGAAGCCCTGGCCGGCGGGGCCGGTCAGCCGTTCCTCGCCGCGCAAATCCTCGCCATCGGCGGATAGGAACAGCTGGCGCGCATGGGTCAGGCCGAAGGCCGCGACATAGCCGTCATGGCTGGCCTCGACCCACTGGCTGCCCTGATCCTCGGCGCGCTCGCACACGACATTGTTTGGGCGCCGCCCGATCCCGGCCTCGGGCCAGATCTGCGACGAGTTGGTGTCGGCGACGATCAGCGTCGAGTGCGCGGCGGTGGCGCGCGCGGTGGCGCGCCAGTCGAGGCTCGGGCCATGATAAGCGCCGCAATTGACGATCAGCCGGTCCTTGCCATGGCTCATCTCGAACGACAGCGTGCCGGCATGGGCATCGCGGTCGAGGCCCGGCCCCGGCGGCGCGCCGGCATCGATAATGACCAGGCTGCGGCCGGCCTGGAGGCGCTGAAAGCCGAGATAGGGCGCGCTGACCGGCGCCCTGCCTTTTGCCTCGGCGCGATTCAACACCTGCTCGATCGCCAGCGGATCGTCCTCGTTGGCGCCGTTGAACAGGGCGAATTTATTGTCGCCGTGGCGAAAGAACCGCAGCATCGGGGCGGCGCGGTCGATGGCGGAGCGCAAGGGATCGGGCACCTCGAGGTCGGCGGCGCGCAACCCCTCGCGCGCGTCGATCAAATAGCGCAGCGCCTGAAACTGGGCGCGCGGACTGCGCTCGACATGGCCGCCATCGGGCAGAAATTGCGTCTCGACCTCGCGCAGGAACCGCGCCAGCGCCCGTCGTCGCCGCCCGGCATGATCCAGCGCGGTCCAGGCAATGACCAAGCCGCGCAGCGCGCCGAGCCGGGGCAGGCCGGGCGCCGCCCGTCCCGCCACCCGGCCGAGATGCCGCGCCTGGCGCCCATAGCTTTGCAGCAGGCGGGCGCGAAACTCGTCGTCGCGGGCGATGGCGGCGAAATGCTGGGTCCATGCCACCAGCCGGTCGGCCAGCACTTCGGCCCGCCACGCGGTCGCGGTCCAGGCATCGCATTGGTCGAGCCAGTCGCGGGTCCATTCGCCCGCCGTATAGAAGCCGCCGCCGCCGGGCGAGGCCAGCAGATCGGCGAGCCAGCCGAAATCATGCAGCCCGGCGCTGAATTCGGGGCGCATCGTCGGCGTGTCCCACGGCGGTGAGGGATGGCGCACGATCTCGCCGGCAATGCGGAACTCGCCGGCCGCAAGCTCGGCACCGCGCGCGGCATCGCCCGGCCACGGCCGGGGCCACGCCATCGCCAGCCCCGCTGGCGGCCGCGCCCACAGGCTGAGATGATAAAGCGCCGAGCCGTAATAGGCGGTGGAAAGGCTCATCGGGCCGCCGCCTCGCCGCGCAAGTGCTTGATATTCGCCGCATAATGCCCGGCGCCGCCCGCGAAGGTGGCGGTGCCGGCCACCAGCACATCCGCGCCCGCCGCCACCGCGAGGCGCGCGGTTTCGGGATTGATGCCGCCATCGACCTCGAGGTCGATGCGCCGGCCCAGCGCGTCGATCCGCCGGCGCAGGGTGCGGATTTTATCGGTGACGCTGGCGATGAAGCTCTGGCCGCCGAAGCCGGGATCGACGCTCATCACCAGCACCAGATCGACGATGGTCAGCACATGCTCGATGGCCTCGATCGGGGTCGCCGGGTTCAGCGCCACCCCGGCCTTCTTGCCGTGATGCTTGATCAGCTCGAGGCTGCGATGGAGATGCGGCCCCGCCTCCGGATGGACGGTGATGATGTCGGCGCCCGCGGCGGCGAAATCGGGGATATAGGCATCGGTCGGCGCGATCATCAGATGCACGTCGAAGGGCAGGGGCGAATGCTTGCGCAGCGCCTTCACCACCACCGGGCCGATGGTCAAATTGGGCACGAAATGCCCGTCCATGACATCGACATGGATGTAATCGGCCCCGGCCCGAGTGATGGCTTCGACCTCGTCGCCGAGGCACGAGAAATCCGCCGACAGGATCGAGGGCGCGATACGCACGGTTTGCTGCATGGCCCCTAGCTAACAATTAACGAAGCTTACCGCAAGGAAGCCGGACGGGACGAGTCGCGGCGCGTTCCCAATTGCATTGGGCATAGCAATCATTATATCATTACAGTCATAATGATACGAGGTCGCCGATGGCTCGGATTGTCACGATCAACCGTCCCGACGTGGTCGCTCTCATCGAGGAAGCGGCCGGCAAGCTGACGAGCGGCAACAAGACCGAAGCCGTCGCGCTCGCACTGCGGCGGCTGCTCGATTCGGAAGACCGCAAGGGCTCGCTGTTCGGCCGGCATCGCGGTTCCATCACATTCCACGACGGCGTCGATTTGACGGCTCCCATTCTCGAGGATGAGATGGACGCGGAAACCGGCAAAGAAATCGATCGTTGAACAACGCGCTGCTGCTGGATACCCACATCGCCTTGTGGCTTGACGAGGCGCACGAACGATTGCGACCGCCCACCGCGGCGCTCATCGAAGCATGCCGCCGCGATGGCGGTGTCATTTTCTTTAGCGCCGTGTCGGTGTGGGAAATTGCGCTGCTGCTCGACACCAACCGGCTCACGCTCAATACGCCGCTCGACGATTGGGTCGATCAGTTCATCCGAAACGCGGGGATTGAAATGCTGCCGCTGGATCATCGGGCCGCGAGTCGCGCATACGATCTTAGCGACCTCCCCTATCGCGATCCCGCAGACCGGTTCCTTATCGCCACCGCTATCGGTCAAGGCTGTCCCTTGGTCACTTACGACGCGCGCATTCTGCAATTCGCCAACCGCCACGGACGGCGATATGGATTTACGGCGGTGAGTTAGGGCCACGCCGCTTCCGGCGGCAGGGACATGAGAATCGCCTCGATGTTGCCGCCGGTCTTGAGGCCGAAGAGGGTGCCGCGGTCATAGATCAGGTTGAATTCGACATAGCGGCCGCGGCGGACGAGTTGGTGGCGGCGCTGCTCCTCGGTCCAGGGTTGGAACATGTGGCGTCGCACGAGTCGCGGGTAGATGTTGAGAAAGGCCGACCCGACGGCTTGCGTGAAGGCGAAATCGCGCGCCCAGTCGCTTTCGAGATAATCATAGAAGATGCCGCCGACGCCGCGCGCCTCGTTGCGGTGCTTGATGAAGAAATACTCGTCGCACCATTGCTTGAAGCGGGCGTAGTGGCCAGGATCGTGGGCATCGCACGCGGCTTGAAGGGCGGCGTGGAAATCGGCGGTGTCGGCGTCATCCGGCACTATCGGCGTCAAATCGGCGCCGCCGCCGAACCACGCCTTGGCGGTGCGCAGATGGCGCGTGTTCATATGCGCCGCCGGCACTAGGGGCGAGCGCATATGCGCCACCACCGAGATGCCGCTGGCCCAGAACGCGCCATCGGCGCCGGCGCCGGGGATCTGGCCGCGAAACTCGGGCGAGAACGCGCCCCAGACGGTCGAGACGTTGACCCCGACCTTCTCGAAGACGCGCCCGCGCATCAGCGCCATGATGCCGCCGCCGCCGCCCTCGCGCGGCCACGCCTTGCGCTCGAAGCGGCCCGCCGCGCCTTCGGCCGGGCGCGCGGCGGCGTATTCGTCCTCGATCGCCTCGAACGCGGCACAGAGACAATCGCGCAACTCCTCGAACCAGGCCCGCGCCTCGGATTTTTGCTGTTCACCAGGGTCCATGGAAATAGAATTAACCGCCAAGACGCGAAGACGCCAAGAAAAGACAGGCGCTGCCGTGAAAAAGAAATTTGAACCGCCAAGACACCAAGACGCCAAGAGTCCGCGACTCGTCTTATCGCATGCGCCCTACCGGCGAAGGCCGGCGACTGTGTTGGGTGTCAAGCATGAAGGTGGTTGGGTTGGAATGTTTGGTCGCTTTTGGCGAGGGTATTCGCGACGATCAAGAGTTTTCGGG
>DATCDN010000121.1:0-9664 GCA_036510675.1 Allostellaceae bacterium
GAACCCCTTGCCCTGTTTGACCAGGCCCGCCGCCGCGACGATGCCCTCTGGGGTGAGGAAATTGAGACAGCCCAGCTCATCGCGGTCGCCGAACACGCCCCAGGATGATTCCGGCGGCGCCCCTTCCGTGATCGGAAGCTGGTCGAAGGTGGGCACCTTGGCAAAGTCGAGCTTGGTCACGAGACATTCCTCCGGGTGAATTCACGCTATTTCTACCGGATTTTCGCGGGCATGGTGATTCGATGCAACGAATCCGATGCATCCGGGTTGAACCAATACGACAGACGAATTGATGGGCATGGACGATGCAGCAATCGCTTTCAACCGCTTGGGAACCCCAGGGACCCACCATCGAGCAGACGCGCCGCGACGTGGAGCGCTATCGCTCGCTGTTGCGGACGCAGACCGACGAACGCTGGCGCGAAGCGGTCAGCGCGTTCATCCAGGAACTCGAAGACAGCATCGCCGGGGCGGTCCGCCGCCCGCCGTCACAGATCGATAGCTAGGTGTCGGAGCTGGGTGCGCTCTCGGCCGGCGGATAGGCCACGGTGCCATCCGCCGCCGGCCGCGCGCCCGGCGTCAGCGTCGCGGGATCGACCTTGTTCGGCCCCATGATGTGCGCGACCGCCACCCCATCCGTCAGCAGATAGTCGGCGACGATCCGCCGGTGGCAGCGCCACCACACCGCCTCGGCGCACATGATGGCGCAGCGATGCTCGCCGGCCAGCGCCTCCAGCGCGTCCAACCCCGCGCGAAACGGCGCGGTCGCCGCGTAATCGGCATAGTTGCGGAACGCCGCCACCCGCCACAGCATATTAGTCGAAGGCGCCGCGCCCTTCTTGTGATGGCGCAGCCCGCCGAGCGCGGCCAGATGGCGATAGAAAATGCCGAATTCGGCGAGCGCGGCGGGCATTGTATCGGTATTGAATTGCGGATTGGTCCGCGAGCGCGGGATCGAGCGGATATCGACAACCAGATCGACGGCGACCTGCCGCAACAAGGCGGCGAACTCGGCGATCGTCCGCGTCGAATGGCCGATTGTGTAAATCGTCGGCGTGTCACGAGGCTTGGCCAAAGCGGACTCCTCGGCAGGCTCGCCAGCTATGGCGCTCGCGCCCGGCGGACCCGGTGCCGCCGCGCCAGGCTGAAGAAGATCGCGGCGAGCAGGGTCAGGGTACCGATCACGGTATAATGCACCGACGAATTGGCGTCGATGAAGGAAGACGCGCTGGACGTCGCCTGCACCAAAGCCGCGCCCAGGAACGTCGCCAGGATCGAGCCGCGCCCGCCCGCGATGCTGGCCCCGCCGAGCACCACCACGGTGATGCTCATCAGCGTGTAGTCGCTGCCGGTCGAGGGCGAGCCGATGCCGACTTGGCCCGCCAGCAGCATGCCGCCGATGCCGGCCAGTAGGCCCGACAGCGCGAAGGCGAGCAGCGTCAGCCGTCGGGCATCGATGCCCAGCCGATGGCTCGCCACCGGGTTGGACCCGACCGCGCGATAGCGCCGGCCGATGCCGGTGCGATAGAGCGTCGCCTCCAGCGCGGCGACCGCCAGCAGCGTCACCACCATGGCCAGCGGCAGGAACCACAGCTTGATCTGCGGCGTGTCGGAGATCGCGTCGGCGATGTTGCCGGCGGCGGTCGGCCGCAGCAGCAGCGAGATGCCTTGGAGGCCGATGAACGAGGCGATCGTTACCACGATCGCCGGCAGCCGCAGATGGGTGATGAGCAGGCCCTGTAGCCAGCCGAACCCGGCGGCGCCGGCGAGGATCAGTACCGTGCCGCCGATCAGCATCCCGCCATCGGCGCCGTCCGGGGTCAGGAACGAGGCGGCGGCCACGCACAGTCCCGCCAAGGCGCCGACCGAGAGATCGATCGCGCCGACGAGGACGGTCGCCAATTGCGCCAGCGACACGAAGGTCAGGATGGCGAGGAACGACAGCATGCTCTTGATGTTGATCGGCGAGAGGAAATAGCCGTTCATCGCCTGGGTCCCGGCGAGAATCGCCAGCGTCAGCACCGTGAGGATGATGGCGGGGAAATGGTCGCTGGCCAGCAGGCGATGCCAGCCCTGGCCGCGCGCCGCCGCCGCCTCGGCGCCGCGGCGCGACACGGTGGCGGTAAGATTGGCCTCGGTGATCGCGGTGTCGGTGACCTCGGCCCCGCTCAGCTCGCGGACCACGCGGCCGCGCGCGAAGATCAGCACCCGGTCGCACAGTCCTTCGAGCTCGATACCGTCGGAGGACGAGACCAGCACCGCGAGGCCGCGATCCGCCGCGGCGCGCAGGCGCTGATAAATCTCGCTGCGTGCGCCGATATCGACGCCCTTGGTCGGCTCGTCGATCAGCAGCGCCGCCGGTTGCGCCGCCATCTCGCGGCCGAACAGCGCCTTTTGCTGATTGCCGCCCGACAGTTGCGACAGATGCGATTCGATCGAGGCGGCGCGGATGCGCAAGCTTTCCATGATTTCGGTCGCCGATGTGGCTTCGCGCGCGCGGTCGATCACGCCGAAGCGCGAGATCGCGCCGAGAAAGCCGAGGCCGAGATTCTCGCGCAGGCTGAGATTGAGGAACACGCCTTCGCGGTGCCGGTCGTCGGAAATGAAGCCGATGCCGGCCGCGCGGAACGCGCCGGTGCTGTCGCCCGTGATGCGCTTGCCGCGAATGCGCACCTCGCCGGCGCCGCGCGGATCGATGCCGGCGGCGGCGCGCAGAAATTCGCGCTGGCCTTCGCCCTCGATGCCGGCCAGGCCGACGATCTCGCCCGCATGCGCCGCCATATCGATCTGGTCGAAGCCCCGCCCGCTCAGCTCGCGCGTCTCGAACCGCACGTCGCCGGGACGGGGCGATTTGGGCGGGAAAATCTGACCCAGCGGCTTGCCGGCGATGAGGGTGACGATCTCCGCCGCGGTGATGGCGCCGGCGAGGCGCTGGTCGATGATCTCGCCATCGCGCATCACCGAGATGCGATCCGCCAGCTCATCCACCTCATGCAGGCGATGCGAGACATAGACGATGGCGACGCCGGCGGCGCGCAATTCGTGGATCAGCGCGAACAATTTTCGCACATCCGCATGCTGCAGCGGCTCGGTCGGCTCGTCGAGGAACAGCACCTTGGGGTTGGTCGCGAGCGCGCGCCCCAGTTCGACGATGTGGCGCTGCGCCAGCGACAATTCGACGACGCGCTGGTGCAGCGGCATGATCAATTGCGGCGTCGCGACGCGATCGAGCAGTCGCGCCGCGGCGCCGGCATCGAGCGCCGGCGCCGCCAGCTGGAGATTTTCCAGCACTGTCAGGTCGGGCGCCAGCGCCGGATGCTGATAGACCACGGAGATGCCGATTTCGCGCATCCGTTTCGGATTGGGCGCGGTGACGAGCTTGCCGGCGAACTGGATGGTGCCGGCATCGGCCGCCAGCACGCCGGCCGCGATGCCGATCAAAGTCGATTTACCGGCGCCGTTCTCGCCAACAATGGCGTGAACCTCGCCCGGCACGATGGCGAGGGCGACGCCTTTCAGCGCATGCACCGGCCCGAAGGATTTGCACACGCCCCGCAAATCCATCACCGGGTTGAGCGCGGTGATGCGGGGTTGCTTATGCATGTCTGAAACGCCGCGCGAGTTCGGGCAGGGCGACGCCGCTGATCACGATGATCGCGTCGGCCAGATCCTCGGCGGAGCCGCCGAAGCCCAGCGCCGTCACCAATTGCGCGAGATAGGTCAAGAAGAACGCGCCGATCACCGTGGCGACCAGGCTGCCCTTGGTAACGCCGCCGATCGGGTTGCCGCCGACCACCACCGCGGCGATGGTGCCGAGGAGATAGGGCAGGCCGCACAGCACCGTCGGCGACACCAGATAACCCGACAGCATGACCGCCGCCACCGCATAGACGAAGCCGGCGAGCGCATAGGTGGCGATACTGTAGGCGCGCAGGGGAATACCGACGGCATGCGCCGCCGCCGGATTGACGCTGACCGCGATGAAGCGCCGCCCGACGGTGGTGCGCGCCAGAACGAAGATGATGGCGGCGGCAAGGATCACCAGCACCCACACGGTATTGGGCACCAGCGCGGTCCGGCCTTCGAAAAACTGTACCAGCATCGGCGGCGCCTGCACCGACGCGCCGGTCGAGACGTAATAGGTCAGGCCGAACAGCACCGCGTTGACGCCGATGGTGGTGACTAGCGGCGGGACATGGAGATAGGTCACGATCACGCCCGTGAAAGCGCCGATCGCGGCGCCGATCACCAGCGCCGCCGCGACCCAGAACAGCACCACCCCGAGATCGGTGCTGGCGTTGGGCAGCTTGGTCACGATCACCGCCGTGAACGACATGATGCCGGCGACCGAGAGATCGAGGCCGCGCTGCTGGATTACCAGATGCTGGCCGATCGACGGCATCGCCAGGATCGCGAAATAGGGCAGGGTCGAGAGGATGGCGGCGGAATTGACGGTGCTGGGCGCGGCGATGCCGCCGATGATCACCAGGAGGGCGGTGGCGATAAAGGCTTTCGCGGCCAGCGGCAGGTCGCCGATGTACGCGCCGAAATCGGCCATGCGCGGACGGAGTTTAACGTCGTCCGGCATGCCTCATTCCGCTTCCTGGTTCACGACCCTCTCTCCCGATCGGGAGAGAGGGTTTGATTGGCCTTACTTGCCGCCCAGCGCCGTGAGCTGCTCGGTCTTGGTCAGCATCGACGACGGGATCGAGTCCATCGGCATCTGCTTGTCGCACTTGATCGCGAGCTTCGGGTTCTTCGAGGTATTGTCCTCGGTGAACGGAATCGTGATCAGGCTGGGCTCGGTATTATTGATGCCCTCGGCCGCGGCGACGCCCTTGCGCAGCGCCAGACGCACCATCCAGGTATGCGCGTCCATGCTCGCCATCTTGAAGTTCGGATGGTCGGCGGCAAGGCAGCTCAAATCCATCAGCGATTGGCCGACATACGCCGGGACCGGCTTGCCGGCCGCGAGGAAGGCGCGGATCGGCCCGGTGGTCTCGCTGTAGACGCCGTCGATCTCGGGGTATTTCGCGATCAGCGCCGCGGTCTTTTGCTGGGCCATCGCCGGGTCCCAATTGGTGACGACGGGTTCCTGTTCCAGCACCTTGATGCCGGGATATTTCTTGAACACGGCCTGCCAGCCGGTGGCCTGCGCGGCGGTCATCGGATTGCCGGGCGTGCCGCCATAAAGGACGATATTGCCCTTGCCGTGCAGCGTCTTGGCCAGCCAAGTGGCAAATTGCTCGCCGACCTCGCCCTGGTCCTCGGTCACGCGATCGACATAGTCGCGGCCGATCGTGCCGGGGAAGGTGTTGCTGGAGGCGCCGGTGTCGAACGGCACCACCGCGACGCCGGCCTTGGTGGCCTCGCGCGTTGCCTTGGTGATGGCGGCGCCGCCATCGAGGAACGCGACGATCACGTCGAAATGCTGGGCCACCAGCCCGTTAATGTCCGCGATCTGCTTCTCCGGCTTGCCTTCGCCGTCGGTGTAGCGCGTCTCGGTGATGTTCTTACACTTGGCGGCCTCGTCCTCGAACTCGGCGCGGGTGATGTGGCGCCAGTAATTGCCGCCCCAGCCGTCCGAGAAAGCGACCTTGATCTTCTTGGTGCCGCAGAATTTGGACATCGGCTGCAAGTTGGCGACGGTGCCCTTCTTGTCGGGCGCCAGATTGACCTTGGTGATGTCGGCGGCATAGCCGGCGGAGGCGAGGGCGATGCCCAGGCCCAGCGCGGCGGCGCCGACAGCGAGATTGCGTAGTGACATTTGGACGATCCCTCCCAGTATGATCTTAGTCGTGTAACCTTATGCGTGTGATTATGGCGGCGCGCGGACACATGCCGGCGCCGCATGAATGCGATGTTCCCCGAAACGCCGGACTGCCTCCCAACCTGTTGTGACGATGACTGGCCCGGCGACCGCCGTCTCGTCGTTTCAGCCCTGAGCATAGGAACGAAAAAAATATTTTTTCAATCGAAAAACCGCGCCGGGCCGGGCCGTCACCCGGAATCGCGATCGTCACGCGAATTTATTTCGCGTGGCGCAAAAGCGCGCCGCTATTTGGCGGCGGCGTTGCGATCGATCCAGGTGGCGAAGGCGGCGAGGAATTTGCCGAGAAATTCCTTGGTCTCGGGCTTGGCGAAATCGCCCTTGTCGTCGACCAGGCTGGCGGCATTGCCGACATAGGCCTCGGGTTGGGGCATGGTCGGCATATTGAGGAACACCAGCGACTGGCGCAGATGATGATTGGCGCCGAACCCGCCGATGATTCCGGGCGAGACGCTGACAATGGCGGCGGGCTTGCCGTCCCACGCGCTCTTGCCGTAGGGGCGCGAGGCGATGTCGATGATGTTCTTGAAGAAGCCCGGCACCGAGCGATTATATTCGGGGGTCGCGAACAGCACCGCGTCGGCCTGTTTGATGCGGTCCTTCAGCGCCAGCCACTCGGCCGGCGGATTGGCGTCGAGATCCTGATTGTAGGGGCCGAAATGCCCAATCTCGATGATCGACAGTTTCAGCGTCGGCGGCGCGATCTTGGCCATCGCCAACGCCACTTTTCGGGTGAAGGATTCCTTGCGCAGGCTGCCGACGAGAAGGGCGACGTCCTTGGGATTGGCCATGGGTGCTCCAGATCAGCGATTGGGTATCAGGGGATAAGTGAGGGATCGTCGCACGATTGACAACGGGGCAACGATGGGCACTGTACAGCGGTAGGCACGCACACCCCTCTCCGCGATGCGGAGAGGGCGGGGCCCATCGCGCAGCGATGGGAGGGTGAGGTGGTGACGCTTTATCACGCTTGCGAATTGAGCGGCGTCGCTGCTGCTTCGGGTCGAGGATTGAGGCGCGTCACCACCTCACCCTCCCACGCCTTCGGCGCGGGCCCCTCCCTCTCCGCATCGCGGAGAGGGATAAAGCGTGTCTTAGTGCGTCCGCGCATCCGTAACGCGGATCACCACAGCCATGCCGAAATCGCCGGCGGCGCAGCCCTGGAACAGGCCATAGCCGCCGCCGCGCTCCGCCAGCTCCTCGATCAGCTCGATGATCCCGCGCGTCGCCGTCGGCGCGTGGGGATGACCCCACACCAGCGAGCTTCCGTAATTGTTCATGCGCGCGGCATCGACGCCGGTCTCCTTGGCGAAGACGATGTCGTTCACGATGAAGGGATTGTGCGATTTGATCGCGTCGATCTGACCGATCGACACATCCGCATCCTTCAGCGCCGCCTTGGTCGCCGGCACCGGCGCCAGCGGCATCATCTTTTCGGCGGCGCGCGCCGCGCCAACGCCTAGCACCTCAATGCGGATATTGGGGTTGCGCGACAGCTCGGCGGCGCGGCCGCGCGTTGCCAGCACGATGCCGGCATTGCCATCGGCGGGATGGGTCTGGCCGGCATAGGTGACAGTGCCGCCGGGCGATGTCGGCTTGAGCCTTGCCAGTTTTTCCCGGCTGGTGTCGTGGATGCCTTCATCGCTCTCGATGGTCTTGACGGTCTTGGCGAACTTCTTGTCCGGCACGGCGAAGGGCAGCGTCATGAAGCGCTTGTGGAAGGCGTGGTCGTTCGCCGCCGCCGCCGCATATTGCTCATACCGCCGCAGTACCAGCTCGTGCTGGGTCGCGGTGTCGATCTGAAATTGGCGGGCGCAATTCTCCGCTGTGTTGACGATGGGTTCGTTGGCGAACGGCACCGGCGTCTTGCCGAAGAAACTGTCGAGAATCCAATGCTCGTCGTCGGGCCGGCCGCCGCCGGGCCCATTGCTGTCCAGATAGGTCAGCATCGGCCCGTTCGAGGTCCGGTCGCAGGTCACGATCAGCGACACGTCGGAACGGCCCAACTCGATCTCGTCCGCCGCGATATTGACACAGCGCGTGCCGGTCGCGCAGGCCTGCGCGATGGTCGGTCCGCCCAGCTCCGGCGCGCCCAACAGCGACAGCAGCCAGGGCAGACCGTGGAACGAATAGGCCTGGGGCGTGGTCATGCCGAGCACCGCATAATCGAACACCGTCACCGGGATGTCGCGGCGCGCCAACTCGGCGCGCGCGACATGGGCCGCGAATTGCAGCGAATGAAGATGCGCGAGGCTGCCCTGCCAGCGCGCGAACGGCGTGCTCCAATAGCAGCCATAGGGAATCTCGACGTGCCGATACATGGTCCGCCCCCTTCATCATCCATTAACGGGTGATCGTTCCACTAGAACACAGGGAGCAGGCGACCCTATCCAGCGAAGCTGCTATGCGCTCCACGCCTTGCGTTCGGCACTCAGCGGATCGTTCTCCACCTAGCATTGCAGATTGAGGATCATGGTCGGCCGCCGCGTTAAACGTGAGAATACGTTGGAGGCGATCTCTAATCTTTGACTAATCTGTTTGCAGTCACTTCCAAATATTTCCTTATGCCGTCATGCAGCGTTTGGGAAATTTTCGCAGCCACCTCGCTCGCGTCATCGCTCCAAGTAAATTTATACCACCGGCGTGTTAGCTCGATACCATCACTATCAAATTGACCCCAGTCCTTTAAAGAATGCTGAGTTACCATTTCAAATATGTAACAATGCTCCAAGCTGGGAGCGCAGGTGACTACAAGAATTAACCGTTTCAAGCTCATATATTTTGGAGTTAGCATAATCTTTAGTTGTACTCTTTGCATCGAGCAATTTAGGCGTAGATCAAGGGTTTCCGAAATTTCACCGTATTCAGCAAACAACCCGGCGAGTCGTGCCAGATTAAAAGGATCGTGCTTTCGCGACCGAGTGATTGTTGCCGTAACAAAATTGTCGGGTCGTGTCTCGCCGGTTAGCACACGGATAATGAATCCTTTGGTCGTCGGCTCGTTAAAGTTTGGGTGTTCGACTGTTTCCATATTATAGACATTCGCAAATTCACCTGTCGGAACCTGCTTCAATATCTGATCAAAGAGATTGGCGACGAATTTTTGTGCAACTTCCGACGTCGCTACTTTTCTCTCGGCCGCTTCGAGTAAGTGCGGCAGCGGAGGTTCAACAGGTATGACTTGGACGGTGTGTGCGTCTTCAGGCGTTGTTTGCGACTTCAGCATGGCTCTCACCTGATCGAAACGCTTCGCGTCCTCGACAAACGCTTCTCTACCAGTCCCCTGAGATACAAAATACGGAGTCTGGGTGCTATTTTCGAGAAAATCATCCCTTAATGTATCTATTATGTCGGTATAATACACAATTCCGTCCGTTTTGCGGAGAACTGCGGTCCGAAATCTGTCCGTGAATAAACTTAGAGGGTTGCCCGTAAGAGAATTCTGAGAATCTAGGCAGGAGGATATTTGAATTAAATTTCTAAAGCCGCCCTTGTCTGATGGCATAAATAAATTGTCGGCCTTTATTAGCGGTGCACCCGAACTGCAAGCATCTATCACTTTAACGACGAGTTCGGCATCTGCTGACTTCAAAAAGGTGTGAAGATCCGTTATCGATAGCCCACTCTCGTTTGGGCGTTTTGAATCAAAATTGGTGCTACAAAAAAAGAATTCTGATTCACTTAGTGTCTGTACAATGAGTTGTTGAATCATATGAATCGTTTGTGATTCAAGGATGGCGGCCTGATTCGAAGGAGCCGCCGATGTGGACGATTCAAAATCGCGTGCGTTACGACCGCAGCCGTCTGCGCTATCCAAGCGACGTTTCCGATGAC
>DATCDN010000122.1:0-2588 GCA_036510675.1 Allostellaceae bacterium
AAACGATTTTGGCGGGGCGGCGACGCAAGATTGATTCGTCTCTCGCGGCTGCTACGCAACAACGATTCGCAAAGGAGGCAGTCTTGATTCGATTGTTGCGTCATCTGCCACCACCCCTGAGTTTTTCAGCAGCCTGCTAGACCCCATGTTCGCTGAGTGATCGGCGGCCCGTCCTCGGCATACAAATGTCGAGTGTTGTGCCGGATGGCCGGCACGGAGCCTCATGCATGGAGGACGAGCCTGATGAACGATATCACATACGTCGGATTGGACGTGCACAAGGCGACGGTTTGAGTGGCGGTGGCCGAGAACGGTCGCGGTGGGGAGGTACGGCAGCTCGGTGTGTTCGAGAACCGCCCCGATATCCTGAGCAGGATGGTAGCTCGTCTCGGCAAGAGTGGCCGTCGCTTCAGTGCTATGAAGCCGGTCCTTGCGGGTATGGACTTCATCGCTTGCTGACCGGTTACGGGCACAGCTGCGTCGTGATGGCACCATCGCTGATCCCGATGAAGGCCGGAGACCGCGTCAAGACCGATCGCCGCGACGCGATGATGTTGGCCAAGCTTCACCGTGCCGGCGAGCTGACGCCGATCTGGATACCCGACGCTGCCCATGAAGCGATGCGCGACTTGGTGCGGGCGCGGGAGACGGCAGTTCGGGTGCTGTCCAAGGCGCGACAGCGCCTGCAAGGCTTTCTGCTGCGTCATGACTGGATCTACCACGGGGCTCGCGCCTGGACTCTGGCCTATCACCGCTGGCTGACCACAGTGCGCTTCGATCATCCGGCACAGCAGATCGTGTTGCAGGACTACATTCATGCCGTCCAAGATGCCGAAGCCAGGCGCGACCGCCTGACGCAGCAGATCGAGGAGCTGCTGCCGAACTGGTCGATGGCGTCCGTCGCCGCAGCCCTTCAGGCGATGCGCGGGATCGCCGTCGTAGTCGCGGTCACTGTCGTGGCGGAGGTCGGCGACTTCCGACGCTTCACCAACGCGCGGCAACTGATGGCCTATCTCGGCCTGGTACCCAGCGAACACTCGTCCGGAAGCCGCGTGCGCCGCGGCGGGATCACAAAGATCGGGAATTCACTGGCGCGACGCGTGCTGATTGAGGGCGTCTGGACCTATCGCATGCCCGCCCGAGTGAGCCGTAAGATTCACGACCGTCTCGAGCAGCTGTCCGCGGCGATCCGAGACACCGCCTGGAAAGCACAGGCCCGACTATGCGCGAGATATTCCCGCTTGGCCGCAACCGGAAAGCCGAAGGGTCGTGGTCACCACCGCTATCGCTCGCGAGATGGTCGGCTTCATCTGGGCGATCGCCCGGGTCGCCCAACCTGTGCTCGTCTGATCACGCCGTTGAACCGAATCAGCGAAGAGGAGGCTGACGAAGAATCCAAGGTGCGCACTGCCGGAGACAGGACCACGGCGGGGAATCCTCGTGCCTGTTATGAGCCGGTCCACGAACCGATGCTCGACCCTACTAGGCCGGGCGCCGGAAGGGGCGGCTGCCAGCAGCTGCCAGCCGAGTTCATTGCCGGCCCTGCGGTCTCTCCGTCGCAAGGATGTCGGCTGATGGGCTACCCCGATCCACCTTCTACGACCGCCGCCCACGCGTCTCGATGACGCCGAAAATCGTCGGCCGCATGCGGATGATGTGCGATGAGTTCGAGGCTTACGGCTTCAGAGGAAGACAAAACTTTCCGAGTAACCTACCCGACGTCGTGAAAGTGAATAAGTTTAAGCTCTGGCGATAACCCCGAACGCGACCAGCCTGTCGATCACCAGATCGGCCGCCTCGTCGGCCGAAAGATGGCCGGTATCGAGGGTGATTTCGGCATTTTCCGGCGTCTCATAGGGTGAGTCGATGCCGGTGAAATTCTTGATCTCGCCGCGCCGCGCCCGCTTATAGAGGCCCTTCGGGTCGCGGCTTTCGGCGAGCGCCAGCGGCGTGTCGACATGAATCTCTAAGAATTCGCCCGGCCCGACCAGCTCGCGCGCCATCTGCCGCTCCGAGCGGAACGGCGAGATGAACGACACCATGACGATGAGGCCGGCATCGACCATCAGCTTCGCGACCTCGCCGATACGGCGGATATTCTCGACCCGGTCGGCGTCGGTGAAGCCGAGATCGCGGTTGAGACCGTGCCGGACATTGTCGCCGTCGAGCATATAAGTGTGCTTGCCGGCGACATGCAGGCGCTTTTCCACCAGATTGGCGATGGTGGATTTGCCGGCGCCGGAGAGGCCGGTGAACCACAGGATCGCGGACTTCTGGTGCTTCGCGGCGGCGCGCGCGGCGCGGTCGATATCCACGGATTGCCAATGGATGTTCCGCGAGCGGCGCAGCGCGAACAGGATCATTCCGGCGCCGACCGTGGCATTGGTCATGCGATCGATCAGGATGAAGCCGCCGGTCTCGTGATTCTCGGCATAGGGATCGAATGGGATCGGCTGGCTGATGCCGATATTGCAAATGCCGATGCCGTTCAGCTCCAGCGTCTTGGCGGCGGTGTGCTCCAGCGTGTTCACGTTGACCGCGTATTTCAGCTCGGTGATGGTGGCGCCGACGGTGGCGCTGCCGATCTT
>DATCDN010000123.1:0-21856 GCA_036510675.1 Allostellaceae bacterium
GCTGCGAAAAGCCGCCGAGCGAACCGTCGAGACAACATGGAAACGCATCGGAACCCTGCTCAACGCCTTCTCATCCCAAGAATGCGCCAACTACCTCAGAAACTCCGGATACGCTTCAATCTAGATGGATCAGACTCTAGACTCCCCCGAAACTCCCTCTCCCCCCGAGCGGGGGAGAGGGTTGGGGTGAGGGGGAAGCTCCGAGCATGCCCACCTCACCCGCTCCATCGCTTCGCGATGGGCCTCCCTCTCCCCCCAATGGGCGGAGAGGGAAATTAAATGCAGACCCAGCCCTCGGGTGGTTCCTCGCCGGGGTGAACCGCGCCGCAGGCGGGACAAAGGCGCGCCGCGCGATCGGCATAGAACCGCTCGAACAGCGGCGGCAGATCGCGCACGATATTGGTCAACGCGATCTCGACGCGATGGACCAGTTCGCCGCACTGGAAGCAATACCATTCGAAGCCGTCACGGTCGCCGGGACGGCGCGCGCCTTCGACCACCAGGCCGACCGAGCCCGCGACCGGGCGCTGCGGCGAGTGCCGCAGATGCGCGCGTGCGAGAAAAACCTCGCCCGCGCGGATCGGCACATCGAGGATGCGCCCCTCCTCGACGATCTTCAGGATCATGTCGCCGCGAAGCTGGTAGAAAAATTCCTCGGCTGGGTCGTCATGAAAATCGGTGCGGCGATTGGGGCCGCCGATCACCTGAATCACCATGTCGGTGTCCTCGAACACCAGCTTGTTGGCGACCGGCGGCTTGAGGAGATGCGCGTTATCGTCGATCCAGCGCTGTAGATTGAACGCCTTCATCGCAGGCCGCATGTCGCGAACGCGGCGCGGGTCGCTTCTTTTTCCGCCTCGGTCAGTTGCAATTGCGGGCGGCGCGTCGGCCCGCCGGCCTGGCCGAGCAATTCCTGCCAGTATTTCTGATGCGCCTGGGGCTTTTCCGGCGGCCGCGTCCGCCGCAGGGCGTCGCGCACCGGGTCGAGACTGTCGCGCACCCGGCGCGCCGCCACAACATCGCCGCGCATCGCGAGGTCGGTATAGTCGCGCATGCGCCGGTCGGTCTTGGTCTGTAAGAGATAGGGCGGGCTGGAGCAGAGATAGACCTGCCAGCCCAGCTCGACGATGTTGTCGAACCATTCCGCCTCCGACGCGGTGCTGACGATCAGCCGGTCGCCGACGAGCCGCGTCAGCCGCGCATACATCGCGCGCGGCACGCTGTATTTGATGGCGACGATGTTGGGCAGCTCGGCGATCTCGGCGCACAGTTCCGGTGACATCAGATAGCCGCTGTCGGGGTGGCTCCACATCGCGATGCCGATTTCCACCTGCTCGCTGATATGGCGATAATACTCGACCAAGGTGCGGTCCTGCGCGTCGAAGAAATAAAGTAGCGGCGCGTGCACGACGATGTAATCGGCGCCGATCGCTTGCGCGAATTTCGCCAGCTCGACCACCGTGTCGATGTTCTGGTCGGAGCACGACATGATGGTGCCGGCGGCGTCGCCGGTGGCCTCGACCGCCAGCGCGAAGCTGCGCTTGCGTTCGGCCAGCGACATCGACGCGAATTCACCCTGCTTGCCGGAGATGAACAGCCCGTCGATGCCAATCTCGTCCACCCAGTGCCGCATGTTGCGCCGGAACCCCACTTCGTCCAGCGCGAGGTCCGGGGTGAACGGCGTCATCGCCGCCGCCCAGATGCCGCGCAGATGCTGGCGGGCGTAATCCTTGGCCTCGTGGCGGCGATATTTCATGGTCGCCCGTCCTATGGCTCGATCTTGACGCGCACGCGAACGGCGGCGCGGTTGCCGTCGCGGTCGATCACCGCGATGTTGGCGAAGCCCTCGCCGTCGGGGCGCCAGAACATATCGGCGCCCAGCCGTGGGCTGCCGAGCGGCTTGCCGTTGACGATCCAGAACAGCGCGCCGCTGCCGCCTTTGGCCTTCAGCACGATTTCCGGCTCCGACCGCGCGGTCTCGATCAGCATGCCGTCGGCGGGGAAGAGAATGCGCGGCGGCGGCACGCGGCGCGGCCCATCCTCGCTAAGCTGGCGGGTGAAGTGCCGCAGCATCGGCGGCAGCGCCTCGTTGCCGTGGACGATCAGCGCGTCGGGCGGCGGCGCCCGCCACCCCGGTGCCTCGGCCGGCAGCAGGTCGAATAATTTGAGCATGATCGGGGTCGCGGTGTTGCGCCCGTAATGGCCGGGGCGCGGCGAGCCGTCGGCGCGCCCGACCCAGACGCCGACCGTATAGCGCCGCGAAAACCCGACCGCCCAGGCGTCGCGATAGCCATAGGAGGTGCCAGTCTTGAAGGCGATGGTGCGGGTGGTGGTCAGGCCGATCCCCTCGCCCCAGCCATCGGGGCGCGATGAGTCGGCGAGGATGTCGCCAACATACCAGGCGGCGGTCTTGCTCATCAGCGCATGGGGCGACGCCGCCGGCGCGCCGGCATAGACCAGCGGCGCCGCCGCGCCGTCATTCGCCAGCGCGACATAGAGCATCGTCAGATCGGCGAGGCTGATGCCGACGCCGCCCAGGGCGATCGGCAGGCTGGGCGCGCCCACCAGCCGATGGGTGGCGAGCCGCGCGCCCGACTGCCGCAGGTCGGCGACGAAGCGCATCGGCCCGACCCGTTCGAGCAGCGCCACCGCCGGCACGTTGAGCGATTCGGCCAGTGCCTGACGCACGCTGACCGTGCCGCGATAGTCGCGGTCGAAATCCTTCGGCGCGTAATCGCCGAAGCGCGTCGGCTCGTCGTCGATCAGGCTGGCCGGGTTGATCGCGTCGTCGTCGAACGCCATGCCGTAGACGAACGGCTTCAACGCCGAGCCGGGCGAGCGCGCGCGCCGCGCGAGGTCGAGCTGGCCGGCGCGGCGGCCGAAGAAATCGGTGCCGCCGACATAGGCGACGACGCGGCGGGTCGAATTCTCCACCATGATCGCGGAAATGTCGGCGCCGTCCGGGAACCAGCGCGCCTCGCCGCGCGCCAGATTTTCCGCCGCGCGTTGCAGCGCGCCGTCGATCCAGGTATCGGTCTCGGCGCCGGGCGCCAGCGCCATCAGATGCTGTGCCAGGTGCGGCGCCGCGAAGGGGAAGGGCAGGCGCCGGTCGGGCACCGGCTCGGCGCGCGCCTCGGCCATTTGCCGCGGCGTGATGACGCCGTCGCCGGCAAGCCGCGCCAGCACCTTGTCGCGCCCGGCGCGCGCCGCCGCGGGATGGCGGTCGGGCCGCAGCCGCTCCGGCGATTGCGGCAGCGCCACCAGCAGGGCCACCTGGCCCAGCGTGAGCCGTGCCGGCTCCTTGCCGAAATAGGCGAGCGACGCGGCGCGCGCGCCTTCGAGATTGCCGCCGAACGGCGCCAGCGTCAGGTACATCGCCAGGATGTCGGCCTTGCGATAGCGCCGCTCCAACTGCAGGGCGCGCGCCATCTGCGCCAGCTTGGTGCCGATGCCGCGCGGCTTCGGCGTGTCGATCAGGCGCGCCACCTGCATGGTCAGCGTCGAGCCGCCCGAGACGATGTGGCCATGCGATATCCATTGCCCCGCCGCGCGCGCCAGCGCGAATGGATCGACGCCGTCATGCGCGTTGAACCGCTTGTCCTCATAGGCGCGCAGCAAGGTCAGATAGCGCGGATCGACATCCTCGGGCCGCGCCGGCAGCCGCCATTTGCCGTCCGGCGTGGTGAAGGCGCGCAGAATGCCGCGATCCTTATCCGTCACCACCGCCGATTGCCGCATATAGCGCGACAGATCGGGCGGCCACCGCCGATCGGCCCAGCGGACCGCGCCGGCCGCCGCCAGAATAACAATCGCCATTCCCGCGACAACGGGAATCCAGCGCCTGCCCCGGACTTGATTCATCTACCGCGCCGCGATAGTCACCTTGCCCATCGCGGTGCGCGCGACGATCGCCGGGCGATACATGTCCGAGGCGACCGCCGCCGGCAGGACATAAGTGCCGGGGGTGATGGCACGCACGATATAGGCGATGAGGTATTCGCCGCTGGCTTCCAGCTTCGCGTCATCGACGATCACCGATGGCTCGTCGGGGTGCACCACGAAGGCGGCAACGAAGCGGTCGTCGCGCGTCTCGGTCATGCGCAGCGCGCGCAACGTGCCCAGCCACGGGTACGGTGTCTTGCCGTCCTTGTCGGGGGTCACCGCGCCCATGATCTCGAACCCGGCCGGCAGCAGATCGAGCAGTGCGATCTGGTGGTGCCGGTTGTCCGCCGTGGCGCCCTTCAAGACCACGATCAGCCGGTCATTCTGCGTCAGCTTGGCGAGATCGGCGAGCTTGCCGTCGAAGGTGCGGAATTCGCGCGTCAGGGTGATGCCCTTTGCCGTCGCCGGCAGCGGCGTCGCCGAAATTCCCTGGATCGACACCGATTCCCAAATCTCGTGCGCCGATTCATTGGTCACCGCGAAGCCCTTGCCGAGCGCCGCGCCGTTCAGCGCGAAGCTGATCGCGTGGTCGGTCGCGGTCAGCTTCTTGCCGCCGGCCTCGATCGTGATCGGCGCGCGCCGCTGGGTGATCTCGGCCATCGCCAGCAGCAGCCACGCCTTCTCCTGGGTGGTCAGATCGTCGGCATTCTCGCGCACCCAGCGATAGCGGTCATAGAGCCGCGCCATCACGCCGGTCTCGTGCGCCGCCGCCGCCATGGTCAGGAATCCGGCCCAATCGCGCAGCGCCGAGCCATAATAATCGGTGTTGTCGTAAACCCCGAACAGCGCGCGCTTAGCCGGCGCCAGCGGCAGTTTTTCCGCCTCGGCGAACGCCGCCTGGGCGCGGGCGCGGTCGCCTTCGAGCGCCAGGGCGGCGCCCAGTTGTGCCGCCGCGAAGGCGTTGGTGCCCTTGGCGTTCTGCGTCGTGTCGAAGACATAGCGCAAATCGGACAGGCTAAGCGCTTCGTTCCGCGCCAGCACATAGGCGGCATAGAGGCGGGTGCGAATCTCGGTGTTCTTGTTGGCGACGATGCGGCGCAGCCAGCCCCGGCCGCGATCGAAGGCGTCGGTTGGAATGTGGTAATGCTTGGCGGCGGCCGCCGTCAGGAAGTCGAGCGCATAGACGCTGAGCCAGTCCTTGGCCTCGTCGCCGCGCGCCGCCCACAGGCCGAAATTGCCGTCGGCGCGCTGCATGTCGAGCAGCTGATTGATCGCGTCCTGAACCCGGCCCTCGGCGCCGCGATCGGTGCCGGTGCCGGCGAGCAGCGCGACATCGTTGAAATAGAGCAGCGGATAGGCGCGGCTGGTGATCTGCTCGACGCAGCCGAAGGGATAGCGCTCCAGCGATTTCAGCAGGCCCGCCAGCGGCACCGTGCGCACGCTGTCGAAGCTCACCGTGACGGCGCCGGTGCCGGGCAGGTAGTCGGCCAGGATCTTGGGATCGAGACTGGTCTTCTTGCCCGCCCCCAGGGCCGCGATCGTCTCGCGCGAGGTCGGCAGCTGCGGCGCCCGCACCGCGATTTGCCACTGGCGGGTGACGGCGAAATTGCCCGGTCCCGACAGATGCAGATCGACCGTGCCGATGCCAATGTCCTTGGCGTTGAGCGGAAATGCTACAAGCTGGCGCTCACCCTTGGCGAGCTTGATGTCGAGCGTTGCCTTCGGCCCGAACGAAACCGCGCCCGAGGCGGCGAACGCGACGTGATAGGTGCCGGGCGCGCCGTCGAGATTATGGAGATCGAGGCTGAGGCGGCTGGCGTCGCCGGGCGCGAGGAAGCGCGGCAGCGTGACAGCGCTGACGACGGGATCGCGCACGATCAGATGCTGTTCGGCCTCGCCGACCTTGGCGCCGTCGAACGCCACCGCCATGAAGCGCAGATCGCCGTTGAAATCGGGAATGTCGAGCGTGATCGTCGCCTTGCCGGCGGCATCCAAAGCCACCGGCCCGGCGAACAGCGCCACCGTCTTGGTGGGCACCACCTCCAGCGCGCGGCCGCCGATATCGCCGCCGCTGCGAATCGCGCCGACATTGCCCTTGGCGTCGATCAGGCGGCCGTAATCGTCGCGGATATCGACCGCCAGCCGGCGCTTGCCGTAATAGAAATTGGCCGGCGCGGGCGAGACGAATTTGGTCAGTTGCAGGATGCCTTCATCGACCGCCGCCAGCGTGACATAAGCCTTGCCACTGCCAACGCCGGCGACCGTCACGGGAATAGCGAGCTTGCGGCGCGGCAGGATTTGGTCCGGCAGGCCGAGCGTCACCGTCAAGGTCCGCGCCGAGGCGTCGATCGGCAGCCAGGCGAGGCCGATGGCGCGCACCGGGGCGCGGGAATTGCCGTCGCCGAGCGCGCGATAGGACGCGACGATGGCATAGGCGCCGGTGCCCCAGGATGCCGTCACCGGCACATCGACCGTGGCGCCGTCGGCCGGCACGTCGACCAGCTGGGTCGCGAGGATGCGGTCGTTGGCGATCACCACCAGCGCCTTGCCGGCGGCCGGCGGCCGGATCGAGATATGCGCGGTGTCGCCGATGGCATAGCTCTTCTTGTCGTGCCGCACCTCGGCCTTGTCGGGCCGGTCCTCGGCCAGGGTGCCGCCCCAGCCGGCGCTGAAGCGATAGGAGGTGGCGGCGCCGCCATCCTTGTCATTGACCGTCAGGCGATAATAGCCCCACGGCAGGACGCGCTTGAGGCTTGCCAGCTTGTCGGCGCTGGTATCGATGGTGCCGTCGGCCACCGGCACGTCATGCGTCGCGCTCTCATAGTGGAATTGATTGTCCTTCTTGTACCAGGTGTATTCGGTGACCTCGCGCACCAGCGCATAGGTCAGACCCGGGCGCGCCACCGGCTTTCCCGCCTCGTCCAGCGCCACGATCTCGAAGCCGGCGGCCGCGTCCTCGGGCGCGGTGTCGTCCTGGAACAGCGGATGGACCCCGATCAGCAGCTTCCGGGTGCGCACCGGGATGCTCAGCGTCTCGTCGGTGCTGCGCCCGCCCGGCTCGAAGATCGAGACGCGGATACTGGCCTTGAGCGGCAGGGTGGTCTCGGCGATCTCGGTCAGCGCGCCGGTGACCTGGGTCTTGCCCTGGGCGTCGGTGCGCGCGACCTTCAGGGGTACGATCTTTTGCTCGAATTTCTGTTGCGCCAAGCCGAAATGGAAGTCGCGATAGGCGGCGAACGGCGCCGGGTCGGTGGCGACCGTTGCCTCGCTTTCGCCGTCGAGGCCGGCCGCCGGCGCGCCATAAAGGAACCGCGCCTCGGTATCGAGGCTGATCGGCTGGCCGGGCTTGAGGAAGGCGGGCGCGCCGCTGACCGTCACTTTGAGCTGTTGCGGAATGAAATCCTGGACATCGAATTCGGCATGGCCGACGGAGTCGCCCTTGGGGTCGAGATAGACGTCGATGCTCCAATGCCCGTGCGGGGCGGTGGCGGTCAGCGCCAGCGCCTCGTGGATCGCGCCATCGGCTTGGTCCTGCAGCGTGGCGCGGCGATAGACGGCGCCGTCGGGGCGCCGCACCGCCAGCGTCACCGGCACATTGGGCATCGCATTGGCCAGCCGGTCGCGCAGCAGCGCCACGATATGCACCGTCTCCCGCGCGCGATAGATGCCGCGATCGGTGTAGACGAAGGCATCGACCGGGCCGGGCAGGGCGCGGCCATCGACGCCGCGATCGGAGAGATCGAAGGCGGGTCGCGTCACGTCGGCGAAGGTGAAATCGCCATCCTTGCCATAGGCCATTACCGCGCGGGGGCTGGCGCCGCCCTTGCCGAGCACCAGGCCCGGATCGAAATGCGCGCGGCCGTCGGCGTCGGTCACGGCGCTGGCGAGTTCGTCATTGTCGTGGGCGATCAGCGTCAGCCGCAGCCCGGCGATCGGCACGGCGGTGGCCAGCGAGCGGGCGAAAACATTGAGCCCGTCGGCCCCCTCGAAGCTGGTGAGGCCGATATCGGTGTCGATAACATACTGTATCGCCCGCATATGCTCGCCGGTATCATTACCCCCACCAGCGAGCTTCCGCCCGGCATCATCCGCGACCAGGATATAGACGCCGGGCTTCTTGCCCTTGAGCAGGCCGGTCAGCGGAAAGAGCGTGGTCACGGTCTCGTTGGGCTTCGAGGTGACGCTCATCTCGCCTTGCCACACCGTCGCCGCCTGCTGGTCCTCGAGGCTCTGCACGCCCCACGAATAGACCTGGCGCTGGTTGAACTGGTCGAGCGAGATTTGCGACAGCAGCCGGTCCGGCACCCGCATCAGCTTGATCGCGACGCGCTGGACATTGATCGAGGTGATCGGCACCCCGGCCGAATTGTCGCGCGGCAGGATCAGCCCGTCGCGAAACGCGAGAAGGGGCGGGCGGTCGCGCAGCGTGACCTCGACCTTCTGGCTGGCCGCCAGCGTCAGGTGATCGGCGGCGGGAAAGCCGGCGCGCAGTTCCGCCTGATAGGTGGCGCCGAACGCTAGGCCGGCGAGGCACAGGCCGCGGCCCTCGACCCGCAGCGCGGGCTTCGCCGCCGGCGTCAGCACCAGATATTCATTATAGTGCGCCGCCGGATCGAGCTTGTGGGAGAAGATCAGGCACGCCTCGGCGGTGGCCTTCGAGGTGTCGATGTCGAGGCGCTGGAACGCCAGCTCGGGCGGGGCGGCATCGGCGGCATGGCCGCTCGATAGGGAACCGGCCGCGATGATGGCCATCATCGCCATCGCCAGCCCGATCACGATCCGTTTCATGCCTATCTCCCCTGCTCGACGTCCGACTCTAGCCGACAACAATCGCCGCGAGAATGCCCTTATCCCGCGACGCCGAGCAGGCGGTGCTTGGTCGCCTCGTCCGCCATCAGTTCGGCGCAGGTGCCGCGCCACACGATGCGGCCACGATCGAGCACGATGGCGTCGCGCGCGAACGACAACGCCAGATCGACGCGCTGTTCGACCAAGAGGATGGCGAGGCCGCTTTGGTCGCGAATCCGCGCCAGCGCGTCGGCCAGCGCCTCGACCACGATCGGCGCCAGCCCCTCGGTTGGCTCGTCCAGCAACAGCAGCTTCGGCGCGCCGACCAGCGCCCGGCCGACCGCCAGCATCTGCTGCTCGCCGCCGGAGAGGCGGTTGCCGGAATTGCCGCGCCGCTGCTTCAGGGCGGGGAAAAGATCGTAGACGGCATCGACCGTCCAGCCGCCGGCGCGCACCGCCACCAGCAGATTCTCCTCGACCGTCAGCGAGGGGAAAATCTCGCGCTCCTGCGGCACATAGCCGAAGCCGGCGCGGTTGCGCCGGTGCGAGGCCATGGTCTCCATCGGCTGGCCGGCGAAGCGGATGGTGCCGCGATGGCGGTTGGTGAAGCCCATCAGGGTCGCGAGCAGCGTCGTCTTGCCGACGCCGTTGCGGCCCAGCACCGCCAGCGTGCCGCCCGCCGGCATGCTGAACGAGATGCCGTCCAGCACCACCGTCGCGCCATAGCCGGCGACCAGATCGTCCACCGTCAGCGCCGGGGCGGGATCGCCGCTCACGCCGTGCCGCGCCCCAGATAGACCGCCCGAACCTCGGGGTGGGCGGCAATCTCGGCCGGCGTCCCCGCGATCAGCACGCGGCCCTGCACCAGCACCGCGATCTCGCGCGCGAAGCGGAACACCAAATCCATGTCATGCTCGATCATCAGGATCGCGATCTCGGCCGGCAGCCGTTCCAGCACGTCGTGGATGGCATGCGCCTCCGCCGCCGGCACCCCGGCCGCCGGCTCGTCGAGCAGCAGCACCCGCGGCTTCAGCACCAGCGCGATCGCGATCTCGAGGAGACGCTGCTGGCCATAAGGCAGCTCGGCGACCCGCCGGTCCGCCAGATCGTGGATGCCGAACGCCGCGAGCTGCGCCTCCGCCTCGGCGAGGCAGCGGCGCCATTGCGGCGTGAAGCGCATCAGCCGCCAGGCGTAATTCTCGCGCTCCGCCACCGCGATGGCGACATTGTCGCGCAGGCTGGTCTCGTTCAGCAGGGTATTGATCTGGTGGGTGCGCACCAGCCCCAGCCGGACCCGCCGCTCCGGCTTCAGCGCGATGATCTCTTGGCCGTTGAGCGTGATGGCGCCGGCATCGGCGCGGATCATCCCGGTCAGCAGATTGACGAAGCTGGTCTTGCCGGCGCCATTCGGGCCGATCAGCCCAAGCCGCGCGCCCGGTTGCAGGTCGAGGTCGATGGCCTGTGCCACCTGCAACGCGCCGAAGCTCTTGGACAGGCCGCGCACCGATAGCGCTGGGGCGGGCGCGGTCATTTCGGCGCCGGCCGGGTCCACAGCCGCGCGGCGCCGTCGCGCGCCCAGTCCGCCAGGCCCATCAGCCCGCCTTCGAGGAACATCACGATGATCACCAAGAGGCCGCCGATCACGAACATCCAGCGGAACGGGTCGAACTCGGCCGCGATATCCTGCACCACCACATAAAAGGCGGCGCCGACGAACGCGCCATAAAGCCGGCGGGTGCCGCCCAGGATCAGCATCACCAAAGCGGTGCCGGAGACCAGGAGATCGAGCGAGTCGAGGCCGACGAACTGGTTGGTCTGCGCCTTCAGCACGCCGGCGGTGCCGGCCATCGCCGCCGACAGCGTATAGATCGCGACGAGGCGCCACCAGACCGGGGTCCCGATGGCGCGCATCCGGCGCGGCGACTGGCGAATCCCATCGAGCGAGCGCCCGAACGGCGAGCGTACGATGCGCCACGCCGCCGCAAACCATAGGAACAGCACGCCCAGCGCGTAGAGATAGGCGGTGTTGCCCCAGAGATCGAACGGGAACACGCCGAACAGCGGCGAGATGTGGATGCCCTGCAACCCGTCATCGCCGCCGGTCAGGCTGCTGGCCTGGAGCGCGAAGGCGCTGAGCATCGAGGCGATGGCCAGCGTCAGCATCATCAGGGTGACGCCCTCGGTATGGAGGATCAGCATCCCGGTGACGAGACCCACGATCGCGGCGATGCCGGTGCCGAACAGCAGGCCGAGCAGCGGATCGGGCGTGAGATGGATCGACAGCAGCCCCGCGGCATAGGCGCCGACGCCGAAGAACGCCGCCTGGCCGAAGGTCACGATGCCGGCATAGCCGAGACAGAGATCGATCGACAGGGTGAAGAGGATCATCTCCAGCGCGGCGGTGCCGAGGGTGAGATAGGCGCCGGCGAAGAAATAGGTGCCGATCGCGAGGCCCCAGGGCAGCGCGTGCCACAGCCAGCCGAAGCGGCCCGGCCCGACGCGGAGTTGCGCCAGCGCCGGTCCCGAGAGAGCGGGGCGCGCCGTCATGCCGCCGATTTCGCCGGCAACAGGCCGTGCGGCCGCCACAGCAGCAGCACGATCACCAGGACGTAGACGATATAGGCGGAGGTGCCGGGGATCAGGAACTTGCCGACGGTATCGACGATGCCGATCGCCATCGCGGCCACGAACGAGCCCTTGAAATTGCCGATCCCGCCGACCGCGACCACGACCAGGAAGATGACGAGATAGCGCAGCGCATAGAATGGCTCGATCGGCAGCATGTCCGCGCCCAGCACGCCGCCGAGGCCGGCGAGCGCGCAGCCGGCGGCGAAGGTGCCGGTGAACAGCCAGTTGACATCCATGCCGACCGCCCGCGCCATGCGTGGATTATCGACCGCCGCGCGCAGCCGCGCGCCATAAAGCGTGCGGTCGATGATCAGCCACAGCGCGATGGCCATCGCCGCGCCGATCGCGATCAGGAACAGCCGGTAGGTCGGATAATCGGTGAAGCCGAGATTGGTCAGGCCGGCGAGGAAGGCCGGCACCGCGATCGGCTTGACGTTGCTGCCGAACAGCGAAGTCAGCGCCGCGATCACGACGAAGGTCAGCCCGAAGGTCATCAGCGCCTGCGCCAGGTCGCCCCGGCGATAGAGCGGGCGATAAAGCGTCAGCTCGGCGACGGCGCCGATAATTCCGACCAACAGCGCGGCCAGGATGGCGGCGATGAAGAACGGCACGTCCCGCTGCATCAGCGTGGCGGCGATATAGCCGCCGATCATGGCGAACGCGCCGTGCGCCAGATTGACGACCCGCATCAGTCCCATCGTGACCGTCAGCCCGACCGAGATGATGAACAGAATCATCCCATAGGCCGTGCCATCGAGGAGAATGGTCAGATACGCCATGGCGGCGCTGAGCGCGCGATCCCGTGATATTGAACCATCGACCATCCCCGCGGCGGCGAGCCGGCGCCACCCATTCGCCGAACGTGACGCCCGCGCGCGGAAAAAAGCTTAAACCATCAAGCCATCACCGCACCAAGCCTTTTCTCCGTACGATGAAGGCGGCTATCCATCGCGGTTCCCCGCTCCCTCTCCTATTGGGTGAGAGGGAAAGGTGAGCGGGGCGGCGGCGCCAACTTCTTTCTTGAACCAACGAGGGCGCCTCCCCGACGAAAGTCGGGGTCCATCCTTGCCATGGATACCGACCTTCGCCGGTAAGGAGAAAAGGGTTGGTTTCTTTCCCTCTCCCGCCGCCACGCGGCGGAAGAGGGAACTGGCGACTGACGACTGATAACTGACGACTGATAACTGGGACCGCTACATCGTTACCCACGGCAGATAGACGATTTCGAGGTTGTGAAGGCCGGGCGTGTAGGTGATGCCCTTCTTCATCGCATAGACATCGACATACTGCCACAGGGTGATGGTCGAGAGATCGTTCTGCTCGATCGCCATGATCTTTTTGATAAACGGCGCCTGGTCGGCCGGATTGAGCTTGGAATTGCCTTGCTCGTAAAGCGTATCGAGCTCGGGATTGTCGTAGAGCGCGCCGAACGCCTTGCCGTAATAGGCGAGGCCGACGCCTTCGAGCGGGGTCGCCAGATTGGCCACCGGCAGACCCGCGACGCCGACATATACCGCCTTGGGATCGGGCGCCGATTTGAAGATCAGCTGGAGCAGCTGAACCATCTCCATGCCCTGCGCCTTGGTGGTGATGTTGAGGTTCTGCTTGAGATAAAGCGCCACCGCCTCGGCCGTTTCCTGGGTCCCGAAATAGACGCCGGTCGAATAATAGAGCGGCATGGTGAAGCCGTTGGCGTACCCGGCCTCTTTCAGCAATTGCTTCGCCTTGGCCGGATCGTATTTATAATCCTTCAGATTGGGATCGTAGCCGACCTCGTCCGGCATCAGCCGCGGATAGTCGGTCGGCAGGCCGTGCAACAGGCCCTTGACGATCGCATCCTTGTCGACGGCATAGGCGATGGCGCGGCGGACGCGGACATCGTGCCACGGCGTCTGCGGGTTCTTGGTGTGAAACTGAATCGACTGGGTCGGATGGACCGGCAGCTTGACCAGCGTGAAGCCGGCCTTTTGCAGCGAGTCATAGGCGGCATAGGGCGTCCCCATGATCAGGTCGACCTCGCCCGCCTGCAGCTTCGCCAGGCGGGTATTGTCGTCCTTGACGAAATAGATGCGCGCTTTTTTGATCGCCGGCTTCGGCCCCCAGTATTTGTCGTAGGCTTCGAGGTCGAGATACTGGCCCGGCACATAATTGGCGATCTTGTAGGGGCCGGTGCCGACCGGATGCTTGGCGAATTCCGTTTCGCCGACGCGATCGTAATAGGTCTTCGACGCGATCGGCAGCGGATGCACCGGGATAAACTGGGCGTCCGGCTGCTTGAAGGTGAATTTGACGGTGTAATCGTCGGTGGCTTCGACCTTGTCGAGGAACCGGGTGAAGACGCCGTAGAAGCGGCCCTTTTTCAGATAGCGCTGATGGCTCCAGACCACGTCCTTGGCGGTCAGCGGATCGCCCGAGTGGAACGTTACGCCGTGGCGGATATGGAACACGATGACCTTGCCGCCATCCTGGAAGTCCCAGGATTCGGCGACGCCCGGAATGACGTCGCCCTTGGGGTTCTGGTTGTCGAGCGAGTCATAGACATTGTCCAGCGTCGCCAAGCCTTGCGGTGGATTGGTCGACTGCGTCATGTCGAGCACGTCGGGGTCGGCGTTCATCGCCACCCGCAACATCTTGTCCTGGGCCAGCGCGGAGCCGGCGGTGATCGCCAGCGCGCCCGCGGCCAGGGCGGCCATGGTTGCGAAAATGCCGAACTTCATCATCGGGTTACTCCTCCCTGATCGGCCGATACGCGACCCGGCGCCGCGCTCGCCGCGATTGTTTAAGCGGTCTTCTTTTGAATTGTTATCGAAGCTAACATTCAACTTATTCGATTGTCCATCGGCTCATCCCGGCGTCTCGACAAGCGGTCGGGGCTGATGTTATCTAGGATAAGAAACTCGCGGAAGGGCGCGCTCGCGTCCCCCGAAAAAAGTTTGCCGTTGGGGTGGAGCGGAAGGCGTTACGATGTGACGGACGGCCCGTTCGGCGCACCTCGCGGGTGCCCGGCGCCAAGGCCCGCCGCCGTCGCGCATCCCTCCCGTGCCGAAACGCGTCGCCGCAGAGGAGTCCCGTTGCGTGGCCAGTGTCGTCATCCCAACCCAAATCCCGGCGCGCCGCCCGTGGGCAATGCATTGGCGGCGCGTGCGGCGCCTGCCCTGGCTGCCGATCCTGCTGCTGGCGCCGGTGGTGATCTGCGGGGTTTTGGGCTCGCTGATCTTCCCGCACGATCCGACCGCGATCGATCTCATGTCGCCGCGCCATCCGCCGGGCTGGATGACGGGCGGGAGTTGGAGTTACCCGCTCGGCACCGATCAGTTCGGGCGCGACCTGTTGAGCCGGCTGATGGAGGGGGCGCGGGTCGCGTTGATCGTGGCGCTGTCGAGCGTGTTCCTCGCGGCGCTGATCGGCGTCACCGCCGGCATGGTCGCGGGCTATTACGGCGGCTGGATCGATAATTTCATTATGCGGATCGCCGACGTGGTGTTCGCGATCCCGGCGATCCTCTTGATCATCCTGATCGGCGGCGCGGTCGGCGGCGGCTTCACCACGGTGCTGTCGAGCATCGTCATCGTGTCGTGGGTGCTGTACGCGCGGGTGGTGCGCGGCGAGACGCTGGTGCTGCGCGAGCGCGGCTTCGTCGCCCTGGCCAAGGTCGCGAATTGCAGCGACATGCGGATCCTGGTGCGCCACATCCTGCCCAATCTGATGCCGACCTGCATCGTGCTGATGACGCTGCAGGCGGGCTTCGCGCTGCTGATCGAGGCGGCGATCACGTTCATCGGTCTCGGCATCCAGCCGCCGGCGACGACCTGGGGCCTGCTGATCTCCGAGGGCCGGCCCTATATGACGACGGCGTGGTGGATTCCGACCTTCGCCGGCGCCGCCATCACCCTCACTGTCCTCGGCACCAATCTCCTCGGCGATTGGCTTCAGGACAGATACGATCCGCGCCAGCGGCAGATGTGAGGCATCGGAATGCTGCGCTATTTCTTCAGCCGCCTGCGGCTCGCCATCATCACCATTCTCGGCGTCTCGCTGATCGTGTTCGTCACCTCGCGCATGTCGGGCGATGCGACCCTGCTGCTGCTGCCGCAGGATGCGAGCGAGGCCGACATCAAGGCGATGCAGCACGATCTCGGCCTCGATGCCTCGTACCCGGTTCAGTATTATCGCTTCGTGGTCAATGTCGCGCATGGCGATTTCGGTCAGTCGCTGCGCTATCGGGAGCCGGCGCTGGGCCTCGTCATGAGCCGCCTGCCGGCGACGCTGGAACTAGCGTTCTCCGCCTTCATTCTCTCGACCATCGTCGGGCTGATCCTGGGGATCATCTCGGCGCGCAGGCGATCGTCGTGGTTCGATTACGGCGCGCGCATCTTTTCCATCACCGCGCAATCGATGCCCAGTTTCTGGGTCGGCATCATGCTGATCCTGGTGTTCGCGGTGGAGCTGCGCTGGCTGCCGACCAGCGGCGCGCAGGGCATCCAATATCTGGTGCTGCCGGTGGTCACGCTGGCGCTGGTGCCGATCGCGTCGACCCTGCGCATCACGCGCTCGGCGATGATCGAGACGCTCGACGCCGACTATGTGAAGTTCCTGCGCGTCAAGGGACTGGCCGAGCGCTACATCGTGTGGAAGCACGCCTTTCGCAACGCGCTGGTGCCGGTGATCGCGATCAGCGGGCTGACGCTCGGCTTCCTGATCGGCGGCACCGTGATCATCGAATCGGTGTTCGCGTGGCCCGGCCTCGGCAATCTGATGGTGGAGGCGATCTTCACCCGCGATTATCCGGTGATCCAGGCGGGGGTGTCGGTGACCTCGGTGTTTCTGATTTTCCTCAATCTGGCGGTCGATCTCTTGTTCGGCGTGATCGATCCGCGCGTGCGCTTTGGCTAGCAGGTCCCCCCCGGATATGAGCGATGGTGACATTCTATTGCGGGTCAAGGACCTGAAGACGCATCTGCGCGGCCGCGACGGGCAGCGCGTGGTGAAGGCGGTGGACGGTGTTAGCTTCGATCTGCGGCGCGGCGAGACGCTGGGCATCATCGGCGAATCGGGATCCGGCAAATCGATGACGGCGCTGTCGATCATGCGCATCCTGCCGTCGTCGGCGCGCGTGATCGGCGGCGAAATCCGGTTCAACGGCGAAAACCTGCTGACCAAGAGCGACCGCGAGATGCGCCGGCTGCGCGGCGAGCAATTGTCGATGATCCTGCAGGACCCGATGGTCTCGCTCGATCCGCTGTTCACGGTCGGCAGCCAGCTCGCCGAGCCGCTGCGCGCCCATATGGGCCTGGGCGGCGCGGCGCTGAAATCGCGCATGACGGAGCTGATGTCGGCGGTCAGCATCCCCTCGCCCGAACAGCGGCTGAAGCAATATCCGCATCAGATGTCGGGCGGCATGCTGCAACGCATCGTCGGCGCCATCGCGATCTCGTGCGATCCGCAATTGCTGATCGCGGACGAGCCGACCACCGCGCTCGATCCCACCGTGCAGGCACAGTTCCTCGATCTCTTGGAGGCGCTGCGCGACAGCAAGCATCTCTCGGTGATCGTGGTGACGCATGATTTCGGCGTTGCGGCGCGGCTGTGCGATCGGGTCATGGTGATGTATGCCGGCCGGATCGTCGAGATGGGGCCGATCCGCGAGATTTTCGATCACCCGCGCCACCCTTATACCAAGGCGCTGCTCGCCTCGATTCCCGATGCGACGGGGGCCGGGGCGGGGGCGCGCCGGCTGCGGACCATCGAGGGTTCGCCCCCCGATCTCGGCGCGCTGCCGCCGGGCTGCCCGTTCGCGCCGCGCTGCATCAGCGTGATGGAGCGGTGCCGACGCGACTATCCGCCCGAATTCCGCATCGCCACCGAACATGTCGCCAGTTGCTGGCAGGTCCAATCGCAATGAGCGAAAGCCTTCTCGAAGCCGATAATCTCATCAAGCATTTCCCGGTCGGCCGCGGTGGCGGCGTCGCCAGCAAGCGCCCGATGGTGCGGGCGGTGGACGGCGTCAGCTTCAAACTGGCCGAGGGCACCAGCCTCGGCCTCGTCGGCGAATCGGGTTGCGGCAAGACCACCACCGCGCGGCTGCTGCTGCGGCTCAACGATGTCTCGTCCGGGCGCATCCTGTTCGACGGCGCCGAGGTGCAGAACGCCACCGGCAAGCCGCTGCGCTTTTATCGCAACCAGGTCCAGGCGGTGTTCCAGGACCCCTATTCCTCGCTCAATCCGCGCATGCGGGTGCGCGACATCGTGTCCGAACCGCTGGTGGCGCAGGGCAAGATGGGGCGCAAGGAAATCCGCGCCTGGGTGGCCGAGCTGCTGGCCACGGTCGGGCTCGATGTCAACGCGGCCGAACGCTTCCCGCACGAGTTCAGCGGCGGCCAGCGCCAGCGCATCGCGATCGCGCGCGGCCTCAGCCTGCGGCCGCGCCTCGTCATCCTCGACGAGCCGGTATCGGCGCTCGATGTCTCGATCCGCGCCCAGATTCTGAACCTGCTGCAGGAATTGCAGGATAAATTCAATCTCTCCTATGTGCTGATCGCGCACGATCTCGATGTCGTCGCCCATATGTGCGATGTCATCGCCGTGATGTATCTCGGCAAGATCGTCGAGATGGGCACCGCCGCCGCGATCAGCCGCTCGCCCGCGCATCCCTATACCCAGGCGCTGTTCTCGGCGCGGCTGCCGGCACGGCCCGACGGCCGGGCGGCGCGGATCAAGCTGACCGGGGAAATCCCGTCACCGCTCAACCCGCCCTCGGGCTGCCGCTTCCACACACGCTGTCCCCATGTCATGCCGCGCTGCCGGACGCTGGAGCCGGCGCTGCTGCCGCTCGCCGACGGCCGCGTCGCCGCCTGCCACCTGCTGGGACCGGCGTAGGGTCCGTTCAGACACAAAGACGCGAAGACACTTAAAAAAATATGCGCCTCCCCGACGAAAGTCGGGGTCCATGCTGCTGACGGCACCATGGATACCGGCTTGCGCCGGTATGGCAAAAAATTCTTTGTTTCAAGTTTTGTGTTTCAAGTTTTGCTTTATTGTTGCGCGATGCCGACTCTCGATCCTCTTCGTCTGACCAGCGTGCAGCTCCAAAACGTGCGCGACCGGATGGGCGCGGCGATTCTGACCGGGCTGCGACAGCCCGATCAGGAAATCAAGGCGCTGCCCGCGTTTCAGCGCCGGCCGGCGCCGGGCCTGTCGGGGCGGGCGGTGGCGCTCGATGTCGGCGGCACGCATATGCGCGCCGCCGAGGTCGCGCTGGATGGCGGCACGGCGCGGCTCCTCGGCGCGCCGCGCGAAAACGATTTGATGCTGCGGGCGACCGGCCGCGAATTCACCGCCGGCGAATTCTTCGATGCCCAGGCGGCCCTGATCGCCGAGGTCGCGGCGGCGCGCGAGATCATCGTCGGCTATTGCTTTTCCTATCCCGCGACCGTCACGCCCGACGGCGGCGCGGTGCTGATCGAATGGACCAAGGGCGTGCGCATCCGCGATGTCGAGGGGCGCCCCGTCGGCGCCTTGCTGCGCGACGCGCTGGGCCGCCGGGGCAAGATCGTGCGCGCCATTCCGGTGCTCAACGACACCGTCGCCAGCCTCTTGGCGGGCGCGGCGCGCGCCCCGGAATTCGCCCGGCCGATCGGCGTCATCGTCGGCACCGGCGCCAACATGGCCGGGTTCTTTCCCGTCGCCGCGATGGCGAAGCTCGGCGCCGAGGATCGCCGGGGGTGGCGCGACGATGACATGATGGCCGTCAATCTCGAATCCGGTGACTTCGATCCGCGCGAGATTCTGACCGCGTGGGACGATGCGCTCGACGCCTCGCTGCGGCCGGAACAGCGGGGTCGCCAGCGCTTCGAGAAGGCACTCAGCGGCGCCTATCTGCCGCGCCTCCTGCGCGCGGTGGTGGGCGCGCCGGCCTGTGCCGCCGCCGGCTTCGATCCCGACGCCCCGGCGGTCGATGCCGGCACGGTGGTGGCGCTGCGCGACCATCCCCAACTGGGCGAGGCGGCGACCTTATTGCTAGACCGCTCGGCCGATCTGATCGCGGCCGGGCTAGCGGCATTGCTGCACGCCTACGCGGCCACCGGGCCGGCGCCGGATCGCGCGGGCATCCTGGTCGAGGGCTCGCTGTTTCATAAGATTCCGGGCTATCCCGCGCGGGTCGCGGCGCGCCTCAGGGAACTGGCGCCGGCGAGCGCCGTCACGTTCATCCCGAATGACGAACAGGGCGTCCCCGCCAACATGCTGGGCGCCGCCAGCGCCGCGCTGGCGGGCTAGGCGCCGACCGTGCGCTTCAGGATATAGTCGCGCACCAGCGCGATCGCCTTCCGCGCGTTGGGGCCGCTGCTGTCGTCGCGGAAAAAACTGTGGCGGGCGCCGGGCAGCAATTCCAGCTCGATCTCGCCGCCAGCCTCCCGATAGGCCGCGACGAACCGCTGGGTCATCGCCTGTGGCACCCATTCATCGTCGGTGCCCTGGAAGATCAGCGCCGGCGGCAGTTCGACCGGCTCGCCGCGCGCCAGCATCAAGGGCGGGCTGCCCTCGCTCATCGCCGCCTCGCTGCCCCAGAAGGCATCGTGGCTGGCGACGAAGGATTGCGCGCCGCGCTCCGTTGCCAGGCGATAGCGCAACAGCGGGTCGAGGACGCCCCAGCCGGAAATGACGAAGGCGAGCCGAGCATCGATATGGGGCGCGCCGGGCAAGGGCAGGGCGGCATAGCGCGGATCGGCCGGGCGCATCGCCGACAGCAGAATCTGATGCCCGCCGCTGGAGGTGCCGAAGCCGCCGATCCAATCGGCGCGAACGTGAAACGCGGCGGCCCGCGATTTCAGCCAGCGGATGCCGAGATTGATGTCGGCCAGCGTCTCGGGATAGCGCGCCTCGGGCGGCATGCGGAAATCGAGCGATGCCACCAGAATGCCGGCATTGGCCAGCGCCGCGGCGATCGCGCCATTCTGGGTGCGGTCACCGCCGGTCCAGGCGCCGCCGTGAATATCGATCACCGCCGGAAACGGCCCGGAGCCGCGCGGCCGATAGAGCCGCATCAGCAGCGGCCCGTTCGCCGCGGTGCCGAACGGCAAATCCTCGATGGTGAAGTCGGCCCGGGGTGCCGTGGGGGTGTCCGCCATGTCCCTTCCTTCTGCTGCTTATGCGTGTCGCGCCATCGACGCGCGCGGCGCGATCGGCGTAGGATAATCAAGTCTCCGGGCGAAACAAACACCGAGGAAGCGAGCCATGCCGATCGCGCAAGACAATCAAACCCTGACCCGGGTCGGTCCCGGCACGCCAATGGGCCAATTGATGCGCGAATATTGGCTGCCGGCTGCGAAATCGGCCGAATTGATGGCCGACGGCGACCCGGTGCGCCTCAAGCTGCTGGGCGAGGAGCTGATCGCGTTCCGCGACAGCGCCGGCCGCATCGGTGTCATGGATCATCGCTGTCCCCATCGCTGCGCCAGCCTGTTTTATGGCCGCAATGAAGAGAACGGCCTGCGCTGCATCTATCACGGCTGGAAATATGACGTGGACGGCAATTGCCTCGACCAGCCCAACCTGCCGCCGCACCAGGTCTTCAAGGACAAGATCAAGGCCAAGGCCTACAAGGCGGCGGAGCGCAGCGGCCTGGTGTGGGTCTATATGGGCGCGAAACGGCCGGCGCCGCCGCTGCCGTCGCTGGAGGCGACCATGCTGCCCGAGGCGCGGATCAGCATCGATTTCGTCCAGCGCGAATGCAACTGGCTGGCCGGCGTCGAGGGCGAACTCGACACCTCTCATATCGGCTTCCTGCATTTCGGCGCGGTGAAGAAAGAGCACCTGACCGAGGCCAACACCCAGCGCCACGCGCTGGTCAACCGCACGCCCGAATATATCGCGCAAGAGACCGATTACGGCGCGGTCTATGCCGCCTATCGGCCGGCGGATGAGGGGCACACCTATTGGCGCTTCGGCCAGTTCGCCTTTCCGTTCTGGACCATGCCGCCGATCAATCCCTTTCCCGAAAACATCCTGAACCGCGCCTATGTGCCGCTCGACGACGAGCACACCATGATCGTGGATGTCTATACCAAGAACGCGTACCAGGCGCTGGCGGCGGCGACGCAGATGCCCGGCGCCACCACGCGCATCTACCAATATCGCCCCAATACCACCGATTTTCTCGGCCGCTGGCGGCTCGCCGGCAACAATACCAACGATCATCTGATCGATCGCCACAAACAGCGCACTGAAAGCTATACCGGCATCGAGGGGGTGCAGCCCCAGGACCAGGCGGTGCAGGAAAGCATGGGCCGGATCGTCGATCGCAGCCTCGAGCATCTGGCGCCCAGCGACATGATGATCGCTCGGGTGCGCCGCTTGCTGCTCGGCGCGGCGCGCGGCGTGGCCCAAGGCACGATACCGCCCGGCGCCGCCGACCCGCTATGCCTCGACGGCGTGCGCGGCGGCCATTTCGTGGCGGCGAAGGATCGCGACTGGCTCGCGGCGCTGGCGGATCAGCGCGCCGCCACCGCGATGGCGGCGGAGTAGAACCCGCCTCCCCCCACCTCACCCTCCCACGCCTTCG
>DATCDN010000124.1:0-66793 GCA_036510675.1 Allostellaceae bacterium
CTAAGGTTGAGTTGTCGTGACCAGACGTTACCGAAGATCCACGATGACCAACCAGCGGATCAGCCCCTCCGGGCGGCTACGCCGCCCTACGGGCCTAATCCGCTGAAACCGCTCCTACACCACCACCTGGGGCACGACCGCCAAAACGGTGGCGGCGCAAGGCGATCTTGAGCCAAAAGTGTCCCCCAAAGTCCGTCGCCATGTTTGCGCCTTGCGGCGGCAGTCGCTACTTTATCGCCAAACCTTCCTTCGTCGAGGAGCCAGCGCCATGTCCAGCATTCAGCCCGACAAGCTCAAATCCTATACCCGTCCGCCCGGCTTGCCGTTCCGCATCAACAAGATCGGGCATGTCGTGCTGAACGTCACCGACATGGACCGCTCGGTGAAATTCTACACCGAGGTGCTGGGCTTCAAGGTCTCCGATGTCTACAAGGAAGACATGATGCCGGGCGGCATGGTGTTCATGCGCTTCAGCGCCGACCATCATGGCGTGGCGCTGGTCGGCGGCATGAAGGAGGAATCGAAGGCGCTCGAGCTCAACCATTTCGCCTTCGAGGTCGGCACCCTCGACGAGGTGTTGCGCGCCGCCCAACACCTGAAAAAGCACAATGTCCGGGTCGATTTCGAGGGCCGCCGCCGCGCCGGCGTACAGATCGCGGTCGAGTTTCGCGACCCCGACGGCCATCGCCTCGAAATTTACTGGGGCCTCGATCAGGTCGGCAGCGACGGCCATGTCCGGCCCGGCGAGGAATGGAAATGGGCGCACAGCCTCTATGACGCGGTGAAGGACCCCGTGCGCGGCCAGGACACCAGCCTCACCGACCCCGAATTGCTGAAACAGTTCAAGACCGCGCTGGCCGACGCGAAATAGGCTGACGAATATAAAACCGCCAAGGCGCGACGATACCAAGTGGACGCACCACCCCGACGAAAGTCGGGGTCCACGGTGCGGCGGCGCGATGGATACCGGCGTACGCCGGTATGGCGCAGAGCGTTCCTTCGTGCCTTGGCGTCCCCGGCTCGTGGGCCGGGGCAGGCTTGGCGTTTCAATATTTCCTTGTTGCGGAGATTTCATGATGTCCAATCAGACCCGTATTCCCTGCGTCATGATGCGCGGTGGCACCTCGAAGGGCGCCTATTTCCTCGCCTCCGATCTGCCCGCCGACACCGCGACCCGCGACCGCGTGCTGCTGGCCGGCATGGGCTCGCCCGATCCGCGCCAGATCGACGGCATGGGGGGCGCCCACCCGCTGACCTCGAAGATCGGCATCGTGTCGCGCTCGACCCGGCCCGACGCCGACATCGATTATCTGTTCGCGCAAGTGGTGGTGAACGAGGCCCGCGTCGATACCGCGCCGACCTGCGGCAACATTCTCGCCGGCGTCGCGCCGTTCGCGCTGGATCAGGGGATGATCCCGGCGCGGGACGGCGAGACCGCGGTGCGTATCTTCATGGTCAATACCAAGTCGCTGTGCATCGCGCGCATCAAGACGCCGGGCGGCGAGGTGACCTATGATGGCGACGCCCGGATCGCCGGCGTGCCCGGCACCTCGGCGCCGGTGCTGCTGGATTTCAACGACATTGCCGGGTCGAGCTGCGGCAAGCTGCTGCCCACCGGCAATGTCCGCGACGTGATCGATGGCGTGACGCTGACCGCGATCGACAATGGCATGCCGGTGGTGGTGATGGAGGCATCGGCGCTCGGCATCACCGGCTATGAGACACCGGACGAGCTCAATAATAACGCGGCGCTGAAGGCCAAGCTCGAATCGATCCGGTTGCAGATCGGGCCGAAGATGAATCTCGGCGATGTCACGAAAAAAGTGGTGCCGAAACTGACCATGATCGCGCCAGCGCGCGATGGCGGCGCGATCGCGACCCGCACCTTCATTCCCCATGTCTGTCACGAGGCGATCGGCGTCTTGGGCGCGGTCTCGGTCGCGACCGCCTGCGTCATGCCGGGCGCGGTCGGCAACGACATGGCGGTGGTGCCGGCGGGCGACACCAAGATATTGTCCGTCGAGCATCCGACCGGCGAGTTCACCGTGCAGCTTGAAATGCGGAACGGCGAGATCGTGCGCGCCTCGCTGCTGCGCACTACGCGGCGTTTGTTCGAGGGCAATCTGCTGGTGCCGCGCAGCGTCTGGGCCGGCGCCGCCGCAAAACTGATGGCGGCGCAATGAGCGAAGCGAAAGCCTCGCTGTCGGCGGCGCTGATCGGCTTCGGCGAGGCGGGATCGATCCTCGCCGCCGGGCTGATCAAGGCCGGCGCGCAAAGCGTCGCCGCCTATGACATCAAGTTCGATCAAGCCGAAGGTCCGGCAATGATGGCGCGGGCGAAGGAAGCCGGCGTGCATCCGGCGAAAACGCCGGCCGAAGCGGCGGCGGGTGCCGACATCATCATCGCCGCGCTGACGGCCAGCGCCTCCGTCGACGCGGCGCGCATCGCCGCCACCTACGTCACGCCCGATCAATTCTATCTCGATATCAACTCCGTCTCGCCGGGCAAGAAGCGCGCGGCGGCGGCGATCATCGACGGTGCCGGCGGCCGCTTCGTCGATGTCGCGGTGATGGCGCCGGTGCCGCCTTACGGCATTACGGTGCCGATGGCGGTCGGCGGCGACTGGGGCCAGGCGATCGCCGACCGGCTGATCCCGTTCGGCTTTCGCATTGAGGTATTCGCGCGCGAGATCGGCTATGTCTCGGCGATGAAGATGTGCCGCAGCGTCATGATCAAGGGCATCGAATCGCTGATCGTCGAGGCGATGACGGCCGCGGTCGCCTATGACGTGGTCGATCAGGTGATCCCGTCACTCGACGAATATTTCAAGGGGCATGATTGGCGCTGGCAAGCGGAATACATGTTCAGCCGCGTCATCGAGCATGGCACCCGCCGCGCCGCCGAAATGCGCGAGGCGGCGAAGACGGTCGCCGAGATCGGCCTCGAGCCGCTGATGACCGCCGCCACCGCCGAGCGCCAGCAATGGGTCGCGGACCATGTGCCGCGCGACCGTTTCAAGGGCGCGAAGGCGACGCTGGAGGATTATGCGGAAGCGGTGCGAACGGCGCTGGACAAGACGCGCTGACCCCCGCCGCCTTCCGGCGTCACAATGGCATGGACGCATCGCGAGGTTCGGCCTAATTTCCGGGCGATCCAGAGATCACTCGCGGGAATCCCCATGTACAGATTCGATGGTTCGGCACGGCTCCGCTTTCTTCTGGCTGGCATCCTGGCGGTATCCGCCATCGCCGTGGCCCTGCCCCGCGCCGCGCGCGCCGCCGACTGGCCGCAGGCGCACAGCGACGTGCCCGCCGATCCCGCGGTCAAGTTTGGCACGCTGCCCAACGGCATGCGCTATGCCATCATGCGGAATACGACGCCGAAGGGCGCGGTCTCGATGCGCCTCGGGATCGAGGCCGGCTCGCTGGAGGAAAGCGACGCGCAGCAAGGGCTGGCGCACTTCCTGGAGCACATGGCGTTTCGCGGCTCGCGCCATGTTCCCGAAGCGGAATCCTGGCCGGGCCTGCAACGGTTGGGCATGGGGGTCGGCGCCGACGTCAATGCCTCGACCGCGTGGACGCAGACCCTCTATCAATTCAACCTGCCGCGCAACGACGCGACGACCGTCGATACCGGCCTGATGCGGCTGCGCGAGATCGCCAGCGAGCTGACACTGGACCAGCGCGCCATGGATGACGAGCGCGGCGTGATCCTGTCCGAGGAGCGGCTGCGCGACACCGCCGATTTCCACCGCATGAAGGCGGTGCTGGGTCTGGCGGCGCCGGATTCGCTGGCCGTGAAACGCTATCCGATCGGCCTGACCGACATCATCAAAAAGGCACCGGTAACGCTGATCCGCGACTTTTACCAAGCCTATTACCGGCCCGAGCGCGCCACCCTGATCGTGGTCGGCGATGTCGATCCCAAGACGATGGAAGCGAAGATCGTCGCCAAGTTCGGCGATTGGAAGCCGGTCGGCCCGGCCGGTTCCGATCCCGCGCAAGCACCGCCGGCCCCACGCCAGCCCGAGGCCGCTTTGTTGGTCGCCCCCGGCTCCGCCATGATCTATCTCGAATGGGTGTCGCCGCAAAAGCCCGACACCAAGGCGCGCGAGCGCGCCGAGCTGATCCAGCTCGTCGGCATGCAAATTCTGTCCTATCGGCTGCAGGACCTCGCCAGCGGGCCGCAACATCCCTTCGCCGAGACGCGCGTCGGCCATGACCGGCTGTTCCACACGACGAACCTCGACATGGCGACGCTGCTGATCCGGCCGCAAGACTGGACCATCGCGCTCAACGCGGGGATCACCGCGGTGCGGCGCCTCGAGAAATTCGGCGTCACCGCCGGCGAGATGAAGCGTGCCAGCGAGGAGATCCTGGCCCAGCTTCAGAACGCGGCGGCCCAGGCCAAGACCCGGCCCAGCCCGCAGATCGCGGATCTGATCGCCAATTCCGTCGACGAGGGTGAGGTGTTCACCGGCCCGATCGAGGATCTCGCCGCCGGCACGACGATCCTCAAGGACCTGACCGTTGAGGCGGTAAATGCCGGGGTGCGCACCCTGATGAATGACCACGGGCCGCTGGCGCTGGTCGCCAGTCCGGTGCCGATCGCGGGCGACAAGGCCGCGGTCAGCGCGGCGCTGGCGGCGGCGGAAAAGGCGCCGCTGACGGCGGAGACGGCGCGCGCCAGCGTGGTCTGGCCCTATACCAGTTTCGGCGCCCCCGGCACCGTGGTGGAGCGCAAGAGCATCGCCGATTTCGATACCACTTTCCTGCGCTTCGCCAACGGCGTCCGGCTGAGCGTGAAGCCGACCAAATTCGCCACCGGCGAGGTGGTGGTCGATGTCCGCGTCGGCAACGGCCGGCAAGGCTTATCGCCCGACAAGGACACCCCGCGCTGGGCGATCGGCCGGGGCTTCATCCAGGGCGGCATGAAGGCCATCTCCTATCAGGACATGAACCGGGTTCTGGCCGGCAAGGTGTTTCAGGCGCAGGCAAGCATGGGCGATGACGGGCTGGTCTTCTGGGGCCGCACCCGAACCGCCGATCTCCTGACCCAGATGCAGGTGGTCGCCGGCTATATCACCGCGCCGGGCTGGCGCGCCGACGCCTTCGACCGGGCGCGCACCAGCGCCATCGACGAGCTGGCGGAGGCCGGTGGCACGCCGTCGGGCGTGCTGTCGCTCAATATCGCGGGCCTGCTGCATAATGGCGACCGGCGCTGGATGGCGCCGGCGCCGGCCGAGCTGGCCGCCGCCCAGCCGCAAGCGCTCGAGGCCCTGCTCGCCCCGACGCTGGCGGCGTCACCGATCGAGGTGACGATGGCCGGCGACATCACGGTCGATGCCGCGATTCAGGCGGTCGCCACCACGCTCGGCGCGCTGCCGAACCGCGCGGCGCCGGTCGCGCCGTCGCCGGCATCGCTGGCCGTGCATTTTCCCCCCGCCACCGCGACGCCGGTGGTGCTGCATCACACCGGCCGCGCCGATCAGGGCATCGCCGCGATAGCCTGGCCGACGCCCGACGCCTTCGACATGGACGCGCGCGCCGATCTACGGGTGCTGAAGAGCGTGCTCGACACCCGGATCATGGACCAGTTGCGGGTGCGGGACGGGGCCACCTACAGCCCCGACACGCGCCTCGGCGCGTCGCATATCTTTCCGGGCTATGGCTATCTGATGGCCGCGAGCGAGCTGCCCTCGGCCAAGATGCCGCTGTTCTTCAGCGTCATGGCGTCGATCACCGCCGACCTCGCGGCGAAGCCGATCTCGGCCGATGAGCTGGAGCGGGCGCGCAAGCCGACGGTCGAGTCGATCATCACCGATCGCCAGACCAACGATTACTGGGCCGACGCGCTGATCGGCGCGCAGGCGGACCCGCGCCTGCTCGAGGCGCTGCGCCACACCCTGCCCAATCTGCAACGAGTCGATGCCGCCGCGATTCAGCACGTCGCCGCGACCTATCTCACCGCCGCGAAGGCATGGAAGCTGGAGATCACGCCGAAGAGCGTCCCCGCCGCCGCCACTCACCCCTGATCGCGGTTCAAACGGCTTAAATTGGCTTCGAATTGGCTTCCTTTCGAGACATTTTCCGCGGAATCCGCCGGAAATTGGGTTCGTTCGGCAAAAGCATTTTTTCTCCGGCGCACCCACCGGGGCGCACCCACCGAGGCGGCGGGCGTTTGACACTTATATAAGAACATATAAAGAACATGCAAGCGTAAAGCCAAAGCCGAGCGGCCCTACTCTTTCGCGGCAACTTTGTCCTGCGTCTTGGTCTCGAAGTCGCTGGCATCGTGGCGCTCGTGGAGTTGACTCGACGGCTCGCCGAACACGCGGTTGACCATGCGGCCGCGCTTCACCGCCGGCCGCTCGGCGATCGCGGCGGCCCAGCGGCGGACATGTTTGTATTCCTGCACCGACAGGAACTCGCCGCAATTATTGTACATCACGCCGTCCAGCACGAGCAGCCCGTACCACGGGAAGATGGCGATATCGGCGATGGTGTAGTCCGGCCCCGAGACGAAGGCCCCGGTCTCGGCGAGGCGCCGGTCGAGCACGTCGAGCTGGCGCTTGGTCTCCATCGCGAACCGGTCGATGGCGTATTCGATCTTGGTCGTCGCATAGGCATAGAAATGGCCGAAGCCGCCACCGAGATAGGGCGCGCTGCCCATCTGCCAGAACAGCCAGGAGAGACACTCCGTGCGCGCCGCGACGTCCTTCGGCACGAACGCGCCGAACTTGTCGGCGAGATAGAGCAGGATCGAGCCGGTCTCGAACACGCGAATCGGCGCCGCGCCGCCGCGGTCGAGCAGCGCCGGGATCTTGGAGTTGGGGTTGACCTGGACGAAGCCGCTGCCGAACTGATCGCCGTCGCCGATCTTGATCAGCCAGGCATCATACTCGGCGCCTTTGTACCCGGCGGCCAGCAACTCCTCGAGCATGATCGTGACCTTGACGCCATTGGGCGTGCCCAGCGAATAGAGCTGAAGCGGATGCTTGCCGACTGGCAGCGCCTTGTCATGCGTCGGCCCGGCGATCGGCCGATTGATATTCGCAAACCGCCCCCCGCCCCCCTGGTTCCAAACCCAAACTTTCGGCGGGACGTATTCGGTGGCATCGGTCATTTGAAACTCCGGGTTGGGTTCAGTCGTGCCATCTTAGCCGATCCGCCTACTCCCGCGCACCGCCCCTCTCCCGCCCTATGAATTTTCCCCTCTCCGTGTTGCGGAGAGGGAGGGTGCCCGCGCCGGCAGGCGCGGGCGGGTGAGGTGTTGATGGGCGTGCGGTGGCGACCACCTCACCCTCCCAATCCTTCGGATTGGGCCCCTCCCTCTCCTCAACGAGGAGAGGGTATATTCCCATAGGAGAGGGTATATTTCCGTCGGGAGGGGGATGGGTGAAACACCGAACAACACGCACCGTGCGCCCACGCGCAACAAATGCGCGCGCGCTTCGGCATGACGCCACGGACGTCGAATTGCTCCTGTGGCGCGCCCTCCGCGAGAGTACAATGCCCTATAAATTCCGCCGTCAGCATCCGATCGGCCGGCGCATCGCCGATTTCGCCTGCCCCGCGCGTAAGCTCGTGATTGAACTCGATGGCGGCCAGCACGCCGATGCCGTCGTCGCCGACGCGGCGCGAACCACCGAAATCGCCGCGCACGGCTATCGCGTCATCCGGTTTTGGAACAATGACATGCTGGAAAATCTGGACGGGGTGATGGAAACCATCAGGCGGGCGCTCGAACCAACCCCTTTCCCCTCTCCTCGTTGAGGAGAGGGTGCCCGCGCCGGCAGGCGCGGGCGGGTGAGGTGTTGATGGATGTGCAGTGGCGACCACCTCACCCTCCCAATCTTTCGGATTGGGCCCCTCCCTCTCCTCAACGAGGAGAGGGAGTCCTCACCCGAATGCCTGCTTGAACGTGTCGAGCATCGCGGTCCAGCCGCGTTCCGCTTGCGTCGTGTTGTAGGGTGGGACGTCGGGGACCATCCAGCCGTGATTGGCGTTGGGATAGACCTCGACCGTCGCCGCGAGGTGGGCGGCGTCGAGTGCCTCCTTGAGCGCGGCCTTATCGCCCGGCGCGCGGTCGTCGTCGTTGGTGGCGATGCCGAAATGATAGCGCGCCTTGGTCTTGGCGATGAGGCGGTGTGGGCTGTTCGCATCGTCGGTGACGAGGAAGCCGCCGTGGAACGACGCGGCGGCGGCGACGCGGTCCGGCGCCGTCGCGGCGAGGCGCACCGCCATCGGCCCGCCCATGCAGAACCCGACCGCGCCGAGCTTCGCGCCCGGTGCGACCTCGGGCTGGGCGTCGAGAAAGGCGATGAAGGCGGCGGCGTCGCGCATCACCATGGAATGATCCAGCGCCATCATCAGCGGCGTCGCCGCGGCGCGGTCCTCGGGGTGGCTCATGTCGAAACCGGCGGGCCAGATCGGCGCCTTGCGGATGCGATAGAACTGGTTGACCGCCAGCACCGCATAGCCATGCGCCGCCAGCCGCCGCGCCATGGCGATCATCGGCGGGCGCAGCCCCTTGATGTCGGGATAGAACACGATGCCGGGATGCGGCGCCCCATCACGCGGATGAATGAAAACAGCGTCGCAGGCGCCATCCGGTGTCGCCACGCTTACGTCCCGCTCGGTCAACGCCTCGCTCATGCCGCGATCTCCCCAGGTATCGGCGATCATCCTGTTTAGCAAGCCCGCGCCGCCGAGGCGAGCGGCGCGGGCGGACCGTGGTTGCCGTCGCCGCGCGGTTGGGTTAAACCCCAGCGATCATGAGTGATTCCGTGCAAACAATCGATGCTGGCGGCATCGCCATCACCCTGCCGGACGGCAAACAGCGCCATTTTCCCGGCCCGGTCACCGGCGCCGAGATCGCAGCCGCCATCGGCCCCGGCCTCGCCAAGGCCGCGCTCGCCATCACCCTCGACGGCGCGCCGCGCGACCTCGCGACCCGCATCGAGCGCGACGCCAAGGTCGCGATCATCACCGGCACCTCGCCCGAGGCGCTGGACATCCTGCGCCACGACGCCGCCCACGTCATGGCGGAGGCGGTGAAGGAGCTTTATCCCGATACCCAGGTGACATTCGGCCCGGCGACCGATACCGGCTTCTATTACGATTTCGCGCGGGCGCAGCCGTTCACGCCGGAAGACCTGGAAGCGATCGAGCAGCGCATGCATGAGATCGTCGATCGCGACGAGACCGTCACGCGTGAGGAATGGGACCGCGACCGCGCGGCCGAATTCTTCAATTCGATCGGCGAGAAATACAAGGCGGAGTGGATTCACGAAATCCCGCGCGACGAGGCGATCAGCCTCTATCGCCAGGGCAATTTCGTCGATCTGTGCGTCGGGCCGCATCTGCCCTCGACCGGCAAGCTGGGTCACGCCTTCAAATTGATGAAGGTCGCCGGCGCCTATTGGCGCGGCGATGCGCGCAACGCCCAGCTTCAGCGCGTCTACGGCACCGCCTGGGCCAGCGAAAAAGACCTCAAACAATATCTTTTTCAGCTTGAAGAGGCAGAGAAACGCGATCATCGCCGGCTGGGCAAGGAGCTCGACCTGTTCCATGTCCAGGAAGAGGCGACGGGCAGCGTGTTCTGGCACCCCAAGGGCTGGACCCTGTTCCGCACCATCGAGGCCTATATCCGCCGGCGGCTGGAACAGGGCGGCTATGCCGAGATCAAGACGCCCCAGCTTTATTCGCGGTCGTTGTGGGAGGCGTCGGGACATTGGGAAAAATTCCACGACGACATGTTCAGCCTCGCCGACGGCGATGACCCGCACGCACTGGTCATCAAGCCGATGAGCTGTCCCGGGCACATCCAGGTGTTCCGGCAACAGCTTCATTCCTATCGCGAACTGCCGCTGCGCCTCGCCGAATTCGGTTCCTGCCATCGCAACGAGCCGTCGGGCGCGCTGCACGGCATCATGCGGGTGCGCGCCTTCACCCAGGACGACGCGCACATCTTCTGCATGCCGGAACAGGTGACGGCGGAGACCATTGCCTTCTGCCGGCTGCTGCTGTCGGTCTATCGCGATTTCGGCTTCGAGGATGTGCGGGTCAAGTTTTCCGACCGACCGCCGGTCCGCGCCGGCTCCGACGCCACTTGGGACCGCGCCGAGACGGCGTTGCGGGACGCGGTGGAGGCGGCGGACCTGCCCTATACGATGAATCCCGGCGAGGGCGCGTTCTATGGCCCGAAGCTGGAATTCGTCCTGCGCGACGCCATCGGCCGCGACTGGCAATGCGGCACCTTGCAGGTCGATTTCGTCATGCCCGAGCGGCTGGAGGCGAGCTATATCGGCGAGGACGGCCAGCGCCATACGCCCGTCATGCTGCACCGCGCGATCATGGGCTCGTTCGAGCGCTTCATCGCCATCCTGATCGAGCATTATGCCGGCAAGCTGCCGCTGTGGCTGGCGCCGGTGCAGGCCCGGGTGCTGACCATCACCGGCGAGGCGGATGCCTATGCCGGGGAGGTTCGGCAGGCGCTGGCCGAGGCGGGTTTGCGAGTCGAAACCGATCTGCGGAACGAAAAAATCAACTACAAGGTCCGCGAGCACAGCCTGGACAAGACGCCGCTTTTGCTGGTGGTCGGCAAGCGCGAAGCCGAGGAAGGCACGGTCGCGCTGCGCCGGCTCGGCGGCCGGGATCAAGAAATTCTTGCGCTTGCCACGGCGGTCGCTAAATTAAAGGACGAGGCACGGTCGCCAGCCTAGGCTGACCGCCGCTCGCCTAACCACCTTAGGAGCTCATCCATCCCACCTCGCATGGCCCAGCCACCCACCCCTGCCGCCGATGGCCCTCGGGTAAACTTTCAGATCAACGTTCCCCGCGTCAGACTGGTCGATGAGAATGGCACCATGATCGGTGTCGTCACGCGACAGGAAGCCATGACGCGTGCGCAAGAAGCCGGGCTTGACCTGGTCGAGGTCGCGACCAACGCCGACCCGCCGGTGGTCAAGATCCTCGACTTCGGCAAGTTCAAGTACGAGGAACAGAAGCGCAAGAACGAGGCGCGCAAAAAGCAGAAGGTCATCGAGGTCAAGGAGATCAAGCTGCGGCCTGGCATCGACGACCATGATTATGAGGTCAAGATGCGCTCCATGCTCAAATTCATCGGCGAAGGCGACAAGGTGAAGGTCACCATGCGCTTTCGCGGCCGCGAACTGGCGCATCAGGAACTGGGCATGAATGTCCTGATCCGGGTGCGCGAGGCGCTCGACAAGCTCGCCAAAGTCGAGCAGACGCCGCGCATGGAAGGCCGCCAGATGACCATGGTGATGTCGCCGAAATAACCCCGCCGGTTATGACCCGCCGGTTATAGACTGACGACGACCCAGGAACTGGTGCTGGCCTGCGCCGCGATGGCCGTGAGATCGTTGCGCGCCACCGCGACACAGCCTTCGGTCGGCGAGAAATCCGGCCGGGCGACATGGAGAAAGATCGCGCTGCCCTTCCCGGGCACCGGCGGATCGTCATTGAAGCCGACGATCACGACGAGATCGTAAATCTCATCCTCGCGCCACAGCCGCTCCGCGCGCCCGCGAAACGGAAATTTCACCGGCCGGTTATAGAGGGCGTCGCCCGGATCGTCGCACCAGCCATCCTCGGGCCGCAGCCCGCGCAGCGGCAACCCGGTCAGCGGCGGGCGCGCCGTCCGGTCCGGCCGGAACAACAGCGCCCGCATCCGCCAAGTGCCGGCGGGCGTCGCGCCATCGCCTTCGCGCTTATCGGCGCGCACCCCGCCGCGCCCCAGCGCGCAGCGTATGCGCCGGCCGTTCCACTCGGCAATCCCATCGGCGGCGACGATTAAATCCATGGCGGCGAACTATAGCACGGGTCCGCGCGCGCCGCTTTTGCCGCCATGAAATCGCCGGCGGGAGGGATTAGACTCGGCGTATGACGAATGCCGACCCCGAAGCAACCATCTTCGCGCTCGCCTCGGCGCCAGGCCGGGCCGGCATTGCGGTCTTGCGGCTGAGTGGCGCGCGCGTCCATCGAACGCTGCTGGCCCTGGTCGGCAAGATTCCGATCCCGCGCCGCGCCACGCGCGCCCAATTTCGCGATCCCGACACTGGCGAGCTGATCGATGACGGCGTCGTCCTGTTTTTCCCCGCGCCGCATTCCTATACCGGCGAGGATGTCGCCGAATTTCATGTCCATGGCAGCCGCGCGGTGGTCGCCGCGCTGCTCGATCTCTTGGCGCGGCGCGAGGCGCTGCGGCTGGCCGAGCCGGGCGAGTTCACGCGCCGTGCCTTCGAGAACGGCAAGCTCGACCTGACCGAGGCGGAGGCGGTCGCGGACCTGGTCGCGGCCGAGACCGCGGCACAGCGCCGCCAGGCCCTGCGCCAGCTCGACGGCGCTCTGGGCGCGCTCTATGAGGATTGGCGCGCGCGGCTGATGCGCGCGCTGGCGCGGCTCGAGGCCGAAATCGATTTCCCCGAGGAGGGCTTGCCGCCCGACATCTCCGCCAGCATTCGCGACGACGTGGCATTGCTCGGCGCCGAGATCGCGGCGCATCTCGACGACCGACATCGCGGCGAACGGCTACGCGATGGCGTCTCGATCGCCATCCTCGGCCCGCCCAATGCCGGCAAATCGAGCCTGCTGAACGCGCTGGCGCGCCGCGACATCGCGATCATTTCGGCGATCGCCGGCACCACCCGCGACGTGATCGAGACGCGGCTCGATCTCGGCGGCTACCCGGTGCTGCTCGCCGACACCGCCGGTTTGCGGGTGTCGGCCGACAGCATCGAGCAGGAAGGGGTGAAGCGCGCCCTCGCCCGCGCCGAGACCGCCGATCTGCGCCTCATCATCCTCGATGCGACGCGGCCCGAGGCAACCGTCGATCCCGCGTTGATCGACGGCGATGCCGTGATCGTCGTCAACAAGACCGACTTGGCACCGGACGCGCCGATCGCCACCGGCGCGCTGGGTCTTTCCGTCGCCACCGGTGCCGGCATGGGCGCATTGTTGGCGCGCCTGACCGAGGAAGTCGCCAAGCGCGCGGGCGATGGCGGCGCGCCGCTGATTACCCGGGCGCGGCACCGCGAAGCCCTGATGCAATGCGCGGCGGCGCTGGCGCGGTTTCCGCTGGCGACGCTGCCGGAACTGGCCGCCGAGGATCTGCGTCAGGCGACCCGCGCGCTCGGCCGCATCACTGGGCGCGTCGATGTCGAGGACATGCTCGATGTGATTTTCCGCGAATTCTGCATCGGCAAATGAGCGACCACGGCACAGCTTGGAACATTAACCATGTCTTTACCGATCGAACGGATCGCGCACGCCCCGCGAACGCGATTTGGTTCCCCGCCAATCGGCTAACGCCGGATGGTCGTCGCTGACGGGAATGGTGCCGGATGAGGGGATTGAACCCCCGACCTTCGGTTTACAAAACCGCTGCTCTACCGCTGAGCTAATCCGGCTCGCATTCGCTCCCAAGTAACCTTGAAAAACGCGGGTTTATCAAGGGGTGCGTTTCCACCAGGGGCATTCGCCAATGCCGACATCGTAATTTCCCGGAACGACCTGAACCGGCTGGCGCTGGCCCGCGGCCGCCCCGCTCTCGCGCAGGGACCGGGCCGCCGCGCGCCCTGCCGGCGGTAGCCAGTCCCGCTCATGGCCCCATAGGCTTGGGCCGAACTTAAATTCGCCCGCCTGCCACGTCGCGGGATCGATCGACCGGCCGCCCCAGCCATATTCGATCAGCACGTCGGAGGGCGAGCGCGCATAAAACGAAACCATGTAATCGTTCGAGTGCCGCCCGAGCGTGACGCTGACGGCGTCCGGGCGGTGCTGGATGAGATCATAGCCCTGTCCGACATCGTCGAGACTGAACAGCTCCATCATCAGATGATGGATGCCGTCGGTTCCCGTCTCGATGAACGCGAGGCTATGGTGTCGCGGATTGATATGGAAGAAATGCGCCTTGAACGGGCGCAGGCAAAAGTCGGTCGAACGAAAGCCGAGCAAGTCGACGTAAAACGGCGCGACTTGATCGATGTTTTTTACCGTCAGCACGGCGTGGCCCATCCCCAGCGGGCCTGTGCGAAATCCCGAGATGTTGCGTCCCGGCACGAACGGCTCGTCCGCGACCGCGGGTCCGTGGAAAATTTCGATGCGATTGCCGACCGGGTCATGAAAATGCACGAGGTCCGTTACCCCGCGCTGGGCGGCGAGGTCCCGCGTGCCGTGGCCGACCCGATGGCCGGCGCCATCGACGCGGGCGGCGAGTGCATCGAGCGCCGCCGCATCGGCAACCTCCCAGCCAAAAAATGCCGGGGCGCCGGCGCGCTGAATGATCAGCCGCTGCTGGCGGTCGTCCATGCGGAACGACAGGCTGGAATTGGCGCGGTCGATGAGCTGCATGCCGAGGAACTTGGTGCCATAGTCGCGCCAATCGGCAAGGTTTTCGGCGGCGAGGCCGACATACCCCAGGGACATTAGTTGCATTTCACCGCCGTCCGATGCGCCGTCGCGTCCGTCACCGGGCTTTCCGTGTCGGCTGTTTCGGTCGCCGAGTCGGCTCACCTTCCACGCCCAAGATCCGCAAATAGAAATCGGTAAGCTGGCCCCCGATATTGGACAGCGCGAAATTGCCCGGATTCATCGTGTGCTGCATGCCAATCCCGAACACCGAGGAGATGATGATTTCGGCGGCGCTGGCGCTGTCGTCGGTCTTGAACTCGCCCTTGGCCTTGCCGTCCTCGATGATTTCAATCACCACGGCGCGGAAATCGTCGAACAGCGCGCGATAGTTCTCGCGCCAGATTCCGCCCTTCGAAATGCAATGCGCCCACAGCGCGACGCGCACGATCACCTCTTCCTTTTCGCGCACGAAGCTGGTGCTGAGGTTCAAGACTCGATCGAGTTTCTGGCGCGGACCGAGATCGCTGTCCCGGATGAGGCGCATATTGGCGATCGAATTGTTGAGCAGCCCCTTCAGCACGCCAAGCAGCAACGCGTCCTTGCTGTCGAAATAGTAATGAATGGCGCCCTGGCTGATGTCGGCGCGCGCCGCCACCGCGCGGGTCGTCGTCGCGGCGATACCAATCTCGGCGATGCAATGGAACGCCGCGACGAGAATGTCGCTTTCCCGGCCGCCGCCGCGATCGGCAAAGCGCGGCAAGTCGAGAATCGCCGTCGAGGTGGCCTGGTCGGCCGGCATGGAGGGCTGGCGCTGGGCTGTGACTTTTCTCATCCCACGCAACTGCCCAGTTCGCATGCGACTGTCAACCACGAAACCGATCTGGCCCGTCATGAGGTGCCCGCCTTGACATGCAATTTGACCGGAGCGTATGTTGTTCAAGTGACCAAGTCAATTGACCAGGACGGCAGCCGGCCTTTATCCCTGGATGGTCGAGGCTCGGTCCTTTGGGGAGACGATTTGAGCGAGTTCGATAAATTCTGGATCGAGGATTATCCGGATCTCGGCACCGATCCCGTTTCGACGGAGCCGTGCATCTCCCCCGATTATTACCGGCTGGAACAGGAACGGCTGTTCTCCAAGGTCTGGCTCAAGGTCGGACAGGACGAGGACATCCCCAAGCCGGGCGACTTCTTCGTCAAGGACATCGCATGCTGTAACGCCTCGGTGATCGTCGTGCGCGGCGTTGACGGCGTCGTGCGCGCGTTTCACAATGTCTGCTCGCATCGCGGCAACAAACTGGTCTGGGACAATACCAGCGAAGGCGCGACCAACGCGTTCCGGTGCCGGTTCCATGGCTGGAGCTATGGCACCGACGGGCGCCTCATCGCCGTGCCCGACGAGAAGATGTTTTACGGGTTGAAGCGGGCCGATTGCGGGCTGACGCCGGTCGCGGCCGATAGCTGGGAAGGGTTCATCTTCATCAATCTCGATCCGCATCCTGCCGAAAACTTGAAGGAATATCTCGGCGAAATGGGGGACCATCTCGGCGGCTTTCCCTATCGCGACTTTCCCACGCGCTACATCTATCGGGCCGAGTTGAACGCGAATTGGAAGGTCTGTCTCGACGCCTTCTCCGAGGCCTATCACGTCGTCTTCATCCATCAGCAGACGGTCGGCGCGATCAACATCACCAAGGAAAATCCGATGCACCATCCGCTGTCGGTGCGCCTTTATCGGCGCCATCGGTCGGCGGTCGTCCAGGGCAATCCCGATTTCAAGCCAACCCCCACGGGCGCGATCGCCTCGCGCTTCGGCCTGACCTCGATGGAGCGCGGGCGCGGCATGGAGACGTTGCCGCCGCACATCAACCCGGAGCGTCGGAACGATTTCAATTTCGATCTCAACGTGATCTTCCCCAGCTTCCTCATTCATGTCCGTCCGGGCGAATATTTTACCCATCAATTTTGGCCGCTCGGCCCCGGCCGCACGCTGTGGGAAGGCATCAACTATCTGCCGGCCGCGCGAAACGCCGGCGAGCGGTTCAGCCAGGAATACAGCCACCTGATGCGGCGCAATGCGTGGCTCGAGGACACCTCGACCATGGAGGCGACCTATGCCGGCCTGAAGACGGGGGCATTGCGCCACTTCATGCTGTCCGACCCCGAGATACTGGTGCGGCACGGCTATAAAGTGCTCGAAGACCAAGTCGGCTTCTATCGCGATCGCGCGCGGGGAGACCGCACCGATGGCTGACGCGCGTCTGCCGTCGGGATTTTCGGACCTCGATGGCTTTGCCGATTGGGCGCTGCCGACCGAGGCGGCGCGCGCGCAGCGGCGGCGTGACAGCACCCTCGACGATATTCGAAAATTTTACGATGCGATGTTGCCGCGCCTCATGGCGACACTCGACTATCTGAACGGATTTCCGCTGGATCGCATGCCGGAGCCGGAGCGCCGCCTGTTCGATTTGAGCTTGGCCTTCGCCGAGATCGCGCCGTTCGTCGAGCAATACGGCCGCACCATCTTGCCTGAGAATTTCGACGAGCGGCGGTTCGTGCCGGTGCGCGATAACCCGACCACCGGAGCCCGCTGATGTCAGACGCGTCCGCCGCCGATCTCGCCGCGCGCGTTCAGCGCCTCGAGGCTATGGAAGCGATCAGGCAGGTCATGGGCGACTATGTGCTGGCGGCGGATGACCGGCACGGCTACAGCGTCAATGTCGAGCGCACCATGCGGCTCTTCGCGCAGGATGGGGTCTGGGATGGCGGCACGCGCTATGGCCGCCACGAGGGCGGGAGCGCGGTGCGGAATTATCTGCTGCGCGGACGCGCCGGCATCGACTGGTCGCTCCATCATCTCTCGAATCCGTCGATCGATGTCACCGCGGACGGCCAGTTGGCCCATGGCCGCTGGTATCTCGTCGAAATGGCGCGCATGCGCAAGGGCGAGAGCGACGAGACGGAAATCGTGTGGCTGGGCGGGCTTTATGACGCCGATTTCGTTCGCGAAGACGGCGCCTGGAAATTCAAGCAGTTGAAATTCGATTGCCAAATCATTCTCGGGGCGGATGGTCGGGTGATATCGGCGCCCGCTCAATCCGAAAGCAAAACATAGGCGGGGAGGCAACATTGAATAAGCATTTGGGTATCATGCTCGTATCGGCATTGCTGGCCGCGATGGTGATGGCGCCGGGCGCGCGGGCGGCAAAGAATTATGGGCCTGGGGTCAGCGACACGGAGATCAAGCTCGGCAACACGACGCCCTATAGCGGTCCAATCTCCAGCGTCTCGACCACGGCCAAGACCGAACTCGCCTATTTCGCGATGCTCAACGCGCAAGGAGGCGTCAACGGCCGCAAGATCAATTTTATTTCCCTCGATGACGGCTACAGCCCGCCCAAGGCCCTGGAGCAGACGCGCAAGCTGGTGGAATCGGACAATGTCCTGGCGATCGTCGCCACGCCCGGCACGCCGCCCAACGTCGCGACGCATAAATATCTCAACGACAGGCATGTGCCGCAATTATTGATCGGCTCCGGCGCGATGCTCTTCGACGATCTGAAACATTTTCCCTGGTCGGCGCCATTCACGCCGTCGATCGACATGGAGGGCCGGGTCTACGCCAGCTATATCGCGAAAACCAAGCCGGACGCGAAGATCGCGGTGCTTTATCAGGATGACGATTTCGGCCACGGCATGCTCGCCGGCTTCACGAAACAACTCGGCGATAAAGCCAAAACCATGATCGTGAAGGAGACGAGCTACAACGTGACCGATCCCACGGTCGATTCTCAAATGATCGAGATGCAGGGCTCGGGCGCCGACGCCTTCGTGTTCATGGGCACCGCCAAAGCCGCCGCCCAGGCCATCCGCAAGGAGTACGATCTCGGATGGAAGCCGTTGCGCATCACCAGCTGGGCGTCGAGCTCGGTCAGTGGCGCTCTCAAACCGGCCGGGCTCGGCAAATCCATCGGCCTGCTCAGCGCCACGGTGTTTCTGACGCCGGCCGATCCGACGATTAAGAACGACAAGGAAGTCGGCGATTACCTTGCCTTCCTGAAAAAATGGTACCCCGCCGCCGATCCCGCCGACGTCTTCGTCATCCAGGGCTACATCCAGGCCCAGCTCACCGAAATCATGTTGAAGAATTGCGGCGACGATCTGACCCGCGCCAATTTGATGAAGCAGGCGCTGTCGTTCAAGAATGTCCGCGTCCCGATGATGATGCCCGGCATCATGATCAATATCCAGCCGGGCAGCGCGCAGATGTTCAACCAAATGCAGCTCGTCCGTTTCGACGGAACGGCGTGGGTGCGGTTTGGCGACATCGTCACGGTCGATACCGCGCATTGAGGGAGAAACCTCTCATGCCGGAGATCGCGATCATTCGGACCACCCACACCGGCTTCACGGTTGCCGACGCCGCGACAGCGTCGGCCTTTTTTCGTGATGTCCTCGGTTTTTCAGTGACCGACCCGGTGCGTCATGGCGGTCCGATGGTCGAACGGATGACCGGCGTCCCCGGCGCGGCATTGGAAATCGTCTTCGCGACCGGCGCCGGTCACACGATCGAGATGATCCAATATGTAACCCCGGTCGTGCCGCCGACACCGCGCAAGCGGCCCTGTGATCCTGGCTTTGCGCATGTCGCCTTTCAGGTGGACGATATCGATGCCGTGGTCGCGGCGGTCGAAGCGGCCGGGTATGCGGCCTTCAGCTCGCCGCAAATCGTGCTCAACGGTCCGCGCAAAGGCGGAAAGAATGTCTATGTTCGCGGACCGGAAGGCATCTTTATCGAATTCCAGCAAAGCCCGCCGGCAAGCCCGGACTAGCGCGGGCCGTCGGCCCCCACCCAACCCTCCCCCGCGAACGGGGGAGGGCTTAAATGAGTCTCCGTTCAATGCTTGGTGGCGAAGGCGCAGCCGCTTTCGGCAAGGGTGCGCCACGCCTCGGCCGCCGGAACGACGCGCTCGATCTCGAGATAATCGGTGGGCGACTTGGCTTCCGTCGGCTTTTTTACCCGCGCCAGCAACAGGGGCCGCATGGTTTGTCCGTCGGCGCGGATGACGACGTCCTTCATCTCAAAATCGTTGATCGGCAACGCCTTCATTTTGGCGACGACGGTCGGGCCATCGGTCGTGCCCGCGGCGCGCACCGCCTTAAGATAATGGAACACGGCGGAATAGGCACCGGCCTGAAAGGCGGTCGGCAGATGCGACTTTGTCCGCTCGGCAAAACGGGCGGTCCACTGGCGCGTCGCGGCATCGAAATTATGATAGAACGGCGTGACGAGCTCTATATCGTGCACGATCGGCAGGCCGAGCGCGTGAATCTCCGTCACCGTCAACGTGGCGCCGGCGATTACTTGGGCGCCGCCCATGATGTGAAATTCGTGCGCCTGCTTCAGCAGATTGAGGAGGTCGAGGCCGGGCGCGAACGGCGCGATGCCTTTGGCCTTCGAGGCCTGTGCCTCAAGCAGATAGCTGGAAAAATCGGGTATGTTGGTGGGGTGGTTCACCGAGCCGACGATCTTGCCGCCGGCCTTGGTGACGGCGGCGGAAAAGATCTTCGCCAGCGCCCGGCCGTTGGCGTTGTCGGGCGCGATCTCGAACCAGGTGTCGATATGCCGCTTCATCAATTCGCGGCCGATCGTGGTCGCGACGCCATAGGAATCCCACACGAACTGGATCGTCATGGGCGAACAGGCGGAGCCGGTAAAGGCCGGGTTGGCCGGCCCGGAGATGAAGACCGGAACCTTGTAGGTGCGCCCCAGTTCATGGACCGCCAGAGCGGCCGCCGAGCCGGACCCGGCGATCAGGGCGTCCACTTCATGGCGTCCGATCCAACCTTGAACCACGCTCGAGGCAACGTCCGGCTTGTTCTGATCGTCGGCGGCGATGATCTCGATGCTGCGGCCCAACAGGGCCGGGCCGAAATCCTCGACGGCCATCCGCGCGGCCGCGACCGAATTGGGGCCGCTGACCTCGGACAAGGGACCGGACAGACCCAAGACCATGCCGATACGGATCGGTCGCGCCGCGTCGGCCGCCTGAGCCTTCATCGCGAACAGCCCGATAGAAGCCAAGGCGATCACGAAGAATGCCGCCCCACAATAGGAAACCCGGTTCGCGCGCATCGCGATACTCCTCCCACGAGATTGAAATTTTTGACCCGATTGACCCATCAGAACGACCGCGTCAAGCCGCCATCGACCACGATATTCTGACCATTGATATAGCTGGCGCCGGCGGATGCCAGAAACGCCACGGTCTTGGCGAACTCCGTCGGGTCGCCGTAGCGGCCGGCCGGAATCCGCGCCGCGACCTCGTCCCGCGCCGGCCAGCGCGTCTCGAAATAGCCGGGCAGCACGTTGTTCATGCGAATTTTCCGCGCGGCATAGCGCGCCGCATAGAGTTTGGCGAAATTGCCCAGCGCGGCGCGCAACGGGGACGAGACCGGAAAGGCAAGATCCGGTTCGACGGCGGCGAAGCTCGACAGGTTGATGATCGCGCCGCCGCCTTGCGCGATCATCAGCGGCGTCACGGCCCGCGCGATCCGCACGACCGACAGGAAGATCATGTCGAATCCCGCTTGCCAGTCGGCGTCCGCGATCTCCATCAGATCGCCGCGCGGCACCGCGCCACAGCTATTGACCACGACATCGATCCGGCCGAACGCGGCATGGGTCTCTTGCACCACGCGTTGGATATCCTCGGGAGAGAGATTGGACGCGGTGAAGCCCCGCCCGCCCAACTCCTTCCCTAGCGCCTCGCCCTTGCCCGATGACGATGCCACCGCGACCTTGAAGCCGGCCGCGGCCATCTCCCGGGCGCAGGCCGCGCCCAAGCCGCTGCCGGCGGCGGTGATCAGCGCGACGCGTTCCATCCGCGCCTCAGGCGGTGCCGCGCAGAAAGCCGATATTCAGTGCGTTGAACGCATCCGCCGCTTCGAGATGCGGCCAATGCCCAACGCCTTCCATCATCACGGTCTTGGCATTCGGCATCCAGCCACCGACCATCGCGACCTTGTCGTGATCGGTCTCGCGATCGTTCTTCGAGCCGACGACGAGAGTCGGCGCGGTGATTCGGCGCCATTCCTCTTCCCGGATCAGATTGCGCTGCCGGATATCCATTTTCTGCAGGCACAGTATGTGCTGCATCGCCTGCTTCATTTCCGGCTGCTGGTAGGCGGCCTGGCGCATCGCCATGATGTCGGTCACCCGATTCTTTTCGTCATAGACCAGGACGTCGAAGATCGCGCGGATGTTTTTCCAACTGGGATCGTCCGCGGCACCCGAGCGGCCGGAGGCAACCCGCTTCATCGTCTCGGCGTTGGCGGTCATGCCCGCCACCGACACCAGCGTCAGTTTCTCCACCAGCTCGGGATGGATGATCGCGAAGCGCGCCGCGGCCCAGGAGCCGAGCGACACGCCGAACAGCGAGGCGCGCCGAAGGCCGACCGCCACCATGAAATTCTTCAGGTGCTCGACATAGTGATGGATTTCGTAATCATGGTCCGGCTTGTCGGTGAAGCCGCTGCCCAGCATGTCGATGGCGTAGACATTGAAATGCTCGGCATGCGCCGGGATGCTCGGATAGAACGTCTCGATGGTGCCGGCCGTGCCCGGCAGCATGATCAGCGCGGGCGCGCCCTTCGCGCCGGCATGGACATAGCGTGTCCGGATGCCGCCGGCATCGGCCCAGCCATAATCATGCGGCGTCAGCGACATTTTCCGCCACATGCTTGGAAAGCGCGGCTCGCCGTTGTCCATCAACGTTCTCCCGGATCAATTAATCTACTAACATGCTAGCATGTGAAGGTCGTGGCTACAACGCCATCGTCAGCGCGAGACCCGCAGCTTGGTCCGGCTCAATTGCGTTTCATAGGCTTGCCGCGCCTCGGCGGCATTCCCGGCGACCAGTGCCCGGCGCAGATGCTCCAGCTCCTTGTAGCGTTCCTCCAGCGACTTCGGAAACGCCAGGAACAGGCTCATCGTATTGGTCATGAAATCCAGCCGATCCATCATGCTTTCGGCCAGATTGGCGGTCAGCCGCGAATTGGCCATGTCATGCACGATCAGATGGAACTGGCGATTGAGGAGCCGATAGGCACGCGGCAGCGAATGGCCGGTCGCGCGGCGGCGCACGACCGAACGGATTTCCTGGGCAACATCATCGAGGGCCAAAAGCTGTTCCGAGGTGCGCCGTTTGGCCGCGAGTTCGGCGAGCATGCTGCCAACCGCGATGGAGACGCGAAAGAAATCCTCGGCCTCGAATTCGGAATAGCTGGCGACCCGGCAGCCGACTTGCGGCACGATGGTGACGAACCCCTCGACCGACAGGCGCTTGACCGCATCCATCACCGGGAAACGGCTGACATCGAATTCCGTCGCGATGGCTTCAATCGCGATCCGATCGCCGGCCCGGAATTCGCCATCGAGCAAGCGGCCCTTGATGCCGTCATAGACCCGGTTGGCGGCGTTCTCCTTTTCGCGCAACGGGCGGTAGGCGATCGGCCTAACGGCGGCGGTCATCGGTCATCACCGGATGCAATTCCGGCCCCTCGTCGCTTCGGTCAACGGACATTTCCTTCATCGCCCTTCACCGGAAAATTGAGACGGAACGCATGCTAGCATGTTTTAACGCTCGCGCCCTAGCCGAACCGCACCGTCACTTGTCCGAAACGGTCGAATTCGCCCGCGATCACGTCGCCGGCGCGTAGGTCCCGCAGGATCTTGACGCAAGAGCCGGCCAACACGACATCGCCGGCCGCGAAGCCGATATCGAAATCGGCAAGCTTGTTGGCCAGCCACGCGACGGAGTTGGCGGGATTGCCAAGCACGGCGCCCAGCGCGCCGGTATCGACGATCTCGGCGTTCTTGCGAAGGATGCCGCCGACGCGGCTCAGCTCGATGCCGGCGACGGGCGTTGCCTGGCCGCCAAGAACGATGCGCGAAAATCCCGCATTGTCGGCGATCGTATCGACGATGGTGAATTTGTTGGGGCCGGTTCGATCATAGCGGCTACCGACGATCTCGATGGCCGGAACCGCGAAGGCGGTGGCGCGCAGCACATCGGTCGCCGTGACGCCCGGCCCGCGCAACGGCGTCGCCATGACGAAGGCGAGTTCGATCTCCACGCCCGGCATCAGGAGCCGCGCGATCGGCACCGACTCGCCGTCAACCAGGAAGCGGTCGGCGAGCAGATGACCATAATCGGGCTCGTCGATGCCGCTTTGTTGCTGAACCGCCTTGTTGGTCAATCCGACCTTGTAGCCGCGTACCGTATTTCCCGCCGCGACGGCGTCGCGGATATTGATCAGCTGAACCTGATAGGCGTCGGCCACGGTGAAATGGGGGAAGGCGGCCGACAACAGAATCGTCGGACGGCAGTCACGCTCCGCCGCCGCCAGCGCCTGCGCGGCGCGATGCCATTCGTCGTGCCTGCGCGAGTCGGCCTGTGTCATGATTTTGCTCGATCCTCGAATGCGGCGACGCAGCCCATGCCCGTCGCCCAGCGCGCCACCGGCTCATAGGCGATCCGGTCCAACTTTCCGTCCCAGGCGGCGGCCAGCGCCAGCCACGCCCCAATCTCATGCGCCCCGTTGCCGGCCTGGTCTTCGATCGCGTCTTCGGACCAGGACAAGATCGGGTCGATATTGCCCGCCGTCAGCAGTGAGAGCACTTGCTCGTCCCACGCAACATTGACGCGGCCATTGGTCGTCGCGCGGCGCGCGCGCACGCTAACGTCGCGCTCGGCGCTGTAGGCATTCATCCGGGGGCGGCCGTTGATGAGATAGTCGCGCCGCTCGTCGCTCAGCGTCGGGTCGTCGAGCGCGGCCGACGGCACCCAATGCGACAAGCCGCCGGATGCCAGCAGCATCACGGTCGCATCGCCCGGCATGGCCCGCAACGCGGCACCCACGGCGCGGCCGAACGCGTGGCATCGGCGAAAGCCCGGCCGGGGCTTGCCGTTAACGCCGATCATGATCGGGATCATCGGGATGTTCAGGGCCGGCGCCAGCACCGCGTAGGGCTGAACGATGCCGTGATCCACCGACATCGCGACCGAATAGGCCGGGTCGAAGCCGCGTTGCGCGATGCCGTCATAGAGCGCGCGCGCCATGGTCGGCCGGACCGGCAAGGGACCCCGCGGGCAATCGTAATCGCCGACCGCGGTAACCGCGCCGATGCCGACACAGAAGGGCGGAAATGCATCGTAGAAGAAGCCGCGAAAATGGTCGGGACCGAAGACCACGACCACATCGGGCGCGACTCGCGCGATGCGGTCCCGAATTGCCGCGACGCCCGACACGAAGTCGGCACCGGGTCCTTCGACCGCGAAGGAGCGATCCCAAAACGGCGAATGCGATAAGCAGGCGGCACCGACGATACGCACCATTATCGCTTCCCCCGCGCCATCCCGCTCATCGGGTCCGCGTCAGCGGCGTCACATTGCCTGGAACCGGCGGCGGCGCGTTGCGGATTGGCACGGAGGGCTGAAGCGCGCGCTCCACCACCTGCAACAACGGCGCGACGTCCTGCATCAGATAGAAGGCCGCGCCGACCCGCACCGGATCGCCCGCGTAATAGCGCTCATATTGCACCATGCGCTGGGCGAATTGCGTGCCGGTGACATCCCATGCCAGCTTCGACAGGTGAATGCGCTGGCGCGCCTCGATGCCGGCGCCGCGATAATATCGCTCGATATCCTCGCCGATGTCCGAGGCGAGATCGGCCTCGGTCGGATTGATCAGCAATCCGCCCGCGCCCAGCACCTGAGTCACCTGAACCATGCGCTCATAGAATTTTGGGAAATGATAGCGCAACGCCTGGAGCGAATTGTAAGCCGGACGGATCGAGCCATGCCCGGTATCCTCGGCGTTGATCTCGGACAGCGCGATCGCCCCTTCGATCAGATGCAAATAGCCCAGCAATTCCCCTAGCTGCTCTTGCACATGGAGAAAAACATCGGTCTTCACCGATCGCGTGACCGCGATCGCCACGCCGGTGACGAATTGCGCCTTGGCCAGAGCGCGGATCGCCGATTGATGCCCGGTGTGATTGCGCAGGTTGGCCTGCACGATCAATTGATTGCCCAGGATGACATCGCCATGAAGGAAGACGCGGTTCCAGGGAATCAGGACATCGTCAAATACCACCATGGCGTCGGGCTCCTCGAACCGCGCGCCCAGCGGATGGTCCCATTCCGATTGGCGGCCATCATCGAATGGCTCGCGGCAGATGAGGCGAAGTCCGGGTGTGTCGAGCGGAATCCCGAAGGCAAGAATATAACGCTCGTCGCCGGTGCGGCTGCCGGGCGTCGGATAGACCAGCAACTCGTCCGCGATCGGCCCCTGCGTCGCCAGCATCTTGGCGCCGCGCACGATCAGCCCATTGGCGGTTTCATCGACCACGCCGAGATGAACGAAGGCATCGCCCTGCTCATAGGACGCGCGCGAGCGGTCGGTCTGTGGGCTAACGATGGCGTGGGTCAGGAATAGATCGTTGTCGCGGCAGTATTTGTAATAGTCGATGACGTTCCGGGCGTAATCCTCGCCACCCCGCGAAAAGAACTCGGCGCTTTCGGCGAAGGACATCAGCGTCGTATTGAGAAAATCCGGCGACCGGCCGACCATGCCGAACGTCGCGTCGGCCCAGCGTTTGATGGCGTTGTGTCGCTTCGCGAGATCGTCGGCGTTTCGCGGCACCAGGAACGAGGTGCCGGCGAGCTGCCCCGTTTCCTCGCAACGATAGGTCATCTCCGCCAAGAATTGCGGATCGGTCTGGATATCGTAGAGCCGCGCGATCGCCTCGATGGGGCGGCGAAAGGCGGGGTCGTTGGTCACGTCCGCGACGCGACGGCCTTGAATCCAAACCTCGCGCGGATGTTGCTTCAACCCCGCGATATAGGCGGCTCCATCGCGAATGCCCATATTTCCTCTACCCTTCTCTTTGGTACAAGCGTCCCGCAACGGTTTACATGCTAGCATGTAAGAAGGCAGGGGTAAAGCATCGAGCGGATCGCACCAGCTGTTGACACGCCCTCTCATAGCACATTACGCTATTCAGAATACATTACGAATAATGACGAGGGACGTTGTATGCCTGCACGCAACGGCAAGAGCTATATCGAGGGGTTGCGGGACGGCCGCGAAGTGTGGCTGAACGGCAAGAAAGTCCGCGACGTCACCGAAGAACCTCAGCTCCGGCCGGTGATCGACGCGACGGCGCGGCTCTACGATCTCCAGCACGATCCGGAATATCGCGACATCCTGACGGTCGAGAGTCCCGAGCTTGGCGAGCGGATCGGCCGCACTTATCAGGCGCCCAAGACCTTGTCCGATCTGGTGATGCGCCGCCGGACGACGACGCTCTGGATGGAGCAGTCCTGCGGCTTCCTGGGCCGCGCGCCCGATTTCCTCAACACCATGATCACGGCGATGAAGGAGAAGAGCTCCTTTTTCGCGCAGCAATCGGCCGAGCGGCAGGCGGCGATGGATTCGTATTATGCCCATGCCGCGAGCCGCGATCTGTTCCTGACCCACGCGCTGCACGATCCGCAGACCGACCGGAGCAAGCGGCGCTCGCAGCAGCCCGACCCGGGCATCTGCCTCCATGTCGTCGAGGAGAACAGACGGGGCATCGTGGTCAGCGGCGCCAAGGTGGTGGCGACCGGCGCCGCCTATGCCGACGAGATATTGCTGTGGCCGGCGGTGCCGAATTTCGGCCCCGGCGACGAGCCCTATGCCCTTGCCTGTGTCATTCCGATCAACGCGCCCGGCCTCAAAATCCTGTGCCGGCCATCCTTTACCCATGTCGGCCGGACCGACGACTATCCGCTATCGTCGCGGTTCGATGAGATGGACTCCGTCATCGTCTTCGATCGCGTCCTCGTGCCGTGGGACCGGGTGTTTCTTCATGGCGACCGCGAGCTGATCACCAAGCTCTATGCCGGATGCCGCATCCGCGAGCTGACGGCGCACCAGACCAACACACGGCTTCAGGTCAAGCTCGAGTTCCTCTATGCCTTGCTGGTCCGCATGGCGGAATCGATCGGCGTCGAAAAGAACCTCCTGGTTGGCATCTCGCTCGGCGAAGCAGCCTCCTATATCGAGATCATCCGCGCCTGCGTTCTCGCCAGCGAATATCAGGCGGAGGTCGATCCCGATAATGGCGTGCTCTATCCGGACTTCTCGTCGCTGGTTCTGGGGCGCCTGATGGGGCCTCGGCTCTATCCCGAATTCATTCACAAGATACGCCGGCTCGGCTCGAGCGGACTGATGCAGGTGCCGCATTCCCTGGCCGACCTCGATTCCCCGCTGGGTCCCGAGCTCGAGCGTTATTATCGGGGTGCCCAGCTATCGGCGCGCGAAAAGATTCTGCTGGCGCGGTGCGCGTGGGATATTTGCGGCTCCGATTTCGGCTCGCGGCATTCCCTCTACGAACTCTTTTACGGCGGCGACCCCGATCAGAATTTCGAGCGGATGCAGCGCGAATATCCGCGCAAGGCCGAGCATCTGAAAAAATTCGATCGGTTCTTCAACGCGCTGCTGCGGGAGACACAAGCCCCGACGCCAGCATTGGTTCCCGGCGAGTAAACCCGATCATGGCCCGACGGCCTAAAGTCGCGATCGTCGGGGCCGGGCTGGGCGGCCTCGCCGCCGCCGCCGCCTTGACCCAACGCGGCTTCGAGGTCGCTGTTTATGAGCGCGCGGCGGAGCTGGGCGAAATCGGCGCCGGCATCGCCCTCTCGCCCAATGTGTTGCGGACTCTGCGCTATCTCGGTCTCGACGAGGCGGTGCTGGCCGACGCGTTTCGGCCGCGCGACCATGTCTTTCGCAGCTGGAAGAGCGGCCGATCCCTCCTCCAGGCCCGCGTCCAAGGCACCTATGAGCAGTTTTTCGGCGCGCCGATGTGCAATATCCATCGCGCCGACTTGCATCGCATCCTGCGCGAGGCGGTGCCCGCCGCCGCGATCCACCTCAAGGCCGAGGCGGTCGGGACCGAACAGACGGCGGACGGGGCGGCGATCCATTTCCGCGACGGAACCTCGGTGGAGGCGGATATCGTGGTCGGCGCGGACGGTATCCGCTCCAATATCCGGCAGAATCTGTTCGGCGCCGACACGCCCGACTTTACCGGGAATGTCGCCTGGCGCTTCACCGTGCCGACCGACGCGCTGCCGGAAGGGTTCATCCGGCCCGCGGTCAGCAACTGGCTCGGGCCGGGCGGCCATGTCGTCCATTATTATGTCCGCCGCGGCCAATTGGTGAACGTCGTCGCCATCCATGAGACCGCGGAATGGACCGAGGAATCATGGGCCTTGCGCGGCGATAAGCGGGACCTGATGACCGCGTTCGCCGGCTGGAACGAGGCGCTGTTTCAGCTCTTCGACAAGGCCGATCTGTGTTTCAAATGGGGCCTGTTCGATCACGCACCGCTCGCGACATGGCGGGTCGGCCGCGTCGCGTTGCTAGGAGACGCCGCGCACGCCATGCTGCCGTTTCTGGGGCAAGGCGCGGCGATGGCAATCGAGGATGGCGCGGCCCTCGCCTATCTCCTCGCCGATTGCCCGGATGAGCCGACCCTTGCCTTGCGCCGCTATCAGGACATGCGCCTGCCGCGAACGCGGCGGGCGCAGCTCGGCTCTCGCGCCCGCGCGGCGGAGAATCATCTTAAATCGCCGACGGCGCGCTTGCGCCGCGATGCCGGCTTTCGCCTGCGCCAATGGCTACGGCCGAACGGGACGCTGCATCGCGCCGAATGGCTCTATCGCTATGACGTCAGGGCGGAATGCGCCGCGATGCGTCGTGACGCCGGCGGCGACGATTGACAGGATTTGCCGTGTATTCTAAAATATGGAATGCATTCCACTTTCACTACGCGCCGCCGAATGACAGGATTCGCGGCCGATGACGATTGGCGAGGCGTGGCGCGTGCCATCATCGTCATCGCGGACAAAAAATGGGAGGTCTCATGACAAAAAAGATCAATACATGGCTCGTCGCGGCAAGCGCCGCTTTTCTCGGCTGCGCGTCGCTGGCGCTGGCACCGCCGGCCTCCGCGCAGATCAAGATCGGCCTCGACATGGCGCTGACCGGACCGACCGCCACGGTCATTCTGCCGCACCAGCGCGTCTGGAGTGTCGTGCCGAAGGAAATGGCCGGCGTGAAGGCGAGCTATCCGCTGTTCGACGATCACGGCGACCCGACGCTCGCGGTGCAGCTGGTGCGCCGGCTGATCTCCGAAGACAAGGTGGACGCCATCGTTTCGGCCGGAACGATTCCGATTTGCGCCGCCACCGCGCGGCTGGCGGTCGATTCCAAGACGCCGGTGATCTGCGCCGCGCCGGTGGTCGTGCATGGCGAGGAATTCCGCTGGATGTTCACGGCCGCGCCGGCCGCCATCGTGATCATGAAGCCGGCCGTCGATCATATGAAGGCCCAGGGCGCGCATACGATCGGCTATCTCGGGTTTTCCGACAGCCTCGGCGATGTCCATCTCGCCGGGCTGAAGGCGCTGGCGGCGCAGGATGGCATGAAGGTGGTAGCCGAGGAGCGCTTCGACCGGACCGCGACCTCCATCACCGGTCAGGCGCTACATATCATTTCGGCGAAGCCCGATGCGGTGTTCATCGGCGCGTCGGGTACGCCCGCCGCCTTCGCCCAGAAGTCGCTCGTCTCGCTTGGCTATAAGGGGCCGGTCTATCACACCAACGCGATCTTCACTCCGGCCTTCACCCGGGTCGGCGGCAAGAATGTTCAGGGCGCCTATGCGCTCTCCAGCCCGTTCTATGTCGTGGACCAATTGCCGGATTCCAACATCGACAAGCCGATCGGATTGAAGCTGAAAAAACTGTGGGACGCCAATTTTCCCGGCGCCGATCCGGGGGCCAGCGCGGCCTATGCCTACGATTCCTACCTGATGCTCAACGCGGCGGCGGCGCAGGCGATCAAGGTCGCAAAGCCCGGCACGGTCGAGTTCCGCATCGCGCTTCGCGACGGTCTCGAACATCTCAAGGAACTTGTCGGCGCCAGCGCGGTATTCAACACGACCCCGACGGACCATAACGGTGCCGATAGTCGCTCCGCCATCCTGGTTCAGCTTCACGGAAACGACTGGAAGGTCGTGCAATGAAACGCGGGGGAACCAGGGAGCGAGACGGGAGGGGGTAACCGATGACAGCAGAATCGCGCCCTCCGGCGAAGCGCCATTCCGTCATCATCGTGGGCGGCGGGCCGATTGGATTGTGCCTTGCCGCCGATCTTGGATCGCGTGGCGTCGATTGCGTGCTGCTGGAGCAGACCGACAATCATACGCGGTCGGCGCGGATCATGCAGATCGCCGTCTCCACGATGGAAATCTGCCGCCGCTTCGGCATCGCGGAGAAGGTGAAGAATTGGGGGTTTCCGAGGGACTACCCCTGGGACAATGTCTGGATGACGAGCCTTAACGGCTATGAGCTGGGTCGCGTGAAGATGGCGTCACTCGCGGAGACTCGGGCGTCGCCCTTCAGTCCCGAATTCCAGTGCCATTGTCCGCAGACCTGGTTTGAGCCGATCTTGCGCGACGCGGCGATGTCGTATCCCTCGGCGACATTCCGCTTCCACACCCGGCTTGACAGTTTCGTCCAGGACGGTGACGGCGTGCGCGCGACCGTGACCGACCTCGCCGCCGGCACGACGGAAGAGATCGCGGCCGACTATCTCGTCGGCTGCGACGGCTATTCCAGCAGCGTCCGTCAGGCGCTGGGCATTCGGATGCGCGGTCTCGAATTCATCGATCACTCGCTCAGTATCGAATTTCTCACACCCGATCTGCCCGGTCTTCATAACAAGGGCAAGGCGCTGCGTTATGTCTGCATCGGCCCGGAAGGCACCTGGGCCTCGCTGATGGCGGTCAATGGCCGCGATCGCTGGCGCGTCCTGCTTTACGGGCTCAACGAGGACCCGGAAGCCGTCGACGCCGCCGCGGTGGTGCGCCGCATCTGCGGACGCGACTTCGATTTCACCATCGAGTCGGCGAAACCGTGGGAGCGTCGCGCGGTGATCGCCGACCGCTTTCAGGATGGGCGCGTCTTCATCGCCGGCGATGCCGCGCATACCCATTTGCCGAATGGCGGGTTCGGCATGAACACCGGCCTGGGCGATGCGATCAATCTCGGCTGGAAGCTCGCCGCCGTGGTCGAGGGCTGGGCGGCGCCGCACCTGCTCGACAGTTATGATATCGAGCGCCGGCCGATCTGCCATCGCGTGATGGACGAGGCGATGACCGAATTCCACCGCTTCACCGGCAGCCCCAGCAACCCGCATATCGACGCGCCCACCAAGCAGGGCGCGCGGGTGCGCCAGACAATCGGCGACCAGATCCAAAGCGCCTATGAGAAGGCACGTGGCTGGGATCGGTTGGGCATCTATCTCGGTCATATCTATTGCCCGTCGCCGATCGTGGTCGATGACGGAACGGCGCTGCCGCCCGACGATACCTATGGCTACGCACCGAGCGCCCATCCCGGCGCCCGCGCGCCGCATGCCTGGCTGGATGACGGCCGCTCGCTACTCGATCTGTTCGGCCAGACCTATGTCCTGCTGCGCCTCGGCGCCAATCCGCCCGACGCGCCGGCGCTGAAGGCGGCGGCGGCAGCGCGCGGGGTCACGCTCGCGGTGCATGAGGTCGCCTCGGACGAGGTCGCGGCGCTTTACGGCTGCACGCTGGTCCTGGTACGCCCCGACGGCCATGTCGCGTGGCGCGGCGATGCCGATCCCGGCAACGCGCTCGCCATCATCGACCGCATCCGCGGCGCGGGCATCGCCGCCGCCGCGCGGGTCGCGCTCGCCGCCGGCGAAGAGCATCTCGTTCCGGCGCAATAACCCGTGGCGGAATAAGGGACGCGGCGATGACGATCGAGATAATCGACTCCCATCAGCATTTCTGGCACTCGGCCCTGGTTCCCATTCCATGGCTTTCGGCCCCGGCCGCGTCGTTCGGCGATCCGTCCGCGCTGAAGCGCATCTATACTCCAGCCGACTATCGCCGCGATGCCGGCGCGCTCAACATTGTCGGCACGGTCCATGTCGAGCCCGGCGCGCGTCCCGAGGATGGGATGCTGGAGACGGCCTGGCTGACCGGCTTGTCCGATGGCGGCGGCCTGCCCTCGGCGGTGGTCGCCTATGCCGATGTGACGGCGCCCGATCTCGCGGCGAAGCTGGCCGATCTGGCACGCTCGCCGCTGCTGCGCGGCGTGCGCATGCGCCTCAATTTCGACGAGGCGTCGGGCCGGCGGATGACGCGCTCCGACCATGTGATGGAAGACGAGGATTTTCGCCGAGGCCTGCGGCAGGTCGCTGCCCATGGCCTCGTCTTCAACCTCAGCGTCTTCGCCCCGCAACTGGCGATGGCGGCACGGCTGGCGACAGCGATGCCGGAGGTGACGCTGGTGCTGGAACATGTCGGCTGGCCGATCGCCACCGACCAAGACGGGTTTCGCGCCTGGCGCGCGGGCATGGCGGCGCTCGCCGATTGTGCCAATGTCTTCGTCAAGGTCTCGGGCTTCTGGGCGATCGATCGTGCCTGGCGGCCCGAAATGATCGAGCCTTGGGCGAAGGAGACCTTCGCGCTGTTCGGCTTCCGCCGCTGTCTCTTCGGCAGCAACCTGCCGATCGAGCAATTGATGTGCCCGTTGCCGCGCCAGGTCGATATCCTGTCCAGCTTTCTCGATGGCGCATCCGCCGGCGACCGGGCCGATTTCTTTGCCGCGAATGCGCGACGCGTCTATCGGTTGCCCGCCAGCGGCGGCGACGCGCGCTAGCCGCAAGCCCATGCAACCATCCGCCGGCATCCGCTCAAGGTTACCGTGGATCTGACGGTCGCGACGCTGCTGCTCCAGGATGGGATCGCCAACGGCGCGATCTATGCCTTGCTGGCGCTTGCGGCGGTGATGGTATTCGCGGTGACGCGAATCATCTTCATACCGCAAGGGGAATTCGTTTCCTTCGCGGCGCTGTCGATGGCGGCGCTGGAGATCGGCATCGTGCCGCCGACCGTGTGGCTGGTGGTCGGGCTGGGCCTTGCATGCGCCGCGGTCGATATCGCGGTCGCGGCACGCAAGGGAAACTGGCGGCCCGTCCCGCGCTCCATCGCGGTCAATCTCCTGTGGCCCGGCATCGCCGCCGGCCTGATCTGCTGGCTGGCCCCGCGCCGACCGGCGGTGATCGTCGACATGGCGCTGGTGTTCATCCTGCTGGTGCCGCTGGGGCCGATGATCTACCGCTTGGCGTTCCAGCCGTTTCGCCAAGCCTCCATCCTCGTCCTGCTGATGGTATCGGTCGCGGTCCATTATTCGCTGGCTGGTCTCGGTTTCTATTTTTTCGGCGCCGAGGGCTCGCAGATACAGCCCTATATCGACGCGACGTTCGATGTCGGGTCCGTCCGCGTGTCGGGACAGGATCTGCTGGTCGTGGGCGCGGTGACCGTGCTGTCGATCGCGCTCTATCTCTATTTCGAGTGGACCATTGCCGGCAAGGCGCTGCGTGCCACGGCGATCAATCGGGTCGGGGCGCGCCTCGTCGGAATCGGCACCGCGCATTCGGGGCGCCTGGTCTTCGGGGTCGCCGCGGCGATCGGAATCCTGTCGGGTATCCTGGTCGCGCCGATCACCGCGATCTATTACGACACCGGCTTCCTGCTGGGAATCAAGGGCTTCGTCGGCGCGATTTTCGGCGGCATGCTGAGCTATCCGCTGGCGGCGGCCGGCGCGATTCTGATCGGTATCCTCGACTCTTTCTTTTCCTTCTGGTCGAGCCAATTCAAGGACGCCATCGTCTTCACCCTCATCATCCCGGTTCTGTTCTGGCGCAGCTTTCGCGCCGCCGGTCAGCACGAACAGGATGACGGATGACCCGCGTCCGCGGCGCTGTGTTGCTCGCCGTCACGGGGCTGATCGTCGCGCCCTGGATCGTGCCGTCGGCGCAAATGGTTCTCCTAAACTATGTCGGCCTCTACGCGCTGGTCGCGCTGGGCCTGATCCTGCTGACGGGGATCGGCGGGCTCGTGTCCTTCGGACAGGCGGCGTTCGTCGGCATCGGCGCCTATGTCACCGCCTATCTGACCACCCGCCATGGCGCGTCGCCGTGGCTGACCTTGCCGGTGTGCCTTGCGGTCGCGGCCGTGATCGCCCTGTTCATCGGGCTAATCACCTTGCGGCTCTCAAGCCATTACCTCGCGGTGGCGACCATTGCCTGGGGACTCAGTCTCTATCTCGTCTTCGGCAATCTCGATGCGCTGGGCCGCTATTCCGGGATCAGCGACCTGCCCGCTTTGTCCGTCTTCGGCTATGTGTTCAGCAGCGACGCGCTGTTCTATCTGATCTGGGCGTGCGTGTTCGGCGTCATCTGGCTGTTCGCCAACCTGCTGAACTCGCGACCGGGCCGCGCCATCCGCTCGCTGCGAACCGCCGATAATTTGTCCGAATCCTTCGGCATCGACACCGCGCTGTACAAGACGATGATCTTCGTCATCGCCGCCCTGGTCGCCGCCTTGTCGGGCTGGCTTTATGCCTACGCCGTCCGCTACGTCAATCCGACGCCGTTCTCGATCGACAGCGGCATCGAATATCTGTTCATGATCGTGATCGGCGGTTCGGAAGAGGTGTGGGGCGCGGTGGTCGGCGCCGGCCTCGTCGTCTTCTCCAAGGATCTGCTGCAGCGCCTGTTGCCGTCACTGACCAGCAACGCCGGCAGTTTCGAGGTGATCGTTTTCGGCATCGTGGTGGTGGTGGTGCTTCAGCGCGCGAGCCTTGGGGTCGTGCCGCTACTGAAGCCCTTCATCCGGCGCGCCTCGTCCGTGCGCGACCCCGCCAGCACCCGCGCCTTGCCGCGCCGGCCCCGGACGCCCGAGGGACAAGAGGTGCTGGACCTCGCCGGCGTCACCAAGAATTTCGGCGGCCTCGTCGCCGTCGGCGGCATCTCCTTTTCCGTGCGCGGCGGCGAGATCGTCGGGTTGATCGGACCGAACGGCGCCGGCAAGAGCACCGTGTTCAACCTGACGACCGGCATCCTCGATCTCAGCGCCGGGCAGATTCAGTTTTGCGGCGCGCGGATCGACGGCCTATCGCCGCGGCGGATCGTCAAGAAAGGCATCGCGCGCACGTTTCAGCATGTGCAGATGCGCCCCGGCATGACCGTGATCGAGAACGTGGCGCTCGGCGCGCATCTGCGCGGCCGCGGCGGCTTTCTCGGCGCGGCGCTGCGTCTCGACAATCGCGAGGAACAGCAATTGCTGGCCGAGGCGAAATATCAGATCGAGCGCGTCGGGCTCGGCGATCTCTCCTATTCGCCGGCGGGCAGCCTCGCGATCGGACAGCAGCGCCTCCTCGAAATCGCGCGGGCGCTGTGCGCGGACCCGGTGCTGCTGATGCTCGACGAGCCGGCGGCCGGATTGCGCTATCGCGAGAAGGAGGCGCTGGCCCAGCTTCTGCGCCAGTTGCGCGGCGAGGGGTTGAGCATGCTGATCGTCGAGCACGACATGGATTTCATCATGACCCTGGTCGACCGGCTGATCGTGATGGATTTCGGCACCATGATCGCCGAGGGGCTGCCGCGCGAGATCCAATCCGACCCCGTCGTGATCGAAGCCTATCTCGGCGGGTTCGACGCAAGCCTGTCCGCCGCCCAATGACCACGATCCTGAAGACGGCGAATCTTTCCGCCTTCTACGGAAAAATTCAGGCGCTGTTCGACGTCTCGGTCGAGATTCAAGAGGGCAGCATCGTCACCGTCATCGGTCCGAACGGCGCCGGCAAGACCACGCTCCTCAACGCCATCATGGGGTTGGCATCGTCGCGCGGCACGATTCACTATGCCGGGCGACCCGTCGCCGGAATCGAGGTCGAGGAACGGGTCGGCCTCGGCCTGTGCCTGGTGCCGGAGCGCCGTGAGCTGTTCAGCACCATGTCGGTGCGCGACAATCTCATTCTCGGCGGCTATCTCCAGCCGCGATCCGGGAAGAACCGATCCCTCGACGATCTCGACGCGGTGTTCGACCGCTTCCCGCGCCTCAAGGAGCGCAGCCATCAGACCGCCGCGACGCTGTCCGGAGGCGAGCGGCAGATGCTGGCGCTGGGCCGCGCGCTGATGAGCCGCCCAAAGCTGCTGCTGCTCGATGAGCCGAGCATGGGGCTCGCCCCGCTCATCGTGCGCGAGATACTGGATATCGTCGTCAAGCTGCGCCAGCTCGGCGTCTCGATCTTTCTCGTCGAACAGAATGCGCGCGCCGCGCTTCATATCGCCGATTACGGCTATGTCCTGGAGAATGGCGCGATCACCCTCGAAGGCAACGCCAAGGACCTCATTCATAACCGCCGGGTGATCGAGACCTATCTCGGTCTGCGCCAGGCGTCGTGACGCCTCAGTTTCCCTTGCTGTCGTCGCGATAGCCCAATCGCTCGGATAGGCCGCGCCCGGCCGCGACCAGGGCGTGCGCCTGGGGCGCGTCGAGCGACAGGTCAATGACGCGCGTCGGCCCGATCAGGGCAATAGTCATGACGATCCGCCCATCATGGTCGAACACGGGAACCGCGATCGCGTCGAAGCCCGTGAGGAAATCGCTGCGGACGCGCGCGATGCGCTTGCGCCGCACATCGGCGACGATCTTGTCGAAGGCCTCTCGGTCGATGGGGCGCCCCATCGATGTCGGATGCCGTTGCGAGGCGAATTCGGCGCTGACCGCGGGATCGATAATGTCGGCCGGCATGAAGGCGGCGAAGACCCGCCCGGAGGCGGAGTTGACCACCGAGATTACGGTGCCGATCCGCGTCGTCGCGATGATCGGCTGAATCGGCTGAATCCGCCGCACCACCGTCGGGCCGTGGCTGCCCCAGGTCATGACCGTCACCGCGAGGCCGGTCTCGTCGGACAGTTTCTGGATCACCTCGTCGGCGACGCGAAACTCATCGAGCCGGCTCAGCGCCGCCAGACCCAGCCTGATCGCGCCCTTACTCAAATCGTAACGGCCGTCGCCCGCATTCTGTTCAACGAGGTTGGACCGGCACAGGCTGACGAGGTAGCGATGCACCTTGCTGGGGGCGAGGCCCGTCGCCTCCGCCAACTGGCGCAGCGCCATCGGTCCTTGCGAATTGGCGAGCGCGTAGGCGACGCGCAAGCCGATCTCGACCCCCTGCACGCCCTGTTGCGCGGCTTTCGTCTTTTTCTCCACGCGGCCCCCTTTCCGGGGCGAAGAACCTCGAACGCGGTCCTTCGACATTCGTACCCGGCATTCTTCCGATACGAATTTGCCTGTGCAACGCCTGGTTGGCTAGCAATGTTACGGGAAGCGGCGCGGCGCGATCGCCGCTTTTATCCGACCGAGGCCTCGGCGACATCGACCGCCTGGTCGAGGTCCGCCAGCCGCGGATAGACCTCGCGGGCGAACAGCGTCAGGTTGTCGATCGTGTCGGCATGACCCAGCGATCCCGCCTGGGCCATGATGATGAGATTGCCGAAGCCGCCGACCGCGCGGTGGAACGATTTGATCTGGTTGAAGACCTGATCCGGCGTCCCGACGAAGAGGGTGCCGGCGGCGATCAGCTCTTCGTCGGTCGGGTTGGCGGGCAGCGGGCGCCCGTCCAGCATCCTGAACCCTTGCGGCGGCTCGCCGGCGCGGAGCGAAGCCGCGGTCACCTCGATCGGTCGATAGCCCGGTGGATTGGCGATTCCGGGCGATGTGCGGCGCAGGGTTGGCAGATAGGTCTTCATCAGGCTGGCCCGCCGATCGACCTCCGCCTTGTCGCGCCCGACACAGACGAGGCCGCAGAAGGCGAGCCGGTCCGGCGCGGCGGGGCGCTTATGGGCAGCCTGATAGGCCTCACGATAGGCCTTGAACATCTTCTTGGCGCCGCCGCCATCGAGGAACGCGGCGCAGACATAGCCATATCGCGCAATGCGCTGGCCGCTCGATTCACTCTGGCCCGGCATCCAGACCGGCGGATGAGGCTGCTGATAGCAGCGCGGCCACACATTGATCGCGCGATAATTGAAATATTCGCCCTCCCAACTGAATGGTCCGTCGAGATGGGTCAGGGCCTTGAGAATGAGGTCATGCGCTTCGGTGAAGCGGTCGCCCATGCGGACCGGATTCTGGTTCGAGCTGAACACCTCATAGGGAACGCCGCGCACGAAGCCAAGCTCGAACCGGCCGCGCGACAACAGATCGACCAGCGCGATTTCCTCGGCGATGCGGAACGGATCGGGCCGGTTCGCGATCGGAATGCCCAGCGCGAGCAGCCGCGCGCGCTTCGTCTGTCGCGCCAGCACGGCGAGTTGCAGCATGCAGGACGGCGAAATCGACGACATGGTCGTATGATGCTCGTTGACCATGATGTTGAGGCCCAGCTCGTCGGCCGCGACCCATTCGTCGAGATAGCGATTGAGCAGCGCGCTCGCATCCTCGGGATCGCATAGCCGGCTCGGCGGAACGATGCGGATGGGACCGTCGGTCTTGTGCCAGCCGGGTTCATAGGATTGTTCGGTGAAATGCCAAACTTTCATGGCTCGACCTGTCGGCTGAAATTTCCGTTCGCGCCCGTTACGCGCCGGCAAATGCAAGAATGCGGTCCGCGACCTCGTCCGGCTTCTCGTCCTGGACCAGATGGCCGCCATCGCGCACGATCTCGAACCGCGCATCCGGAATGGCAGCCGCATAGGCGCGACCATAATCAGTGTTCGCGACACGATCCTCCGCGCCCCACAACACCAGCGTCGGTATCGCGATTCGGTCCAGCCAGGGACGCAAGGTCGGATTGTGCAACAGCGGCGCCCATCCGAACAGGGTCAGCGCCTCGCGATTGCGCACGAACCGGTTCACCTCATGCGCGGAAAGCTTGCTGAAGTCGCGCTCGTCGGGCCGCCCGTCGCGGAAATAGAGTTTGCGCACATCCTGATAGGTGTCGCGGAACACATCGGCGATTTCCACATCGGCGGGCGCGCCGAACTTGGCACCCAGCGCGCCGATCAGCACCAGCTTGCGCATGCGCGACAGGTTCTTGATCGCGGTCTCGGCGGCCAGCCAGCCGCCGAAACAGGCGCCGACGACGATCGCGTCGGTCAGCGCCAACTCCTCCATCAGGTCGAGATAGTGATAGGCAAGGTCGTCGACCGTGCGGAACCAGCGAGGCAGCTCCGAATTCCCGAATCCCGGATGCGATGGCGCGATCACCTGATACCGCGTCGCCAGCCGCTCGATCAGCGGGAACGACGATTCGACTCCGATCGCCGAATGGAGAAAAAGCAGCGGCGCACCGGACCCGAAGGTCAGGATTTCGACCGATCTGCCGCGGATTTTCCGATCGGGGCCTGGTAGCGAGACGATCATCTATTGACCGATACGATAGGGGTTCACTAAATCGGCGATATACTTGCCGACGCCGGCAATGGGACACAAGGACAGGAGACGACAATTCACATCCATGAACGCGCCCCGACGGCCCGGACCCGATCGCCTCGTCGCGACGGGCGCGCGGCGGCGGTCGCCGGCGGCGTCGGGCCAAAGCCGACCTTCCTGGTGAAATCGGCGACGCGCACCCTGCGCATTTTCGAATATCTGCAGACGGCGCATGCGCCGGCGCGCGCGATCGATATCGGAACCGCGCTTGGCCTGCCGAAATCCAGCGCCAATGTCCTGCTGAAGACCCTGGTCGAGACCGGCTATCTCATCTTCAATGAGAAGACGCGAACCTATTTGCCGTCGTTTCGCCTCGTGCGGCTGTCCGACACGGTTTCCGAGACGCATTTCCGCGAGCGCCGCATCCTCAATCTTATCCATGAGCTGCAGGCGCGAACCGGCGAATGCGTCGCGCTGACGGTGCAGAACGATCTGCACATGCAATGTGTCGCGATGCTGGCGGAGCCCGGGCTGAAGATGGCTTTCGACGAGGGCCTGAAGACGCCGGTGGTCAGCTCGGCGGCGGGCGGCGCGCTGATGGCGACGCTGCCGGATCACGAATTGATCGAGCTGGCACGCCGGACGTTCAGGCGCCAACCGGCCAGCGGCCGCCGGCTGGCATGCGAGGACGTGCTGGACGCGGTCAGGTCATTTCGGAAGAAGGGCTATTCCGTCGGGATCGAGGCCAACCTGCTGAATTCCCGGACGGTCGCCATGGCGCTGCCATTTTATCGCGGCGATGTCCCGCTGATCCTCGGTGTCGGCGGCCCCAAGGGCGGCGTCTTCGGCCATGAAGACGAGGTCGCCGCCTTGATGCGCCGGCTGGCCGAGGAACATCTGCGCGTCGGAGGGCCGTGACTCACGGCGTGAGGTTCGGCGATCAGTCGGCGAGCAGCCGCTCACCCTTGCCCAGCATGATGCTGCGGCCCGTGGCGATGCCGAGCTCCAGGCTTTCGCCGATGCGGTGCGCGCGATCGATGAACAGCGCCGCAGCCGCCGGCGGACAGAGGTCGCGCGCCGCTTCCTCGAACAGCATCAGCCAGCGATCGAAATGGCGCCCGCCGATCGGCAGCGGTAGATGCAGCGGCATCGGCTGGCCGTGATAGCGGCCGGTCATCAGAATGACCGATGACCAGAAGGCGCACATGCGCTGGAGGTGCGGTTCCCAATCGGTGATGCGCGCGGTGAAGATCGGACCGATCACCGGGTCTTGCGGGACCCGGGCATAAAAGCCCCGGACCAGATGCTCGATCATCGCCTCGTCGATGCCGGTGGCGGCTTGGATTTGCGCCGTGATGGCGGCGCGGCGCTCGGCGGCGGTTTCAGTCGCGGACATCGAACCTGCCTCGGTCAAATCGGCGCCGGCACAAAGCAACTCCCGCTTTCCCGCGCGCCCCAGTAAACTGGGTCTCCCGCGCCAAAACCAAAGCGTGGCAAAGAGCCGCATCGCCAAGGATCATCCCGCATGAGCCGCATCAAACTCACCCTCGCCTGCTGGAACTATGACCGCACCCGCGCGCTCCAGGACGGCACCGTGGCGCCCGAGGGCATCGATCTGACTTATCTCTGCCTGCCGGTCGAGGAAACCTTCTTCCGCATGCTGCGATATCGCGAATTCGATGTCGCCGAAATGTCGCTGTCCTCCTACACCGTCTCGCTGGCGGCCGAACATCCCGCCTTCATCGCGATTCCGGCCTTCGTATCGCGCTTCTTCCGCCACGGCAGCATCTTCGTCTCGGCGAAAAGCGGCATCGCCAAACCCGCCGACCTGATCGGCAAGCGCATCGGCGTGCCGGAATATCAGATGACGGCCCCGGTGTGGATACGCGGCATTCTCCAGGATGAATATGGCGTGGCGCCGGACAGTGTCGATTATTTTTCGGGCGGCGAGGAAGAAGCCGGCCGCGACGAGAAGATCGCGTTGAGCCTGCCGTCGCGGTTCCGCCTGCGGCCGATCGGGCCCGACCAGGTTCTATCGCGCATGCTGGCCGAGGGCGAGATCGACGCGCTGCATACCGCCCGCGCGCCCTCGACCTTTTTCTCGCAGCCGGATGCGGTGCAGCGCCTGTTCCCGGATTATGCCGCGGTCGAGCGCGACTATTTCCGCAAGACCCGGATTTTCCCGATCATGCATACGGTGGTGATCCGGCGCGATGTCTATGAGGCCAACCCGTGGGTGGCGCGGTCGCTGTACAAGGCCTTCGTCGAGGCGCGGCGGCTGGCCTATGACGATCTGACCAGCACGGCCGCGCTGAAAACCATGCTGCCGTGGCAAGTGGCGGCCGCCGAGGAGACGAGCCAATTGATGGGCCCGGATTGGTGGCCCTATGGCTTCGCGCCTAACCGCGCGGTGCTCGATACCTTCCTGCGCTATCACCATGAGCAGGGTCTGTCGCCTCGCCGCCGCCAGCCCGAGGAATTGTTCGCCCCCGAGACGCTGGAGAGCTTCAAGATTTAGCGCGCGGAGACCTACTCGGTCTCCAAATCTTCCAATCGGACGCCACGCCCTGCGCGGAGGCTGACGCGTGCCTGCTCAACGCGCTGCAAGAAACGCGGATCGTTTTCCAACCGATAATCGAACCAATCGTCTTCCGTTTCGAATCCGATCAGCACGCCAGCGGGCTTGCCATGCCGGGTGATGACAATGTCCCGCTTTTCCGCTTCGCGAAGAAAGCGGGAAAGATCGTCCTTCACTTCCGATAGCGGAACTTCCTTCATTCCGGGTTTCCGAACCGTGCCAGCCATGCAGCTGTCTCCGCTTTAGCCAGGATTGCGAGAATTTCAACCGTTTGACCCGACACGTCGTAGAACACACGGACCTCGTCTACCCGAAGCCTGAATTGCGATTGTCGCAAGCCGCGTAGTCGTTTGATCCGACTGCGGCTAATTTTCGTCGGCTCATGTCGCAGATGCGTTTCGAGAGCAGAACGAACGGCGGCGCGAATGGCGGCATTGAGTCGCCTTAAATCCTCGATCGCTTCCGGCGCCAGAACAATGTCGAAAGGCATTCTAGCTAGAATATAGCTAGAATTATCGAATCGTCAAAGGGAGAAGAAAAATCTCACCGCGCCAATTCCCGCATCGCGCGGTCGAGGCCGTCGAGGGTCAGGGGGTACATTCGCCCCTCCATCAAGTCGCGCACCAGTTCGATCGAGCTCATGCCGTCCCAGAATTGTTCCGGCACCGGATTGAGCCAGATGGATTTGGGATAAGTCGCCGTCAGGCGGCGCAGCCATGCCTCGCCCGCTTCCTCGTTCCAATGCTCGACCGAGCCCCCGGCCTGCGTGATCTCATACGGCCCCATGCTGGCGTCGCCGACGAAGATCATCTTGTAGCCGGCATCGAAGGTGTGCATCACCTCGCTGGTCGGGGTCTTGTCGATGTGGCGGCGATGCGCGTCGCGCCACAGTGACTCATAGGGACAATTGTGGAAGTAGAAGCTTTCGAGATGCTTGAACTCGGCACGCGCCGCCGAGAATAATTCCTGGCAAGTGCGGACATGCCCGCTCATCGAGCCGCCGATATCCAGCAGCAGCAGGACCTTCACCGCATTGTGCCGCTCCGGCACCATCTTGATATCGAGCCAGCCGGCATTCTTGGCGGTGGAACGGATCGTGTCGTCAAGATCGAGCTCGTCGGCCGCGCCCTCGCGCGCGAACCGGCGCAGGCGGCGCAGCGCCACCTTCAGATTGCGGGTGCCGAGTTCCACCTTGTCGTCGAGATTGCGGAATTCGCGCTTCTCCCAGACCTTGACGGCGGTGCCGTGGCCCTGGCGCTGGCCCTCTTGCTCGTTGCGTTCGCCGATCTTCACGCCTTCGGGATTATAGCCGCTGTTGCCGAACGGCGAGGTGCCGCCGGTGCCGATCCATTTGCTGCCGCCCTGGTGGCGGCCTTGTTGCTCGGCGAGACGCTGTTTCAGCAACTCCATCAGCTTGTCGATGCCGCCCAGCGCCGCGATGTTTTTCTTTTCCTCGTCGGTCAGCAGCTTTTCCATCAGCGCCTTCAGCCATTCCTCGGGAATGGCGGCGGCCGCGTCGGGCGGCGCTTCGAGACCCTTGAAGACATGGCCGAAGACCCGGTCGAACTTGTCGAGATTGCGCTCATCCTTCACCAGGGTCGCGCGCGACAAATAATAGAATTCCTCGACATTGTAATCGGCGAGGCGCTTGTCCATCGCCGCCATCAGCGTCAGGTACTCGCGCAAGGACACCGGCACCTTGGCCTGGCGCAGTTCCAGGAAGAAATTCACGAACATGGTCAGCCGCGCTCGCGGCGGTTCAGGAAGGCGAGCCGCTCGAGCAAATGCACATCCTGCTCGCTCTTCAAGAGGGCGCCGTAGAGCGGCGGCACCAGCTTGCCGGGGTCCTTCGAGCGCAGGGCTTCGGCGGGAATATCCTCGACCATCAACAGCTTCAGCCAGTCGAGCAGTTCCGAGGTGGAGGGCTTTTTCCTCAACCCCGGCACATCGCGCAATTCATAGAAGGCGTTGAGCGCCTCGCGCACCAGGTTCTTCTGAATGTCGGGGAAATGCACATCGACGATCCGATGCATAGTCTCGCGGTCGGGAAAGCGGATGTAGTGGAAGAAACAGCGGCGCAGGAACGCGTCGGGCAATTCCTTTTCATTGTTCGAGGTGATGATGACGATGGGGCGATGGATCGCGACGACGCGCTCCTTGGTCTCATAGACATGGAATTCCATGCGATCGAGTTCCAAAAGCAGATCGTTGGGAAATTCGATGTCGGCCTTGTCGATCTCGTCGATCAGCAGCACCGGCCGCTCCGCCGCGGCGAACGCGTCCCATAGCTTGCCGCGCTTGATGTAGTTGGCGATGTCATGGACTTTCGCCTCGCCGAGTTGGGAATCGCGCAGCCGCGCCACCGCGTCATATTCATAGAGGCCCTGCTGCGCCTTGGTGGTGGATTTGATGTGCCAGGCGATCAGCTCCTTGCCGAGCGATTTCGCGATTTCCTCGGCGAGAATGGTCTTGCCGGTGCCGGGCTCGCCCTTGACCAACAGCGGCCGCTCCAGCGCGATGGCGGCATTGACCGCGACGTTCAAATCCTCGGTGGCGACATAGGTCGCGGTGCCTTCAAATCGAGCGGCCATGATTTTCCTATCGGCTCAATGATTGGGAACGGTCAGCGATAATGCCACAGGCCGGTATGCGCGGACTTCGCCTGATTCTCCGCCGCCGAGTAATCCACCCCGTCGGTGCCATCGGCGAGCGCGAATCCATGCCCGACCAGATAGGCGCCGAGATCCTCGCCCTTGCGGTCGTTGCACATCGCCGGCAGGGCCGCGCCGACGCCGCTCGCCATGACGCGACACGAGACCGGGCCTTTGGGGCCGACCAGCGCCACCAGAGCCTGGCGCGAGACATCGGGACAGGATCGCGCGGCATAGGCGGCGCCCGGCCGGCACATATCGCCCGCCGCCGGCAGCTTCACCCCGACCAGCCGTAACGGCTTGCCATCGACATTGAGTTCGAGCGGCGCCGTCACGATGGCCGGTCCATCGAGCGGCCGCCCCCGCGCTTCCGGTGGCGGTATCGAGGCCGGCGCCGCCATCGCGATCGCCTCATGAGCCGGGCGCGGCTCGCGGGACGGCGCGGGCAACAAACGGCGCGCCTCGCGGTGGCGCGGCACGACGGGCTCGTCCGGCGTTTCCACCGTTACCCGGCGAACCGGCATGTCATGATCGGGAACGCGGTGAATCTCATGCGGCGCCAGTTCGACGGTGCGGAGCGCCGGCACCGAATCGCCCGGCCGCACGCTGATCGGCGCTTCGGCGGTGCGAGGCATCACGGGCGGCAGCACGGCGGCGGCGGGCGGCGGCACAGGAACGGCAAGCGGCACGGGCGGGGCCGGATTGGGCGCGGGCGCGACGGGCGCGGGCGGCAGCGCGGCAAGCTGGGCGCCGGCGGGGATGCTCGTCCGCACCGCCGTGTCGGAAATGGGCGGCGCCGGCGGCTCAAACGGTTCGACGAGCGCGCTGTTGCGTAGTCCGGGCGTCGGCGCGACCGAGGCCGAGACCGGACTGGGCAGCGGTTCGGCCGCCGGTCGCGGCGCGGGCCGCGCCGGTCGGGCCGGCGGCAGGCGCAGATAAATGACGCCGTGGTTCACCGGTCCCTCGTCGGCGGTTGCCGGCTGGACATCGGCGCGCGATCCCGAATGCCGCGTCACGGTAAAGCCGATCGCGATGGCGATGGCCAGCGCGACTCCGGCGGTCAGCGCGACATTGGCGACGGAGAGGGGCGCCTCACGCCTCATATCGCCGCGAGCGGCGCCAATGGCACGGCGCCCGGCGGCAACGCGGTGCGATTGACGTTGAGCGTCATCGCCACGATGCAGTAATAGCCCATGGTCGCGATCAGATCGACGACCGCCTGCTGACCGAACATGTTCTTGACGGTCGCGAAGGTGGCGTCGCTGACCCCTTTGGTGGCGAGCAGCTCGCTGGCGAAATCATAGATGGCGGCTTCCTCGACATCGAGCTTTGCCGGGCGAACGCCGGCGGCGATGGCATCGGCGATGGCCGGCGCCAGCCCCGCCTGCATCGCCAATTCGCGATGGGCGTACCATTCGAACTGGGCTGTCCAGAACCGGGCAACCGTCAGGATCGCCAGTTCGCGCAAATGCGGCTTCAGCACGCTTTCGAAGCGCACATAGGCGCCGAGGGTCTGCGCGATATCGCCCATCTTCGGGCTGTGGATCAGCACCGGAAAGGGTCCGCGCAGCGAGCCGCGCGGCCCGGCCAGGATGGCGTCGGCCATCCGCCGCTGATCCGGCGTCATTGCGTCGCGCGCCGGCAGTTCAAATCGTTCTTCATTCATCGAGAGGCCCCGGAAAGCTATAAATCCGAGGCGCATTATACCCGGCCGCCGCCGGTGTCACGAAAGAGAAGCGGCGACTCAGCCGCTTTTTTGCACGGGCTCGCCGACACGCGGCGAGACAATCGCGCCCTGGGCGTTGACTTGCGGCGGCGTCGCGCCGGTATCGACGGTATCTTCTTCCTTCATGCCCGATTTGAACGCCTTGATGCCCTTGGCGAAATCGCCCATCACACTGGACAGCTTGCCGCGCCCGCCGAACAGGACGGCGATCACCGCGATGACGATCAACCAATGCCAGATGCTGCCGAAACCCATGGCATAAACTCCGCTGAGGTTAGGCCCAAAATAATTTGGCCCGTTCTTTGGCCGAGATGGCGCCGTTTCGCCCGGCGAAAGTCAAGAGGAATCGCGTAACCGATCCCTGCTTGGTTGGACCACCCACCAGATCTGGCGCCGCGCGCCGCCATTGCAACTCCTGGTCCGGGACGCAAGCGCCGAGAGATAAGCGAGGGCGAGGCGGGTCACACCCGACCACGCCCTCGCCTCTGACGCCACTCGCCGCGCTATTCGTCGTTCGGCAAGGTCGCCTGCATATCGCCGCCGCCATTCAATTGCTGGCGGTTAAGATTGGCGGTCATATCCCGCTCGACCCGGTCGACATGCCCCAACGGGCCCCGCGCGACATTGCTGGGGGCACGCCGCTCGCCCGGGACGGGATGGCTCATCCGATCCGGCGCTTCACTGGCCGCGTCCTGGCGGGTGTAAGTGCCGCCGCCCGGCGCCGCATCCATCCCGAGACTGCCGGGCCGCATGCCGTCGCCATAGCTCCGGTCCTGGGCAAAGGACGGCGCGGCCATGGCGAGTCCGCCGATGATCGCCAGCGCCGTCAGTACAAGTTTCGCCTGCATATCGCACCTCTCTCCGATTTTTGGTACTGCGCCGATTCAAGCGGCCGAATATGGGCTGAGTAAGGCGTTCATCGCCGCGATTGCGCCGCGTTCGGCACGATGCCGACATGATTGCGGCGATGGCCGATTGACCCCGCGCCGATGCCGCCGATAGTCTGCGCGCGTTCTCGAAACCGGTGCGGACCCACGCGACCATGGCGATTACCGTTGCGACCTGGAATATCAATTCGGTGCGGCTGCGCGTCGATGTGGTGAAGCGATTCCTGGCCGAGGCCGACCCCGATATTCTATGCCTCCAGGAAACCAAGACCCCCGACGAGCATTTCCCGCGCGAAGCCTTCGCGGCGGCGGGCTATGAGCATCAACTGGTCCACGGCATGAAGGCCTATAACGGCGTCGCCGTGATCTCCCGCATCCCGTTCGACAGCCATGGCACCCAAAGCTGGTGCGAGCGCGCCGATTGCCGCCACGGCCATGTCACGCTGGCCAATGGCATCGAGCTGCACGATCTTTATGTTCCTGCCGGCGGCGACATTCCCGACCCCGACGAAAATCCCAAATTCAAGCACAAGCTCCAATTCCTCGACGAGACGGCGGCCTGGTTCGCGGCGGAGCGGAGCGCCGCCAAGCCGATGATCCTGGTCGGCGATCTCAATATCGCGCCGCTGGAGAACGACGTCTGGTCACACAAGCAATTGCTCACCGTGGTCAGCCACACGCCGGTCGAGGTGGAGCGGCTGGCGCGTCTCCAGCAATCCGCCGACTTCGTCGATGCCCTGCGTCATTTCGTGCCGGCCAGCGAGAAGCTCTACACCTGGTGGAGCTACCGCAACATCGACTGGGCGGCGTCGAATCGCGGCCGCCGCCTCGACCATATCTGGGTGACGCCGCCGCTGAAGGACCGGCTTATCGGCGCCACCGTCCATCGCGAGGCGCGCGGCTGGGAGCTATGCTCCGACCATGTGCCCGTCGTGATGCGGTTGGCGAGTTGACCTAAGCCGCCGGCACGATATCGGTGCGACCAAAATCGTCGCCTTTGAACAACAGCGGCTCGTTAGTGACTTTCGCCAACGCATAGGCAAAGCAATCGCCGAAATTCAGCCCGGCGCGGTGATTGCCCTTGCCATAGCGGCGATAGGCCTCGCGCGCGATCCGCGCCTGTTCCATATTGAAGGGCACGATTTCGATTTGCGTTTCCTCGATAAGGCGATCGAAATCCTCCGCGCCTGCCGTTCGGCCACTTTTCTCGATCACGATCCCAGTCTCCAGATACGTTCCCGCCGACATTTTCCGGGAAGACGATTGCTCGATTGCCAAAGAAAATTGTGCGGCGTCCTCTTCCTGAAACAGGATCGCGACTATCGCCGAGCTATCGAGCACCATTACCTTGGCAGCCCATTCTCATCGTAGCCGATGATCTCGTCAGGGCTGCGGTCGTCGTACACAGGCAACGAAGAAAAATGTCGCCCGATTTCCATGAGCCGTTCGGCAAGACCGGGCTTTCCTTGTGGTCTGTTATTCGCGGCACGCCGGCGACTGATTTCGGCTCGTAATCCGAGCAAATCCCAAATGATGTTTCCCGATTCGTCCACGATCAATGCGTCTTGAAAACCGAGGCCACCGTGCAACTCGGTTGCGCGGCATAGGGCGGCATCATTGTGGGAGAATTTTTCCTGCACCTTTTGACCAACGTGCCCTCGTACATCGTGCGAAGAGCCCTGGGAAAAATCGCCATAGTCAAGGATCACCGGCCCATATTCGGGCCGTCTGCGCCACCGGCGCACTTCATCATCGCAAGCCGAAGCGAGAATGACTGGGATTGGACTAGTCCCGCTTTCCCAATTTTGAACGGTCACGCGGCTCACGCCAAAGCGTCGCCCGGCCTCCTCTTGGGTAAGACCGAGCTTCTTGCGCCATTCCTTTAATTCAACAGACCGCATCGCACGTCACCATCCATCACGCTTCCCTCCGATATAGGGCGTGCGTTCAGAATATAAAGATATTTTGCCATAAGCATATTTATTATGCTTTTTATCGATTCATCCGGTTTTCGACCAGGTCTTTCACGACCGACGGATCGGCCAGCGTCGTCACGTCGCCGAGCTGGTCGTGTTCGTTGGCGGCGATCTTCCTGAGGATGCGGCGCATGATCTTGCCGGAGCGGGTCTTGGGCAGGCTCGGCGCCCATTGAATCAGGTCGGGCAACGCGATCGGCCCGATCTCCTTGCGCACGGTTCCCAGCAATTCCTGACGCAATCCGTCGCTCGGCTCGATCCCGAGCTTGAGCGTGACATAGGCATAGATGCCCTGCCCCTTGATGTCGTGCGGATAGCCGACCACCGCCGCCTCGGCGACCTTCGGGTCCGCGACCAGGGCGCTTTCGATCTCGGCGGTGCCGATGCGATGGCCGGAGACGTTGATGACATCGTCGACGCGGCCGGTGATCCAGTAATAGCCATCCGCGTCGCGTCGCGCGCCGTCGCCGGTGAAATACTTGCCGGGATAGGTCGCGAAATAGGTCTCGATGAAGCGCTTGTGATCGCCATAGACGGTACGCATCTGGCCCGGCCAGCTATCGGCGATGCACAGATTGCCCTCGGCGACGCCGTCCAGCACCGTGCCGGCGGCATCAACGATCTCCGGCGTCACGCCGAAGAACGGCCGCGTCGCCGAGCCAGGCTTGGTCGCGGTGGCGCCGGGCAGCGGCGAGATCAGGATGCCGCCGGTCTCCGTCTGCCACCAGGTATCGACGATCGGCACGCGGCCATCACCGACGACGCGATGATACCACAGCCACGCCTCGGGATTGATCGGCTCGCCGACCGAACCCAAGAGCTTGAGCGATTTGCGCGAGGTCTTCTTCACCGGCGCTTCGCCCTCGCGCATCAGGGCGCGGATCGCGGTCGGCGCGGTGTAGAAGATATTGATCTGGTGCTTGTCGATGACCTGCCAGAACCGCGAGCTGTCGGGATAATTCGGCACGCCTTCGAACATCACCGTGGTGGCCCCGTTCGCCAGCGGCCCATAGACGATGTAGCTGTGCCCCGTCACCCAGCCGACATCGGCGGTGCACATATAAATGTCACCGTCGTGATAATCGAAAACATATTGGTGAGTCATCGCGACGAAGGTCAGATAGCCGCCGGTGGTGTGCAGCACGCCTTTCGGCTTGCCGGTCGAGCCCGAGGTATAGAGGATGAACAGCGGATCTTCCGCGCTCAATTCCGTCGGTGGACAATCGGCGCTGACCGACAGCATCAATTCGTCGAACCAATGATCGCGGCCCGCGACCCAGCCGATGTCGCCGCCGGTCCGTTTCACCACGATCACGGTCGCGACTTCGGGACATTGCTTCAAGGCTTCATCGACATTGGCTTTCAGCGGAATCTTGCGCCCGCCGCGCAGCCCCTCGTCGGCGGTCAGGACGATGGTCGAGGTGCAATCCTTGATCCGGCCCGCGATGCTTTCGGCCGAGAAACCGGCGAAGATCACGGAATGGATCGCCCCAATGCGCGCGCACGCCAGCATCGCATAGGCGGTTTCCGGAATCATCGGCATGTAGATGGTGACGCGGTCGCCCTTGGCGACGCCCTTCGCCTTCAGCACATTGGCAAGGCGGCAGACATTCTCATAAAGCTCGGCATAGGAGACGTGTTTCGATTCGCTGGGATCATCGCCCTCCCACAGGATCGCGGTCTGATCGGCGCGCAATTGCAAGTGACGGTCGACGCAATTGTAGGCGGCGTTGAGCGTGCCATCCTCGAACCATTTGATGCTGACATCGCCGGTGAAGCGGGTGTTCTTCACCTTGGTATAGGGCTTGATCCAATGCAGCCGCTTGCCCTGCTCGCCCCAGAATTTGGCGGGGTCGGCGATCGACGCCGCATACATCGATCGGTACTTGGCATCGTCGATCCAGGCGTGCGACAGCACATTTTCAGGCACCGGAAACAGCTCGTTGTCGGCCATCGTCAGCTCTCCCGCATCGTTCATCGACAGACCTCGATGAGATCAAATGCCTCTCTTTCGTCACCCCCGGACTTGATCCGGGGGCCCATCTTTTCGATGGATTGCCGGGTCAAGCCCGGCAATGACGGAGGAAGCGCAATTGCCCTCATCCGAAAGCCTCGTCCCGAATTGTCGCGCGGCGGGCGAGGCGATACAAGAAGATGAAACAGGGAGGATAGAATGCGGCTCGAAAACAAAGTGGCGATCGTGACTGGCGGCGGCTCGGGGTTCGGCGAGGCCATCGCCAAGCGCTTCGCCGAGGAAGGCGCCAAGCTGGTCGTCAACGACATCGCCGATGCCGGCGGCAAGCGCGTCGTGGCCGAGATCGAGCGCGCGCATGGCCAGGGCGCGGCATTCTATGTTCACGGCGATGTCTCGAAAAACGCCGAGATGGCGGCACTGGCGAAGGCGACGCTCGACCGGTTCGGCCGCATCGACATCATGATCAACAATGCCGGCACCACGCATAAGAACGGGCCGATGCTCGATGTCTCGGAAGAGTTGTTCGACAAGGTCTTCGCGGTCAATGTGAAGTCGATCTATCTGTCGGCCCTCCATATGGTCCCGCAGATGAAGCGGCAAGGCGGCGGCGTCATCATCAACACCGCATCCACCGCCGGCCTGCGGGCGCGCGGCGGCCTGGTCTGGTATTGCGCCTCGAAGGGCGCGGCGGTGATGGCAACCAAGTCGATGGCGCATGAGCTGGCGCCCGACCAGATCAGGGTCAACGCGCTGTGTCCGGTCGCGGGCGAGACGCCGCTTTTGCCGATGTTCATGGGCGGCGACACGCCCGAGTTGCGCGCGCGGTTTCTCGCGACCATTCCCCTGGGCCGCTTCGCCCAGCCGCTCGATGTCGCCAACGCGGCGCTTTATCTCGCCTCGGACGAAGCCAGCTTCATCACCGGCGTCGCCCTCGAGGTCGATGGCGGCCGCTGCATCTAGCCAAAGCCCCCGCCACGAGAGGCCACCCCTCCTTGATGCTCCCCGCCCCGTTACGCAAATTGGGTTCGTTCGGCAAAACAATATTTTTTGGCTTTCCCAAAAGCCGGCACTATCGGTTCCTGTAGATATAACGCAAATAGCGTATTTTTCAAGTCACCAGGACCTGTCGTGCCGCGGACTCGCCCGCGCGCGGCGGAATGCATTGAACGGGCCACTCTAGCGGAACTAGCGCCCATTTCGTGATGTTCCAAATTGTGCCGCGGCATCGCGCCGCGCCATTTCTTGGAGGAAATCATGGGTCGCGGAATTTTGCTTTGGCTGTTGGGAGTTCCGATTCCGATCATCATCATCCTTGCCTTGATCTGGCATTGATCGGGAGCAACCAGAATGGCAACCCTTTATACTGGCGATCCCGCGACGCGGGCCGGCGGCACCCTCGAGGCGGCGGTCTCGGCGGTGTCATGGCCGGCGATCTTCGCCGGCGCCTTCGTGATGGCGGCATCGGCGCTGATTCTAATTGAACTCGGGACCGGCGTCGGCCTCACCACCATTTCGCCCTGGCCCAATTCCGGCATGTCGCTGACCAGTTTCGCCATTACCACCGCGATCTGGCTGATCGTGGTGCAGTGGATAGCGTCGGCGCTTGGCGGGTATGTCGCCGGCCGGCTTCGCACCCGATGGATCGGAACCCATACACACGAGGTATTCTTTCGCGACACCGCGCAAGGCTTCGTGACCTGGTCCGTGGTAGCGGTGTTCGGTGTCTTGATCGCCGCCTCGGCGGCGGGGCTGACGGCGGGGGTCGGCGCGCATTCGGCGGCGACCCTCGGGTCCGGCGCGGCCCAAGGCGCCGGCGGCGCGATGGCGCAGACCCGGGCGTACGATGTCGACACGCTGTTCCGCTCGGCCAATCCCGCACCGGCCGCGGCCGGTGCGCCGGGCGCTTCCAGCACCGGCACCTCGACGGCCGATGCGCGCGGCGAGGCCACGCGGATTCTGGCGACCGGCCTCGCCAATGGCGGCGATGTGCCGGCGGGCGACCGGGCGTATCTCGCGACCCTGGTGGCCGCACGGACCGGCATCAGCAAGGACGAGGCGCAGAAGCGCGTCGATCAGGCGATCACGGCGGAGAAAGCCGCGATCGAGAAGGCGCGGATCGCCGCCGACAAGGCCCGGAAGGCGGCGGCCAATCTCGCCATCTTCCTGTCGCTGTCGATGGTGGTGGGCGCCTTCATCGCCAGCGTCGCGGCGTCGATCGGCGGTCAGGAACGCGACCGGCACCCGTAAGTAAGCTCAGGCAGGGCCGCGCCGCTCGGCGCGGCCCTCGATGCCCATCAGCGCCGCCAGCCGGTCGGGCGCCGCCAGCAGCGGCGCGCTGTCGCCCGCATAGACCACCCGCCCCCGATCCAGCACCATCGCCTGGTCGCATACGCCGAGCGCCAGCTTGGCCTGCTGCTCGACCAAGATGATCGCGACATCGTCGTCGCGGCGCAATTTGTCGATGCCGGCCAGCACCGCATCGACGATCACCGGCGCCAACCCTTCGAGAGGTTCGTCCATCAGCACGATGCTGGGACTGCTCATCAGCGCGCGGCCGATGGCCAGCATCTGCTGCTCGCCGCCCGAAAGCTGAATGCCGTAATGCGCGCGCCGCTCCGCGAGGCGCGGAAACAGCTCATAGACCCGCGCCACGGTCCAGCGGTCGGCGCCGCCGCGCGGCAGCGCGACATCGAGATTTTCGGCGACGGTGAGCGAGCGGAAAATTTCGCGCTCCTGCGGGACCCAGCCGAGGCCCAGCCGGTTGCGGCGATAGGGCGCCATGCGGGAAATGTCGCGGCCATCGACCGCGATCGTGCCGCCATGGAGCGTGGTGTGCCCCATGATGGTGCCGAGCAGCGTCGATTTGCCGACGCCATTGCGCCCCAACAGCGCCAGCGTGCCCTTCGGCGGCAGGCTCAGCGACACGCCCTCCAGCACCACGGTCTCGCCGAACCCGGCGCGGACCTTGTCGAGGACGAGGCCGGCGGCGGTCATGGGGTTGCCAAAGAAGGCAGGTTGAACCGCCAAGACGCCAAGGCGCCAAGGGCTGCAAGACTATCCCGCGTGCTTCGAGACGCACGCTTCGCCTGCTCCTCAGCATGAGGAAAATGGGCAATGGCACAAAGAAATGTCCTCATCCTGAGGAGCGGTCCGCAGGACCGCGTCTCGAAGGACGTAAGGTGCCCGTCCCAGCGTTTTTCCTTGGCGTCTTGGCGTCTTGGCGGTTCAAAATTTTTCTTTTTGGCGATCATCATCGGCGGTCGCGCTCGCCGAGATAGACTTCGCGCACGCGCGGGTCGGCGGCGATTTCCTGGGGCGTGCCTTCGAGCAGGATCGCGCCCTGCACCAGCACCGTGATGCGCCGCGCGAGCCGGAACACCAGGTCCATGTCGTGCTCGATGATCAGCAGCGCGAGCTCGGCAGGCAGGCTTTCGATCACGTCGATGATGATGCCGCTTTCCGCCGACGGCACCCCGGCCGCCGGCTCGTCGAGCAGCAGCACCTTGGGCTCGAGGCCGAGCGCCACCGCGATCTCAACGAGGCGCTGGCGGCCATAGGGCAATTCGCGCACCAGCCGGCCGGCATCGTCGGCGAGGCGCAATTTCTCCAAAAGCGCATAGGCGCTGAGCAGCACGTCGCGATGCGACCCCGCCGGCCGGAATAGGCGCCCGCCGGTGCCGCGATGCTCGCCGATGGCGAGGCAGACATTTTCGAGGACGCTCAGCCCACGGAACAGCGTGTTGATCTGGAAAGTGCGGGCGAGGCCGCGGCGCACGCGCTGGGCCTGCGGCAGCCCGGTCACATCGCTGCCGCCGAGGAAGATGCGCCCGCCGCTGGGCCGCAGCGCGCCGGTGACCAGATTGACGAAGGTAGTCTTGCCGGCGCCGTTGGGACCGATCAGCGCGCGGCGCGCCCCCGCCTCCAGGCGAAAATCGACGGCGCGCGTCACCGCCAGCGCGCCGAAGCTCCGCGCCAGCCCACGCGTTTCGAGCGCCGGAACAGCAATTTCCATGATCGCGGTCATAAGAAAACCGCCAAGACGCCAAGACGCCAAGACGCTAATCCAATTTCGTCATGCCCCGGCTTGGCCGGGGCACCCACGACTAGTTTGGGAAAGGAAAAATTCGGGGATGGCCCGCCTGCGCGGGCCAAGACGAAGATGGGAGTCTTGGGGACTTTGTGGTGTGACGGCTCGATCATCTTGGCGTCTTGGCGTCTTGGCGGTTCAAATTTTTTCGTTGTGCAAGCCGCGCGCCGCGCTCGATCAGGCCGAGGATGCCGCCGCGCGCGAACAGCACGATCAGCAGCAGGAACAGGCCGATCCAGAAATACCAGTTGGCCGGGTCGGCCTGCGCGAAGCGATCCTGAAGGATCATATAGATCGGCACGCCGATGAAGGCGCCATAAAGCCGTCCCAGCCCGCCGACGATCAGCATGATCACCACGCCGCCAGACCGGTCGAAGCTCAGCGTGTCGAGGGCGACGAGCTGCGTCGTCTGCGCTAGCAGCGCGCCCGCGACGCCGCTCACCGCCGCCGAAATGACATAGGCGGTGAGGCGGCGGCGGAACACCGGCGAGCCGATCGCGTGCATGCGCGCCTCGCTTTCGCGAATGCCGGTCAGGGTCCGGCCGAACGGCGAATGGACGATGGTGCGGATCACCAGCCAGCCGACGAACAGCAGGGCGAGGCAATAGACATAGGCGACCCGGCCGAAAAGATCGAACTCGAACACGCCGAGAATCGGCGCGATCACCATGCCCTGCAGGCCGTTGGCGCCGCCGGTCAGGCCGGTCGCCTTGTTGGCCGCCTCCTCCAGCATCACCGCGACGATCAGCGTCAGCATCAATTGGGTGAGGCCGCTGGTGCGCAGCACCACGAACCCGGAGAGCAAGCCGACGATCGCCGCCCCCACGCCGGCAATCACCAGGAGGCTCAGCGGCTCGGTCCAGCCATGCGCCGAGAGGATGCCGCAGACATAGGCGCCGGCGCCGAAAAACGCCGCCTGCCCTAGTGTAATGACGCCGGCATAGCCGAGGATCAGATCGGTCGCCAGCGCGAACAGAATCGCGATAAAGACCTGGGCACCGAGCGACAGGTAATCGGGAAAGAGGAAATAGCCGGCGATGCCGCAAAGCCAGGGCAGCGCCTCGTACCAGCGCGGCCGATGGCGCCGCGCCAGCAGGCGCACGGCCGCCGGCAACGCCGTCTCGCGGGACGCAAGCGAGACTAGCGGCGTGTCGCTCACGCGCGGCCGATCTGGCCGAAGAGGCCGCGCGGCCGCAGCAGCAGAATCACCATGGTCAGCGCATAGATGAAGAATGAGCCGAAATCCGGCAGCAGGTATTTGAACGCGGTATCCGCGACACCCAGCAACAGCGCCGCGAAGAACGGCCCCCGAATGGTGCCGAGACCGCCGACCGACACCACGATCAGGAAATAGATCAGGTTTTCGAGACTGTAGGACGGATAGATCGGCAGGATTTCGGCGCCGAGCGCGCCGCCCAACGCCGCCAGGCCGGTGCCCAGCGCGAAGGTGAAGGAGAACAGGCCCGAGGTGTTGATGCCGACCGACTGCGCCATGCGGCGATTATCGACGGCCGCCCTGATCTTGGCGCCGAGCCGGGTGCGGTCGAGGCCGAGCCACAACAGCGTCACCAGCACCGCGCCCGCCGCGATGACGAAGACGCGATAGGTCGGAAACTCGCGCCCCGCGATGGCGACATGGCCGGCGAGATAAGGCGGCGGGTGCATCGGCGCCTGCTCCGAACCCCAGATATATTTCGCCGCCGCGATCGACATGAAGACCAGCGCGATCGTCATCAGCACTTGGTCCAGCTCGTCGCCGCCATAGAAGCGGCGGTAGAGTCCACGCTCCAGCACGATGCTGGCGACCCCGACCGCGACGGCGGCAATCGCCACCGCCACCGGAAACGGCACGCCATAATTGTTGAACAGCGTGGTCATGATATAGCCGCCGGCCGCCGCGAAGACGCCATGCGCCAGATTGACGAAGCCCATCAGGCCCATGGTGACGCTGAGGCCCACCGAAATCAGATACAGCACCATGGCAAAGGCGGCGCCGTGGAAGGCGATGCTGATGGTGGCGCTGACGATCTCCGCCATGTCAGGCGGAATGGCTGCGCACGGCGAAATCGCCGGACGTCACACAGTCGCGATGGTGGTTGAGGCCCCATTCGACCGACGGGAAGGCCAGCTCGGTCCACGGAATCTCATCCCAGCCGAACAGCTTGACCTCGAGACTCTCCTCGCCGGGGGCGAATTCCGCCGCGTCGAGATGCGCGCGATAGATCAGTTGTACCAAACTGAGACGCGGCACGTCGTAGATCCCCAACAGCCCGTCGATGACGATGCGCGCCCGCGCCTCTTCCCAGCTTTCGCGCGCCGCGCCGGCGGCCGGCGATTCCGCCAGCTCCAGATAGCCCGCCGGCATGGTCCAATAGCCGCGCCGCGGCTCGATGGCGCGCCGGCACAGGAGAAATTCATCCCGCCAAGTGACGATGGCGCCGACCACGATCTTCGGGTTCTCGTAATGGATGAAGCCGCAATCGTGGCACATCAGGCGCTCGCGATTGTCGCCGTCGGGAATGGCGCGGTGGATCGGCCCGTGATGGGCCGCGCTCGGCTGGGTCATGGGTGATGGGATACATGGGCCGGCCACGGCAAACAAGGATTCGCGCCGAGTCCCGCTGCCCTGGACCCCGCCGAAAAAAATAGCTATAGTGATGGCTATATTTTAGGAGCGGCGAGATGGCGACATTCAGTGTGGCCGAAGCCAAGAACAATTTGCCGAAATTGATCGACCGCGCGCTCGACGGCGAGGAAGTCGTGATCACCCGGCACGGCAAGCCGGTGGTCGAGCTGCGTCCAGCCGCGCCGATCGTGGCACCGAACATCGGGCGCGAAGATATCGAGGCGTGGCGGATCGCACGCCGGCGAGCCCGCCCCGGTCTTGGAACCACCTCGGTCAAACTCCTCAACGAGATGTACGAAGAAGCGGAGCGGGAACAAGATGAGCGCTTATTTGGACGCGAGCGTCCTGCTTCCAAGTCAGATTGAGGAACCCTTCAGCGCCGCGGTCGATGCATTCATCGCGGGCGAGCGGGAGTTGCTGGTTAGCGATTTTGCCGTCGCCGAATTTACCTCGGCGCTTTCACGCCTATTACGAACAGGGCAGCGGCGTGAGGACGATGCCTTCGGTATCCTCGCGGATTTCGAGACTTGGCGAACGGCACGGACGGTTGCGGTCGAAGTCCATCCCGCCGATGTCAGACTGGCGACCACATTCGTCCGCCGCTTCGATCTGATGTTACGCGTGCCGGACGCGCTTCATCTGGCAATGACGCGGCGGCTCGGTGCAACGCTGGTCACGCTCGACCGCCGCCTGGCGCGCGCCGCCCTCGCGCTGGGGTTTACCGTCGAACAGCCCGCCTAACGCCGCTCCAGCGCCGCCACGCCGGGCAGGACCCGGCCTTCGAGCCATTCGAGAAACGCGCCGCCGGCCGCCGAGACATAGGTCAGATCGTCGGTCACGCCCGCCGCCGCCAGCGCCGCCACCGTGTCGCCGCCGCCGGCGATGCTGACCAGCGTGCCGCTTTTCGTCAGCCGCGCGACGGACCGGGCGATCTCGACGGTGCCGAGATCGAAGGGCGGAGTCTCGAACGCGCCGACCGGCCCGTTCCACACCACCGTGCGGCAATCGCCCAGCTTGGCCTCGATCGCCGCCACCGTCTTGGGGCCGATATCAAGAATCATCTGGTCGGGCGGCACCTGATCGGTGGCGACGGTCGCCGTCGGCACCCCCGATTTCAGAGCGCTCGCCACCACCGCGTCCACCGGCAGGATCACCGGCTTGTTGGCGGCCTTCGCCGTCGCGAGAAAAGCCTTGGCGGTATCGATCATGTCGTGCTCGGCAAGCGACGTGCCGACGCCGATGCCCTGCGCCAGCAGCAGCGTGTTGGCCATCGCGCCGCCGATCGCCAGCACATCGACCCGGGCGATGAGATGCTGCAACAGATCGAGCTTGGTCGAGACCTTGGCTCCGCCGACAATGGCGGCGACCGGGCGTTGCGGCGCGTCGAGCGCGCGGTTCAGCGCCTCGAGCTCCGCCTGCATCAGCCGCCCGGCATAAGCCGGCAAGAGATGCGCGACCCCCTCGGTCGAGGCGTGGGCGCGGTGCGCCACCGAGAACGCGTCATTGACGTAGAGATCGCCGAGCCGCGCCAGCGCCTTGGCGAATTCGGGATCGTTGGCTTCCTCGCCCTTATGGAAGCGGGTATTCTCTAACAACAGAATCTCGCCGGGTTTCAACGCCGCCGCCGAACGCTCGGCCCACGGGCCGATACAGTCGCCGACGAAATGCACCGGGCGCTTGCCCAGCGCCGCCTGCAACGCGGGCACCAGCGGCTTCAACGATTCCTTGACATCGGGCTTGCCCTTCGGCCGGCCGAAATGCGACATCACGATCACGCGCGCGCCCCGGTCGGCGAGTTCGGCGATGGTCGGCGCCAGCCGCTCGATCCGGGTCGCGTCCTGCACCTTGCCGTCTTTCATCGGCACGTTGAGATCGGCGCGCAGCAGCACGCGCTTCCCGGTCACATCGACCTGGTCGATGGTCGCAAATCGAGACACTTCACCCCCCCAGCGAAATTATCGTTCGGTGATTGGGAAATCGTTCAGGCGTCGCTGGGCGGGACCCACGGGATGCGCGCGACCTCGACGCCTTCATCGGCCAGCGCCTCCGATTCCGCCGGCGTCGCCTCGCCATAGATGCCGCGCGCCTCGGCCTCGCCGCGATGGATCTTGCGCGCCTCATCGGCGAAGCGCGGCCCGACATGCTCGCAGTTGGTCTCGATATATCGCCGCATTTCCTGGAGGCGGCGACGCAGCTCGGCCGGGGTCGGTGGCCGCTCCGGCGCCGCCGGCGCGGCAACGGGGGCCTGGGGAGGCGATGCCTCGCCGCCGCGCGACTTGCCGAGGCGCGGCGCCATTGGCGCCTTTTCCACCGCCGTCGAACCGCAGTCCGGGCACACGATCTGGCCGCGCGCATGCTGGCGCTTGTACGCCGCATTGTCGCGAAACCAAGCCTCGATCTGATGCCCAGCCTTGCATTGGAGAGAGAAAAGAATCATTGCGTTACAATTCCTTCGCACTTCTTATAGCATAACATGAATTCCGCAATACCGTCCGACCCAGCCGGCGGCGTTAACGTCCACAGCCACCAATCGCCGAGTTCGGCCTGGGTGCGGCGCTTTCTGCCGCTGATCGTGCCCGGCGGCCGCGTGCTCGACGTCGCCGCCAATCAGGGGCGGCACACCCGGCTACTGCTGGACCATGGATTTAGAGTGATCGCGGCCGATCGCAAGACCGGCGACCTCGCGGCCCATTTCGCCGCCGAGCCGCGATGCGAGATCGTCGAGATCGATCTCGAGAATGGCCAACCCTGGCGACTGGGCGGCGGGTTTGCCGGCATCATCGTCTCGCTCTATCTGCATCGGCCCTTGTTCGCCGATCTGGCTGCCGCGCTGGCGCCGGGCGGGGTGCTGATCCACGAGACCTTCATGCGCGGCAATGAACGCTTCGGCCGGCCGCGAAACCCCGACTTTCTGCTGCGGCCGAACGAGTTGTTCGAGGTGTATTCGCCCACTCTCTCGATCGTCGCGTTCGAGCAGGGCGAGGTCACGGAACCGAAGCCCGCGATGATGCAGCGCATCGCCGCCGTGAACGGCGCGGCCGTGACCCTGCCGCCGGCCTGAAAGCCGCGAACTCTTCGGTGAATCCGGCGTTGTGCCTAAAGGAGGCCGCCCGTTCATCCGAGGAGAGTCCGCATGCCCATCGCAACCGCAGGAAAAGCAATCGTCGCGACCGTGCTGGTCGCGGGCGGCATGGCGATGGCGGCGCTCCCGGCCGATGCGGCATCCTGTCCCGTGACCTTCGACCAGTTGCGCGCCGCGCTGAAGGAAAGCGTCAAGCCGACCGGCGGCCCCAGCAATGGCGGTCTCGATAATAATGAATGGGCATCGGTGGTGGATCGCACCGGCACCGTCTGCGCGGTCGCCTTCAGCGGCGCCAAGGCCGACGATCAATGGCTCGGCAGCCGCGCGATTTCGGCGGAGAAGGCGTTTACCGCGAACGGGCTGAGCCTAAAAAAATTCGCCCTTTCGACCGCCAATCTGTGGGCCGCCAGCCAATCCGGCGGCTCGCTCTATGGCCTCATCATGAGCAACCCGCCCAATCCGGCCGTGCTCTATGCCGGCCCCGCCACCAGCGACGGCACGGCGCAGGACCCGATGGTTGGGCATGTCGCGGGCGGCGTCATCGTGTTCGGCGGCGGCCTCGCGCTTTATAATGGGCAGGACGTGGTCGGCGGGCTGGGCGCCAGCGGCGACACCTCTTGCGCCGATCACAATATCGCCTGGCGCATCCGCCAGAAGCTGAAGCTCGACAAGGTCCCCGCCGGCGTCGGCCCGGACAAGGACGGCATCATTTACGATGTCGGCCCCACCGGTAAGAGCGCGTCGGGCTATGGCCATCCGACCTGCGGCGGTCAGGAGCAAACGGTCGCCACCAAGCTCGGCGCCGGAAAGTAGAGAGGGCTATTCCGCCGCCAGCGGCCGCGCGCCCGCCAGCGCGAACAGCCGGTCGTGCGACAATGAGGGCACGGCGCGGCGCGCCTCCGCGATCTTGGCGACGTCGATCGACGCGGTGATAAAGCCCGGCCCATCCTCGGCCTCGGCCAGGATTTCGCCCCACGGCGCGACGATCAGCGAATGGCCGAAGGTCTTGCGGCCGCTTTCATGCGTGCCGCTTTGCGCCGGCGCGAAGACGAAACAGAAATTCTCGATCGCCCGCGCCCGCATCAGTACATGCCAATGCGCGCGGCCAGTCGGCACGGTGAAGGCCGACGGAATGCTGAGGAACGACGCGCCGCCAAGCGCCAGCGCGCGATAGAGATCGGGAAAGCGCAAATCATAGCAGATCGTCATGCCGAGCCGGCCCCAGGGCAGCTCGGCCAGCACCGCCGTCTCGCCCGGGCGATAGGATTTCGATTCCCGATAGCTCTCGCCGGTTTCGAGATCGACATCGAACATGTGAATCTTGTCGTAGCGCGCCGCGATACCGCCATCGGGCGCGATCAGGAACGAGCGATTGGCAAGCCGCGGCTCATCGCTCAGCTTGACGATCGCCGAGCCCAGCAGAAACCACGCGCCGGTATCCCGCGCAATGTCGCGGCAGGCGGCGAGCATCGCGTGTTCCGCCTCGGGCCGCGCCTTATCGAAGACCGCGTCGCGCCGCGGCTCCATCATGTCGGTCACTTCGGGCGTCATGATCAGATCGGCGCCGCGATCGCGCGCGCGGCGCGCCAGATCGCGCACCGAAGCGATGTTCGGCGCGACCTCCCGCGCCGAAGTCAGTTGCAGGCAGGCGGCGGTAAAGGCCGCGCCCATCAGGCAAGGCCGAGCTTGGCGTCGAGCGCGCCGCTGCGATCGAGCGCGGCGAGATCGTCCGAGCCGCCGATATGCTCGCCGTCGATGAAGATCTGCGGCACCGTCATCCCGCCGCCGGAGCGCGCGATCATCTCGGCGCGCTTGGCGCTGTCGGCATCGACATCGATGTCGGTGAATTCGACGCCCTTCCTGCCGAGCAGGGCGCGGGCGCGGGCGCAATAGCCGCACCATTGGGTGGTATAGATCTCGATCTTGGCCATCTACCGTTCCTCGTTGGGACGGCTGAATATAGGACGAATTCGGTCGATTTGGAATTGCGCGGCTTTGGAATGGCCGCCGTGCGTCCTTCGAGACGCGGCCCCGCGGGCCGCGTCTCGAAGGACGCACGAAAGTAGTGCGGCGTTCCTATTTATCCCACGGCGCCTCGATGGAGGGCCTGGCGAAATAATAGCCCTGCAACAGGCGCACGCCCTCGCGGCGCAGGATCGCGGCTTCGCGTTCGTTTTCCACACCCTCGGCGACGGTGGTGAAGCCCAGCCCATGCGCGAGTCCGACGAGGTGGCGCAGAAACACCTGGTTCTCGACCTTGTCGGCGAGGTCATGAACGAACGAGCCGTCGATCTTCACGGTGTCGACCGCCAGCATTTGCAGATGGCGCAGCGAGGTGAAGCCGACGCCGAAATCGTCGATCGCAACGCGGCAGCCGAGCGCGCGCAGCGCCTCGACGAAGCGCGCGCATTCTTCGATGTCGCCCATCGCGGCGGTCTCGGTGATCTCCACGACAAGCTGGCGCGCGACATCGGGCCGGTCGCGCAGCAGGCGCGTCGCGGCGCGCAGCCAGCTGCGGTCGGTCGCCGTCACGCCGGAAATGTTGAGCCCGAGGCAATAACCGGGATTGTCGGCGGCTTCTTTCACCGCGCGCTCCAGCACATAGCGATCGATGATGCGCACGAAGCCGAGCCGCTCGATCACCGGAATGAAATGGGCGGCGGCGACCGGCTGGCCATCCTCGTCGATCATCCGCAACAGGCATTCGTAATAATCGACGCCGCCGCTGCCATAGGCGCCGCTGGGCACCACCGGCTGATAGGCGAAGACCAGGCGATCCTCCTTCAGCGCGCGCTGCACCCGCTCGCCCATCGCCATGTCGGCGCGATGCTTCAGGCGCTGCTCTTCCGACAGCGCATAGGAGGTATAGCAGTCGCGGCCGGCACGCTTCGCCTCGGTCAGCGCATGCTCGGCGCGGTTCATGATGTCCTGCGCGACCTTGCCTTGTTCGGGGAAGGTGGCGGCGCCCAGCGAGACGGTGGCATAGACCGGGCCGGCCCCGGTGCGTACGGGATCGCGGTTGACGGCGGCCAGAATCCGTTCGGCGGCGACGGCGATATGGTCCTCGGGACATTCGGCCAGCACGATGCCGAAACGGTCGGCGCCGATGCGGCCCAGCACGTCGCTGGCCCGCAGCGTCAGCTCCAGGCGGCGGCCGATCTCGATCAGCACGGCGTCGCCCACCGGCTCGCCGAAGCTGTCGTTGACGTTGCCGAGCTTGTCGATGCCGACGACCAGATAGCCGCCGGGCCGCCCGGTGCGCAGGCTGGCGGTGACAACATAGTCCAATGCCTCGCGCAGACGCTGGCGATTATAGAGGCCGGTCAGCTCGTCCTCGCCGCCGGCGCCGTCGCGGGCGCGGTCGGCGGCAATGAAGCGCCAGACGCCGCTGAGCCGCCGGCCGGGCCAGGCGGCGCCGCGATCATGCACCCAGACGATCGCGCCGTCGGGCAGCACCACGCGAAATTCGCAATCATAAGAGCGGCCGGAGGCGAGATGCGCTTGCAGCCGGTTATGGCGCCGGCGCCGGTCGTCGGCATGAAGCCGCGCCGCCACCGTCGCGCCGTCGCGCAATGCCTCGGCGCCGCCCAGTCGTTCGAACTCGGTGCTGGTTCCGCCCCAGCGCAGGGTGTCATCGTCGAGGTCCCAGACATAGGCGATGTCGCCGGCCGCGGCGAGCGCGTGGCGCAACACCTCCGACTCCAGGGCTGCGGCGGTTTCGAGGTCGATCGCGATCGGTGAAGCAGATTTCGATAGGGACATTGGCGCCATCTCCTGACGCACAATGGTTAACCCCGAATGGTTAACGAGTTATTGAATATGCCCGAAAATTATCGGCGGTTTGCCGGCGTATGCTGTTCCAGGAACGGCATCACCGCCTGGTTGAACTCGCGCGGGCTGACCTGCATGAAGCAATGGCCGCCATGGGCGAAGAATTTAGCCTCGGCGGCGGGAATTTGCCGCGCGAGTTGTTCCGACAAATAAGAGGGAATGACGAAATCATCCTCCGCCGCGATCACCAGCGTCGGCGTGGCGATGCGGGTGAGATCGGCGGTGCGGTCGAACGCCAGCAGCGCGTCGATGCGCGACAGCACGATCTCCTGCTTGAAGCCGGCGAGCTGCTGGGACTCCATCTGGCGCAGATGCTCATTGTTGCGCACGATCCAGTCTGGCGGATAGAGCATCAGGGTCGAGGCCTGGATATAGGCCGCCGGCCCCATCTGGGTCAGCAGATCGCGGCGCAACTGATAGAGGCGGCGCAGAAACGCATCCTGGCTGGCCCAGCCCGCCGACAGCACGACGCTGGCGAGGCGTTGGGGATGCTCGATCGCCAGCACCAGCGCCACCGCGCTGCCGGTGGCGTGGCCGATGACATGCGCGCGCTCGATGCCGAGCGCGTCCATCAGCGCCACCATGTCGGCGGCATTGCCCTCGACGGTATAGGCCATGCGCATGGCGTCGCTGCGGCCGATGCCGCGCTGATCGTGGACGATGACCTCGAAGCCGCGCGCGAACGCCGGAATCTGGTCGTGCCAGAAATTGGCATGGCCGCCGAGGCCGCTGGCGAACATCACCGGAAAGCCTTCGCCGTGACGCTCGTAATAAAGTTGGCAATCGCCGATGGAAATGCGTGGCATGGGCGCAGGTAACAACGCGCGGCGGCCGGAGTCAAACGCCCCCGGCGCGCGGCAGATCATCGGCGATCGCGTATCGCTCAACCGCCTCGCGGATAAATCGGGATCACCACCGTCAGATAGGTGCGGATTTGCGGATAGTCCGGCGGCACCGGCGGAAAGGGCGAGCTGTTGGTGATCATTTCGCGCGCCGCCTCGTCCAGCTTGTCGGAGCCGGTGGTGCTCAGCAATTTGATGTTCACGATGGTGCCGGCGGGGGCGATCACCACGCCATAGACCGCCTGGCGCGAGGTGGCGTCGGCGAACGCCTCGGCCGGCGGATAGAGGCGGTTGCGCTCCAGCAAATTCTTGAGCCGGTTGAGATAGGCGTCGCCCGCGAGATCGCGCGTGCCGCTGCCACTGCCCGGCGAGGGCAGGCGCAGCACCAGGTTGCGGATCGCCGGTGCCGACGGGCGCTGGGGCCGCAACGCCTCCGGCAGCGGCTCGACCGGCACGATGACGCCGCGGCCGAGCGCCGATTTTCGCGGCGTGCGGGGCGGCGCCGGCTTGGGTTCGGGAGGCGGCGGCAGCGGCTCGGGCGGCGGCGGAATCACCTCGGCCTTGGGCTGGACCGGCAATTCCTTGGGCAACTCGGTCTTGGGCTGGTCGCTCTTCGCGGCCTCGGTCTTCTCGTCGGGACCGGATTCGCGCGGCTTCATCGGCGCGGGCGGCGGTGGCGGCGGCGGCGGCGGTGGCTTTTCGGCGGCGGGCGGGGGCTTGGGCGGCGCCGGTTGCGGCTTGGGCGGCTCGGGCTTCGGCTTGGGCTTCGGCGGCTCCGG
>DATCDN010000125.1:0-4722 GCA_036510675.1 Allostellaceae bacterium
GGCGCGCGGCGGTATCGTCGAGATCGGCGGCGAGCCGCGCCAGATTGTCGTTGAGCGCGACCCGGCGCGTCGCGATCGCGGCCTCGGCCTCGCGGCATTGCGCATCGTATTTCTGGGCCTGGCCTAGCGTCGCCAGCGCCTGGCGCATGGCATCGCGGCCGGCGCGCTCGGCCTCGCCGGCCTGGGTCGCCGCCAACCGCGCCGCCTCGGCCCGTTCGGCCAGCGTCGCGGTCTCGGATTCCGCGCGGCGCCGGTCCTGATCGAGGTCGGCCAGCCGGTTGCGCTGGCGCAGGCGCTGCGCCGCCGCGCTGGGCGTGCCCGGCGCGCGGCGCAGCCCATCCCAACGCCACAGCCCGCCGTCGCGCGTCACCAGCCGCTGGCCCGGCAGCAGCGCGCTTTGCCACGCCTCCGCCTCGGCGGCATCGGCGACAACGCCGATCTGCGCCAGGCGGCGCGCCAGTACCGGGGGCGCGGTGACATAACCCGCCAGCGTCCGCACCGCGCCAGGCAGCGCCAGATCATAGGCATAGGCGGGCAATTCGTGCCAATGCACGGCGCCGCCCCCCGCCACCGGCGCCGTCAGATCGTCGCCCAGCGCCGCGCCCAACGCCGCCTCATAGCCGGCCTGCGCGATCACGCTATCGAGGACCGGCGCCGCGCGCTTGTCGGCGAACGCCGCCAGCAATTCGTTCAGCGCCTGAATCTCGGCATCGATGGTGGCGCGGCGATTGAGCGCCTGTTGCAGGGGGGCGCGCGCCGCCGCCGCCTCGGCTTCGGCGTGGCGCAGCGCCTCGGCCGCCGCATCCGCGGCGGCGCGGCTGGCCTCGACGCGGTCGTTGGCCGCGATCAGCGCGCGCGCCGCCTCGGCCCGGGGCGGCGCCGCCGCCGCCTCGGCGTCGAGCGTCACGCCGTGCCGGTCCAACTCCACCTGGCGCGCCGCGAGGCGCCCCTGACGCTCCACCGCCTCCGCCACTTGGCGGGTCAGCGCGCCGCGCCGTGCATCCTCATCGGCCAGAACCCGCGTGCGCTGAGTCAATTCCGCTTCGAGCGCGCCGACCTCTTGCGTCGCCAGCGCCAATGCCGCCGCCGCCTCGGTTTGCGCCGCCGCCTCGCTGGTCTGGGCGGCGATCAGCTCGGCCTCTTCGCCCGTCAGCCGCGCGATCGCGGCGCCGGCATCGGCCGCCAGTTCTTCCTCGCGGGCACGGTCGGAGGCGAGCTGGGTCAGCCGCTCGCGCGCACCGGTCCGCGCCGCCGCGACGCGCCGCTCCTCCTCGTCGAGCGCGCGCATCGCGAGGGTCAAGCGTTGCAGCTCGGCCGCCGCCGCCGCCTCGGCGTGGCGCAGATCGGGCAGCGCCGCCGCGACTTCCTCGCGCACGCGCTGGGCCGCCACCGCCGCCTGGGTGCGATCGGCGACCGCAAGCTCGGCGGCATCGAGCCGCGCCTGTGCCGCTTCAAGCGCGGCGCTGGCGGCTTCCCAGCGGCGATGCAGCGTCACCGCCTCGAAGCGGCGGATCTGTTCCGAGAGGCGGCGATAGCGCTGGGCCTGCTTCGCCTGCTTGCGCAGGCCATCGAGCTGCGCCGCCAACGTTACGATGACATCGTCGAGCCGGGCGAGATTGGCCTCCGCCGCCTTGAGCCGCAGCTCCGCTTCGTGGCGCCGCGCGTGCAGACCGGCGATGCCCGCCGCCTCTTCCAGCAGCGCGCGCCGCTCGGTCGGCTTGGCATTGATGACCGCCGCGATGCGACCCTGCCCGACCATGGCGGCGGACTGGGCGCCGGACGCGGCGTCGGCGAACAACAGCTGCACGTCGCGCGCCCGCACCTCGCGGGCGTTGACGCGATAGCCCGAGCCGGAGCCGCGCTCGATCCGCCGCGTCACCTCGATCTCGTCTTCCTCGGCGAACGGGCCGGGCGTGCGCCGCGCGGTGTTGTCCAGCAGCAGCGTCACCTCGGCGATGTTCCGCGCCGGCCGCGACTGCGTGCCGGCGAAGATCACATCATCCATCTCGCCGCCGCGCATGCGCTTGGCCGAGGTCTCGCCCATCGCCCAGCGCAGCGCCTCGACCAGATTGGACTTGCCGCAGCCATTTGGCCCGACCACGCCGGTCATGCCCGGCTCGATCGACAATTCGGTCTGATCGACGAAGGTCTTGAAGCCGCTAAGCTTCAGCTTGGAGAAATGCAAAGGTCCGCCCCGTCAGCTTCAGGGCGACGCCGCGGCCAGCGCCTTGTTGAAGTCGGCATAGGATTGATCGCCGACCAGCTTGGCGGTGCCGTGGGCGCCGACGATGAAAAAGGTCGGCGTCGAGTTGACGCCGTAATCGTTCTTGGCGGTCGCCTCGATCGCGATGATCCGTTCTTGCAGCTTGGTGTCGGCGAGGCACTTATCGACCGCCGCCGCGTCCATGCCGCCGAGCCGCGCGATGCCCTTCAGCGCGGCCGCCGGGTCCGTCGCGGTGACCCAGGTTTCCTGGCTGTCGAAGAACGATTCGATGAAGGCGAAATAGCGATTATCGGGCGCGCAGCTCGCGATCGACGACGCCATCAGGGCATAGCGGTCCAGCGGGAAGTCGCGATAGATCAGCTTGGCCTTGCCGGTATCAACCCAGTCCTTCTTGATCTGGGGATAATTATCCTTCTCGAACGCCGCGCAATGCGGGCAGGTCAGCGAGGCATATTCGATGATCGAGACCGGCGCGGTCACTTGGCCCAGGACATGATCCTGCGCGCTGACGGTGGGCGATTTGTCCTCGGCGAAGGCCGCCGGCGCCGCCACCGCGAGGCACATCAGCACCAACATACCGGCCCATACCTTCGACATATCGATCTCCAACCTACTAGATGTTGATGTTATGGCGACGAAACACGAAAGGCGAGTCATTTTCGCCGAGTCATTTTCGCGTCGTGGCGAGGATGGCGGCGCCGAGGCGGGCCAGCGCGGCGCGCAGCGCCTCGTCGCCGATGTTGGCGACTTGGTCCTCCAGCGCCGCCTGCTCGCTCGGTTGCAGCGGCCGTAGGCGTGGCGGCGGCGGCCGGCGCGGCACCCAGGTCTGGCGCAGGGTCAGCCGCGCCACCGCGCGATAGCCGAAGAAGCCGTTGATGCGCTCCAGCAGAATCGGCTCGCTGTGCTGAATTTCGGGCGCGAGGCCGGCCGATACGCTGATTTTCAGCGTGCCGTCCTGGCGCGCGCCATGGGTGAAGCTCAGCCGCTCGGGGCTGGTGCCCTGGGCCAGCCGGGGGCCGACAATGGCGGCCCAATTCTGGACCAGTTGCGCCTCGCCCAGCCCCTGCTTGCCCAGCGACTTGCCCGCGATGCGCGGCAGCAACGCGCCCACTGTTTGCATCCGTCCGCGCCGTTCATCCGCCATCGGGCGGAGATTAGCCTTCCTTGATCGCCGTCGCCAGAAGGCTCGTGCGCTGGTTCCACTGGAATTGGCTTTGCACCAGTTGCAGGCCAATGAGGGCCGTGGCCCCCAGCGCATGCGCTTTGTGCGTCAGTTCCTCAAGACACTCTTGATACGAGCTCTCGTTGACGCCCTCGACCGAGGCGTAGACGACACCCAGCTCGATCTCGCCGGGTGCCCGATGGCCGAGCGTGCTAACGCGCATGGGCTGCCTCGCGGGGCGCGGCCGATTTTGGCGCCCCGCTTCGATTCTCGGCCGCGATCTGCTTGAAGTCGCCGTCGATCTGGTCAAACAGCGCCAATGTTGCTTCGAACGGCTCAGGCTGAATGCCCAAGGGGCCGATGAACGGCCGGTTCAGAATGATCATGATCAGCAGCAGCATGCCAATGAGGCCCGCCAATACGCTGGTCATCGCCACATGCGGGATCGGCTTGTCCATGTACAACATAAAGCACATGCCGACGGTGACGATGCCGCCGCCCACCGCCGCCACCCACATCACCCATGACAGCGATTCCGACGCCTGGAGCAGCCGCTTGTTGCGATCGGTCATCAGCTGCGCAAAGGTTTGAAAGAACTGGGTGTGGACGATTTCCCTGCTCTTCGATTCGGGGGTCAGGGTCCCGAACAGATAGATCATCCGATCGACGTTCATCCGCGCGGTCGTGCTGCCCAGCGCGGTGGCGCGGAACCGTGCCCATTGGTCGATGACGCCTTTGCCATATTCGCGGATCAATTGGCGCATCTCGGCGCCCTTTTCCGGGGAAAAATCCATGGCTTGCCGATACATCGGCACGAGCAGCAACGCTTCCTCCGCCGTGTTGGCGGCGGCGTTGTCGTAACTCTCCCACATGGCGATGACCATGAAGGCCAGCAGCACGGCATAGATCACCCCGGCGGTCAGGAACATCGGCACCAGCACGTCATTATGCCCCTCGGCGACGTGACGGCCGACCAGCTTGCGGCCGGCGAGAACGCCGACGACCGCGTACAGCACCGCCCCGCCGACGACCAGAATCCCGATGACAATATAGATCATTGCCGGCCACCGCCGCCGATGACGCTCGAACGGACAAGCATGCATTCCCCCCTACAACCCCACAACCGTCATAGCAGAAATGCCACCGCGCCGGCATAAGTAGATTCCGAAGGTATTTTGCCCACGCCTGCGCTGGTACGAAGGGGATGCGAGGGAAATGGGGATCATGATGGCAATCATCGGGAACTATTTAGATCGCGCCACCGAATGCGAGCAGCGCGCCAACCGGGCAGCGTGGCCGGAGATGCGCGAGGCCTTTCTAATTCTGGCCGAAAATT
>DATCDN010000126.1:0-10293 GCA_036510675.1 Allostellaceae bacterium
CATCGGCACCAGGAATGTGTCGGCGCGCGGCTCCAGCCGCGCCGCTTCCAGGCCGCCGGCGCGCAGCAGGTCCGAGAGCTGCTCCCGCAGCGCCCCGGCGGCGCGCGCGCCCATCGCCATCGCGTCATTCAGCGCCGGCGCCGACGCCGCGTGGGCGATCTCCGCCGCGGCGCCGGAGAATAGCCCGGCCGCGCTTGCTGCCTTCAGATCGACGATCCGGTCACCGATGGCGATGCCGCCGCGCGGCGCGTCGGCACCCCGGCTGAACACACCCCAGGGCAGATTCTGAATCGGAAAATCGCTGTCGCCGCGATTGGCGGATTCGACCCAGCTGCGGCGTAGCGGGTCGTGGGTCGCATTGAGCTTTGCCATGATTGGGGTCCCTCCATTGAGGCGATACTATGCCGTCGATCGCGATCGCGGCAAACCATCGCGCGGAAATAAGGACGGCGAGCGCCGCGTATTGCGCTGGCGCCGGGGCGCATAGAGAATGATGCGAGGAACAAGGGGAGCTCCCATGGCGACAGGCGACAGCAAGTTCGACTACATCATCGTCGGCGCCGGATCGGCGGGGTGCGTGCTGGCGAACCGCCTCTCGGCCGACCCCAACGTCACGGTCGCGCTGATCGAGGCCGGCCCGACCGATCACGCCTTCCCGGTCAAGATGCTGGTCGATATTCCCGCCGGCATTTCCGGCCTGATCTCCAACCCGCGCTACAATTGGTCCTATCTCTACGAAACCGACGAGCGGCTCGGCGGGCGCGGCATCCCCTGTCCGCGCGGCCGGGTGCTGGGCGGCACCAGCGCCATCAATGGCATGGTCTATATCCGGGGCAACCGCCACGATTTCGACGGCTGGGCCGCGAATGGCGCCGAGGGCTGGAATTACGATTCCGTGCTGCCCTATTTCAAGAAGTCGGAAAATTATCAATATGGCGCCTCGGAGTATCACGGTGCCGGCGGCGAGCTCGACGTCGCGGACCAGCGCGATCCCAATCCGGTCGGCCAGGCGGCGCTGGAAGCCGCGACCCAGTTGCAGTATCGCCGCACCTCGGATTTCAACGGGCCGGAGCAGGACGGATTCGGCTTCTGGCAGGTGACGCAGAAGCGCGGCGCCCGCGCCTCGACCGCCCGCGCCTTTCTCGACCCCGCGCGCCACCGGCGCAACCTGACCATCATCACCGACGCGCTGACGGAGCGCATCGATCTCGACGGCAAACGCGTCACCGGCATCACCGTGCGGCGCAAGGATGGCGGCCCCGCGATTCTGACGGCGACGCGCGAGGTGATTGTCGCGGCCGGCGCGATCAACTCCCCGCAATTGCTGTTGCTGTCCGGCATCGGGCCGGCGGCGGAGCTTGCCGCCTTCGGCATTCCGGTGCGTCACGATTTGCCCGGCGTCGGCGAGAATCTGCACGATCACCAGGGCATCTTCATGAGCTGGAGCAGCCCCGACACGCGGCTCTACGGCCTGTCGTCGGGCGCCCTGCCCTGGCTCGCCGCATCGCCGTTCAAATATTTCCTCGAGCGCAAGGGGCCGTGGACCACCAACACCTGCGAGGCCGGCGGCTTTGTGCGCTCGCTGCCCGACCTCAAGCAGCCCGATCTGCAATTGCTGTTCTTTCCGCAATTCATGAATCAGCCACAGCATTTCATTCCGCGCGGCCATGGCTTCTCGTGGCATGTCTCGCTGTTGCAGCCCAAGAGTCGCGGCAAGCTGACCCTGAAGACCGCCCGGCCGGAGGAGGCGCCGCGCCTGATCTCGGGCTTCCTCACCCATGATGACGACCTCGCCGGCATCGTGCGCGGGTTCAAGGAAGTGCGCCGCATTGTCGAGGCGCCGGCGATGGAGAAATATCGCGGGGCGGAACTCGATCCCGGGCCGGGTGTGCAGAGCGACGATCAAATCGCCGATTTCATCCGGGCCAATCTCGGTACCACCTATCATCCGGCCGGCACCTGCAAGATGGGCAGCGACGCGATGGCGGTAGTCGATCCACAATTACGGGTGCATGGGCTCGACGGCCTGCGCGTGATCGACGCCTCGGTGATGCCGAAAGTCACCAGCGGCAACACCAACGCGCCGACCATCATGATCGCCGAGCGCGGCGCCGATCTGATCAAGGCACAGTGGGCGAGCTAGTTGTCAGTCGTCAGTTTTCAGTCATCAGTTTTCAGTTGTCAGCCACCGACCCTAAACTGATAACTGAAGACTGATAACTGAGGACTTCTCGATGACCCAGCTTGATTTCGCCCTCTGGGACGCCGTCGGCGGCTATGCCCAGAACAATGAATCGATGGCGGATGTCTATGACGAGCACATCCGCCTCGCCCAGCAATTGGATGCGCAGGGGTGGCATTCCTATTTCGTCATCGAGCATCAGAACTCGCCGCTGGGCCGCATTACCGCGCCGTCGATCTTTCTGACGGCGGTGGCGCGCGCGACGACGCGTCTGCGCATCGGCGCGATGATGTGGCAATTGCCGTTCTATCACCCGATCCGCCTCGCCCAGGATGTCGCGATGCTGGACCAGCTCTCGCGCGGCCGGGTCGAGTTCGGCACCGGCATCGGCGTCCATGAGCATGAATTCATCCGCTGGGGCGTTGATTTCTATCAGCGCGCGGCCATCGCCGGCGAGGTGCTCGACATCGTGCGCATGGCCTGGACCCAGGACGAAGTGACCTATAACGGCAAATATTTCCATTTCGACGAGGCGATCCCGCAGCCCAAGCCATTCCAGAAGCCGCATCCGCCGATCTGGGCGGCGGTGCACAGCGACCAGGCCATCGAATTCGCCGCGCGCAACAATCTCCATGTCTCGCAGAATCTCGACACGGACGAGGTGGTGGCGCGCAAATTCGCGCTTTATCGCGAGGTCTGGAAATCATGCGGCCATGCCGGGCCGATGCCGCGCGTGTTCCTGATGCGCCAAGTCCATGTCGCCGAGACCGACGCGCAGGCGCATGCCCAGGCGCGGCAATTTCTGGCCTCGCGCGAGGGCGGCGCCGTGCCGGTCGGCGGCGGCCCGATCGCGCAGACCCGCATCGGCTGGGGAACCAACGCTCGCGGCATGGGCCGCGACAGCGAGCGCCCGGACGACAAGGCGCGCGGCGAGGTGATGCGCCAGGCCGCGACCTCCTATGAGTTCAACATCGAGCAGGGCCTAGCGCTGGTCGGCAGCCCCGAGACCGTGATCCGCCAACTCGAAGCCGGCAAGGCACGCATCGGCTACGATATTTTTTGCGGCAATTTCGGCATCGGCAAAATGCCGCCCGACATGGTGCGCCGCTCCATCGACCTGTTCGGTGAGAAGGTGGTGCCGGCGTTCCGGTAAGCTCTCAGTCTTCAGTTATCAGTCGTCAGTTTTCGGTGATTTTTTTACTGACAACTGAAAACTCGCCCTACCCTTTCAGCAGCGCCAGCGCGTTGTCGCGGTCGATCGCCCGCAGCTCGGCGGCGTCGAAGACACCGCAATTCTTCAGCCCCTCGACATGTTCGATCGACGAGCGGAACGGGTAGTCGGTGCCGAACACGATGTGCGAGACCGGGACCAGGTGCTTGAGGCCGGACATCGAAATGGTGTTGGCCGACTGCGCGGTGTCATAGAAAAAGCGCCGCGCCACTTCGGCGAAGCCATTGGGAAAGCCGCTCGCATATTGCGGCATCTTCGCCATGCCCTCGAACCGCTCGGCCAGGAATGGCATGGTGCCGCCGGCATGACTGAAAATCCACTTGATGTCGGGAAAGCGCGCGGCCGCGCCGCCGAACACGATGCGCGCAATGGCGCGGGTCGTGTCGGTGCCGAACTCGATCGCCGCGTCGGGCACCCCCGGCACGATGTTGCGGCAGCAATCGGGCGAGGTCGGATGCACATAGGCAATGGCGCGGCGCCGGTTCAGCTCCGCCAGCACCGGATCGAACGCGGGATCGCCGAGCCATTTGTCGCCATAGCTGGTGATGAGGCCGACGCCGTCCGCCTTCAGCGTGTCGAGCCCATAGGCAATTTCGTGTAGCGCCCCCTCGATATCGGGCAGCGGCAGCGCGGTGAACAGGCCGAAGCGCCCCGGATGGTCGGCGCGCAGCTTCGCCGCGTAATCATTGCACTGGCGCGCGATCCGGCGCGCGGTCTCGTTATCGACGAACCACAGGCCGGGCGTGGTGATCGACAGCAGCGCGGTCGCCACGGCGGCGCGGTCCATATCGTCGAGGCTCTTCGCCACCGACCAATGGCGCGCGGGCGGCGGCAGATTGGACCCGGCCTGCGCCGCGATCCATTCCGGCGGCGAGAAATGCGCATGCACGTCGATGCGGTGCGGCTTGGCGTGCGCGGGGCCGACCCCGGCCTCGGCCGGCGAGAACACCGCGCTGGCGCCCATCGCGGCAAGCCCCGCGATGACGGTGCGGCGCGGCTGAAAGCGGCCATCATGATCATGATGGCTGTGTGGCATGCGTATCATATCAATACTCCCTGAGTGGGATTAGTTGGCACCGGCGACGTGCTGCTCGCGGTCCCGAACGATGGCGGTCAGGGGCACTAGCTGAAGGCCCTTCGACGGTAGGCTGGCGAGCCACGCGGTCAGCACATCAAGGGTCTGGTCATGCGGATGGCCGATGGCGATCGCCGTCCCGCCCTGCCGCGCCACTTTTTCGAGATCGGCGAGCCGCGCCTTGATGGCGACGGCGCTGACGTCGTCATCGAGAAAAATATCGCGCGAGACGGTCGGCACGCCGAGGCGCTGGGCGATGCTCACCGCAACGCCGGCGCCGCCGCGCGAATCGAGAAACAGCAGGCCGCGCGCCTTCAGTTCGCCGATCACCGCCTTGATCGATTCCGGATCGGTCGTCAGCCGGTTGCCCATATGGTTGTTGACGCCGACATAGCCGGTGAAGCGCCCGAGATCCCAGCGCAGTCGCCGCAGCAATTCGTCATGCACGACACCGCCGGCATTCTGCGACACCAGCTTGGGCCGCACGATCGGCTCCATCGGGATATGGACAATCAGCTCGTGCCCGGCCTGGCGTGCCGCCTCGGTCTGCTGCGGCAATTCGCTGGCATAGGCGAGGAACGACAAGGTCACCGGCCCACTCAACGCGATGGCGCGGCGGGTGCGATCGCGGTCGAGGCCGAGATCGTCGATCACGATGGCGATTTGCGGCTGTCCGGTAAACGGGGGCGCCGGCACGGCATTCCGCAGCCAGGTCGGCTCATCCACCGTCGCGGCCGTCATCGGCGCGTTGGCGGCCGGCGCGACCGCGCCCGCCGATTTGGCGGCGACCGGCCGCGGCGGTGAGGGCGGCGTCAGCATCGCGATCTGGGCGGCCGGGGATTCCGCGACGGGCGGCAATTTCGTCGCGATGGCAGGCGCGGCCGGCGGCATCTCCGCCTTCAACGTCGGCAGGAGCGGCGTTGGTGTCGGCACGGGCGCCACCGCGGCAATCGCCAGCGGCTTCGCGGAGGGCGCGGTCGGAGCCTTCTCGGTTACTACAGGCATCGTGGAAATTGTGGGCGCCGCCGCGAGGATCGGCGCCTTCACCACCGGCGGCGCGGGCTTCGCGTGGGCCTTGGGCAAGGCGGCCAATTTGGTCGCGACCTTGCCGGCGTCGGCCGGTATAGCGGGAATAGCGGCTTTGACGGCAATCGGCGGGGCGGCGACCGGGGTCACAGCCGGGACCGAAGCGACCATGGCTTTCGCGGGGATATCGGTGGGGGAATGACCGGGCGCGGCGGCGGGATGCGCCGTCGTTTGTGCCATTGTGAGCGCCGGCGTCGCCGCCGCCACCTTGGCCAGCGCGGATTTGTTCGGCGGGTCCTGTATCACCGGAGCCGGCGGCACGATCGATTGCGGCGTCGCATCCGCGACCGTCGATTGTGGCGTCGCATCCGCGACGGGGGCGATCGCGGCATTGCCGGAGGCCGAAACGCCATCGGGGGGCACCGCATGCGTCAGGGACGGCACCGTTTTGGCGGCGACCATCGGCGGGGTCGGCGCGGCGGTCACCTTGTGCGACCGCAACGTATTGGCGATGAACGCGAAACCGGGCTGACGCGTGTACCAATAGCCGCCCATCACCAGCGCGACCACGGCAATGACGGCGGCCGCCGCCGCGACATAAGCCAGGGGCCGGCGCCGTGCCGGCATCGGCACCACATTATCGCTGACCCGATCCTGGGCCCGACCGTCGGCAGGATCGTCGGCCAGCCCCACAACATCCGCCGTCGCTTGCGTCGCCGCGGGCAAATCCTCCGGCGAGGGCATCGGCGGCGCGGGAAGCGACGCGGCGATATCGACGGCATCCAGTTCCGTGGCGTGCTCAGGCAGCGCGGTCCACGTCTCGATCGCGACCGGCAGCGGCTTCGCCGGGCCGGGTTGGGCCGGCGGGTCGAACGACAGCGGCCCGGCAAACATGTCGGCCAGTGCCGGTATCGCGTCGATCTTCTCCCGTGTCTCGGCGGTGAGATCGGACGGCGTCAGGGTCGTTGGCTGCGCCGCCGCAATCTGGGCTTCCGGCACGGTCGCTTCCGGCCCGATCGGTTCCGGCCCGATCGGTTCCGGTACTGCCGGCGCGGCCTCGATCGCGGGCAGCGCAATCTCGGGCGGGGACGGCGGCGCCGCCATCGCGATGGGTGCCACCGGCGCGTCGTCGAGGATAATCGGTGGCTCGGCGTTCGCGGGCGTGGATTCTGCGCCCGATTCCTCAACCGCGGGTGCCGAAACAGGCGCGGGCTGGGTCTCCGATACCGGCGGGGTCGCGACCAAAGCGGGTGGCACCGCGATATCCGATTTCGGCCGATTGCCGGATGTCCCGCCATTGGTCGTCAGCGACCGTCGCGGCGGCGGGGGCGGCTCCGGCAATTTGGCCAGCGCGCGCTGCGCCCAATTGGGCAGATGCGACAATTCTCCCGCCGGCGGATGCGCAGCGCGACTCTTATTCAGCAGATTGACGAAGCTCTCTAGTTGCTGGTCCATAGGCCCCGTCCAGAGCGTACCCCGATGCCAACCCGTTGAACCGAAAATGTCAAGAACCTGTCCAGGTTTCCCCCCGCGAATCGGACAAATTTCTTAAGGCCTTCCGGCGGAATCCTTCCGCCCCGTCCTCGCTCCCTGTTATAAGGCATTTGTCGGCGAGATAAAGGGATAGCATGCACAATGTTCCTGCTGATCGATAATTACGACAGCTTCACCTACAATCTTTGGCATTATCTGAGCGACCTTGGCGCCGAGGTCGTTGTCAAGCGCAACGATGCGATGACCGTTGCCGATGTCCTTGCGATGCGGCCCGAGGGGATCGTGATTTCGCCCGGCCCCAGCGTGCCGGAAAAGGCCGGCCTATGTCTCGACTTGGTGCGCGAGGCAGGCGCGATCCCGCTGCTCGGCGTGTGCCTGGGCCATCAGGCGATCGGCGCGGCGTTTGGCGGCCGCGTGGTGCGCGCGCCGGAACCGATGCACGGCAAGGTCGATCGCATGCTGCACGATCGCAGCGGCGTGTTCGCCGGCCTGCCCAGCCCCTTCACCGCGACGCGCTATCATTCGCTGATTGTCGAGCATGCGTCCCTGCCCCCCTCGCTGCGCGTCACCGCGACCAGCGAGGACGGGCTGATCATGGGCCTCGCGCACCTGGAGCGCCCAATCCATGGCGTGCAGTTCCATCCGGAAAGCATCGCCTCGCAGCATGGCCATGATCTGTTGCGCAATTTCCTGAAGCTTGCGGCGGGTCAAACCCTCGCGGCGTAATTACGTTTCTTGTCACGGAATCGCGTCGAGTTCGAGGAACATCGGCAAAGGCTCCGGGCGGTCACCCAACTGACCGGCTAGAAACCGTCGAGGCGCGTGGCAATAGCAAGGGCAGTGTTTCCCAGGGCAATCGGGTGAATTAACAGGTGACAATGGGTTGAGTTGCTGAATCTGTCGATGTCCTCTGATTCGCGTGGGGATGATCTCGATGGACGTGGTGGCTTACGATGCCGAGGCGGTCGCCGAGGCAGTTATTTTTCTGGCCTATTTCAAAGATATGCCCGATGGCCGGCAAATCGCGAAGGTGAAATATCCGCTTGCGGAGGTGCTGCTGCTGTGTCTGCTGGCGGTGATCGCGGGGGCGGAAACCATCACCGATATCGCCCGCTTCGGCGAGAAGAAGCTCGCTCTGTTGCGCCGGTTCCGTCCGTTCCGCGAGGGCGCGCCAACGCATGATCACCTGGGCGATATACTCGCCACCCTGGATGCCGAGCAGTTTCAACGCTGCTTCGTGGCTTGGGTGGCATCTCTGATCGGCGTTCCGGAAGGCGTCGTCGCCATCGATGGCAAGACCGTTCGCCGCTCGAAGGGAGTCGACAAGGATGCCATCCACATGGTCTCGGCCTTCGCCGCCCGCCAGCGCCCTGATGATGGGTCAGGTCAAGGTGGCGGACAAGGCCAACGAGATCGTCGCCATCCCCAAGCTGCTGGACATGCTGGCCATCGAGGGCGCCGTCGTGACCATTGACGCGATGGGTTGCCAGCGCGGCATCGCCCAGAAGATCGTGGACAAGAAAGCCGACTACATCCTCGCCCTCAAAGGTAATCAGGGCACGCTGCGGGATGATGTCGAACTCTTCGCCACCGAACAAGGAAGAGATCGCTGCTGCGTTCTTCGTCGGCGTGAATGTGGTGAAGCAGCGGCTGCGCCTCTCCTCCGTCTCGGAGAAGCTGCTCGAGATCTATGCCGAGGACGGCATGTCGCTTGAACATCGCATGGCGTTTACCGTGACGGCCGATCACGCGCGTCAGGAGCAGGTCTGGGACGCGGTCCAGGGCTCCTACAGCAAGGAGCCGTATCAGATCCGCCGCATGTTGACGGAGCGCACTATTCGGGCCTCCGACAAACGCGCGCTGTTCATCGGCTTCGATGCCTACGAGCAGGCGGGCGGCGCCGTCATGCGCGATCTTTTCCAGCAGAACGATGGCGGCTGGCTGGAAAACGTCGGATTGCTCGACGGCTTGGTCGCGGAGAAGCTCAAGGCCGAAGCGGAGACGATCGCCGCCGAGGGCTGGAAGTGGATCGAAGTCGACGTCGACTTCCCCTATGGCCACACCCACCATCTGCGTGAGCTCGAAGGCACACCGACGGATCTCACGGCCAAGGAGCAGACGACGATCGACGCGTTGAGCGCCGAGCACGCCAAGCTTGAGGTCGAATACGAGAACGCCGACGAGCTGCCCGACGAGGTGGACGCCCGCCTCGGCGAAATCGAGACGGCGCTCGCCGCTTTCGACGATCGTCCGGTCAGCTACGATCCTGCCGAGATCGCCCGCGCCGGCGTATTCGTCAGCATCGACGCGGACGGCAGCCTTTCCGTTGATCGCGGCTATTTCCGGCCCCAAGACGAAGCGCCCGTCACTGTGGATGGCGACGCGGAAGCCGATCACGATACGGGGTGAACTGTCGTCGCCCGCCGTGCAGCGCGCCGTCATCACCATCGGTGGCCAAGCCGAGCCGGAGGAAGATGAGGACGATGCCATCAAGCCGCTACCCGACCGGCTGCTCACCGAGCTGACCGCGTATCGGACGCTGGCGCTGAGGGATGCAGTGGCGAACAATCCGCATGTCGCGATGACGGCGTTGCTGCACAAGCTCTGCCTCGACACATTCCAGCACAGCGCGTCGGGCGCCTGCCTGGAAGCCACGGTGCGACAGGTGTTCTTCTCGATCCAGCCTTCGGACTTGAAGGACAGCTCCTCCGCCAAGGCTGTCGCGGAACGGCACGACGCCTGGAAGGCAGACCTGCCCAAGGACGAGGCTGCACTCTGGGACTGGCTCGCCGCCCTCGACGAGACCAGCCGAACCACGCTGCTGGCGCATTGCGTGTCGTTCGGCGTCAACGCTCTCTATGAGAAGGGCGATCGCTATGGCGGGGCTGGCGTTTCCGTCCATGGCGTCCAGCGCCGGCTCGTCCAAGCCGACCGGCTCGCGCAGGCCGTCGGGCTCGACATGGTGGAAGCCGGATGGCGGCCGACGGTCGACAATTATCTCGGCCGCGTCACCAAGCCCCGCATCCTCGAAGCAGCGCGGCAGGCGAAGGGCGAGCAGTCGGCGCAGCTCATCGATCACCTCAAGAAGGCAGACTGTCAATTCGCGTCCAATCGTGACCCTAGACTAGTTTCGCGTCCAATCGTGACCCCTGTTGGGTGATGGATTTGGGCTTATCCCCGTAGTGCATAGGAGGGACCCGCGGCCGGCGCCGCGCGGTCCGAAGCGCAGGCGGCGCCGGCCGTGGGAGGTCCCTGTGCACCCACGTGGATAAACCCGGGAGGGGG
>DATCDN010000127.1:0-13223 GCA_036510675.1 Allostellaceae bacterium
GCAGCCGCTACCGCATAAAGCACCGAACCGGCCGCCCAAATCCAACCGCGCCCCCGCCGGCACACTATCGCTCGGCCTTTCAACACCCCACCGCGCCCAAAACCAGAATCCTTCACACGCTCGAAAGCCGGAGTCCATCCCTGCCATGGATACCGGCCTTCGCCGGTAAGGGAAAAAATGTTTCAATTTGGGTGTATCAGACTCTGCCCCGCCTTCTAAACACGTTTATTTAGAACAAAATAGGAACAATGTCAAGCCGAGTTTTAAATCCTTGGGCCACGCGCCCGGTTGAGTTCGAGGAGGCGCGCCAGTGCCTCTTCCTCGGAAATATCGACGGGCCAGCCATAGGCGGCGGCGACCGCCGCGTCGAGGTCGCGATGCGCGTTGGCGAGCCACGTTGGACGTTCGTTGTAGAGATTGGTCAGCGTCCGCTTCTTCAATATCGATTCCGCCGCCGGATTGGCCGGAAGGACGCGGTCGGGAAAGCCCGCCACGATCTCCGGCACGATTCGGATGAGATCGGGCGGATTGAGCCAGGCATTGCGCAGCCGGTCCAATTCCCGCGCGGCCGCCGCGATGGCGATGGCGCGCGGATCGTCGGCATAATCCGCCGCCGGAATGTTCGGCGTCAGCCCTTCGGGAAAAGGAAACGTCTCGAAGCCCTCTGACGGGGTGTACTGAGGGTCATTCCCCACACCGTGCATTCCGCCGTTCCGTAGACTCCACAATCGGTGAAACCGGCTGTGCAGAATGCCGAAGCTTGTATCGTCGGAACGAGCGATTGCGACCAATCTTGTATCGGGTAAGACAGTAAATGGCAGCCAAACAAAGAGGCGGTGTGTGGCCACCCGAGGGGTGACAATGAAACGCGCCATTTCTCGAATTGAAGCCCGAAATTCGGGTCGGCATCTTTCGTGTCGCCACCAAAGTCTTTTTGCGGAACCGTCTTTTAAGCCGTCACGATAGGGCTTTACGTTTCGCTCCACATATCGGAAAGGCGCTTCATAAAGCGCGGCTTCTGATTGACTCATAGTACAGCCAAAATCGACAACCCACTTGTCCGGATTTGGACCCGTGATGCCGTTCGCATTGCGCCAAGGCTTTACGACGACTATTTGGCCTGCCGTTCGGATTGAGCGGCGCGGACAGCCATCCGCGAGCAACGACGCCTTGGATGTCAAAATCGCCGTACTTTTTTGTCCCCTCAAACGCAATACCTTCATTTTCGGGGAGTGAAGATAGATGGAGAAGGTCGAGACCGTCAGCCGATAAGTCAGAGCGGATCTTGTCTACTGTCTGTCCATTGAGACGAGAATTGTTCTGATCATCGGAGGCAGCAACGCATACCAGGGACACACGAACCGAAGCGCCCCCGTTTACCCAAGGTTCGTCTGACCAAGCGTCAATGATTCGCAAATCAGTTTCCCGTTTCGATAACGGTTCCCGATTCGCTAGTCTGCGAATCGATTGGGTTGCAACTAGACCAAACCGCCGAATTTTTTTTGCCTCAATCAGTTGCGCGGCCTTTTCGAACCAATAGACGACGAGATCGCAATTTCCACTCAAGCGCCTCCCGAAACAGCTCCTGAGTCGCTCGGTGTATTCATCGCCCAATTCGGTTCTCATAGAGTGAGAGCCAAGAAACGGCGGATTGCCGATTACGACATCCACCGCCGGCCATTGCGCTTCCGAACCGTCGGGATTGATCAGCGCGTCGCGGCAGACGATGCCGTCGAGTTTGCCGAGGATCGGGCTGCGCTTGATGCCGAAGCCATTGCGCAACTGCCATTGCAGTTCCGTGATCCAGACCGTGAGGCGGGCCAATTCCGCCGCGTAGGGATTGATCTCGATGCCGAACACGGCTTCCGGCCCGACGCGCTGATTGTCGGCGGGGAGGCCGAGCGCCTCGGCTTCGCGACTGACGGCGAGGTCGAAATCCTTGAGGTGCATCAGCGCCAGCGCCAGGAAGTTGCCGGAGCCGCAGGCCGGATCGAGGACGCGGAACTTGCCCAGCCGCGCGCGGAAACCGGCGTAAAGATCGCGCGCCTCATTGGTCAGCCGCGTCATTTCGCCGCCCGATTTCGCCTTCTCCTTGCGCGCGAACAGCGCGGCGACCCTGGCCTTGACCGCTTCCCATTCCGCGCGCAGCGGGCGCAGTACCACCGGCTCGATGATCTTCATGATCGTGTCGGGGTCGGTGTAGTGAATGCCGACGCCCTTGTTGGGCGCGGTGCGATGAAAGGCAAGGCGCGCCTGCGGTTCGGGCGGTTCGGTTGGAAAGTCGAAGAGGCTCGCCATCTCGGCGCGTTTCTTGTCGTCGAGGCCACTTTCAAACAGCGAGCCGAAGATCGCGGGATTGATCGCGCTCCAATCCAGCCTGGTCGCATCCATCAGCAACCGCGCGGTTTCCACGCCGACAGGCAGCACATCCTCGTCGTCGAATAGGCCGCCATTGAACCACGGGACCGACGTCGCGCCGAAATAGCCGCCCTTGATCGCCATCGCGCGGAACAAATTGCCCAGCAGCGAGCCAAACATATCCGGTTGCTTGAAAGCCTCCTCGACGATGTCGGCGAAGACCCGGTCGGGCAGCAGGCCGATATCCTCGACGAACAGGCAAAACACCAGCTTGTTGATGAAATGCGCGACGCGACGTTCATCGTCATGGGTCTGGCGCAGGCGGCGCGTGATTTCGGCGAACCGTGTCGCGGCTTTCGCGGTCACGCTCTCATGCGTCTCGTCAGGCCGAAGCTTTTCGGGCGCGACGAAGCAATTCCGCAGCAGTTCGCGTTTTTCCGGCGCGCGCAAATCGATGAGCGGAATGACGTGCTCCACCGCGATCGTGTCGGTGAAGTTGGTGTGGATGCGGATTTCCTGCATGTCCGACACGATCAGCAGCCGTGGGTTCTGCAGATCGTCGGTGTATTGCTTTAGCTGGGCGTAGGCTTCGACTAGGTTTTTCCTTGGCCCCTTATATTCCCAGCCGAAGCAATGATTCTTCCAGACATCGACAAAACCGAGTCCGCCCTTATTTTTTTTAACGGCTTTTTCGAACGTGTATTCCGCGCCGGTCCGGTCGGTGTCGGTTGGGGTCGGCACGTCCAGCATGCGGCAGAGATCGTTGAAATGGGATTGCGATGCCGACTTTTCCGTCAGCGTCGACCCTCGCCATTTTGCGATGAATTGTTCGGGCGTCATGCCGCCGTCCCGCCCGTCCCCATTGCGAAACTCTTGATCGTTTCTCGGCAACTGGCAAGCGAGAACCGGTGTGACATACGCGGCGGCATGGCGGGATAGGGCTTGAAGGTGTTCCGGTTTATGTCAGAGTCGGTTACAACGAAAAAACGAGGAAGCGATGTCCATTCCCCACGCGGAACCGCCGAGCCACGCCGACCTGGTCGCGCGGGCGGAACGATTGGCGCCGGAATTGCGGGCGCGCGCCGCCGGGGCGGAGGCGCTGCGCCGGCTGCCCGACGAGAATGTCGCGGCGCTGCGCGCGGCCGGCCTGTTCAAGGTGCTGCAGCCGCGTCGCTATGGGGGCTATCAGGCCGGGCTGCGCACCCATATCGATGTGGTCGCGGCGCTGGCGCGGGGCTGCGCCGCCACCGGCTGGTGCGCCGGCGTGGTGCACGCGCATTCGTGGCTGATGGGATTGTTTCCCCAGCAGGCGCAGGAAGATGCCTATGGCGCCGATCCCGAGACCATCATCTCGGCGGTGATCTCGCCGCGCGGCATCGCGACGCCGGTCGATGGCGGCTATCGGCTGAACGGGTTCTGGGCGTTCTGCTCCGGCTCCCAGCATGCGCAATTTCTGCTGCTGGGCGCTTCGGTGCAGGATGAAGCCGGCGCAATCATCGACGAGGGCGATTTCCTGGTGCCGGTCGGCGACATCACCATCAAGGACGATTGGAACGTCATCGGCCTGCGCGGCACCGGCAGTTGCAGCATCGTGGCCAAGGATGTGTTCGTGCCGGCGCATCGCTATCTGTCGCTGCGCGGCGCCATCGCCGGCGACGCGCCCGGCATCGCGCTGCATGAAGGCGCGCTCTATCGCGGCGCCGCGGTGCCGATCCTGTCGCTGGCGATCACGCCGGCGGCGCTTGGCATCGCCGAGGCGGCGCTGGAAAGCTTCATTGCGCGGCTGCCGGGGCGCGAGGTCGCCTATACCCAGCGCGAAATCCAGATCGATCAGCCGATCACCCAGATTCAGGTGGCGGAGGCCGCGACCAAGATCGCGACCGCGCGCCTGGTGCTTTATCATTGCGCCGATGCGATCGAGGCGGCGGCGGCGCGCGGCGAGACCATGGAATTCGCCAAGCGCGCCCGCGCGCGCATGGATTGCGCCTGGGCGGTGCGGCTGTGTCTCGAGGGTGTCGAACTGCTGATGCTGGCCTCGGGCGGCTCCGGCCTCGGCGAGAGCAACGCGGTGCAGCGCGCGTGGCGCGATCTTCACGCCATCAACATGCATGGGCTATTGAATCTGCAAACCAATCAGGAAATGTATGGCCGCGTCCTGCTGGGCTTGAAACCCAACACGCCGCTGATCTGACCCGCCGCAAAAATCCACGAAACGCAAAAGGGAGCAACCAGAATGACCAGCAAGTTTGATCGCCTGTCCGTGACCCGCCGCCGCTTTCTCGCCGGCAGCGCGCTTGGCGGCCTCGCCGTCGCGACCGGCGGCATCGCCGCGCCGCATATCGCGCGCGCGGCCGATGCGCCGGCGGTGAAGGTCGGCATCATCCATCCGGTGACGGGCGGCGTCTCCTATTCCGGGACGCAAGGCCGCGCCGGCGCGATGATGGCGGTCGACGACATCAACGCGGCGGGCGGCATCAAATCGCTGGGCGGCGCCAAGCTCGACGCCCTCCTCGCCGACGCGCAGTCGAAGGCCGATGTCGGCGCCGCGCAGATCGAGAAATACAATGATGCCGGCGTCAGCGCCGTGGTCGGCGGCTATGCCAGCTTCATCTGCCTCGCCACTACCCAGGCGGCGGCGAAGCACGGCATTCCCTATGTCGTCGACGTCGGCACCGACGACCGCATCGTCAAAGCCGGCCTCAAGAACACCTTCCGCTTCAGCCCCGGCTATGGCGTCTTCGTCGAGACCGCGATCCGCACGTTGAACGAGATCAACACCGCCGCCGGCAAGCCGGCCAAGACCGCGGTGATTGTGCATGAAGGCTCGGCCTTCGGCGCCGGCACCGCCGCGCTGTTGCAGAAAAACCTCGGCGGCATCGGCATCAACGTGCTGGAGGTGATGAAGCACCCGACGCCCAATCTCGATTTCAACAACATCGTGCTGCGCATCAAGGCGGCCAACCCGGACCTGGTGATCCCCGCCGATTACTATAACGAATATGTGCTGCTGGCCCGCACCATGCAGCAACAGAAGGTCAAGCCGAAGGCGATCTTTTCGGTGCTGGGCGGCGCGGCGTCGCAGTACAAATTCGTCAAGGATTTCCCGGAAGCCGCCGCCTACATCATGGATTGCAACCATTGGTACAATCCGCACAAAGAGGCGGCGCAGGTTCTGCGCAAGAAGACCGAGGCGAAGGGCCTCTATTATACCTATGAGGTGTTCCTCAATTACGAGGCGGTGATGCTGCTGGCCGACGCCATCGAACGTGCCGCCAGTACCGATCGCGCCAAGATCATCGACGCGCTGACCAATTCGAGCTGGGCCGGGCATTTCATGCCTTATGGTCCGACCCGTTTCGAGAACGGCCAGAACACCGGCGCCCGCGCCGTCAATCTCCAGGTGCTGGACAATGACATCAAGGTGATCCTGCCCCCGGAATTCGCCAACGCGAAGCCGGTGTTCCCGCGCCCGGTTTGAGCGACGCGCGTGGTTGAGGCCGCGATCATCGTGCCGGCGATTCTGAACGGCCTCACCACCGGCGCCGTCTATGCCCTCGTTGCCGTCGGGCTGACGCTGATCTATGGCGTGCTGCACATCATCAACTTCGCCCATGGGGCGTTGTTGATGGTGGCGCTTTACGGCGTTTATTTTCTTCATGCGCTGGGCGGGGTCGATCCCTATCTCGCCTTGCCGATCATGATCCCGGCGATGTTCGCGCTGGGCTATGGGCTACAGCGCTTCGTCATCGGCCGCGCCAGCCATGGCAAGGACGAGAACGTCATGCTGGTGACGCTCGGCCTCGCCATCGTCATCGAGAATCTGGCGCTGTATCTGTGGTCGTCCGACACGCGCACCATCGACACGCCCTATGGGTTTTCGACGGTCGATTTTGGGGTGGCGCTGATCGCGGTGCCGAAGCTGATCGCGTTCGCCGGCGCGTTGCTGCTGACGCTGGCGCTGTGGGCGCTGATGCGCTGGACCGATCTCGGCAAGGCGATCCGCGCCGTCGCCAAGGAACGGCGCGGCGCGGCGCTGGTCGGCATCGATATCGAGCATCTCTATGCCATGAGCTTCGGCATCGGTATCGCCTGTCTCGGCGCCGCCGCGTGCCTGTTGCTGCCCAGCTATTATGCCAGCCCGCATATCGGCAGCGCCTTCGTGCTGATCGCCTTTACCATCGTGGTGCTGGGCGGCATGGGCAGTTTCGTCGGCGCGCTGGTCGGCGGGCTGATCATCGGCGTCACGGAATCGGTGGGCGGGCTATTCCTCGGCGACAGTCTGGGTCAGCTCGGCGTGTTCCTGATCTTCATCGCGGTGCTGTTGTTCCGGCCGACCGGTCTCTTCGGCCAGAAAGCCTAGCCGCGCGATGAAGAGCGGTGCCGCGATCCTGATTGTGCTGGCGGCGCTGCTGCCGGTGCCGTGGCTGGTTCATTCCGATTTCTGGCTGAACTTCGCGGTGCTGGCGCTCTATTACGGCTTCCTCGGTCAGTCCTGGAATATTTTGGGCGGGTTCGGCGGCCAATTCTCGTTCGGCCATGCCGCGTTCTTCGGCACCGGCGCTTATGCCGCCGCGGTGCTGCAGCTCCGCTTCGGCGTCAACCCGTGGCTCGCGCTGGTGCTGGCCGGCGTTGCCGGCGCGGCGATGGGCGCCATCGTCGGCGCGCTCAGCTTTCGCTATGGCCTGCGCGGCTCCTATTTCGCGCTGGTGACGCTGGCCTTCGCCGAGGTGCTGCGCATCCTCGCGGATTCGCTGGGCTTCACCGGGGCTGGGGTCGGGCTGCAAATCCCGCTGCATCAATCGGCGGCGAATTTTCAGTTCGCGACCAAGACCGGATTCTACTTCACCATCCTCGGCCTGACCGCGCTGGGGCTTGGCGTGGTGTGGGCGATCGAGCATTCCCGCTTCGGCGCGCGGCTCGCCGCGGTGCGCGACAGCGAGGAGGCGGCGCAGGCGCTGGGCGTCGATGTATTCCGCACCAAGCTGATCGCCATCACCCTGTCGGCGGCGCTGATGGCGCTGGGCGGCACCTTCTATCTGCAATATTTCCTGTTCATCGATCCCGATATCGCGTTCGGCCCGCAAGTGTCGATCGCGGCGCTGCTGGCGCCGATCGTCGGCGGCCTCGGCACGTTGTTCGGGCCGCTGCTCGGCGCCGTCGCCTTGCAATTGTTGAACGAAATATCGGAATCGGCGATCGGCTCGGCGCCGGGCCTCAACCTCGTGCTCTATGGCGTGATCCTGATCCTGATCATCGCCTTCCTGCCCGAGGGGATATTCGGCCTCGCGCGCCTGCGGACGCGATTGCGCGGCGTGATGCGGCGCCCGGCATGATGCTGAGCGTGCGCGGCGTCGCCAAGAAATTCGGCGGCTTGCAGGCCGTCGCCGATGTCAGCTTCGCCATCGGTGTGGGTGAGATCGTCGCGCTGATCGGGCCGAACGGCGCCGGCAAGACCACGATGTTCAGCCTGATCGCCGGCTTCATCGCCCCCGACAGCGGCACCATCGAATTCGATGGCGCCGACATTACCGCGCTGGCGCCGCATCGCATCGCGGCGCGCGGGCTGGTGCGCACCTTTCAGACGGCGCAGCCCTTCGCGCGATTGACCGTCGCGCGGAACATCGCGGTTGGCGCCCATCTTCATCTCGTGTCGCGCGCCGCCGCCTTGCGCCACGCGGCCGAGATCGCCGAGCGGGTCGGGCTCGGCAAATTGCTCGACCAGCCGGCCAGCGAGCTGACGGTGGCGGGGCGCAAGCGGCTGGAGCTGGCGCGCGCCCTCGCGACCCGGCCGCGCCTGTTGCTGCTGGACGAGGTGATGGCGGGGCTGAACCCGGCCGAGATCGACGCCATCGTGCCGGTGATTTTCGCGATCCGCGATTCGGGCGTGACGTTGCTGCTGACCGAGCATGTCATGCGCGCGGTGATGCGGCTTTCCGATCGCGCGCTGGTGCTGAACGAAGGGCGCCTCATCGCCGCCGGCACGCCGCAACAGGTGGCGGCCGACCCGGCGGTGATCGAGGCGTATCTGGGGCGCGGCGCCGCGCGTCAGCCCGATGCGGCGCTGACCGATGGCTGACCCGCTGCTCGACATCGCCGGCTTGCACGCGGGCTATGGCAGCGTCGAGATTCTGCGCGGCATCGATCTGCGCGTCGATGCAGGCGAGATCGTCGCACTGCTCGGCGCCAACGGCGCCGGCAAGACGACGCTCAACAATGTCGTCTCCGGCCTGTTGCCGGCGCGGCGCGGCACCATCCGCTTCGCTGGCGAGGACATCGCCAATCTCCATTCCCGGCGCATCGTGGCGCGCGGCCTGATCCAGGTGCCGGAGGGCCGCTCGATTTTCCCGACGCTCAGCGTGCGCGAGAATCTGGAACTCGGCTCCTATCGCCGCGCCAAGCCGCGGCGTGCCGCCAATCTCGACCGTGCCTGCGCGATCTTTCCGCGCCTGCGCCAACGCTGGACCCAGCTTGCCGGCACGTTGTCGGGCGGCGAACAGCAGATGCTGGCGATCGGCCGGGCGCTGATGGCAGAGCCGCGCCTCTTAATCCTCGACGAGCCGTCGCTGGGCCTGTCGCCGCTGTTGGTGGCGGAGATGTTCGCGCTGATCGCGAAGCTCAACGACGACGGCTGTACCATTCTGCTGGTCGAGCAGAACGTGGTGCGGTCGCTCGCCATCGCCGATCGTGCCTATGTATTGGAGAATGGCGAGATCGGCCTCGCCGGGACCGCCGGCGCGCTGCTCGACGATGCCGCGCTCAAACGCGCCTACCTGGGGATTTGACCATGGCCATGAGTCTCGCCGAAAAGATCATCGCCCGCGCCGCCGGGCGCGACCGGGTGACGAGCGGCGAGGTGGTGACGGCGCGCGTCGATCTGGCGATGATCCACGATTCGGGCGGCCCGCGTAAGGCGAAGCCGATTCTGGAGCGGTTGGGCGTCAAAGTCTGGGACCCGGCCCGGATCGTGGTCGTCACCGACCATTTCGTTCCGGCCTATGATGCCGAGACCGCCGCGATCCAAAAGCTGACCCGCGACTGGGTCGCCGAACAGGGCGTGGCGAATTTCTATGACATGCAAGGCATTTGCCATGTCGTGCTGCCGGAGCGCGGGCATCTGCGGCCCGGCATGTTCGTGGTCGGCGGCGACAGCCACTCGCCGACCGGCGGCGCCTTCGGTGTCTATATGTTCGGCGTCGGCGCCACCGAGATGGCCGGGGTGCTGGCGACCGGCGAGATCTGGCTGAAAGTGCCGGAGACGATACTGATCGAGGCGACCGGCCGGCTCGGCCCCGGCGTCGCGGCGAAAGACATTATGCTGCATCTCTGCGCGCGGCTCGGCATGGATGGCGGCCGCTATCAGGCGATTCAATACACGGGCGACACTATCGCCGGCCTGCCGATGACCGAGCGCATGACGCTATGCAACATGGCGGCGGAGCTGGGCGCGCAGGCCGGGCTGATCGCGCCCGACGCCGTCACCGCCGATTATCTGCGCGCGGCCGGCGCCGACCCGGGCGACCTCGCGGCATGGCAGGGCGATGCCGATGCACGCCCCGCCGAAACCCATCGGGTCGATGCGGCGTCGCTCGGCCCGCAGGTGGCGGCGCCGCACAGTCCCGCCAATTCGGCGCCGGTCGGCGATCACGGCGCGGCGCGCATCGACCGCGCCTATATCGGCGCCTGTACCGGCGCCAAGCTCAACGATCTGCACATGGCGGCTTCGGTGCTGAAGGGCCGGCACGTCGCGCCGACGACGCGGCTGTTGGTGGCGCCGGCCTCGACCCGCATCGCGGCGCAGGCCGCCGCCGACGGCACGCTCGCCATCCTGACCGAGGCGGGCGCGATCCTGCTGGCGTCGGGCTGCGGCGCGTGCGCCGGCTATGGCGCGGGCATCCTCGCGGAGGGCGAAGTGTGCATCGCCTCGACCGCGCGCAATTTCAAGGGCCGCATGGGCGCGGGCAGCGCGCAAATCTATCTCGGCTCGCCCTACACCGTCGCGGCGAGCGCGGTCGCCGGCCATATCGCCGATCCGCGCCCGATGCTGGCGGAGGCCGCGCGATGACCGCGCACAAAGTCTGGCGCTTCGGCGACAATATCGACACCGATGTGCTGGCGCCCGGCCTCTATATGAAAAAGCCGATCGCCGAGATTGCCGCCCATTGCCTCGAAGCGGTCGCGCCGGATTTCGCCCGCGCGGTGCGGCCCGGCGACATCGTGGTCGGCGGGCGCGGCTTCGGCATGGGCTCGTCGCGCGAGCAGGCGGTGCAGGCGCTGATCGAACTCGGCGTCGCGGCGGTGGTGGCGGCCTCGTTCGGCGGCATCTTCTATCGCAATGCGCTCAATCATGGTCTCTTGGCGGTTACCTCGATGCATACCGAAAGTTTACGTCAAGATGATCGCGTGATGATCGACGGCATGGCCGGTGACATCGTCAACATAACCACCGGCGAGCGCCTCGCATGCGAAAAGCTGCCGCCGCATCTCCTCGCCATGATCGCGGATGGCGGCCTGGTTCCGCATCTGGCCAAGCGCTTCGCCCAAGGACTAACCCCATGAATTTGCGACAACAACTCGCCGCCGGCCCGATCGTCCAGGCGCCGGGCTGCTATGACGGCCTCTCCGCCCTGCTGATCGAACAGGCGGGCTTCCCCTGCGCCTACCTCTCCGGCGCCGCCCTCGCCTATACTAGGTTCGGGCGGTCGGATGTCGGCCTCGTCTCGATGTCGGAAGTGGCGGAAACGCTGGCGTTGGTGACCGATCGCGTCGCCATTCCGGTGATTGTCGATGCCGATACCGGCTTCGGCAACGCGCTCAACGTCCAGCGCACGGTGCGCGGCTTCGAGCGCGCCGGCGCCGCCGCGATTCAGCTCGAGGATCAAGCGACGCCCAAACGCTGTGGGCATCTCGCCGGCAAGAGCGTGATTGGCGCCGACGAGATGGTTGGCAAGATCAAGGCGGCGCTCGATGCCAGGCGCAGCGCCGAAACGCTGATCATCGCGCGCACCGACGCGATCGCGGTCGAGGGGTTCGATGCCGCCATCGAGCGCGCCGAGCGGTTCGTCGAGGCCGGCGCCGACATCCTGTTCGTCGAGGCGCCGCAGAGCGACGCGCAGCTTGCGGCCGTCACCGCGCGGTTCAAAGCGCGGATACCGCTGCTGGCCAACATGGTCGAAGGCGGCAAGACACCGATCCATCCGGCCGCGGAATTGGAGGAAATGGGATTCTCCCTCGTCATCTTCGCCGCAGGTCTCGCGCGCGCCTTTGCCCATATGGCGCAGGAATATTTGCAATCGTTGCATCATGCCGGCGGCACCATGCCGTTTCGCAATCGTATGCTGGATTTCGACGGCCTCAACGCGGTGATCGGCACGCCCGAACTACTGGCTAAGGGCAAAACCTACGACGCCGCCAATTTCGCCGGGGGCAAGCGATGATCGATCCGGTCACGCTCGCGGTGCTGAAAGGCCGGCTGGAACAGCTTGCCGACGAGATGGACGCGACTTTGTTCCGCAGCGCGTTCAACCCGATCATCGCCGAGGCGCATGATGCCTCGCACGGGCTTTACCATCGCGACACCGGCGCGACGCTGGTGCAGGGCAAGTCGGGCCTCCCGGTGTTCGTCGGGGTGATGGCCTTCGCGGTCAAAGCGGTGATCGACAAGGCGGCCCGCGATGGCGATCTCGCCGATGGCGATGTCTATATTTTCAATGATCCTTATGATGGCGGCACGCATCTGTCGGACTTCAAGCTGGTGCGGCCTTATTTCCGCGACGGCACGCTGTTCTGCTATCTCGCTTCGGTCGGCCATTGGCACGATGTCGGCGGCAATGTTCCCGGCAACTACAATCCGGTCGCGACCGAGAGTTTCCAGGAAGGCATGCTGATCCCGGTGGTGAAGCTCTATGTCAAAGGCGAATTGCGGCCCGACATCATCGACATTCTGAAAGCCAATTCGCGTCAGCCCGGCAGTCTCTATGGCGATCTCAACGGCCAGATCAATGCGCTCGATCTCGGCGTCAAGCGGCTCGACGCGCTGCTCAACGATTATGGTGCGCTGCTGATCGAGGCGGCGTTCGCGGAGCTGACGGCGCGCGCCGCGCAATTGATGCGCGCCAATATCGCCGAACTGCCCGACGGCACTTTTTCCTATGATGATTTTCTCGACAATGATGGCATCGTTGATGCGCCCTTGAGGATCGCGCTCGACCTGCGCAAGGCGGGTGAGCGGCTGACGCTCGATTTTTCGCGCAGCGCGCCGGCCTGCGCCGGGCCGGTCAATATCGCGCGCTCTACCGCGATCGCCGCCTGTTATGTCGCGCTGAAACATATCTTCCAGGACGTCCCCGCCAATGCCGGCGTGCTGGAGCCGATCGACATCATCATCCCCCCCGGCTCAATCCTGGCCGCGACGGCGCCCAAGCCGGTCGGCGGCTATACCGAGACCATTCTGCGAATCATCGATGTGATCTTCGGCGCATTGGCGCAAGCGGCGCCGGAACGCGCCAACGGCCCCGCCTATGGCACCATCAACGCGCTGTCGCTCGCGGGTCATCGGCGCGACGGGCGGCGTTGGGTGATGTTCTCGTTTTTCGGCGGCGGCCATGGCGGCCATCCCGAGGGCGACGGCCTCAATCACGGCAACGCGCCGATCTCCACGGCGACCATCCCGCCGATCGAAATTCTCGAAGCCGCCTATCCGGTGATGTTCACGCAATGGGCGTTGCGCCCGGACAGCGGCGGCCCGGGCCGGCATCGTGGCGGCCTCGGTGCGATCTATGAAATCGAGCTGCTGGAAGAGCAGGCGGATGTGTTCCTGTTCGGCGAGCGCGGCCGGTTTCCGCCGCGCGGCGTCGCCGGCGGCGCCA
>DATCDN010000128.1:0-10647 GCA_036510675.1 Allostellaceae bacterium
CCGGCGATCTGCGCCACCTCCGCCGCCGTCAGGCGGCGCGGCGCGCGACCGTCGAACTTATGCAGCTTGGCGAAGGCGACATGGTCGAGGTCCATGTTGAGCCCCATGCCGATGGCGTCGGTCGCGACCATGTAATCGACCTCGCCGGCCTGGAACATGCCGACCTGGGCGTTGCGCGCGCGGGGGCTCAGCGCACCCATCACCACCGCCGTGCCGCCCCGCCGCCGGCGGATCGCCTCGGCCAGCTCGAACACCTCGGCGACGGCGAAGGCCACCACCGCCGAGCGCGGCGGCAGGCGTTGCAGCTTCTTCTCGCCAGTATAGCGCAAGGTCGAGAAGCGCGGCCGGCCAATCAGCCGCGCCTCCGGCACTAGGCGTTTCAACAAGGGCTTGATGGTCTCGGCGCCGAGAAACATGGTCTCCTCGGTGCCGCGCGCATGCAGCAGCCGGTCGGTGAAGACATGGCCGCGTTCGGGATCGCCGCACAGCTGAATCTCGTCGATGGCCAGAAACGCGACCGGCCGGTCGAGCGGCATCGATTCGACGGTACAGACGAAATAAGAGGGGTTGGGGGGGAGGATTTTTTCCTCCCCGGTGATCAGCGCCACCCGGCGCGCGCCCTTGATGCGCGCCACCCGGTCGTAATTCTCGCGCGCCAGAAGGCGCAGCGGAAAGCCGATCATGCCGGTCTGGTGCCCCAGCATGCGCTCGATGGCGAGGTGGGTCTTGCCGGTATTGGTCGGCCCCAGAACGGCGGTCACACGCGGGGCAGTTACAAACGCGCCCATGCCCCCTACATCATCATAAATTCGCCGAAAGGCAAGGGCGCCGCCGGGCCTCCTCGTGGCGCGTGTGGCGCGCCCGCCCTGGTTGTGGCAAGCTGCTGGGCAGCGTGGAGATCGGCATGACGGATAGAATGCGTATCGCGGGCGAACTCATCGAAAGTACCGCCGGCCGGGTTGCCGCCGATCTGGCGCGGCGCGGCATCGAGCCCGCGCGCCCCATCACGATCCTGGTCGAGCCGGACGATTGGCTGACCCAAGCGCGCGTGGAAATGCGGCATCGGGTGGAGGCGGCCGGCCTCACCGACGACGATATCGACCGCCTGATAAAGGACGCCCGCCGCCAGGCGAATGACGAGATGCGCCGCGAGGCCGCCCCGCCACGTTCGTGATTCGGTTAGTTGTCGATACCAATATCTTTATCAGTGCCGCCCTGAAGACTGATTCCGCGCCTCGCTTCGCCTTTCGCTGGATTGAACGCAATGCCCGACTCCTGAAGTCCACCGCGACGGAGCAGGAGCTTTATCGAACGCTGGCGAAACCCCGATTGGCAGCTCTCTTTCCGGACAGCGATTTTACCAATCGTTTGACGAGGGTGATGCAAACCGCCGAACTGATCGAGGTGGTTGAACGGGTCCAGGTCTGCCGCGATCCCGACGACGATAAATTCCTTGAGCTGGCGGTAAATGGACGGGCCGACATGGTGGTCTCGGATGATAGCGATTTGCTGGTTCTTCACCCATTTCGCGGCATTGCCATCGTCGGGCCCGCCGCGTTTGTCCACGGGGTCGAAAGCCAAGGAAGCGACGAGGACGTTGCCAGGTGAACAGTATTACCGGCTACCTCGCCTATCTCGGTGTCGCGCTGACCCCCTACGCCTGGGCGACGCACATCCTGCTTGGGCTGGCGATGCAGATCATTCTCGGGCTGGCGTTGCGGGCGTGCGGCGTGCGCAATGCCTGGTGGATCGCCGCCGGCGTATCGATCGGCTTCTGGTGGGGGCGCAAGAAATTCGAGTATGAATTCGCGCTGAAGGCGGCCGCGCACATCCAGACGGTGGGGCCGTTCTGGTATCGCGGCTGGCTGCCGATCGAATGGCCGTGGCCGCGGCAAATGGAATTCTATGCGCCGGCCGCCGCCGATATCGTGGCGGCGCTGCTCTTCAGTCGATGGCGACCATCACGTCCGAGGCCTTGACCACGGCATAGGCGGTCTGGCCGCGCTTCAGCTTCAATTCGGCCACGGCCTCATTGGTGATCGAGGAGGTGACGACCGCGCCGCCGATATCGATGCGGACATGCGACGTGGTGGCGCCTTTCTTGATTCCGACAATCTTGCCTTGGAGCAAATTGCGCGCGCTGAGCTTCATGGTGTTTCTCGCTGTTGCGTTTCGCCGAAGCGCGATAATGCCACTAAAAAGGCACTAAGGCTCGCGCTGCGCAATCGACCGGAAACAGCACGGCATCGCTGCGCGCGATCAGGCTGGGCAGGCGGTCGCCGCGATCCTCGCCGCCCTCGTGATAGAGGAATTCGGCGGCGCAGCGACCGGACAGCCGGCGCGGATGCGGGACCTGATTCGGGCGCCCGCCGATATAGAAGGGCGCGGCCCCCCAGATCGATGGCGCCGGGACCGGGATCGCCGTCATCGTCCGTCGGCACGGCTTGCGTCAACCGCGTTTCGGCGGCCTCCAATTCTTCCGCCAGCACGCTGGCATCGCGCTCGGCGCGCTGGCGCGATCCGCGCTCGGTCGCGACCTCGGCCCGGAGCCAGAAACGGGCCGGCCTGTCAATTAATCGATATGTTCAAAAAAATACACCGCCCGCGTTGGGCCTTGAATCGGAGGGGTGATCCGCCCCATATCTCGGCGGTTCCGATACGTTCTATTGGGGTCCCCAGAAAATGCCGCAAGAAACCCGCAGCTTTCAGGCGGAAGTCAGCCGCCTTCTCGACATCGTCGCGCACTCGCTTTACAGCCAGAAGGAAATCTTTCTGCGCGAGTTGATCTCGAACGCCTCCGACGCGTGCGACCGGCTGCGCTATCTGGCGCTGACGGAGCCGGCGCTGACCGCCGACGACCCCGAGCTTGCGGTAACCATCACCCCCGACAAGGCGGCCGGCACCCTGACCATCGCCGATAACGGCATCGGCATGAGCCATGACGAGCTGATCGAGAATCTGGGCACCATCGCGCGCTCCGGCACCTCGGCCTTCGTCCAGGGCCTGTCTGGCGACAGCAAGAAGGATATGGCGCTGATCGGCCAGTTCGGGGTCGGTTTCTATTCGGCGTTCATGGTCTCGACCGAGGTCGAAGTGGTGTCGCGCAAGGCCGGCGAGGCCGAGGCGTGGCGCTGGCGCTCCGACGGCAAGGGCGAATTCACCATCGAGCCGGGAGAGCGCGCCGGACGCGGCACTACCATCACGCTGTTCCTCAAGGATGATGACAAGGATTTTCTCGAGGATTATCGCCTGCGCCAGGTGGTGAAGACCTATTCCGACCACATCGCGCTGCCGATCCGCATCGCCGCCGACGGCAAGACCCAGACGATGAACGCCGCGTCGGCGCTATGGACCCGGCCCAAGAGCGAGATCACGCCGGAGCAGTACAAGGAGTTCTATCACGACGTCTCGCATCAGTTCGATGACCCGTGGCTGACCATTCACGCCAAGGCCGAGGGCACGCTGGAATATACCAGCCTGCTGTTCGTCCCCTCCGCCAAGCCGTTCGACCTCTTCGACGTGGACCGCAAGACCAAGGTCAAGCTCTATGTCCGCCGCGTCTTCATCACCGACGAGGCGCCGGGCCTGGTGCCGCCCTATCTGCGCTTCCTGAAGGGGGTGGTGGATTCGGAGGATTTGCCGCTTAACCTCAGCCGCGAGATGCTGCAGAGCAATCCGATGCTGGCGCGCATGAAAACCCAGATCGTCAAGCGCGTGCTGAGCGAGCTCGGCAAGAAGGCCACGGCCGAACCCGAGGAATACGCGAAATTCTGGGACGCGCTGGGCGCGGTGCTGAAAGAGGGCCTTTATGAGGATTTCGAGAACCGCGAGGCGCTGGTGCCGCTGGTGCGGTTCCATTCAACCGCGGTGCCGGGCCTGACCTCGCTCGAGGAGTATGTCTCGCGGATGAAGCCGGGGCAGGATGCGATCTATTTCATCACCGGCGATAAGCTCGAGACGCTGGCGAAATCGCCCCAGATCGAGGGGTTCCGCGCCAAGGGCGTCGAGATCATGCTGCTGACCGACCCGGTCGATGAATTCTGGCTGCCGTCGCTCGGCGAATTCAAGTCGCACAAATTCAGCTCGGTGACCCAGGGCGCGCCCGATCTCGGCAAGATCGAGGACACCGAGAAGAAACCCGACGAGGACAAGCCGGCCGAGCCCGCCAGCGACGTTTCCAGCCTGATCGCGCTGTTGAAGCTGACGCTGGGCGACGCGGTGAAGGATGTCCGCGCGTCGGAGCGGCTGACCACCAGCGCCGTGTGCCTCGTCGCCGACAAGGAGGACATGGATTTGCACATGGAGCGGCTGCTGCGCCAGCATCGCCGCGTCATGGGCGATACCAAGCGCGTGCTGGAGATCAACCCCAAGCACCGGCTGATCGCGCGGCTCGCGGTGCTGGCGGGCGAAGACGGGGCGACCGATGCGCTGGAGGATTTCGCCTGGCTGCTGTTCGACCAGGCGCGCCTGCTGGAGGGCGAGGCGCTGCCCGACCCCGCCGCCTTCGCTCAGCGCATGTCCTCGGCGCTGGAAAAGGGGCTGGGTTAGGGGGAAGGCATTCGGTGTTTGATCCCATGCTCTGATGGCGCACTCTTTAGGCATGGAGGAACGCATTATGGGACAAATTCTTCACGGCTGCGCCACGACGACAGAGGCGATTCGTCGAGCATAAAAAATAGTCAAGCGAGCCTGAGGGCGCTTTCAAGACGCTACCGCATCAACCAAAAGACCGTGGCCAAGTGGAAGAAACGCAGTTCGATCAGCGATCTTCCCACCGGCCCCGCGGATGCAAAGTCCTCGGTCTTATCGTCGAAGACGAAGCCATCATCGTTGCCGTTCGCCGGCACACGCGGCTGCCTCTGGACGATTGCCTCCATACGCTCCCGCCGACATCGACATTGCCGAAGTCCGGATGGCCGAAGGCAAGCTGTACCTGTATGTTGGATCGACCGGACCAGTGTGAAGAAGACCGGCAGAACGTCCGCGTCGGCCTTCCTGATGGCGCCGATCGACGCCATTCCTTACGGTCCATCAAATGCCGGGACTAAACACCTAGCCGACGGCGCGCGTGGCGCGCCATCGCGCTTGACAGGGCGCGCGCGGCGGGAGTAGGCATCCGTTCATTCCGTGGTGATTTGAGCCGACCGGCTTGCGGCCACGCTAAAAATCCCGCTAAAAGGTCGGTGGCATATCGAAGCCCCTGGCCTTATTGCGGACCGGGGCTTTTTTATTGGCCCCAGCGATCCGGTCGGCGCAATTTTTGTCAGGAGCGCATGATGACCGACGCCAACGATCCGACCTTGCCCGCTCTTCGTCCGCAGACTCTGCTGTCGCGCGGCGGCACCCAGCGCAGCCAATTCGGCGAGACCTCCGAGGCGCTGTTCATGACCTCGGGCTATGTCTATCAACGCGCGGAGGATGCCGAACAGGCCTTCGCGGTGCCGGGATCGGCCTATGTCTATTCGCGCTATGCCAACCCGACCGTCGCCATGTTCGAGGAGCGTCTGCGCCTGATCGAAGGCGCCGAGGCGTGCCGAGGCGTGGCCAGCGGCATGGCCGCGGTGTTCGCGGCGCTGGCGTGCTTCGTCAAGGCCGGCGACCGGGTGGTGGCATCGCGGGCGCTGTTCGGCTCGTGCAATTACATTCTCACCCAATTGCTGCCGCGCTATGGCGTCGAGACCGAACTCGTCGATGGCCGCGATTTGACCGCCTGGGAAAAGGCGCTGTCGCGGCCGGCTAAGGCGGTGTTCGTCGAGAGCCTGTCCAATCCGGCGCTTGAAATCATCGACATAGAGGCGGTCGCCAGGCTGACCCATCGCGCCGGCGGCGTGCTGATCGTCGATAACGTGTTCGCGACACCCTTACTGATGAAGCCGCTGACGCTCGGCGCCGACATCGTAATTTATTCCGCCACCAAGCATATCGACGGCCAGGGCCGCAGTCTGGGCGGCGCGATCCTCGGGCCGGCGCAATGGATGAACGACCATCTCGCCAATTTCCTGCGCCACACCGGGCCGTCGCTCAGCCCCTTCAACGCGTGGCTGCTGTTGAAGGGGCTGGAGACGCTGGATTTACGCGTCGAGCGGATGAGCCGCAACGCCGCGCACGTGGCGGCCTTCCTCGAAACCCAGGCCAAGGTCGAGCGCGTCGTCTATCCGGGCCTCGCCAGCCATCCGCAGCGCGCGCTGGTGGCGCGCCAGTTGCAGGGCGGCGGCACCCTCTTGGCGTTCACCGTGGCCGGCGGCAAGGAAGGCGCCTTTCGCTGTCTCAATGCGCTGAAGCTCATCTTGATCAGCAATAATCTCGGCGATGCACGCTCGCTGGTGACGCACCCGGCGACCACCACGCATCACCGGTTGAAGCCCGAGGAGCGGGCCGTGCTGAACATCGACGATGGGCTGGTGCGCTTGTCGGTGGGGCTTGAGGATCCGGCTGATTTGACCGACGATCTGGCGCGCGCCCTGGCAGCGGTGTAGCGCCGGTTCGGGGGATTGTGGCGGCGCTTTCTTTCGCGATAATCTCGCGCCAACGAACACGATAATCGCGACAGGGAGAATTCTGATGCGCGGCTTGATGATGGATCGTCCGCTGCTGATTTCGGGCCTCATCCAATATGCGGCGGAGTATCACGGCGATACCGAGATCGTGACACGCACCGTCGAGGGACCGATTCATCGCTATAATTACGCCGAGTCGGAGGCGCGGGCGAAGCAGATCGCCAACGCGCTGACACGGCTGGGTATCAAGCTCGGCGATCGCGTCGCCACCCTGGCCTGGAACACGCACCGCCATTTCGAACTTTATTACGGCATCTCCGGCATCGGCGCGGTGCTGCACACGCTGAACCCGCGCCTGTTCTCCGAACAGCTCGTCTACATGGTCAATCATGCCGAGGACCAGGTGCTATGCGTCGATCTGACCTTCGTGCCGCTGGCCGAGAAGCTGGCGGCCCAGTGGCCGACGGTCCGGCACTATATCGTCATGACCGATGCCGAGCACATGCCGCAAACCAGCCTGCCGAACGCGCTGTGCTATGAGACGCTGGTCGCGGCCGAGCGGCCCGAGCTGACCTGGCCGCTGGTCGACGAGAACACCGCCTCGTCGCTGTGCTACACTTCGGGCACCACCGGCAATCCCAAGGGCTCGCTTTACTCGCACCGCTCGACCGTGCTGCACAGCATGGCGGCGTGCAGCGCCAACGCGATCGCCTTCTCGGCCGAGGATTCGGTGCTGCCGATCGTGCCGATGTTCCACGCCAACGCCTGGGGCGCGCCCTATAGCGCCGCCTATGCCGGCTCGAAGCTGGTGTTCCCCGGCCCCAAGCTAGACGGCGCCAGCGTGTGCGAGCTGATGGAGGCCGAGGGGGTGACCGCCGGCCTCGGCGTGCCGACCGTATGGCTCGGCTGTCTCAACTATCTCGAGCAGACCGGCAAGACGCTCGGCAAGCTGCAACGCGTGCTGTGCGGCGGCTCCGCCGTGCCGCTGGCGATGATCGCGACCTTCGACGAGCGCTATGGCGTCGAGTTCCTGCAGGGCTGGGGCATGACCGAGATGAGCCCGCTGGGCACGGTGTCGCGGCCCAAGGGCAAGCATCGCGATCTCGATGCCGCCGCGCGGCACGCGATCCGCGCGCGCCAGGGCGTGCCGGTGTGCCTCGTCGAGTGCAAGATCGTCGGCTTCGACGGCAAGATCGCGCCGCATGACGGCGAGACCAGGGGCGAGCTGCTGGTGCGCGGGCCGTGGATCATCAACGGCTATTACAATGACCCGGCCGCCACCGAGGCGGCGTTCGACGCCGAGGGCTGGTTCAAGACCGGCGACGTCGCGGTGATCGACACCGATGGCTATGTCCAGATCGTCGATCGCAGCAAGGACGTGATCAAATCCGGCGGCGAATGGATCAGCTCGATCGACGTTGAGAACGCGATGATGGGCCATCCCGATGTCGCCGAGGCGGCGGTGATCGGCCTGCCGCATCCCAAATGGGACGAGCGGCCGCTGCTGATCGTGGTGCGCAAAGAGGGCCGCGATCCCCAGGGCGCCGACCTGTTGCGGTTCCTGACCGACAAGCTGGCCAAGTGGCAATTGCCCGACGATGTGGTGTTCGTGCCGGAGATTCCGCATGGCGGCACCGGCAAAATCCTGAAGACGCGCCTGCGCGAGATGTTCAAGGAGCATCGCCTGCCGACGGCGTAATTCCGCCGCGCAGCCGCATCATCTCGCGCCGCCACCAGCGCCAGCGCTGGCGGTAAAGCGCGAGATCGGCGTGGAGCCGTTGCCACGCCGCTGTCTCCCCTGACGACACCCGGATGGCGGCGATCTGGGCGCGGACCAGGCCGGCGAAGAAATCCGCCTGCCCTTCGGCCTCTATCAATCCTGGGGGCGCGCCACACCCGGACAGCGCGCGCCGGCGCAGCGGCTCCGGAATCGGCCCGTCATAGCAGCGCTCCAGCGCGGTGAGCGCCGCCAGCGCGCGATCCGCCTGACCCGATGCCCGATCGCCCATCGCCCCCTCCGCTTGGTACCGCGAGAAAGGGAAGATGGGCGGTGTGTACGCTAATTCAATTAATAATACGATATTTGCGATAAACTAGAGTCTGATACACCAAAATTGAAACATTTTTCCCTTACCGGCGAACGCCGGTATCCATCGTGCCGTCGCACCATGGGTGGCCGTCCGGCCACGGCGGCTGTTTCCCGCGCCGCGACAAGTACTTTGGGAGCCTCGCCAAATCACAGCCGTGGGCATGACCCGCGATCCATTGGTGGGCCCCCGGATCATCCCCGCACCGCGCTTAGCGCGGCCAGCTGGGCGGCGGGGTTCAGCCGCCCAGCTTCTGGTGGATCGCCCGGGTCAGGCCGGCGACGGTGCCGCCATTATGCTGGATGATCGAGGCGAATTCCTGGCGCTGCGACAGCAACATGCTGACGCCCTCGACATCGACATCGACGATCTTGAAGCCGGCCGGGCCTTGGCCTACCCGCCAATTCACCTTCGCCGGCGCCTCGCTGTTCGGGCGGACCATGGTGGTGGCGACCATGGTCACATCGCCCTCGGGCCGCACCCCGGTGATTTTGACCGTCTCGCCGGCATATTGGTGAAGCTGCACCGCCAGATTGCGCCCGACAAAGGCGCTGTAGATATGGGTGAATTGCACCTTTTCCTCATCCGAGGCGATCCGCCAATAGCGGCCGAGCACGAAGCGCGAAATGCGCGCCACGTCGAAGCTCTGCTCGAACAGGCTGCGGAACGCGCGCTCGCGGTCGGCCTGGCGGGCATTCGGGTCGGCGAGGATCGCGAGGCCGCGGGAAACCACCCCCCTGACGAAGCCGCCGGCATCGGAGGTGTCGGCGCGCGCCTCGAGGGCGGGCACCAGGACGAGGGCGGCGAGCGCGAAGCGAAAGAGGTCACGGCGCGGAACGAGGATCATGGGCATTCCTTTCCTCCCTGATAACCGGTGGCGCGCCACATGGTTCGCGGCGCGCCTCCTCACGATTTAGCGTGGAGGACTATATCGTCCGTGGCGGCGGAACATCCCCAAGCCCCGAAGGGTCGGCCCGGCCCGCCGCCGGCTCAACCGGCGTGGGCGGTCAGCCAGGCGGTCAGCGGCGCCCACACGGTCTCCGGCGCGGTATGGCCGACCACCATGCCGATATGGCCCAGCGGCGGATCGATCCGGGTCGGGGCGATCAGATGATCGGCCAGTGCCGCCGCGGTCAGCGGCGGCACGATCCGGTCTTGGCGCGGCACCAGGATCAGGCTGGGCGCCTCGACCTCTTCCGGGATTACCGGGCGGCCGGCGACCCGCCAGCGGCCCTTGCCCGGCAAATTCTCGCCATACCATTGGCCGAGGCATTCCGCCGCGACCGGCAGGGCGAGCGGCACCCCGTCATTGAGCCAATCCTCCAGCGCGACGAAAAGTTCCTCGCCCGCATCGCCGGGCGGCCGGCGCGCCAAGGCGATGAATTTCCGCGCCGCGGTCAGCGGATCGTTGGCGAGAAAGAACAGCTGCAGCACATCGACCGGCACCTCCCCCAGCGCCGCGAAACCGCGCCGCAACGGCTCGACCAGGCGTCCCAGCAGCTTGGCTTGCGCCATGCCCTCGGCATGAAAATCCCACGGCGTCGCCAGCAGCACCAGGCTCGCCACCAGGTCGGGCCGGCGCTGGGCCAGCGCCACCGTCAGCAGCCCCCCCATGCAATAGCCGAGCAGCGCGAGGCGGTGCCCGGTGTGCGCCACCGCCGCCTCGGCCGCGGCCTCGAGCCGGCCGGCGATGTAATCGGTCAGGTCGAAGCGGCGCTCCTCGGCGCCGGGGGCGCCCCAATCGACCAGCAGCGGCCGCAGCCCGGCGCGGGCGAGATGGCGCAGAAGACTGGTCTCCGGCGTCAGGTCGAGCACATAGCCGCGATTGATCAGCGATGGCACGGCCAGCAGCGGCGCGCCGCCGCCGGGCGCATAGTCCAACACCCGTGTGGTGCCCTGCTGCCACAGCGCCGGCGGCTCAACATTGGGGCGGCGATAGGGGTGATGACGATAGCGCGCGATGCCGCGCAGCATGGCGTCGCCGCGTGCCAATATCTCGGCGTCGAGGGCGCGGGCGAAGGAATCAGGCGCGATGCTTTTTAGGCTTTCCTCGAGATCCCGGG
>DATCDN010000129.1:0-5013 GCA_036510675.1 Allostellaceae bacterium
CGCGCTGTATCCCGATATATCAGCGCTGATCCCGGAAATACCCAAGGGACGTTGCTACCGAGAGTGATAGACCCAAATTGAAACATTTTCCCCTTACCGGCGAACGCCGGTATCCATCGTGCCGTTACACTATGGGTACGCCGGGGACGGTGATTTTTTTGGTGACGTGGCACCGTCCGATGACTTGACAGTGTTCTATATTTGTTCTAGAAATGAAGCCGAAGACAGGGCAAACGGGGAGGCAAGCGATGGGGAAGCGCGCGGAAAAAAAACTTTTCGCCGAACGAAGCCAATTGTCGCGGGATTCCGCCGTTTCGAGCCAATAACGAAGCCAAAACAAAGCCAATAGGAAGCCAATCGGAGCCAAAATGCCGCCCGTTGATCGTCGAACGAAGCCAACGGCGCCGGCCACCCGGGCGGCCGGGCGGCGCGGTCCATCGCGGAGGTTGACGGCCGGACGGCAACCTCCCACTTTCCCGACCATGCCTAGCGAAACCACGGTGATCCCGCCGCAAGCGCCCCTTCCTCTCCAAGCCTTCGACAATGCGCTGGGCCGGCGCATCATCGACCTGCATCGCTGGGCGGTGCGCGAGGGGCTTCAGGGCGCCTCGGTCGAGGCGTTGTTCAACGGCTTCTGCCGGCAGCTCGTCGAGGACGGGGTCAAGCTGTGGCGCGGCTATGCCGCGATGCGGACCCTGCATCCGCAATGGTCGGGTTACGGCTTCACCTGGCGGCGCGAGCATACCTCGGTCGAGGAGGAGCAGTTCGAGCGGAGCGTCGGCGGCGCCGATTCGCCGGGCTACACGTTGAGCCCGGTGCGCCATTTGCTGGCACGGGCGGAAGCCGGCGAGGCCAATCCGCGCCTGCGCCGCCGCCTGACGGCCGACGCAACCGGGCCCGACTTGCCCCTGCTTCAGGAATTCTATGCCGCCGGCGCCACCGACTATTTCGCTCAGGTCTTCACCTTCGGCGATGGCCCGTCGCAGGCGAATGGCGTCTTCGTGTCCTTCACCGGCGATGGGGCGGACGGGTTCAGCGAGGAGGATTTGCTGCTGATGCAGACGGCGCTGCCCGCGCTCGCCCTCGCGATCAAGGCCGAGGCCGGCCGGGTCATCGCCTCGGGCCTGCTCATCGCCTATCTCGGCGAGGATGCCGGCCGGCGGGTCCATGCCGGCGCGATCGAGCGCGGCTCGGTCGAGGCGCTGCATGCCGTGATCTGGTACGCCGATATTCGCGGCTTCACCGGCATCGCCGACAGCGAGCCGGGCCTGACCGTGGTGCGCCTTCTCGACGAAGTGTTCGAGACGCTGACGGCGCCGCTGCGCCGGCGCGGCGGCCAGGTGATGAAGTTCATCGGCGACGCCGTGCTGGCCACCTTCTCATTCGAGAACGCCGACGCCACCGAGACCTGCCGGCGCGCGGTGGACGCGGTGATCGAGGCGATCCGCGCGCTGGAGACCATGAATAACGGCCGCGAATTCACCATGCTGCCGGCGGCGCGGGTCGATTTCGCGCTGCATCTGGGCGAGGTGCTCTATGGCAATATCGGCGCCGTCGACCGGCTGGATTTCACGGTCATCGGCCCCGCCGTCAACGAGGTCGATCGCATCGAGAAATTATGCGAGCCGCTGGGCCGCTCGGTGCTGATGTCGGCGGAATTCGCCGCCGCCGCCGCCCAGCCGGAGCGCGTCATCTCGCTGGGCCAGCACATGCTGCGCGGGGTGCGCGAGCCGCGCGAGATTTTCGGCCTGGCCACGGAGAATTAGCCGGGGTCGGTCACGCAGATGTGAGGCGGGGCAAGGCGGCACCGCGCGGATGCCCGTGCTACAAGCCCGATCTCGTCAATACCAGGCCACGAACCATCGGGAGGTTTTTCATGCACAAGACGCGTTTCATAGCCGTCGCCGCCGCGCTGCTGCTGTCGGCGTTGCCCGCCCTCGCGGCGGACGGGCCGCCAACGCGGCTGCGCGCCACCATCGAGAAGGTCGATAATGGCACGCTGACGGTGAAGACCCAGGACGGTCAGGACGCGACCGTGACGGTGACGCCGAAGACCAACATCGCCGGCGTCGCGGCACGCAAGCTGGGCGACATCAAAGCCAACGACTTCATCGGTGTCACGGCGATGACCGACAAGGCCGGGACGATGCACGCCACCGAGGTCCATATCTTCCCCGAACAGGGGCGCGGCACCGGCGAAGGCCATTATCCCTGGGATAAGGGTCCCACCAGCAGCATGACCAATGCCGCCGTCTCCGGCATGGTCGATTCGTCCGACGGCAAGGTCTTCACCATGTCCTACAAGGACCGCAGCGGCAAAGCCGGCTCGGTGAAGATCGATATCGGCCCCGGCATTCCGATTGTCGCGTTCGTTCCCGGCGATGCCAGCCTGTTGAAGACCGGCGCCAAGACCGTGATGTTCGCGCACAAGAACGCCGACGGCACCTATGCCGCGATGGCCATCGTGGCGGAAAAGGATGGCGTCAAGCCGCCGATGTAAGGGTTCGGTTGACAGTTGTCAGTTGTCAGTTGTCAGTTGTCAGTTGTCAGTTGTCAGTTTTCAGTAAGAAGATCGACGACTGAAGACTGACGACTGAGGTTCAGTTGTCAGTTTTCATTAAGAAGAGACTGACGACTGATAACTGAAGACTGAGAACTGACCACTGACAACTCAGTTCGCGGCGTTGCCGTCGCCGCAGGCGGTGAAGGAGGCGATGCCGCTGGCGCGGTAATAGAGGCAGGATCGCGTGGTGTGGAGCTCGCCCTCGGAATCGTGGTAATCGAGCCGCCCGACGATCCACATCGTGTCCTTGCCGTCCTTGATGCGCTGGACCTCGTCCGCCGTCATCACGCTGTCGCGGACCGAAAGCTTATAGGAGGCGGTGCCGTTGGGCAGGACGACGCTGCGCACGCAGCTCGCGCATTGATCGGTCAGCAGCGCCGGCGGATTGTCGATCGGCGAGATATAGACGAGGAACAGGCCCTGGACATCGGCCGACGGGGTGCGCCCCGAATTGCGCACCCGCACCTCGATGCTCAGGGGCTGGCCGGCCTGAATGGTGCCGGCCTCGACGGTATCGACGCCGATCCAGGGACGCGTCGAATTGGCCAGCGATTGGTTGGCGATCTCATTGGCCTGGGTCGCCGCGTCGGAGAGGCGGCTGGCGGCATCCGCCACCTTGCCGCTTTGCGTGACCGCGGTCCGCAGACTGGCGATCTGGTCCTTCATCAGATAGAGCTGCCAGCCCAGCAAGCCGCCGCCGATCAGGCCCAGCACCAGGATCAGCAGCGCCAGCAGGGTAAAGCCCGGGCTGCGCACGGTAATGGGTGGCACGGTCGCCGCCGGCCGCGGCAGGGGCGCGAGATTGCCGGCCAGCGGCGAGACGGGCGGCGGGTTCTGGCGCGGCGGCTCCCGCGATGCCACGTCGCGCAGCATGTCCCGCAACGGATCGCGCAACGGCTCACGGTCGCGCAACGGCTCCCGCAGCCGCTCGCGCAGCGCCTCGCGATAGGCGTCGCGGCCGGGGTCCTTCCCAGGATCCCTCGCCGTCGCGGCCTTCGCCGCGTCGCGCGCGATGTCGCGCGGCAGATCCTGGCCCGGCGCCCCCGCCGGCTCCAGCGCGATGTCGCGGACCGTCTCCGATGTCGTCACCGGATCGACCCGCATCTCGTTTCGCAGTTCCAGTTCCGGCAAGACAGACCCTTTCGGAGCTTCCGCCGCGCGCACCGCAGCCGAGTCGTTGATCCCGTCATCAATCACGAACAAACCTCCGGATGTGCCTTAACTATATCGGAATTAACCTGGTCGGGATAGCGGTCGCGTGCACTCAGGCGAGGATATCGATCTCGGCATCGGAGAGGGCGCCCGGCACCACCGTGATGGGCACCCGCAGCTTGCCCGACAACCGGCCGACGAGCTGGCCGATCAGCGGGCCGGGTCCCTCGGAGCCGGTCCCCGCCGCCAAAACCAGGATCGAAATCGCCGGCTCCTCGGCGATCAGCCTCAGCAATTGCTCGGCCCGGAAGCCGTCGCGCAGATGCACCACCGGCAATTGGCCCGACAATTCCAGGGCGTCGCTCGACAGTTTCCGCATCAGCGCCTCGGCATCGGCGCGCCGCTCGGCCAGCATCAGCTCCGCGACCTGGCGGAAGGGCTGCGGGTCTCCCGGCTCGATGACATGCAGCAGCGCCACCCGGCCGCCGGTGTGGCGCGCGCGCCGGCAGGCGAAGCGCAGGGCGACTTGCATCTCCGCGGTCTCGTCGACGACGACGAGAAAGACACGCGGCGCATCGGTCGGTTCGGTCATGGCCATTCGGTCGGGGTCGCTCGTCACCGGTTTCGGAACGGCAGGCTCGCCAGCCATCCTGCCATCGCCGTCGCCGCCACCGCAATCATTCCGTAGATCAGCGCCTCGTCCTGGGCGAACTGCGAGACGCTGGAATCGACCCCCGCCTCGGTCACGGTCAGCGGCACGGTCTGGCCCGCGACCAGGGCACCGTCGCGAAAGAGGAATATCTCCACCGAATATTTGCCAATGGGCACATTCGCCGGAAAGGCGACGGTAGTGCGAAACAGATGATCGCCGATGAAGGTGATGGTGCCGACGCGGTCGAGATAACGCCCGGCGCGCTGCTGCCGGCGCACCAGCGCCGCGCGATAATCCGCCGCGCGGCTTGGCCGCAGGTCGCGCGGCGAATGGACATGCGGGCGCAGATTCTCGATGCCGATCTGGTGCAGCGTCAGAATCGGCGCGGACGCGATTTGCGCCAACGGCCGGTTGCTGATGGTGGCGTAAAACGCCGGCGCGCCGTCAAACGTCGCGCTTTCGGTGTTGATCCAGAACCCCAGCACATGGTGCCGGCGCCGCAACGCCATCCGCACAGCCGGGCCGCGCACCACGATGACGATGTCCCCCGGCTCCTCGCGCGAACCGAACAGGACGAGGCTGGTCCCGGTGAAGCCGGTGGTGATGGCGACGACATGATTGGAGAGATCGGCGGCCAGCGGCTCGA
>DATCDN010000130.1:0-25885 GCA_036510675.1 Allostellaceae bacterium
CCCGCCTCGACCGCATCGGGCAGCTCGATCTGACCGAGCGGCTGCTGCCGCTCGCCGCGGCCAACGGCGTCGGCGCCATGGCGCGGCTGGGCGGCCCGGCGGCGCCCCATGCTCTGCTGCTCTTGAGCAATCACGATCTCGACAATTCGCGCGTGCTGGATCGCGCGCCCGCGCTGCTCGCGGCCACCGCCGGCGCCTTCGGCGGCGCCATGCGCATCGACGGCGATGGCGCCCCCGACGCGCCGTTGGCCGCGGGCGAGGTGCGCGTCCTGCGCATTCAGCCCAATGATCCGATTCTGGTGACGGGGCGCAATCGGCCGACCGCCCAGCGCGCCGTCAGCGCGGCGCGTATCGCGATCGAGAATGTCACGCCGTGCGTCGATAATGGCCGCTTCGCCGTCAAGCGCGTGGTCGGCGATCGCATCGAGATCGAGGCCGACATTTTCGTCGATGGCCATGAGGCGCTCGCCGCGGCACTGCTGTGGCGGCCGATCGACCAGCGCGACTGGCACCAGGCCCCGATGGTGCTGGCGGAGAACGATCGCTGGCGCGGGGTCTGCGTCCCCGACCGCATCGGCCGCTATGTCTATGCGGTCGAGGCGTGGTGCGACCATTGGGCCGGCCTGACGCGCGACATCGGTAAGAAGCGCGCCGCCGGCCAGGACGTGACGCTCGATGTCGCCGACGCCATGCATCTTGCCGAGGCGGCACGGAAGCGCGCAGGCGGCGATGACAAGAAAATTCTCGCCGCGCTCGTGAAGAAATTGTCGTCGGCATCGGGCGAGGCACGCACCGCGCTGATCCTCGCCGACGAGATGCGCGCGGCGATGAGCGCCGCCGACGACCGCCCGTTCCTCGCCCGCAGCGAGCCCGACATCGCCATCGACGTTGACCGCCCGCAGGCGCGCTTCGCCAGCTGGTACGAGCTGTTTCCGCGCTCGGCGACCGACGATCCCGCGCGCCACGGCACCTTTGCCGATGTCATCGCGCGCCTGCCGGCGATCGCCGCGATGGGGTTCGACGTGCTTTACTTTCCGCCGATCCATCCCATCGGCACGAGCAACCGCAAGGGCCGCAACAATGCGCTGACGGCGGCCGCGGACGATCCCGGCAGCCCTTACGCCATCGGCGGCGCCGAGGGCGGGCATACCGCGATCCACCCCGCGCTCGGCACGCTCGAGGATTTTCGCCGGCTGCGCGCCGCCGCCGCCGAGCACCGGATCGAGCTCGCCCTCGATTTCGCGATCCAATGCTCGCCGGATCATCCGTGGCTTAAGGAGCATCCCAACTGGTTCAGCCGGCGGTCCGATGGCTCGATCCGCTATGCCGAAAATCCGCCGAAGAAATACGAGGACATCGTCAATCCCGATTTCTACGCCGACGCCGCGATGCCCGATCTGTGGCTGGCGCTGCGCGATGTGGTGCTGTTCTGGATCGCTGAAGGGGTGCGGATTTTCCGCGTCGATAATCCCCACACCAAGCCGCTGCCGTTCTGGGAGTGGCTGATCGCCGATGTGCGCGGCCGCTTCCCCGAGGTGATTTTCCTGGCCGAGGCGTTCACCCGGCCGAAGCCGATGTACCGGCTGGCGAAGCTCGGCTTCACCCAGAGCTATTCCTATTTCACCTGGCGCAATACCAAGCGCGAGCTGACGGACTATATGATGGAGCTGACCGCCAGCCCGCCGAAAGACTTCTTCCGGCCCAATTTCTTCGTCAACACGCCCGACATCAACCCGTTCTTCCTGCAAAGTTCCGGCCGCCCCGGCTTCCTTATCCGCGCCGCGCTTGCCGCGACCCTGTCGGGCCTGTGGGGCATGTATTCGGGCTTCGAGCAATGCGAGGCGGCACCGCTGCCCGGCCGCGAGGAATATCTCGATTCCGAGAAGTATCAGATCCGTGTCCGCGATCCGGCGGCGCCCGGCAACATCGTCGCCGAGATCACCGCGCTCAATCGCATCCGGCGCGGCCATGTCGCGCTGCAGAGCCATCTCGGCGTCACGTTCTACAACGCCTTCAACGAGCAGGTGCTGGTCTACGGCAAGACCGCGCCGCATCGCCACGACGAATTGCGCGAGATGATCCTGGTCGCGGTCAACCTCGATCCGCGCGAGGTCCAACAAGCGACCTTTGAATTGCCGTTATGGGAATTCGGTCTCGCTGATCATGACTCGCTGTCGGCCGAAGATTTAATGCGGGAGCGGACCTTTACCCTGACCGGAAAAATGCAACAGCTCACGCTCGATCCGAACGATCTGCCGTTCGTCATCTGGCGCCTGTCCTCGGAGAATCGGTGAATGGACACGCTTGCCACGCAAAGCGTCGTCACGACGACGGCCAAGGCGGCCGAGGCTCCGCCCTGGTACAAGGATGCCGTCATCTATCAACTGCATGTGAAATCATTCTACGATTTCAATGGCGACGGCATCGGCGATTTTCCCGGCCTGATCTCGAAGCTCGACTATATCGCCCAGCTCGGGGTCACGGCGATCTGGCTCCTGCCGTTCTATCCCTCGCCGCGGCTCGACGATGGCTACGACATCGCCGAATATCGGGGTGTGCATTCCGATTACGGCACCATGGCGGATGTGAAGCATTTCATCGCCGCCGCGCATAAGCGCAATATCCGCGTCATTTTCGAGCTGGTCATCAATCATACCTCCGACCAGCATCCCTGGTTCCAGCGCGCGCGCAAGGCGAAGCCCGGCTCGTCATGGCGCAATTTCTATGTCTGGTCCGACAGCGATCAGAAATATGCCGGCACGCGGATCATCTTCGTCGATTCCGAACGGTCCAATTGGACCTGGGACCCGATTGCCAATGCCTATTACTGGCACCGCTTCTATTCGCATCAGCCCGATCTGAATTTCGACAATCCGCGCGTGGTGGAAGCGATGTTCAGCGTGATGCGGTTCTGGCTGGAACTGGGCGTCGATGGGCTGCGGCTCGACGCCGTGCCCTATCTGGTCGAGCGCGAGGGGACCAGCAACGAGAACCTGCCGGAAACGCATGCGATTCTGAAACGGCTGCGGGCCGAGCTTGACCGGCAATTCCCGGACCGCATGCTGCTGGCCGAGGCCAATCAATGGCCGGAGGATGTGAAGGATTATTTCGGCGCCGGCGACGAATGCCATATGGCGTTCCACTTTCCGCTGATGCCGCGCATGTACATGTCGATCGCGCGGGAAGACCGGTTTCCGATCACCGACATCATGCGCCAGACGCCGGAGATTCCACCGACTTGCCAATGGGCGATCTTCCTGCGCAACCATGACGAGCTGACGCTGGAAATGGTGACGGATGCCGAGCGCGATTATTTGTGGCAGGCCTATGCCTCCGACCGGCGCGCCCGCATCAATCTCGGCATTCGCCGCCGCCTGACGCCGCTCTTGGAGCGCGACCGGCGCCGCGTCGAATTGATGAGCGCGATCCTGTTCTCGATGCCGGGCACGCCCGTCATCTATTACGGCGACGAGATCGGCATGGGCGACAATATCTATCTCGGCGACCGCGACGGCGTGCGCACGCCGATGCAATGGTCGCCGGATCGCAATGGCGGCTTTTCGCACGCCGATCCAGCCTCGCTGGTGCTGCCACCGAACATGGATGCGCTGTATGGCTTCGACATCGTCAACGTCGAGGCGCAGACGCGCGACCGGCACTCGCTGCTCAACTGGATGCGCGTCATGCTGGCGGTACGCAAGCAGCATCCGGCGTTCGGCAACGGCGTCTTCACCCTGCTCTATCCCAAGAACCGCAAGATCCTGGCCTATCTGCGCGAATACCAATCCGAGACCATCCTGTGCACCGCCAATTTGTCGCGCACGCCCCAGGCGGTCGAACTGGACCTGTCGCAATATCAGGGGCGCGTGCCGATCGAAATGACCGGCGATTCCGTGTTTCCGCCGATCGGCCAGCTGACCTATCTGCTGACGCTGCCGCCATACGGCTTCTATTGGTTCATTCTTGCAAAGGAACATGAATGGCCGTCCTGGCATACGCCGGCGCCCGAACCCATGCCCGAATATGAAACCATCGTCATCCGCGACAGCCTTGCCGAGATGCTGACCGGCACCGCGCGCACCGCCTTCGAGCATGAAACGTTGCCGAAATACCTCGCCAAGCGGCGCTGGTTCGCGGCCAAGGATCGTCGCATCGATTCCTACCGCGTTGCGTCGATGACACCGCTCGCCAAAGGCGCGAGCGAGCCGCTCTTGGCGGAGATCGAGGCCAAGAGCGGACAGACGATTTCGCGCTGGCTGCTGCCGCTGGGCGCGTGCTGGGTCGGCGATCCCCCCGCCTTGCAGCAGCAGCTCGCCTTGGCCTATGTGCGGCGCGGCCGCAAGACCGGCCTTCTGACCGACGCCTTCGCGCTGCCGACCTTCGCGCGAGAGATGGTCATTGCGATGCAAGAGGCGCGGGTGGTACCGGGCGCCGAAGGCGAGCTGCGCTTCATTCCGACCAGCGCGATCGATCCGATCAAGATCACGGCCGACAGCGAAGTGATCTGGCTGTCGGCGGAGCAATCCAACAGCAGCCTGATCGTCGGCGATCAGGCTGTGGTGAAATTGTTCCGCCGCGTCTCGCCCGGCTTCCACCCCGAGGCGGAGATGGGCCGCTATCTGACCGAGCATGGCTTCGCCAATGGCGCCGCGCTGCTCGGCGAGCTGGTCCGCGTCGCGCCCGATGGCGAGCATTATGCGCTGGCCATCGCCCAAGCCTTTGTCCGCAACCAAGGCGATGCCTGGGGCTGGATGCTGGAGCGCCTCGCGCATGTCATCGACGATCTGCGGCCCGAGCAGCATGAGGGCCAGGGCGAGGAAGAGCATCTCGGCACGCTGGAGGAATTCGCCACAATCATGGGCCGTCGCCTCGGCGAAATGCATGCGGTGCTCGCCCAGCCCTCGGACGATCCCGCCTTCGCGCCGGCCGCGGCCGGCGACGCGGAAATCGCGGGCTGGGTCGCCCGCGCCGAGCAATTGCTGAACGCGGCGTTCGATCTGGTGGCGCAGCAAGCCACCTGGGAGACCGAGGCGGATGCCGCGACCGCCAAGAGCCTGCTCGGCCGGCGCAAGACGATCGTCGGCGTGGTGCATAAATTGGCGCGCGCGGCAAAACGCGTGCCGACGACGCGCATCCATGGTGATTTCCATCTCGGTCAGGTGCTGGTCGCGAACGGCGATGCCTACATCATCGATTTCGAGGGCGAGCCGACCCGCCCCGTGGCCGACCGCCGCGCCAAATCCAGCCCGATGCGCGACGTCGCCGGCATGCTGCGCTCGTTCGACTATGCGGCGGCGATGACCGAGCGGCGCGGCCAGTCGAGCCAGGCGCATGTCGCCGAAGCCTCGCGCATCAAGCTGATCAGTGAATTTCGCCGGCGCATTCCGCGGGCGTTCCTCGATGGCTATCGCGGGGTGACCGGCGACGGCCACCCCGCGGAAAATGCCGCGCTCGATCTCTTCCTGATCGAGAAGGCGGCCTATGAAATCGGCTATGAGGCGGCGAATCGCCCGGCCTGGCTGCGGGTGCCGGTCGCCGGGTTCGGCGCGATCGCCGCCCGTCTCCTCGATGGAGGCAAAGATGGCTGACGCCTCGACCCTGGTTCAACGGCCCACGCTCGATCCCGAGATCGCCGCCGCGCTGGCGGCGGGCCGGCACGGCGATCCCTTCGCGGTGCTGGGCCCGCATCGCACCGATTCGGGCTGGATCGTGCGCGCCTTCCTGCCCGGCGCCAAGCGCGTCGCGCTGTGGTCGCGCGACAAGACACGCAAGCTCGGCGACCTCGCGCCGATCGGGCCCACCGGCGTGTTCGAGGGGCCACTGGCGGAGGGCACGGATTACCTGCTGGCGATCGACTGGCCCAACGCGGCGCAGGAGACCGAGGACCCCTATTCCTTCGACCTGCTGCTCGGCGCGCTCGACCTGCATCTCTTCAGCGAGGGGCGGCATCTGGAGCTGGGCGCGCAATTCGGGGCGCGGCCGATGACCATCGACGGCGTGCGCGGCGTGCGCTTCGCGGTCTGGGCGCCGAACGCGCGGCGCGTGGCGGTGGTCGGCGATTTCAACGGCTGGGATACGCGCCGCCACCCGATGCGGCTGCGGCCCGAGGCCGGGGTGTGGGAAATATTCGTGCCGCGCCTCACCGCCGGCACCAAATACAAATACGCGATCATCGGGCCCGATGGCGCGATCCTGCCACTCAAGGCCGATCCGATCGCGCTCCAGACCGAGCCGCCGCCCGCCACCGCCTCCATCGTCGCCGACCACGCGCCGTTTCACTGGCGTGACCAGGCATGGATGACGAGCCGCGCCGAGAAGCAGACGGTCGCGTCGCCGATCTCGATCTACGAGGTGCACCTGCCGTCGTGGCGACGCCCGCGCAATCGGCCCGACGGCATCCTGCGCTGGGACGAGCTGATCGACACCCTCATTCCCTACGCGGTCGATATGGGGTTCACCCATCTGGAGCTGATGCCGATTGCCGAGCATCCGTTCGGCGGCTCCTGGGGCTATCAGCCACTGGCGCTGTTCGCGCCCAGCAGCCGCTTCGGCACGCCCGATGGGCTGCGGCGCTTCGTCGATGCGGCGCACGCCGCCGGCCTCGGCATCATTGTCGATTGGGTGCCCGGGCATTTCCCGACCGACGCGCACGGCCTCGCGCGCTTCGACGGCACCGCGCTCTATGAGCATCTCGATCCGCGCGAGGGCTTTCACCACGACTGGAACACCTACATCTATAATTTCGGCCGCCGCGAGGTCAGCGGCTTTCTGATCGCCAGCGCGATCCACTGGCTGGAGCAGTTCCACATCGACGGGCTGCGTGTCGACGCCGTGGCGTCGATGCTCTATCGCGACTATAGCCGCGAGGCCGGCGAGTGGGTGCCCAACATCTATGGCGGCCGCGAGAATCTCGAATCGATCGAGCTGTTGCGCCGGCTCAACGAGACGGTGGCCCAGCGGTGCCCCGGCGCCATCACCATCGCCGAGGAATCAACCGCCTTCCCGCGCGTCTCGGGCGCGGTGGCGGAGGGCGGTCTCGGCTTTTCCTTCAAGTGGAACATGGGATGGATGCACGACACGCTGCATTATCTGTCGCATGATCCGATCTTCCGCCGCTATCACCAGGACGAAGTCACCTTCGGCCTGATCTACGCTTTCCTCGAGAATTTCATCCTGCCGCTGTCGCATGATGAGGTGGTGCACGGCAAAGGCTCGCTGATCGGCAAGATGCCGGGCGACACTTGGCAGCGCTTCGCCAATCTGCGCGCCTGTTTCGGCTTGATGTGGGCGCATCCCGGCAAGAAGCTGATTTTCATGGGCGGCGAGATCGGCCAGTGGCATGAATGGAATCACGATGGCGAGGTCGATTGGAATGCCGCCGACAATCCGATGCATGGCGGGGTGCGCCGGCTGGTGCGCGATCTCAACCGGCTCTATCGCGACGAGCCGGCGCTGTGGGCGCGCGATTCCGAAAGCGAGGGCTTCCGCTGGCTGGTCGCCGACGATCACGACAATTCGGTGTTCGCCTTCATGCGCATCGGGCCGGAGGGCAGCACGCCGATTCTCGCGGTGTGCAACATGACGCCGGTGCCGCGCCGCAATTATCGCGTCGGCGTGCCGCATGCCGGCCAGTGGCGCGAACTCCTCAACACCGATGCCGGCCTCTATGGCGGCTCCAATCTCGGCAATGGCGGCAGCGTCGGCACCAGTGGGACGGCAAGCCACGGTCAAAGCCAATCGCTGGAGCTGACCCTGCCGCCGCTGTCAGTGCTCTATCTCGGGCCTGCCCGCTAACCATGCCGGCCTTCGCCGATGCGCTCGAGGCCGGACATCCCTATCCGCTCGGCGCCACCTGGGATGGCATCGGGGTCAATTTCGCGGTGTTTTCGGGCCATGCCGAGGCCATCGATCTATGCATCTTCGATTCCTCCGGCCGCCGCGAGATCGCGCGCATGCGCCTGCCGGAATGGACCGACGAGGTCTGGCACGGCTATCTGCCAGGCGCGCAGTCCGGCCTGCTCTATGGCTTTCGCGCTCACGGCCCCTACGAGCCGGCCAGGGGCATGCGCTTCAATCCGCACAAGCTGCTGCTCGATCCCTATGCGCGCCGGGTCTCGGGCGAGCTGCATTGGACCGATGCGCTGTTCGGCTACCGCGTCCATTCCAACCGCGCCGACCTGGCGATGGACCGCCGTGACAGCGCCGTCGCGATGCCGAAATCCATGGTCGCCGACGACGCCTTCAACTGGGGCGACGATCGCCACCCCCACGTGCCGTGGCACGAGACAATCATCTACGAGGCGCATGTCCGCGGCCTGACCCTGAAGCGCCACGATATCGCGCCGGAGGAGCGCGGCTCCTTCGCCGCGCTCGGCAATCAGCGCGTCATCGACGATCTGCGGCGGCTCGGCATCACCGCGATCGAGCTGATGCCGATCCATTATTTCGTCCAGGACCGCACGCTGCTCGAACGGAATCTGCGGAATTATTGGGGCTATAACACGCTCGGTTTCTTCACCCCGGAACTGCGCTATCTCTCCAGCGGCTCGGTGAACGAGATCAAGGTCGCGGTGCGCCGGCTCCACGCCGCCGGCATCGAGGTGATTCTCGATGTCGTCTACAACCACACCGCCGAGGGCAACGAGCTGGGCGCCACCCTGTCCTTTCGCGGCCTCGACAACACCAGCTATTACCGCCTCGTCGATGGCGACCCGCGTCATTATGTCAACGACACCGGCACCGGCAATACCGTGAACCTCGCGCATCCAAGGGTGTTGCAGTTAGTAATGGATTCATTGCGCTATTGGGTTACCGAATATCATGTCGATGGCTTCCGGTTCGATCTCGGCGTCACGCTGGGCCGGGAGCATGAGGGCTTCGATCCCGGCTCGGGCTTCTTCGACGCGCTGCGCCAGGACCCCATCCTGGCCAAGATGAAACTGATTTCGGAACCGTGGGACATCGGTCCCGGCGGCTATCAGCTCGGGCGGCACCCGGCCGGCTTCGCCGAATGGAACGACCGCTATCGCGATGGGCTGCGGCGTTTCTGGCGTGGCGATCCGGGCCAGCGGCCCGACTTCGCGGCGCGCCTCGCCGGCTCGGGCGATCTCTTCGACCGCATGGCGCGGCGGCCCTGGGCGTCGATCAATTACGCCGCGTCGCATGACGGTTTCACGCTGGCGGACGTCACCAGCTATGCCGAGCGTCACAACGAAGCCAACGGCGAGGATAACCGCGACGGGCATGGCGACAATTGCTCGGCCAATTGGGGGATCGAAGGCCCGTCCGACGATCCGGCGATTCTGACCATCCGCGCGCGCCTGCAACGCGCGATGCTGGCGACCCTGATGTTTACCCTGGGCACGCCGATGCTGCTGGCGGGCGACGAGTTCGGCCGCACACAGCAAGGCAACAACAACGCCTATTGCCAGGACAATGATGTCTCCTGGATCGACTGGACGCAGGCGCATTCGGCCGAGGGTACGGCGCTGACCGCCTTTGCCGCGCGCGTGATCGCCTTGCGCAAGCGATATTCGATCCTGCGCTGCCGCAATTATCTCTATGGCAAGGAGGAGACCGCGCCCGGCGTGCTCGACATGGCGTGGTTCGACGAGCAGGGCGGCACCATCTCGCCCGAGGAATGGAACAACCCTGACCAACGGTGCCTGGTGTTGCGGCGCTCGGCCCGCATCGACGGCTCCGTGGCGATCGTGACCCTGCTGCTCAACCCGACGCCGGAGGATCGGCGGTTTCTTCTGCCCGAGCCGCATTTCCCGCGACGGGTGCTGATCGATACCGCCGACCCGGAGGCGCCGGAATACGATGCCGACGGCGACGATGTCCTGGTGGCGGCACGGAGCGCGGTGCTGTCGATCGCCGAGATTGCCGCCCCATCATGATCGACCGGTTCAGCTACGCCGCGTCGTTCGGCGCGAACTACATCGGAAACGGCAGGACGCGGTTTCGGTTTTGGGCGCCGACACAAAAACAGGTCGCACTCGTGCTGAGTAATGCCGGCAACATCGCCCTGCCGATGGATATTCAGCCGGGCGGCTGGTTCGAATTGGAGGCCGATTGTGCCGCCATGATGCCTTATCGCTATCGTCTTGATAATGGAATGTTAGTCCCGGACCCCGCCTCGCGGCTCCAACATGATGACGTGCGTGATCCCAGCATCGTGGTCGATCCCGCCGCCTATCGCTGGCAGCATGCCGATTGGCCGGGACGGCCATGGCACGATACGGTGCTCTATGAGCTGCATGTCGGCGCGCTCGGCGGCTTCGTTGGGGTGCGGCGCGCGCTGCCGCGCCTTGCCGCGCTCGGCATCACCGCGGTCGAGCTGATGCCCATCAACGATTTTCCGGGCCGGCGCAATTGGGGCTATGACGGCGTGCTGCCCTACGCGCCCGATACCTCTTATGGCTCCCCCGAGGAGCTCAAGGCGCTGATCGATGCCGCGCATGGCCTTGGGCTGATGATCTTTCTCGATGTCGTCTACAATCATTTCGGCCCCGACGGTAATTACTTCGGCGCCTATGCCCCGCAAATCTTCCGCGCCGATTTCCATAGCGCGTGGGGCGCCTCGCTCGATTTCACCCAGCCGGAACTGCGCCGCTTCTTCACCGAGAATGCAATCTACTGGCTGATGGAATATCGCTTCGACGGGCTGCGCTTCGATGCGGTTCACGCCATCGGCGACCCGACCTGGCTGACCGAGACAGCGACCGCGATCCGGCGCGCGGTCGAGCCCCGACGGCAGGTTCATCTGGTGCTTGAGGACGACCGCAACGAGGCGCATCTCCTGAAGCAGGCCTATGATGCGCAATGGAACGATGACGGCCATCATGCGCTGCACGTCCTGCTGACCGGTGAAACCGACGGCTATTACATCGACTATGCCGACCGGCCGGCGGCTCGGCTGGCGCGCTGCCTCCAGGACGGCTTCATCTATCAGGGCGAGCCGTCGTCCCACCGTAACGGCGCGCCGCGCGGCGAGCCCAGCGGCGCGTTGCCGCCGACCGCCTTCGTCCTGTTCCTGCAGAACCACGATCAGATCGGCAACCGGCCGCTGGGCGACCGGCTAACCGCCGGGGTCGCGCCCGCCGCGATCGAAGCGGCGCTGGCGCTGCTGCTGCTGACGCCGCAAATCCCGATGCTGTTCATGGGCGAGGAGGATGCGAGCCAAACGCCGTTTCTGTTCTTCACCGACCATCACGGTGCGCTGGCCGAGGCGGTGCGCGAAGGCCGCCGCCACGAATTCGCGCACTTCGCCGCCTTCGCCGACCCGGTCAACCAAGCCCGCATCCCCGACCCGAATGCCGAGGCGACGTTTCTCGCCTCGATCCCCAAGCCCGATCCCGAGCATGCGACGGAACGCTTCGCCTTCATCCGGCGCCTGCTCGGCGTGCGCCGCGACACCATCGTGCCGCATCTCGACGGCACGCACGCGCTCGGCGCCAGCGCCATCGGGCCCGCCGCCGTCACGGCCGCGTGGCGGCTCGGCGACGGCGCGGTGCTGACAATCATCGCCAATCTCGGCGCCGACGCGGCCGCTGTGCCGGCACCCGACGGCGCGTTGCTGTTCGAGAGCGGCGACGGCGTCGCGGCGCGTCTCGCCGAGGACGGATTGATGCCGCCGCATGCGACCACCGCCTATTGGCACGCGCCCTCGTGACCGACGCCGCGATCCAGGATCTCGCCCGCCGCGCCGGCATTCTGGTGGAATGGATCGATGCCGCCGACCGGCCACGCACCGTCGGCGTCGAGACCCTGCGCCAAGTGCTGACGGCGCTGGACCTGCCATGCCGAAGCGAGAGCGACCTCGCCGAGAGCAATTCCCGGCTGGCGCCGGAGGCAAACGCCGACGACGGGAGCGTCGCCGGCACGGCATCGGAACGCTGCTTCACGATCGACGATATCGCGCCCGAGGGTCGGCTGTGGGGCGTCGCCGCCCAGCTCTATGGCCTGCGCCGCGCGGGCGATGGCGGCATCGGCGATTTCGGTGGCGCGGTCGCGTTGGCGCGCGGCATCGCGCCATTCGGCGCCGACGCGCTGGCGCTCAGCCCGACCCATGCCCTATTCAGCGCGCGGCCCGGCCATTATGCGCCCTATGCGCCCTCGAGCCGGTCGTTTCTAAATCCCCTGCTCGCCGATCCGGCGCTGGTGTTCGATGCGGACCGGATGCGGCGGGCTCAGGGAAGAGACGGCGCGGCAAATCCCGCCGGCCTGATCGATTGGCCGGCGCGATCCGGCGAAAAGCACGCGCTGTTTCGCGCCCTGCTGGCGGGGCTCGATGGCGATCCGCTGGCCGCCGATTTCGCGCGGTTTCAGGCCGAGGGCGGTGTGGCCCTGCGGCGGCATGCGCTGTTCGAGACGCTCGACGCGCGCGCCGAAACGCATGATTGGCGCACCTGGCCCGAGGCATGGCGCAACCCCCCGCGCGCGGAGGCGGCGCTGTCCCCCGCCGATGAGAGCGAACCGCGCTTCCATATGTTCCTGCAATGGCTGGCCCGGCGAAGCATGGCGGCGGCGCAAGGGGCGATACGCGACGCCGGCCTGCGGATCGGGCTGATCGCCGACATCGCGGTTGGGGTCGATCCCAGCGGCAGCGACGCCTGGAGCGGTCAGGCCGATATGCTCAACGGGATCAGCATCGGGGCGCCGCCCGATCTATTCAACCCGCGGGGACAGAATTGGGGCCTGACGGCATTCTCGCCCCGGGCGCTCAAGCGGGAGGGCTATGCGCCCTTCATCGCGACGCTGCGCGCCGCCATGGCCGACGCGGGCGGCGTGCGCATCGACCACGCGATGGGAATGCGCCGGCTATGGCTAGTGCCGGACGGCGCCGGTCCCGACGACGGCGCCTATCTGACCTATCCGTTCGACACCTTGCTGGAACTGATCGCGCGCGAATCCCGGCGCCACCGCGCGGTGGTGATCGCCGAAGATCTCGGCACCGTGCCGCCCGGCTTCAGCGACCGGCTCAACGATGCCGGCATTCTCGGCATGCGCGTGCTGTGGTTCGAGCGCAAGGACGGACGGTTCATTCCGCCCGAAACCTGGCGGCGCGAGGCCACCGCCATGACTTCGACCCACGACCTTCCCACCCTCGCCGGCTGGTGGCGGGGCAGCGACATCGCCGCGCGCGACGCTATCGGCCTCTACGCGACCGGCGGCACGGTCGCGCAGGCCCGGGCCGCACGCGGTGTCGATCGCGCCGAATTGTGGCGCGCGCTGAAGGAAAGTGGATGCGCCGAAGGCCGGCAGCCGGTGCCCCGCAGCACCACCAAGGTCACCGAGGGTGCGCTGCGCTTCGTGGCGCGGACCCCATCGCGGCTCGCCCTGGTGCCACTCGAGGATTTGGTCGGCGAAAAGGACCAGCCCAACCTGCCCGGCACGGTGACCGAGCATCCGAACTGGCGTCGGCGGCAGAAGGCGTCCACCGAAAAGCTGCTGACCGCGCCGAAGGTCGCGTCGCGGCTGGCGGCGGTGCAGCGGGAGCGCGGCCGGCGGTGATCCCTAATGCGACGTATCGGCTACAGTTGAACGGGGATTTTACCTTTGCCCATGCAACCCGGCTGGTGCCGTATCTCGCCCGGCTGGGCATCAGCCACGTCTATGCGTCGCCCATCCTGGCGGCCCAACCGGGTTCAAAACATGGCTACGATACCATTGATTATAAAACAATAAACCCTGAACTTGGCGGCGAGAGTGGGTTGCGGGCACTGGTTGTGGCGCTGCGCGCCGCCGGTCTCGGCCTGATCGTCGATTTCGTCCCGAACCATATGTTCGCCGGTCCCGGCAATTCATGGTGGGACGATGTTTTACGGCACGGCCGCGCCAGTCCCTATGCCATGTACTTCGACATCGATTGGAACTCGGATGGCCCTGATCTTAAAGATAAAGTCCTGCTGCCGATCCTTGGGCGGCCCTATGGCGAGGCGCTTGCCGCCGGCGACCTCAAACTCGAACCCACCGCGGATGATGGCGGGGTGATCCGTTATTTCGACCGCGCGTTGCCGGTCGCGCCCGAATCGATGGCCGTCCGGGACGCCGGTCTGCCGGCTTTGCTCGACCGCCAGCATTACCGCCTGGCCTGGTGGCGCGCGGCCGCCGACCAGATCAACTGGCGGCGCTTTTTCGACATTTCCGACCTAGTTGGCCTGCGGCAGGAAGAGGCGGCGGTGTTCGACGCCACCCACGCGACCTTGTTGCGCCTTTATGCGGAAGGGCTGATCGACGGGGTGCGGCTCGATCATGTCGATGGGTTGGCCGACCCTGGCGCCTATTGCCGGAAACTCCGCGCGCGGCTGGCGGCGGTTGAGCCGGCACGGCCAGCGTCGGCGCTCAGCGGCCCGGCCTATCTGGTGGTGGAGAAAATTCTCGGGCGGGGCGAACAATTGCCGAGCGGCTGGCTGGTCGATGGCGCGATCGGCTATGACTTCATGAACGAGGTCAGCGGCCTGTTCCACGATCCCGCCGGCGAGGCGCCGCTCACCACGCTGTGGACCGAGATCAGCGGCCGTACGGCCTCCTTCGACGCCGAGGAAACCCAAGCGCGCGGCGAGATTCGCGAGCGCAGTTTCGCCGGCCAATTCGAGGCGCTGGTGTCGCGGCTCGCGGCCGTGGCGGGGAATTCGCCGGAGACGCGGGACATCGGACGGCCAACCCTGCGACGCTGCCTCGCGGCATTACTGGCGAAATTCCGTGTCTATCGCACCTATCCGGGCGGCAAGGAATCCAACGACCGGTTCCTCGATGACGCGCTGCGCGCCGCGCGCCCGCTATGCTTTGCCGGCGATGGCGACAGCCTTGACCTTCTCGGTCGCTGGCTGCGGCACGGTTCGGATGATGCAGCCCACGACCGGGTACGAACCATGTTCCAGCAGCTAACCGCGCCGTTGGCGGCAAAATCGGTTGAGGACACCGCGTTCTATCGCTATGGGCGGCTGCTGTCGCGGAACGATGTCGGCTTCGACGCGGCGCGCTTCGCCATCGCGCCAGCGGAATTTCACGCGGCGATGCGCGAGCGGCTGAGCCATTTTCCCCACGCGTTGCTCGAAACCGCGACCCACGATCATAAGCGCGGCGAGGACGTCCGGGCGCGCTTGGCGGTGCTGAGCGAGCTTGCGCCCGAATGGCGCGAGATGGTGCGCGCGGCGATGGACCTCAACGCGCCATTGCGTCGGATGATCGATGGCGCACCGACGCCCAGTCCCGGCGACGAATACATGCTTTATCAAACCATCGTTGGCGCCTGGCCCACCGAATTGACGCTCGACGATGCCGCCGGCTGCGAGACTTTTGCGGGCCGGCTCCTTGCTTGGCAGCAAAAGGCCGCGCGCGAGGCCAAGCTGGCAACGGATTGGACGGCGCCGAACGAGCCCTATGAACAGGCGGCGCGCGATTTCCTGACACGCCTCTTCGCCGAGAAATCGGCAAGCCTCGCTTTATTGGCTGGGTTCGCGTGGCGCATCGGCCCGGTCGGCGCGGTCAACGGCCTTTCCCAGCTCCTGTTGAAGCTGACCGCGCCCGGCGTGCCCGATCTCTATCAGGGCACCGAGTTCTGGGACCTCAGCTTGATGGACCCAGACAATCGCCGCCCGGTTGATTACGCGCCGCGCCTGGCGGCCCTCGACCAAGCGGAGTTGCCGCTTCAAGGCGCCGCCCCATGGCGCGATGGCCGGTTCAAGCTCGGCGTGATCGCACGCTGCCTGACGGCCCGCAACCGATCGCCCGCGCTGTTCGCGGCCGGCGACTATCAGCCCTTGGCGGTGACCGGCGCGGCCGCCGACCATGTCATGGCGTTCGCCCGCCGCGACGCGGACGCCGTGGCAATTGTCGTCGTCACCCGATCGGCGAGCCACCTCCTGTCGGGGGACGATCTTCTTGAGATCGCCCGCAATCGTTGGCGCGATACGCGCCTCGAATTTACGAGCAAGGAATCCGCCGGCCGCGAATTCGAGGATGTGCTGGGCGGTGGCACGATACGCATCACCTCGGATATGCCGATCGGGGACCTGCTGCGCGGCCTGCCGATCGGGCTGTTCATTCGCCGCTGAGCCGACTCGGCCAACCTTAGACGAATGCGGTCCCGTCGGCCGATGACGCCACCGCGCGCGGCAGATAGAGGCGAATCTCGCATCGATCGTCAGGTCCGGGGACGGCGGTCAGCCAGCCGTTCGCGTGTTCGGCGAAATGTTGCAGCAGGGTCGCGTCGAGGAGCGGCACGCTATCGCTCGGCAGGCCGTCACAGCGCAAGGACAGCACGATCCGCGCGTCCGCTGCTTCAGGCGGCGATAGCTCTCCGGCGGCCAAATCCCCCGCCTTCAACAGGATGGTTCCGTTGCGGGACATACTGCGCGATAGCGTCGTCACGAGGTCCAGCAAGCTGAGCTCCAGCAATGTCGCATCGACGATCACCGGCCCGACATCGCCCGCCTCGTAACTGACGCTGAGATCACGTCCGACCGAGACCGATGCCGTGGCGAAAATGCGCGCCAGCAACTCCGCCAAATTCACCAGGCCGGGATCGTAGACACCGTGTCCCGAATATTCGAGGACGCGTTGCAGCATCGCGGCCGCCTTCATCGCCGAATTGATCGCCGTCTTCGCGCTCTCGGCTTCCTTGCCACCCGGGGGAAGCGTGCGGGCCGAACGCTCGAGGCTCCAGACCGCGACGGCCAGGGCATTATTGGCGTCATGGATGATGCCCGCGGTCACTTGACCCACGGCCATCATGCGCAATTGGTGCGGAAGCGCGCTTTCAGGATCTCGTTGCGACAAATTCTTGTCCTTGGCGATCAGACCGACGTTTTTTCGATGATTGGCGCCAGACTGCTATCTTCGTTCTGATCGCGCGATATTCAATCCACGCGATCATCCGCAGCGTCCGTCCCTAGTGGAAAAAAAGTAGCGGCGTTACTTTCTTTCGGCAACGCATTTTTTCGTACGACATAAAAAACCCGGGTATTTCCTAATGATTGGAGAGTTACGCTAAATGCGCACCACTATGACGTGGCATTTGCTCCGCCTTCGTCGAGAACCCGACGGATTTTCGCCGCCAGGCTGGCAAAGGTAAACGGCTTCACCAGCAATTCAACCCCCGGATCGAGGCGGCCATGATGAACGATGGCGTTTCGCGCATATCCACTGGTGAATAAAATCTTCAGATCCGCCCTGCGGCGGCGCACCTCATCGGCCAATTGCCGCCCGTTCATACCGCCGGGCAAGCCGACATCGGTGAACAACAGCACAATGTCGCGATTAGCATCCAAGAGGCGCAAGGCGGTTTGACCGTCCTGGGCGGCGATAATGCGATAGCCGAGTTCGCCCAGCATCTCGACGGTGAAGCTGCGGACATCGGGATCGTCCTCAACCACCAGGATGGTTTCTTCTTGGGCGCGGGGGATGGGAGCCGTCATGGTCTGATCATCGATCCGCTTTTCGGTGGAATGATGGCGGGGCAGATAGATCTTGATCGTCGTACCCGTGCCGATCTCGCTATAAATTCGGACATGACCGCCGGATTGCCGGATGAAACCATAGACCTGGGATAATCCCAACCCGGTGCCCTGCCCTACTTCCTTCGTGGTAAAAAACGGATCGAACGCCTTGGACATGGTGTCCGGGTTCATGCCGACGCCGGTGTCGCTGACGAACAGGCCGACATACTGTCCGGCCGGCACATCGGCCGCCGCCGCGTAGCCATCGTCAAAATAAACATTCGCCGTCTCGATCGTCAGCTTGCCGCCATCGGGCATCGCGTCGCGCGCGTTGATCGCGAGATTGAGGACCGCGCTTTCGAGCTGATTGGCGTCGACGAAGGCAGGCCACAGGCCGGCCGCCAGCACTGTTTCCACGACGATGGTTTCGCCGAGTGTCCGCCGCAGCATTTCCGACATTCCGGTCATCAGATCGTTGATCGACAGCGATTTCGGCTCCAGCGCCTGACGCCGGGCAAAGGCGAGCAGCCGCTGAGTCAGGACCGCCGCCCGCATGGCGGCGTGGAGCGCCGCGTTGGCCGGCCGCTCCAGGTCGCTGGAACCCTCGGGCAAGCGGCGCAGAATGCTCTCCAGATTCCCCGAAATCACCGTCAGCAGATTGTTGAAATCATGGGCAACGCCGCCGGTCAATTGACCGATCGCTTCCATCTTGTGCGCTTGGCGCAATTGCTCTTCGGTGTTTCGCTGTTCGGTTAAATCCCGGGTTATCTTGGCGAACCCCAGCAATTCTCCCGATGGATCGCGGATCGTGGCGATCGTGACGCTTGCCCAGAATAGCGTGCCGTCCTTGCGCACACGCCAACCTTCGGTTTCGAACTTCCCGCTCCGCGCCGCGTTCGCGAGCATTTTTTCGGGCAGGCCGGCGCGCCGATCCTCCTCCCGATAGAACCGCGAGAAATGCTCGCCGATAATTTCCTCGGCGTCGTAACCCTTGATGCGTTTCGCGCTCGCGTTCCACGTTACGATCGCGCCGCGTTCATCCAGCATGAAAATCGCGTAGTCGGTGGCGGCTTCGATGACGAGACGAAACCGGTCTTCGCTTTCCCGAAGCTGATCCGAGCGCGCCCGAAGCTGCTGGGTTCGCTCTTCCACGCGCTGTTCGAGCGTCTCGTTAAGCCCCTGCAACGCCTGTTCGGCATCGGCCCGCGCCCGATGCAGGCGGGCATTGTCGATCGCTACCGAGGCTTGGGCCGCGATCAAGGTTACGATGCGCTCGCTGCGTTCGGTAAAGACACCGGGATTGGCATGGCCGAAAAACAGCCCACCCAGCACCTCGCCAGAGCGCGAGATCACCGGCACCGCGAGATAGGAGCGCACCGGCAAATGCCCCTTCGGCATGCCATGATAAGGCGAATTCTGGCCATAGCGCGGATCGGTCAAAATATCGTCGGACCGCAACGTGCCGAGGCCACGGAAGGTGCGCTCGAAGATCGCGGTATTGCGCGGCATCGGAAATTTCGAGAAGGCTTCGCGCGGCACGCCGGACAGCGTGTACAGCGTGTAGGCCTCGCTCTCTGCGTCCATGGTATTATAAAAAAAAGCACCGAACTGCGCGGCGGTGAGTTCGGTGCCGGCATCGGTTACGATCTGAACCAGGCGCGCCAGGTCAAGTTCCGCGGCCACCGCCACGCCCGTCCGGTTGAGAATTTCGAGCATGCGTGCCTCTTCACGCACCTCGTTGACGCGGGCCTCCAGCATTTCGTTGACGGCGAGCAACCGCGCTTCCAGCACCTTGCGGTCCGTGATGTCGAAATAGGACCCAAATAGCCATTGCGGCGCGCCCGGCTCATCTCTCCTGACATGCCCCTTGCCGGCGAGCCAATGGACGCCGCCATCGGGGTGATGCACGCGAAGCTCGACGTAATACGATCCGCCGGTTTTTGCCGCTTCGATCGCGGCCCTGACCTTCGGAAGATCGTCGATGAAGATCGCGCTTTCCCAATCGGCGAAGCGCGGCATTCGTGCATCCTTATCGAAGCCGAACAGCACCGCGAGTTGGGGCGTCGTATCCCATAGATAGGTCGTCAAATCGAGGCGGAAGGTGCCGGTGCCGCCTTCCAACTGCGCCACGCGCAGCCAATCATCGGCGCCCGGATCCCGCCGTTCGCGGCCGGGTCTCTCGTCCCCGTTTTCGCTCATGACTCTGAGGGGCTAGTCACGTTTCCCAGCCAGAATGGTTTTCGCTTCCGTCATGGCGCGCAATTTGCCCAATGCAACATGCCGGGGCAAGTGATTGAACCCGCAGGAACTCGTAATCAGGGTCTGTTCCGGCGCCAGCCAGCGATGGGCAAGAATGCGTGCCACCACCTGCTCCGCCGTTTCGATATTCGGGTCCTGCACGTCGATGGCGCCGACCCCGAGCTGATGGTTGCCCAAGAGGCCCTCGTAATGCGGCGTCATGTCATGTTCGACCAAAAAAGCGTCGCACGCGATGCCGCAGATCAGATCGGCCTTATACCGGCCCGTGTCGAAATATCGATGGCCGATCTGGCCGTCATAGTCGGCGCCCACCGCGTAATTTCCCTGGCAGATATGAACCGAGACATGCATGTCCTCTGGCAGGCCCTCGATCGCCATGTTGATGATGTCAACGGCGGCGCGCACGTCGTCATCCTCGGCGTTGGTGAAATAGGGCTCATCGATCTGGAGGTGCCGACAGCCTTCGGCCGCCAGCATCTTGAAGTTCATGTGCAGCAGCTTGCCCAGATCGTTCATCATGCGCGGCAGGTTGTGATAATACTCGTCATACGCGACAGCCGCGAGGAGATGGGGGCCGGTCATGGTTATCTTGACCGGCTTTCGGGCATAGGCGCTGACCATCTTGAACTCATCGACAAGGCCCAGGTCGGTCGCATCGCCGATCGGCCCGCGGCAGACGGCCGCCGGGTGAAAAACATTGGGATCGTGACGGGTGATGGGCATCGGCCGGTTGACGTCATTGAACGCCGGAATCTTTTGCCAGAAATAATTCAGCATCGCGTTCGGCGGCGAATGGCGATTATGGGTGCGTCGGTGCATCTCGCCGCCGGTAACGATATCGATACCAGCGGTTTCCTGCTCCAGGATCGCGGCTTGGCTGGCGCGATATTGCGCATCAGCCAAATCCCCGGCCGCAATCTGGCCGAGCGTCACAAGTCGGCTCAGCGCCTCGTACCAGCGCGGGACGCTGTGCGCCCCCACGACCGTGGTCGTGTATGGGCTATAATGCGGCATCCCCCTCCCACCTCGTCCTGGCCTAGCCAAATGGCCTGGGACGGATAGTAGGACTTGCCCCCCCTTTTACAATGGCCCGCCGCGACCGCGACCGCCGCTAGATGACGCCGACAAGCAAAAGGACGATCAGGATAATGAGAATCAGCCCCGCGCCGCCGGACGGGTAATAGCCCCAACCGCCGCTATAGGGCCATGTCGGCAATACCCCGATCAGGATGATAATCACGATAATAAGCAATATCGTCCGAAGCATCCGTTTCCTCCAATGCGACGCTGGCGTACACACACAACATGCAAGAGCGCCAGTCGTCGCCAACGCACCGGAGAATTCGCGCTAGTCAGGAGCCGCTTGAATGCGCAAAATGCGGAAGGCATTCAAAAATAAGGGCCGCGCCCCCGAGCGGCCCCTTGGACGGAGAGGAAACCGATGAACATGCGCACCGCCCTCCAGCTACCCCAGCTTGCCCGACCCACGATTGCCGCCATGGCTTTCGCCGCCTTGGTGATGCTGGCGCCGTCCGCTCGCGCGGCCGATACCGGCCCGATCAAGATCGGGGTCATCGGCGAGCAATCGGCCATCGCGGGCGCCTCGCTAACCAAAGCGGCGCAATTGGCCGGCGACGAGATAAACGCCGCCGGTGGCCTCAATGGGCGCAAGGTCGAGATCATCACCTATGACGATCATTCCTCGGCGGCGGAGGCGGTTCGCGCGTTTCAGCGCGCCGTGCATCAGGACCATGTCGTCGCGGTAATTGGCAGCTATATCAGCGAGGTAGCGCTGGCGCTGGAGCCCTGGTCGGCGCGGCTGCACATGCCATTTATCACGCCTGGCGCGGCTAGCACCGACATATCAAAGCATGTCCATGATGAATACGAGAAGTATAAATATACCTTTCACGGATGGCTCACCTCGGCCTTCATCGCGCAGTCGATTTGCGATTTCGAGCACGATGTCATGGTCGGAAAATTCCACATGAAGACGACCGTGATCATGAGCGAGGATGCCGCCTGGACCACGCCGCTCGACGCGCGCTATCTCGAATGCCTGCCCAAGGCGGGGCTGCAGGTGCTGGACCATATCCGGTTCAATCCCGACACCACTGATTTCACCCCGATCTTCAACCGGATCGAGGCCAAGCATCCCGATGTCATCACCACCGGCATCAGCCATGTTGGCGTCCAGCCGACGGTACAGTGGCATGATCAGCAGGTGCCGATCGCGATGGTCGGGCAAAGCTCGCAAGCGACCACCAGCAGTTTCTGGAAGGATACCAACGGCGCGACCGAGGGCGTGGTGACCGCGACCGGCGCCGCGCCGGGCGTCGCGATTACGCCCAAGACCCTGCCCTTCACCGAGGCGTATGTGAAGCGTTTCGGCGTCTCGCCGGCCTATTGCGGCTATTCGAGCTATGACGATGTCTATGTCATCGTCGACGCCATCAAGCGCGCCGGCTCGACCGATCCCGATAAGCTGGTGGCGGCGATGGAGCAGACCAACTATGTCGGCACCATCGGCACCGTCAAATTCTATGGCCGCAACGATCTGTACACGCACGCGATCGAGTACGGCCCCGGCCTGATCACTGGCGTCGTGATTCAGTGGCAGGACGGCAAGCAACGCCAGATCTGGCCGGAGAACGCCGCCGACGCGGTGGTCAAGTTCCCCGCCTTCGTCAAATTGCCGCGAGCCTCGGCCAAATAGCGTAACGCGTCGTAACCAGGGAGGAGACGGCACCGCCGCTTGGCGGGCCGGAGGCGATGCTCGGGCTGCAAATCATCGTCGATGGCTTCGCCATCAGCTCTCTCTATGCGCTGGGCGCGGTCGGCTTCACGCTGATTTTCGGCGTCTCGGGCGTGCTCAACCTCGCCCATGGCGGCATCATGGTGGTGGCGGCGCTGGTCGGCTGGTACTGCGCCGGTGAACTTGGCTTCGGCACTTATCTCGGCACGCTGGCCGGCGTGGCGGCAGGGCTGACGCTAGCGTTGGCGACCTATTTCATCGTGGTGCGCCCGATCCAGCGCTCGCGGGCCATTCCCTCGGCCGAGACCGAGATTTTCGTGCTCACCGGCACCCTGCTCTGGGGCATCATGATCGAGCAGGGCATGGCTTATCTGTTCAGCGATAACCCGGTCTCGATCCGGCCGCTGATCGGCGGGGTGATGAACGTCTTCGGCGTGCGCACGCCGCGCAACGAGGTGATGATCGCGGCGCTGTGCTGGATCGTGATTGGCTTCTTGTGGCTGCTGGTCAATCGCACCCGCGCCGGCAAGGTCCTGCTGGCGGCGTCGATCAACCCGCGCGGGCTGACCCTGCTCGGTTTCGAGCTATCGCGCGTCTATGTGCTGGTGTGGAGCATTTATGGCGTGCTGGCGGGGATCGCCGGGGTGCTGCTCGCCTCGTTTCTGGGGGTCGGCTCGGCCAATACCGGCCCGCTGACCGCCAGCGCCTTTTCCATCGTGGTGCTGGGCGGCCTCGGCAGCGTATCGGGGACGCTGATCGCGGCCTATGTGGTCGGCTATCTCGAGACCGTCACCGCCTATCTGATCGCGCCCACCCTGCGGCCGATCCCGGCGCTGATCCTCTTGGTGCTAGTCATTTATATTCGGCCCCAGGGCATTCTGGGGCGGCGATGAGAAGCCTCTCGCGCTCGCGCCTGCTGTGGGGCGCGATCCTGCTGTGTGCCGCCGCCGCCGCTTTGCTGCCATGGTGGCTCTCCGCCTACATTCTCGGCATCCTGACGGTCGCCTATTATTTCGGCGTATTCGCCATGGCGTGGGACCTGTTGTTCGGCTTTGCCGGCGAGGTGAATTTCGGTCCGACCTTCCTGATCGGGCTCGGGGCCTATGGCGCGGCAATTCTCGATGCCAATTTCGGCCAGCCGATCGTGGTGTGCGTCATCGCCGGGGCGCTGGTGGCGCTGGTCGGCGGGTTGTTGCTGGTGCTGCCGGCATTGCGGCTGCGCGGGCCGTATTTCGGGCTGGTGACCTTGGTCGCGGTGCTGCTGTTGCAGAATTTCATCGTCATCTTCGCGCACATCACCGGCGGCGAGATCGGCATGACCGTTCCCGATGTCCTGTCGGCCGACGCCAATGCCAATTACTGGTACGCGCTGGCGTTTCTGTTCGTCTGCACGGTCATTCTCTTCGGCCTGTCGCGTTCGGCCGTTGGCTTGATCCTGCAGGCGAGCGGCCAGGATGCGATCGCGGCACAGGCCCTCGGCTTCAACGTCACCAAGCACAAGGTCGCGGCGTTCTGCGTCAGTGCCGTGTTCTCCGGCATGGCAGGGGCGATGCTGGTGTTTTACGAGGGCGCTGCCTCGGTCGATACGGTGATCAGCCTCTCGATCGCGGTTCAGGTCATCATCGCGGCCGTGCTGGGCGGCCGGCGCACGATCATCGGCGCGGTGCTAGGGTCGATCTTCCTCATTCTCGCCAACGAATTTCTGCGGCCGCTGGGCCAGCTCAACACCTTCGTCGTCGCGGCGGGCGCGCTGGCGGTGATCCTGTTCTTTCCCGATGGCTTCCTCGGCTATGCGCTGCGCGGCAGGCAACGCGAATGACCACGCCTGCCCGCATTGAAGTGCGCGGCCTGACCAAGCGGTTCGGCGGGCTGGTCGCGGTCAACGATATCGGCTTCGACATCGCGGCCGGCGAGATCATGGGGCTGATCGGGCCGAACGGGTCCGGCAAATCCACCGTGATGAAGCTGATCATGGGGATCGAGCGGCCCAATGCCGGCACGGTGATCTTCGGTGGCGTCGACATCGCGGGGTGGCCGCCGCATCGCATCGCGCGCGCCGGCATCGGCATCGTGTTCCAGCATTCGCGGCCCCTGCACCGCCAGACGGTGCTGGAGAACATCAAGCTGGCCTTGCTGCCGGATTCGTTGTTGCGGCTGGTCAGCGCGCCCGATGTCGAAACGCGCGCCATCGCCATCGCCGAGCGCGTCGGGTTGGGCGATGTCCTGCACCGCCACCCCGGCACGCTGCCCTTCGCCTCGCTGCGCCGGATGGAGATGGCCAAGGCGATCGCGCGCGATCCCAAGCTCGTGCTCATCGACGAGCCGTTCGCCGGCCTCACCGCCGGCGAGGTCGCCGCCTTTTCCGAATTGATCCGCGGCTTCCGCGCGGAAAATCGCGCCGTGCTTCTCGTCGATCACAATGTCAAAGGCGTCGCGGCGCTGGTCGATCGCGTCTTCGCCATGTATCTCGGCGAGCGGGTGACCGAGGGCACGGCCGACGAAGTCATGCACAACGAGACGGTTCGCCGTGTCTATATGGGGGGCGATCTCGCCGCGATCGCGCGCCGCCCGGCGCCGGCGAGCGAGAAGCCGACGCTGCTTCAGCTCGATCGCGTCGGCGTCCTCTACGGCAAGGCGCGGGCGCTCGACGAGATCGAATTGCAGGTGCGCGAGGGCGAGTTCGTTTCCATCGTCGGGCTCAACGGCGCCGGCAAGACCACGCTGTTTAGCGCCGTCTCGGGGCTGGTGCCCTATAGCGGCGCGATCCGCTTCGCCGGCCGCGATCTCAAGGGCACCACCGCCGGCACCATCGCGCGCGGCGGGTTGGTGCAGTGTCCCGAGACGCGCGAGCTGTTCGGCGATATGAGTGTGCGGGAAAATCTCGATCTCGGCGCCGCTGATCGCGCGGCGCAATTCGCCTGGCTGCTCGAGCTGTTTCCCATTCTGGAGGCCCGCCGCGCGCAGATGGCGCGCACCTTATCCGGCGGCGAGCAGCAGATGCTGGCCATCGCCCGCGCGCTGATGATGAAGCCGCGGCTGCTCATCCTCGACGAGCCGACGCTCGGCCTGGCGCCGGTCATTCTGGAGCAATTGTCGAAGGCGCTGGAACGATTGCGCCAGACCACGCCGATCACCCTGCTGCTCGGCGAGCAGAACGTCACCTTCGCCCTGCCCCACGCCGATCGCGTCTATGTGCTGGAACATGGCCGCATCGCCTGGTCCGGCGGCCCCGCCCAATTCGCCGAGGAAATGGGCGCGGAATATCTTTAAAGTTGGATTACAGTTGCCTTGAACGGCTAGTGTCCCGTCTCAGAAATTCCTAGTCACATTGATTGGGCCGTGATTCACTCTGCCTATCGGATTGATTTGGAGGCGGAGATGGCACCCGGCCCAGCAGTGAAGATCGTACTCAGCGAGAGTGAGCGTG
>DATCDN010000131.1:0-7692 GCA_036510675.1 Allostellaceae bacterium
GTCCGGTCGCTATATCGCCGATCAGCTTGGCAAGCTGGATCGGGTCGCGGGGGCGCGGCAGTCGCTTGGTGGCCATGCTTTGAGTATGGCATTACGCGCGGGAGCTTCAAGGGTCACGGATTTTCAAACTGACCCACTACCGGAAATTGGCCAGCATCGAACTGCCTCGCCGAAGGGCCGCGTAGGGGTGAGCCATGCGTAATTTGACCGGGACAGGGCGGGTAATGATATTATAGAAGCAATCGCGACACAAAACGGGGAGCGAAAGCACCATGTACAACGGCACCAAGGTTCTCGACATTCACGGCCACTATTCCGCGCCCGTGAACGGCAGCGCGGCGCTTGGCCTGATGCTGGCCAGCAACACCCCGCTGAAGGAGGATCCGCGCAAGGACATCGCGCGGCTGGGCATGGGCGAACAGGCCTGGGCCGCGGCGATGAAGCGCCATGTCGACATGATGGACGACCACAATATCGACGCGCAACTCATCGGCCCGCGCCCGTTCCTGATGCTGGGCTGGATGCAGAAGCATCTGCTGGACGGCTGGTGCCGCTTCATCAACCACATGATCGCGCGGCAGGTCACGGCGTTCCCCACCCGCTTCAGCGGCGCCGCCACGCTGCCCCAGAACCCGCATGCCGAGGATCTGAAGCATTGCCTGCCGGAGCTGGAATATTGCCATCGCGAGCTGGGCTTCACCGCCGCCTATCTCAGCCCCGATCCGGGGGGCGACCGCAGCTCCCCCGGCATGGACGATAAGTACTGGGACCCGGTCTACGCCTATTGCGAGAAGAACAATCTTCCGATCATCGTCCACGGCACCAACTGCACCGATCCGCGCCTCAAGACGATCCCGCAGAATTATCAGATCGGCTTCGTCTGGGAGCAGTATCTCGCGACCCAGCTTCTGTCCCATGGCGATGTGTTCAAGCGCTTCCCCGGCCTCAAGGTGGTGGTGTGCCATTGCGGCGGTTCGCTCGATCGCTTCATCAAGAGCGATTACCATCTGGCGCAGAAGGACCTCAGCAAGAACCTGTTCTTCGACACCTGCGCGCTCGACACCGACTTCCTCGAAGCCGCGATCAAGCAGCGCACGCCGAAGAACATCATGTTCGGCACCGAGACCCCCGGCTCGGGCAGCGCGATCCGCCCCGAAACCGGCAAGCAGGGTGACGATCTGGTGCCGATCATCGGCGCGATGAAGTTCATCACCGAAGAACAGAAGCTCGACATCTTCCACAACAACTGCAAGCACGTCGCGCCCGGTTTCGCCAAGCTCGGCTAGTTCGGCGCCGGCAAATTTGAACCGCCAAGACGCCACGACGCCCAGAGAGCAATCCGCTCTTTGGCGTCGTGGTGCGTTTGCGGCACAAGACCTTGCCATCGTGCGTCCCCCGGCGGCGGTGCCCGCGTGACCGCTCCCGCCCCGCACCGCGAACAGCGGCGGGCGGCCGATGGCGCGGCCTCGGTGTGGGTCGCGGCCTCGGCGGGGACCGGCAAGACCAAGGTCTTGACCGACCGCGTCCTGGCGTTGCTCCTGAAGGGCAGCGCGCCACAGCGGATTCTGTGCCTGACCTTCACCAAGGCGGCGGCGGCGGAGATGGCGATCCGCCTCGGCGACCGGCTGAGCCAATGGACGATCGCCGGCGACGGCAAGCTTGATGAGGAACTGCACGAGCTGACCGGCGAGAAGCCGACGGCGGCGGCGCTGGACGAGGCGCGGCGCCTGTTCGCGCGCCTCCTCGACACGCCGGGCGGCATGCGCATCGATACCATCCACGCCTTCTGCCAATCGGTGCTGCGGCGCTTTCCCATCGAGGCCGGCCTCGCGCCGCATTTCACCGTGCTGGACGAACGCAGCGCCGCCGAGGTGCTGTTGCAGGCGCGCGCCGAGATTCTGGCGATGCCCGATCTCGCGCCGGCGCTGGCCGAGATCGCCGGCCATACCGGCGAGGGCGGCTTCGATGAGTTGCTTGCCGCGATCACCGGCGCGCGCGCCCGGCTGGAGCCGCTGCTGGCCGATGGCATCGCCGTCCTGCTGGCGCGGCTGCGCGCTCCGCTCGGCGTCGCGGCGGGCGAGACCGCCGCGACGATCATCGCGCAAGCCTGTCGCGATTTTGATGACGGCATGATTGTCAGCGCGGCGCGCGCCCTGCTCGACAGCGATAAGCCCCGCGATCGCGAGCGCGGGCAAAAAATCGCGCGCTGGCTCGCCGCCCCGGCCGACCGCGTGGCCCACTTCGATGACTATGTCGGCTGCTATCTCACCCTGAAGAACGAGCCGCGCAAGGCGATCTACACCAAGAGCTTTCTCGATGACGAGCCGCAGGAAGCGACCACCCTGAACCATGAAGCGGCGCGCATCGCAACGGCGGTCTCGCGGTGTCGCGCCGCGACACTCCATGCCGCGACGGCGGCATTGCTGCGGATCGCCGATGCGCTGCTGGGCCGCTATCGCGACGCCAAGCAGCGCCGCGCGCTGCTCGATTACGACGATCTCATCCTGCGCACGCGCGATCTGCTGCGCCGGCTCGGCGTCGCGCCATGGGTGCTGTTCAAGCTCGATGGCGGGCTGGACCACATCCTGATCGACGAGGCGCAGGATACCAATCCCGAGCAATGGCAGGTGATCGCCGATCTCGCCGAGGAATTTTTCTCCGGCGAGGGCGCGCGCACGCTGGACCGGACCATCTTCGCGGTCGGCGACGTCAAGCAGTCGATCTTCAGTTTCCAGGGCGCCGACCCCACCGCCTTTCCGCGCATGCGCGACCATTTCGCCGGCAAGATCGCGGCGGCGCAAAGGGAATTGCAGCAGGTCGATCTCTATATTTCCTTCCGCTCGGTGCCGGCGGTGTTGGCGGCCGTCGATGCGGTGTTCGCGGGCGCGGGCGCGGCCGCCGGCGTGGTGCCGCCGGGCACGCGCCTTCACCATCGCCCGCATCGCGCGGGCATGGCGGGCCTGGTCGAGCTGTGGCCGCCGGTCGGCCCCGATGAGGATGAGGGCGATTCGGCCTGGGACCTGCCGACCGCGCGGCGCCGCGTGCGCGCGCCGCAGGCGCGGCTGGCGCGCGCCGTCGCCCATCGCATCAAGGGCTGGATCGACGGCAAGGATTTGCTGACGGCGCGCGGCCGCGCGGTCACGGCGGGCGATATCCTGGTGCTGGTGCGGCGGCGCAATGCCTTCGTCGCGGAGCTGGTGCGCGCGCTGAAGGAACTGGGGGTGCCGGTCGCCGGCGCCGACCGGATGATGCTGACGGCGCAGCTCGCGGTCGAGGATCTGATCGCGCTCGGGAATTTTCTGCTGCTGCCGGAGGACGAGCTGACTCTGGCGACGGTGCTGAAAAGCCCGCTGTTCGATTGGGACGATGATCTGCTCTATGCGCTGGCGCGGCCGCGCACGGGCAACCTCTGGAGCGCGCTGCGCGACCGCGCCGGCGAGCGCGCGGAATTCGCCGCCGCGGCCGAGGGGTTGTCGGCGCTGTTGGCGCGCGCCGACTTCGTGCCGCCTTATGAGCTCTATGCCGAATTGCTGGGCGCGCGCGGCGGCCGGCGCGCGATGCTGCGCCGGCTCGGTCCCGACGCCGCCGATCCGATCGACGAATTCCTGGCGGCGGCGATCGCCTATGAGCGGATTCACGGCCCCTCGCTGCAGGGCTTTCTCGCCTGGATCGCGGCCGGCGACGCGCAAGTGAAGCGCGATCTCGACCAGCGCGGCCGCGACGAGGTGCGCATCATGACGGTGCATGGCGCCAAGGGCCTGCAGGCGCCGATCGTGATCCTGCCCGACACGCTGCAGGCGCCGAAGAAATTGCCGAAAATCCTGTGGACCGAGGACGGGTTGCCGCTGTGGAGCGGCCGTGACGGCGGCGCTCCCGCCTACGACCGCGCGCGGCAGGCGGCCGAGGATCGGCGTGATGAGGAATATCGCCGGCTGCTCTATGTCGCGCTGACCCGCGCCGAGGACCGGCTTTATGTCTGCGGCTGGAACACCCATCAGAAGGCGCCCGAGCGCAATTGGTACGCGCTGGTCGAGGCCGGCCTTGGCGCCTGCGCCGGGGTGACGCGGCCGGCGATCGCCTTCGACGGCGCCGATGGCTGGTCGGGGCTGGGGCTGCGGCTCGAAGGGGAACAGAGCGCCGTGCCGGTGGTGACGGAACCGGGCGCCGCCGCCGCCCGGCCCGAATTTCCCGAGCCCAAATGGCTGCGCGCGCTGCCACCGGCGGAGCCGACGCCGCCCCGGCCGCTGGCGCCGTCGCGCCCCGCGCTGGCCGATCCGCCGGCGCGCTCGCCGCTGGGGGTGGGCGACCGCGACATCTTCCAGCGCGGGCGCCTGGTGCATCGGCTGCTGCAAAGCCTGCCGGAACTGCCGCCGCCAGCGCGCGAAGCGGCGGGACGGCGCTATCTCGGCCTCGCCGTGCACGGCTTGAGCGCGATTGAGCAAGAATCGATCCTCGATGAGACCCTGGCGATCACCGAAAGCAGGGCGTTTGCCGCCCTGTTCGGGGCCGATTCGCGGGCCGAGGTGCCGGTGGTGGCGGTGCTGGGCGACCGCGCCATTTCCGGCCAGATCGACCGTCTGGTGGTGCTGCCGGACCAGGTGCTGATCGTCGATTACAAGAGCCTGCGCCCCTCGCCGCGCGACCCCGCTTCGGTGCCGCCGGCTTATCTCCATCAGCTCGCCGCCTATCGCGCCGCCATCGCCGCGATCTATCCCGACCGCCCGGTCGAGGCCGCCCTGTTGTGGACCGATGGGCCGGTCCTGATGCCGGTGCCGGCGCCGCTGCTCGATCTGTCAAGGGGTCCCGCGGCATCCCAGCCTTCCCTTGGCGCGGGTCCCATATCTTGACGAGAGTTTGCCCGTTCCCCTAATCTTAGGGGCAGATAGGAGCCGCCATGAACGCCAACACCACCAAGATCAGCGACCAGACCTTCAACGACGATGTCCTCAAGGCGCCGGGTCCGGTGCTGGTGGATTTCTGGGCGGAATGGTGCGGCCCGTGCAAGATGATCGCGCCGTTCCTCGACGACATCGCGACCGACATGCAGGGCAAGGTCACGATCGCCAAGCTCAACATCGACGAGAATCCGCAGACCCCGATGAAATATGGCGTGCGCGGCATCCCGACCCTGATCATGTTCAAGAACGGCCAGGTCGCGGGCATCAAGATCGGCGCCCTGCCCAAGAGCAAGCTGATGGAGTGGGTGCAGTCGGTGATGTAGCCGGCGCGGCCGCCACCATGGCGGACGACACGCATTACCGCCGCGCGCTCTATAAGCTTCAGGTCGAGCTGGTCAAACTCCAGCGGCAGCTCATTACCGAGGGTGACCGGATCCTGGTCATCCTCGAAGGCCGCGACGCCGCCGGCAAGGACGGCACCATCAAGCATATCGTCGAGCATCTCTCGCCGCGCGACACGCGGGTTGTGGCGCTGCCGGCGCCGAGCGAACGCCAGCGCCGATCCTGGTATTTTCAGCGCTATGTCCCGCATTTGCCGGCGGCGGGCGAAATGGTGCTGTTCAACCGCTCCTGGTACAACCGCGCCGGGGTGGAGCCGGTGATGGGCTTCTGCACCAAGGCGGAGACCAGGGAATTTCTCGACGCCGCGCCGATCTTCGAGGACATGCTGGTGCGCGACGGCATCCGGCTCTTCAAATACTATCTCGACATCACCAAGAAAGAGCAGAAGGCGCGGCTGCACGAGCGCCACGTCGATCCGCTGGCGACCTGGAAGCTCAGCCCGATTGACAACCAGGCGCAGAAATACTGGCGCGATTACAGCAAGGCGCGGAACAGGATGCTGGTGGCGACTCACACCGCGCATGCGCCGTGGAGCGTGGTCGGCGCCAACGACAAGCACGCGGCGCGACTCAACATCATCCGCGACCTCCTGTCGCGCACGGATTACGCGGGCGCCGACCGCAAACTGTCGAAGCCCGATCCCGCTATCATCCGCGCCTTCGACGGCCGCCTGATCGACAGCGGCTTCCTAGCGGCGTAGGCCGGGGGCATTTCGCCTGAAATTGGGTTCGAATCGGGGTCCTTTTGGCTTCGAATTGGCTTCGTTTTCAGCGATCTTCGGCGGTAATCTGGCGAAATTGGCTTCGTTCCGCAAAATTTTATTTTATCCACGGTCCCCTCTCCCGCCCGTCGTTCCTTTTCCGAAGCGGAGTTTTACTACGTTATACGTAAATTGTAAACGCAATTAGCGTAATATACTAAAAATGGAAATACCGTCGGAGGCGCCTGCCGCGCTCATACCCGGCCGCCCATGTGGCGTTGGGTCAGGCGCTCGGCCCAGCCGACCGCCGCCACCGACAGGCCCGCGACCACCGAGGCCAGCACCAGCGCCGACCAGATCTGTACCGTCTGGCCGTAATAGGAGCCGGCGAGGAGGCGCGCGCCCAGCCCCGCCGCGGCGCCGGTCGGCAGTTCGCCGACAATGGCGCCGACCACGGAGAGCGCGACCGCGATCTTCAGGCTGGGAAACAGGAACGAGAACGAGGCGGGCCAGCGCAGCTTGCGGAAGGTCTGGCCCTGGCTCGCGCTATAGGTGCGGATGAGGTCGAGCTGAATCGGCTCCGGCGAGGTCAGGCCCTTCACCATGCCGATGGTCACCGGGAAGAAGCACAGATAGGCCGAGATGAACGCCTTGGGCAGCAGGCCGACGAAGCCGATCGAGCCCAGCACCACGATGATCATCGGCGCGATGGCGAGGATCGGAATCGTCTGCGAGGCGATGACCCACGGCATCAGCGCGCGCTCCAGCGTCGCGACATGGACGATGCCGACCGCTAGCACGATGCCGAGCAGCGTGCCGAGGCCGAACCCCACCAGCGCCGCCGACAGCGTCACCCAGGCGTGATAGAGCAGGCTGCGGTTGGAATTGGGCGCCACTTCGAGGACGCTGCGATTGAGTTCGGCCAGCACTTGGTGCGGCGCCGGCAGGACCGGGCGCGCCATCGACAGCGTGTCGCGGATCAGGTCGCTGGTGGTCCATTTTGCCTTCATGGCGTCATCGGCCTCGTAGAGGTCGATGACGCGCTGGGAATTGAGCCAGACCGCGCCGAGATACCAGATCACCAGCAGCACCACCAGAATCGCCGTGATCGGCAGCGTGCGGCCGTGGCGCAGCCGCGTGGCCAGACTATTCGTCGTCGCCATGGGCCTGGCGCAGGCCGAGCCGAACGCGATGCGCGATCTCGGCGAACGACGCCGCTTCGCGAATCTCGAAATTGCGGTCGCGCGGCAGGGTGGATTCGACGATGTCCAGGATGCGCCCGGGCCGCGGCGACATCACCACGATGCGGCTCGACAGGAACACCGCCTCCGGGATCGAATGGGTGACGAAGATCACCGTCTTGCCGGTGCGCTCCCAGAGCTGAAGAAGTTGCTCGTTGAGCCGGTCGCGGATGATCTCGTCCAGCGCGCCGAACGGCTCGTCCATCAGCAGCAGGTCGGGGTCGAACGACAAGGCGCGCGCGATCGAGACGCGCTGCTGCATGCCGCCCGACAATTGCCAGGGGAATTTCCGCTCGAAGCCGGTGAGATCGACCAGCTCGAGGACGCGGGCCGCGCGCTCCAGCCGCTCGGCCTTCTTCATGCCCATGATCTCGAGCGGCAGGGTGACGTTGCGCAGCACGGTGCGCCACGGATAGAGCGCCGCCGCTTGGAAGACATAGCCATAGGCGCG
>DATCDN010000132.1:0-4371 GCA_036510675.1 Allostellaceae bacterium
GTCCGGTCGCTATATCGCCGATCAGCTTGGCAAGCTGGATCGGGTCGCGGGGGCGCGGCAGTCGCTTGGTGGCCATGCTTTGAGTATGGCATTACGCGCGGGAGCTTCAAGGGTCACGGATTTTCAAACTGACCCACTACCAAATCATCCCACCCATTGAACCTGAAATGCAATTAAGCTAAGGCGCGCACGGGCGGAGGCAGGCCATGAGTATGGTAAAGGGCGGATTGATTCAGATGAGCCTCAAGGGCGACACCAGCTTGTCGCCCGAGGAAATCCGCAATCGGATGAACGACGCGCACATTCCGCTGATCGAGCAGGCGGGCCGCCAAGGGGTGAACGTCCTGTGCCTCCAAGAGGTCTTCAACCAGCCCTATTTTTGTCCCAGCCAGGACGGCAAATGGTATGCGGCGGTCGAAAAAATCCCCGACGGGCCGACGGTGCGGCTGATGCAGGAATTGGCCAAGAAATATTCGATGGTGATCGTCGTCCCGATCTATGAGGAGGACATGACCGGCGTCTATTACAACACCGCCGCCGTGATCGACGCCGATGGCAAATATCTCGGCAAGTACCGCAAGACCCACATTCCGCAGGTCGCCGGCTTCTATGAGAAATTCTTCTTCAAGCCGGGCAATTCAGGCTGGCCGGTGTTCCAGACCGGCTATTGCAAGCTCGGCGTCTATATCTGTTACGACCGGCATTTCCCCGAGGGCTGGCGCGGCCTCGCCCTCAACGGCGCCGAATATATCGTCAACCCGTCGGCGACGGTGGCCGGCCTCAGCCAGTATCTTTGGGAGCTGGAACAGCCGGCCTCGGCGGCGGCCAATGGCTGCTATATCGGCGCCATCAACCGGGTCGGCACCGAGGCGCCGTGGAATATCGGCCGGTTCTATGGCTCGTCCTATTTCGTCAATCCGCGCGGTAAGATCATCGCCAAGGCCAGCGAGGATAAGGACGAGTTGCTGGTCGCCGACATGGATTGGGACATGGTGCGCGAGGTGCGTAATCTGTGGCAATTCTTCCGCGACCGCCGACCGGAGACCTACGGGCCGCTGACGGCGATTTAAGCGCAGCGCCGCGCATGCCCACCTCACCCTCCCACGCCTTCGGCGCGGGTCCCTCCCTCTCCCCCCAATGGGCGGAGAGGGGAATAAAGATCGGTAGCGACGCGCCGCGCCCCCGCCGGCACACTATCGCTCGGCCTTTCAACACCCCACCGCGCCCAAAACCAGAATCCTTCACACGCTCGAAAGCCGGGGCAGGCTTGGCGGTTCACACTTTTTTCCTTTGGCATGCCAGCGCCACCCCTGGCTTGAGAGGGCCGAGCCAAACTAACGATCCTTGACGAATTAACGCAAATAGCGTATATTTCCTGAATGCAATCCGCCAGACAAAACGTTCGCGCGACGTCTCGACGCACGCACGATTGGCCATGCCGCCGGCGAAAAAATCGTTTTTGCCGAACGAAGCCAATTTCCGCGGCGGCCCAATGATGCGCTCCCGAAAACGAAGCCAATCCGAAGCCAAATCAACCCGATTTCGGGCGGCGGGATTGGCTTTGCGGGCTCTTGTTCGGCGCGGGAACATATCGTAGCTTCATCGATAATCGGTATAACGAATAATCAGGGAGGGCTTAGATGACCTTACGAGGAATGATGTTGGCCGCGCTGGCGGCGGCGGCCTTGGCGATACCGGGCGCGGCGCATGCCGACTTCGCCAATGGCTCGATCAAGATCGGCGTGCTGACCGATCTGTCCGGCCCTTATGAGGGCAATGGCGGCCACGGCTCGGTCACCGGCGCGCAGATGGCGGCGGACGAATTCGGCGACAAGATCGACGGCACCAAGATCGAGATCATCTCGGGCGATCACCAGAACAAGCCCGATATCGGAGCGGCCATCGCCGGACGCTGGTTCGAGGCCGAGCATGTCGATGCCATCGCCGGCCTGGTCAATTCCGGGGTTGCCGGCGCGGTGCTGAACATTGCCCGGAAGGACAACAAACTATTGCTGCTGACCGGCGCCGGGTCCGAGACCTTCACCGGCAAGAATTGCGCCCCCGACAATCTGGTGCAGTGGGTCTATGACACCTATTCCGCCGGCAGCGCGGCCGGCGAGGCGATGCCCTATCTCGGCAAGACCTGGTTCTTCATCACCGCCGACTATGTCTTCGGCAAGGGCATCCAGGCCGGCACGACTCGCGCGGTCGAGGCGCATGGCGGCAAGGTGGTCGGCTCGGTCCTGCATCCGATCGGGACCCAGGATTTCTCGTCCTACATCCTCCAGGCGCAGGCGTCGAAGGCCGAGGTCATCGCCCTCGCCAATGGCGGCCAGGACACCATGAACGCCATCAAGGCGGCGAAGGAATTCGGCGTCAAGGCGAAGATCTTCCCGGGCTTCGACCTGACCGAGATCAAGGCAATGGGCCTCGCCAACGCGGCGGGCACGCTCTATGTCGCCTATTGGAACCCGAACATGAACGACAAGGCGCACGCCTTCTTCAAGGAGTTCGTCAAGCGCACCGGCAAGCCGGTGGCCGATTTCCAGATCGGCACCTATTCGGCGGTGCGCTCGTACCTCCTCGCGGTGAAGGCGACGCATTCGACCGACCCCAAGACGGTGCTGGCGCAGATGCGCAAGGTGAAGGTCGACGACGCCTTCACCGATAACGGCCATCTGCGCCCCGACGGCCGCATGGTCCACGACATCTATCTGCTGCAAGTCAAGACGCCGGCGGAATCCAAGGGCGAGTATGACTGGACCAAGCTGATCGCGACCCTGCCGGGCAACAAGGTGTTCCGCCCGATCGACGCGCCCGGCGGCTGCGCCGCCTTCGCGAAGCATTAGGGCACGGGATCGGACAGGCTTTCGATTCGCCGCAAGGCGGGGAACAGCCTGATCCAGAGGAGCGCCACCGCGATGGTGGCGATGCCGCCGATCAACACCGCCGGCACGGCTCCGAGCAGGCCGGCGGTGATACCGGACTCGAACTCGCCGAGCTGGTTCGACGTGCCGATGAATAGCGAGTTGACGGCATTGACGCGGCCGCGCACCGCGTCGGGCGTCGCAAGTTGCACCAGCGAGCTGCGGATCACGACGCTGATATTGTCGGCGACGCCGCACGCGAACAGCGCCGCCAGCGACAGATAGAGATTGGTCGAGAGGGCGAACATTATGGTCGCGATGCCGAAGCCGGCGACCGCGATGAAGAGTTTCGTGCCGACCGCGCGCTCCATCGAGAGGCGCGCTAGCAGCAGCGACATGGTCAGCGCGCCGGCCGCCGGCGCCGAGCGCAGAATGCCGAGCCCCCACGGGCCGGTGCCGAGAATATCGGCCGCGTAGATCGGCAGCAGGGCGGTGGCGCCGCCCAGCAGCACCGCGAAGAGATCGAGCGACACCGCGCCGAGGAGGATCGGCCGGTGCCAGATGAAGGAAATGCCGGAGAACACCGAGGCCAGGGTCGCCGGCTCGCGGCGCTCCACCATCCGCGCGATCGGGATCGCCGACATCATCAGCGCGGCGCCGAACGTGAACGATGCCGCCACCGCGAACGGCACCGCGACATGCACCGCATAGAGCAGCCCGCCGATCGCCGGCCCGACGATATAGGCGCTTTGATTGGCGGAGGACGCCATCGCGATCGCGCGCTGCAACAGGGTCAGCGGCACCAGGCTCGGCAGCAGCGCCGACATGGTCGGGCGCTCGAACGCCTGCGCCGCGCCCAATACCACCACCGCGGCGAAGATATGCCCAAGCTGCAACCAACCACCGACAATGCCCCAGGCCAGGAACGCCAGCGCGGCGCTTTCGATGAACTGGCACACCATGACGATGCGGCGCCGGTCGGCCCGATCGGCGACATGGCCGACCGGCAGCGTCAGCAGCACCATCGGCACGAACTGCGCCAGGCCGATCAGGCCGAGATCATAGGCGCTGCCGGTCTTCTGATAGACCAGCCACCCGGTCGCGACCGCCGCCATCTGCATCGAAAAGGCGGAGAGGCCGCGCGCCAGCCAGAACAGAAGATAGGGACGGTGCGCGAACAGACGATCCGATGCGGAAGATTGCTTCAACAACGGTGCGTCCCTCGACTGTGCGCTGCGCGCACGCTCGGGATGAGGATGGTTGGGTGTTGGGACAAACCTAGGATCCGAAGATTTTACCTCATCCCGAGCGCGGACCGCCGGACGAAAGTCCGGCGGGAGCAGTCGAGGGACGCACGAATTTCCTAGTGTCCCGATTCTGAAGTTCCTATGCACGGTTTGCGTTGGTGTCGAGTGTTCGACGGCAGAAGCGGTTGATCGATGCCAAGATATCGTCGGCGGATTTTGTCCAGCGGAACGGCTTGGGTGAGGCATTACGGATTTTG
>DATCDN010000133.1:0-20745 GCA_036510675.1 Allostellaceae bacterium
GGCGAGGAGAAGCAACATTGCCGCAACCGTGGCCGCTGTCCTTCCCCCTCTCCGCCCCATAGGGGAGGAGAGGGTCGGGGTGAGGTGGGGCTTCTCCGTAGGCCGCCGGGTTTCCCCCACCTCACCTAACCTCTCCGCCCCCGAGGGCGGAGAGGGACTAACGGGACGTTTCATGCCTTCGCTCCCTTGGTCTCGGTCAGTGCCATGAACGCGGCGGCGAGATTGCCGGCGCCGGTTTCGGCGACCAGGCTGGCCGGCGTGCCTTCGCGCAGCACCTTGCCGCGATGCAGGACGACGATGCGGTCGGCGCTCTCCGCCTCGTCGATCAGATGGGTCGCCCACAGAATCCCGACGCCGGTCGCGCGCAGCTCGCGCACATGATGCAAGAGATCGCGGCGCGACGCGGGGTCGAGACCGACCGTCGGCTCGTCCATCAGCAGAATCCGCGGCTCATGCATCAGCGCGCGGGCCAGCTCGACGCGGCGGCGATTGCCGCCCGACAGCTCGCGCACCTTGCGGCCGGCAATATCGGTGATGCCGAGCCGCGCCATTGCATCGGCGAGGCGCCGATCCTGCACCCGACGCGGAATGCCGTGCAGCCCGCCATGGAAGCGCAGATTGGCATGCACCGAAATATCGAGATCGAGCGTCGGCTGCTGGAACACGATGCCCAGCCCCGCCAGCGCCGGCACCGGATCGCGCCCGATATCGTGGCCATAAATATGGATGGTGCCGCTCTCGGCGACGAAGAGGCCGCTCAACAACTGGAACAGCGTCGATTTGCCGGCACCGTTCTGGCCCAGCAGCGCGACGAACTCGCCGGGCGCGACCCGCAGGCTGGCATGGTCGAGCGCGGTCACGTCGCCAAATCGCTTCACCACATCCTGGACGATCAGGACCGAATCCTCGCCGTTCATGCGGCATCCTCCGCGCTTTTCTGCTTATCGAGTCCGGCCAACAATTGGGGATAGGTATCGAGCAGGCGCTTGCGCGCCGCCTCGACCGCCGGCCCATCGGGCAGGCGCGGCCGCGCCAGCTCGATCGGCAGGTCGAGCACGATGCGCCCCGGCCCCGCCGACAGGAACAGAATCCGGTCGCCGAGACTAAGGGCTTCGCGCAGATCGTGGGTGACGAACAGCACGGTCGGCTGGTGCTTGGCCCACAGCGCCAGCAGCGAATCGCGCAGGCGCTGGGCGGTCGGCGCGTCGAGCGAGGTGAACGGCTCGTCGAGCAGCAGCAATTCCGGCTCGTTGACGAAGGCGCGCGCCAGCGCGACGCGGCGCTGTTGCCCGCCCGACAAATGGCCCGGATAGGAATCGAGCTGGCCGCCGAGATTCATCTCGCGCAGCAGCGCCTCGGCGCGGCCCTCGCCCCGGGGCGGCGGATAGAGCGCCAGGCGCACATTGTCGCGCGCGGTCAGCCACGGCATCAGCCGCGGCGTCTGGAAGACAAAGCCGATGCGCGCGCGATCGGCGCGCCCGACGCTGCCCTCGAAATCGCGGTCGAGCCCCGCGACGATCGACAGCAGCGTGGTCTTGCCGCAGCCCGAGGGGCCGACGATGCACAGGAATTGGCCATGCGGCACGCCGAAGGAAAAATCGGCCAGCGCGACCGCGTCTCGCCCGCCTTTGCGATAGATTTTGCGCGCGATGGCAATGTCGAGCGCGTTCATGTCCGCCACCGCGTCAGGCGCCGCTCCAGCGGCCGGATGATGAAGCCCTCGATCGCCAGCATGATCGCGATGAAGCTGGCCGAATAGGCCAGGATGTTGGCGATGTCGAAAAACTGAAAATAGAGGCCGAGGCGAAAGCCGACACCGTTGGAGCGCCCGATCAATTCCACCACCAGCACGATCTTCCAGATCAGCGATAGGCCGGAGCGCGTCGCCGCCATGAAATAGGGATAGAGCTGCGGCAGATAGGCCTTCAGCAGGACGCGGTCCCACGGCAGACGCATCACTTCGGCGACCTGCAGCAGCGAGCGGTCCACCGAGCGAGCGCCCTCGCGCAGGATGACGGCGCTTTGCGCCACCTTGTTGAGCGCGACCGCCGCGATCGCCGCCGTCTCGTTGAGGCCGATCCACAGATAGCACAGGATGATGATGACCAGCGCCGGCACGTTGAGCCCCAGCACCAGCCACAGATCGAACAGCCCGTCGATGCGCCGTGAGCGGCCCATCAGCATGCCGATGGCGGAACCGGCCGCCATCGCGATGACGAAGCTGGCCGCGACCCGCGCCAGCGTATAGCCGAGATCGGACAGAAGATCGCCATGCACGAGATCGTCGATCAGCGCCCGCGCCACCGCCAGCGGCCCGGGCAGCAAGGGGCTGCCCGACAGCGACGCCGCCTGCCACACCGCCAGCAGCAGCAGCGCCGACAACAGGCGCAGCCCCGAATCCTGCAATGTCAGGCGCGACACCATCCGCGATTAATCAGCCTCGCCCATCAGCGATGCGCGGCGGCGTAGAAGGTGCCGGGCGGAATCTTGCCGCCGGGCGGAACCTCGTCACGATCGCCGAGTTGGGCGAGGAGCGCCACCATCCGCTGCGCCTCGGCCGTCAGCGCGGCGGGGTCGCGCGCGCCGCCGGCCAGGATGCCGCGGCGATAGGCGGCGCGCAAACGAGCGAGCGTCGCGTCGTCGGGCGCGCCCGTCAGCTTGCGGATCGCCTGCCATTCGGCGGGCTCATTGGCCAGCAGCGTGCGCGCCGCGCCCGCCGCCGCGAGATAGCCCGCCAGCGCCGCCGGGTTGGCCTTGGCCCACCGCTCGCTGAAGACCCAGCCCAGCAGCGGCATGTCCGCCGGCAGCCCGACCTTGGGCAGCATCGCCTCGATCGTGATCAGCTCGGTGAAGCGGGCGGCGTCGAGCCGCGCATTATATTGCCAGAAATTGAGCGACGCCGGGATCGCGCCGCGCTTCAGCGTCTCGTTCAGCAACGGCGGCGCCGCGAATACCGGCGTGGCCTCGTGCGCCGGATCGAAGCCGGCGGTCTTTTGCGCGAAGGCCCGCAGGATGATCCAGCTCTTGTCGGCCGGGCCGCCGCCGATGCCGATCTTCCGGCCCTTGAGGTCGGCGATGCCATTAATGCCGCTGTCCTTCCCGACCATCAGCCCGCCGGTGATGTGGGAGTGCGGCGCGAAGGTGAAATCGCCGCCCATGGCGCGGCGCTTCGCCACCCACAGCCAGTCGGTCATGATGATATCGACCGAGCCGCCCTGCAACGCGACATTGGCGCCGTCCTTGCCGGCGAAATCCTGGGTCTTCAGGGTAAAGCCATGGGCACGGTCGAGTCCGTGCCGCGCCATCACGTCGAGTTCCCAATTGACGGTGCCGAATTTCAGCGTGCCGACCCGCACGATGGGCGCCGCCGCCGTTTCGGCATGCGCCCCCACCGCCAGCAGGCAGAGTAGCAAAAGGGCCGGAACGACTCCCCCGGACCGGAATTGACAGCGCCATCCAGACCACATACCTTGTCCCTCGATAAACGGAATTCTTTTGATAATACCCACTTGATCAGGAGGAAACCATGAAGTGGTCTAAACCGCGCATCGTTGAAATCGCCGTCGGCATGGAAATCAATTCCTACGCCTGCGCCGAAGTAAAATAGTTTCCATCGCGGCCGCGCTTCGGCGCGGTGCTTTGACCGGAATTTGGACCGAGGTGGAATTCAGTTTCCGCCTCGGTTTATTTTTGGGGGTTTATACTGGCGATACCCTCGCCTGTCATAGCGACAAATCGCGTGCGTTTGCTGATGGCCCCGACTAGGGTCGCTGCGTCACTGGGGATGGGACCATGGACGATCGGCTGTTGACGCATCGGGAGTTTGAAGACGCGCTGCGCGCCATCGGCGCCGAGCGTTATCACAATCTGCACCCGTTTCATAAGCTGCTGCATGGCGGCGCGCTTGATCGCGGCCAGGTGCAAGCCTGGGCGCTCAACCGCTATTACTATCAGCGCCAGATTCCGGTGAAGGACGCGACCCTGATCGCGCGGCTGCCGACCTCGGAATTGCGCCGCGAATGGCGCCGGCGCCTGATCGACCATGATGGCGATGGCACCGCGCCCGGCGGGATGGAGCGCTGGATCAAGCTCGCCGAGGGCGTCGGGCTCGACCGCGCCTATGTCGAATCGCTCGACGGGTTGCTGCCGGCGACCCGCTTCGCGGTCGATGCCTATGTCGCGCTGGTGCGCGACCGCTCGGTGCTCGAGGCGGTGGCGTCGTCGCTGACGGAATTGTTTTCCTCGGCGATCATCGCCGAGCGCGTCGCCGGCATGCTGCGCGGCTATTCCTTCGTCACCATGGAGACGCTGGCCTATTTCAAGCCGCGCTTGACCCAGGCGCCACGCGATTCCGACTTCGCCCTCGCCTATGTCAAGGAACATGCGCGCACCCGCGAACAGCAGGAAGCCGCGATGAGCGCGCTGCGCACCAAATGCGATATTCTGTGGGCGATGCTGGACGCGCTCTATCTCGCCTATGTCGCGCCGCGCCTGGTGCCGCCCGGCGCGTTCGTGCCGAGGAGTTGAGGGCGTGCGGATTCTGTCTCTCTCTTATCTTCATCCCTCTCCTCCCCGATGGGGCGGAGAGGGAGAATAAACTGATATGGCCGCCGCGCGTCTTATCGTCGAGGGCGCGACTGTGCTGCGCTTTCCGCCGCATGTGAAATTCCGCCTCGATCCGGCGCGCGATCGCTGGGTGATATTGGCCCCGGAGCGGCTGCTGTTGCCGGACGAATTGTCGGTGGAGATTCTGCAACTGATCGACGGCGCACATACGGTCGACGATATCGTCGACGCGCTGATGGTGAAATTCTCCGCCCAGCGTGAGGAAATCCTGGTCGATGTCATCGCGCTTTTGCAGGATTTGACCGATAAGGGTACGCTGGTCGCATGAGTGACGCGCCTACCCTCGCGCGGCCGGCGCCGGCCACGATCGCGGCGCCCCTGGCGCTGCTGGCCGAGCTGACGCATCGCTGTCCGCTGCGCTGCCCCTATTGCTCCAATCCGCTGGAACTCGACCGCGCCAGCCGCGAACTGGCGACCGCCGACTGGAAGCGCGTGTTGAGCGAGGCGGCGGCGCTCGGCGTGCTGCAAGTCCATTTCTCCGGCGGCGAGCCGACCGCGCGGCGCGACATCGTCGCGCTGATCGCGCATGCCGCGTCGGTCGGGCTCTATACCAATCTCATCACCTCGGGCGTGCTGATCGACCGGGCGAAGATGACGGCGCTCACCGGTGCCGGGCTCGATCATGTACAATTGAGCTTTCAGGATACCGACGCCGCCAGCGCCAACCGCATCGCAGGCCTCGATCATGCGCATGAGAAGAAGCTCGCCGTCGCGGCGCTGGTGCGCGAGGCGGGCCTGCCGCTGACCCTCAACGCGGTGATGCATCGCCAGAATCTCGACCGGCTGCCGGCGATGATCGAGCTGGCGGTGGAACTCGGCGCGCAGCGGCTCGAGGTGGCGCATGTCCAGTATTACGGCTGGGCGCTGCCCAATCGCCGCGCGCTGTTCCCAACTTATGCGGCGCTGGAGCGCGCGACCGATATCGTCGAGGCGGCACGGGAGCGGCTCAAGGGCATCCTCACCATCGATTATGTCGTGCCGGATTATTACGCGCGGCGGCCGAAGGCGTGCATGGGCGGCTGGGCGCGGCAATTCATCAATATCTCGCCGGCGGGGAAAGCCCTGCCCTGTCATGCCGCCGAGACGCTGCCGGGGTTCGACTGGCCCTCGGTGCTGACCACCAGTCTCAGCGACATCTGGTATCGCTCGGACGCCTTCAACCGCTATCGCGGCACGGCCTGGATGCCCGAGCCATGCCAATCCTGCGACCGGCGCGAGATCGATTGGGGCGGCTGTCGCTGTCAGGCTTTCGCCTTTACCGGCGATGCGTCGCGCACCGACCCGGCCTGCGCGCTGGCGCCCGACCGGCCGATCCTCGACGCCGCGCGCGCCGACGCGCTCGGCCCCGAGACGGAGTTCGTCTATCGCCAGATCGGCGGCGCGCCCAAGGCATGATCGTTCGCGGACCAACTCGCTCTCGCAAATCCATTGCACCTTGGCCGGGCTTGTCCCGGCCAGCCACGAATTTTTCCCTTATCTCGAAGAAACTTATTCGTGGGTGCGCGGGCCAAGCCCGCGCAAAGCGTCTGTTCATTTCGATGCGATCAAGGGGCCCATGAACTATCTTCTCCAACAGATTATCAACGGCGTCTCGCTCGGCGCGATCTATGGGCTGATCGCCATCGGCTACACCATGGTCTATGGCATCATCGGCATGATCAATTTCGCCCATGGCGAGATTTACATGGTCGGGGCGTTCGTCTCGCTGATCGCGTTCATGGCGCTCGGCATCGCCGGCATCACCTATATTCCGCTGGCCCTGCTGCTGGTGCTGGTGATCGCGATGGTGTTCACCGCCGCCTATGGCTGGGCGGTGGAGCGCATCGCCTATCGCCCGCTGCGCGGCTCGTACCGCCTGGCGCCGCTGATCTCCGCCATCGGCATGTCGATCTTCCTGCAGAATTATGTGCAACTGCTCCAGGGCGCGCGGGTCAAGACTTTGCAGCCGGTGGTGCATGGCGGCATCACCCTCGCGACCGGCAGTTTCGGGGTTCAGGTCAGCTATCTCCAGCTCTTCATCCTGGTGCTGACCATCATTCTGATGGCGGTCTTTTCCTATGTCATCGCGGCGACGCCGCTGGGGCGGGCGCAGCGCGCGGTCGAGCAGGATTCGACCATGGCGGCGCTGCTCGGCATCGATGTCGATCGCACCATCTCGCTGACCTTTCTCATCGGCGCGATGCTCGCGGCGGTCGCCGGCATGATGGTCCTGCTCTATTACGGCGTGATCGATTTCTTCATCGGCTTCGAGGCCGGCATCAAGGCCTTCACCGCGGCGGTGCTGGGCGGCATCGGCTCGCTGCCCGGCGCGATGCTGGGCGGCCTGCTGATCGGCCTGATCGAGGCGCTGTGGTCCGGCTATGCCTCGGTCGAATACAAGGATGTGATGGTGTTCGTGGTTCTGGTGCTGGTGCTGATCTTCCGCCCGAGCGGCCTGTTCGGCCGGCCCGAGGTGGAGAAGGTATGAGCGCCGAGCCGGCCGCCGCGGCGGCGCCGGCCACCAACCCCATCGCCCCGCGCCGGCTCGCCATCGGCGGCATCCTCAAGGAGGCGTTTCTCACCGCAATCGTGGCGCTGGTGCTGGCGATTCCGCTGGTCGGCTTTCGCATCGTCGAATCCGGCGGCACCACCGGGCTGAGGACGCGGTTCTGGTGGGTCGCCATCGCGACCGGCGCGGTATTCGCCGGCCGGCTGGCGCTCGGCCTCTGGCGCGGCGCGATGCCGCCGCGCGCCGTCACCGGCGCCTCCTGGTTCGATCCCGTCGCACGCTATGGCCGGCGCCACGCGCGCCTTGCGGCGGCGGCCGGCATCGCCGTCGCGCTGGCCTTGCCGGCGCTGCCCTATGCTTCGCGCTCGGTGGTCGATCTCGCCACCACGGTCATCATCTATGTCATGCTGGGCTGGGGCCTCAATGTCGTGGTCGGATTGGCGGGCCTGCTCGATCTCGGCTATGTCGCGTTCTATGCGGTCGGCGCCTATTCCTTCGCGCTGCTGGCGCACGATCTCGGCTTCACGTTCTGGGAGGCGCTGCCGCTGTCTGGCCTCCTGGCCGCGACCGCCGGCGTGCTGTTGGGCTTTCCCGTGCTGCGCCTGCGCGGCGATTATCTCGCCATCGTCACGTTGGGCTTCGGCGAGATCATCCATATCCTGCTGTTGAACTGGACCTCGCTGACCTATGGCCCGAACGGCATCGGCGATATTCCGCGCCCCGGCCTGTTTGGGCTGGTGTTCGAGCGCCGCGCGCCGCCCGGCTTCACCACCTTCCACGATTTTCTCGGCGTGCCGTTCAACCCGTCGCAGCGCATCGATTTTCTCTATTATCTGGTGCTGGCGCTGGCGCTAATCGTCAACCTCTTCACCCTGCGCCTGCGCCGCCTGCCGATCGGCCGCGCCTGGGAGGCGCTGCGCGAGGATGAGATCGCGTGCCGCGCGCTGGGCATCAACCCGGTCAATGTGAAGCTGTCCGCCTTCGGCATCGGCGCCATGCTGGGCGGCTTCGCCGGCGCCTTCTTCGCGACGCGCCAGGGCTTCATCAGCCCGGAGAGCTTCACCTTCACCGAATCCGCGACCATCCTCGCCATCGTGGTGCTGGGCGGCATGGGCAGCCAGATGGGCGTGGTGCTGGCGGCGCTGCTGCTGGTGGTGCTGCCCGAACTGGGGCGGGGCTTCGCCGAATTCCGCATGCTGATCTTCGGCGCCGCCATGGTCGGCATCATGGTGTGGCGCCCGCAAGGCCTGCTGGCGCGTCGCGAGCCGAGCCTGCGCCTCCATCCGCGCGGGGATGGACCGTGAGCGAGAAGCTGTTGGAGGTGACGCATCTCTCGATGCGCTTCGGCGGCCTCTCCGCGATCGAGGATTTGTCGTTCACCGCCAACCAGCGCGAGATCACCGCCCTTATCGGCCCCAACGGCGCCGGCAAGACCACGGTGTTCAACTGCCTCACGGGGTTCTATCGGCCGAGCGGCGGCAGCCTGGTATTGCATCGCGACGCCAGGCGGTTCGCGTTGGAGCGGATGGCCGACCACCGCATCGCGCGCGAGGCCGGCGTCGCGCGCACGTTTCAGAATATCCGCTTGTTCGCCGGCATGACGCTCCTGGAAAATCTGGTGGTGGCGCAGCATGGTGAATTGATGCGTGCCAGCCGCTTCAGCGTCGCCGGTCTCCTAGGCTTTCCCCCGTATCGCCGCGCCGAGAAGATCGCGGTGGGGAAGGCGCGCGATTGGCTGGACCGGCTTGGCCTCACCGACCGCGCCGATATGGCGGCGGGCGGCCTCAGTTACGGCGACCGGCGGCGGCTCGAAATCGCGCGCGCCATGTGCACCGGGCCGGCCCTTCTCTGCCTCGACGAGCCGGCGGCGGGCCTCAACCCCCATGAATCGGCGATGCTGAACGATCTCTTGCGCGCGATTCGCGACGAGTACCGCATCGGCCTGCTGCTGATCGAGCACGACATGAAGGTGGTGATGGGGATCTCCGACCACATCGTGGTGCTGGATCACGGCAACAAGATCGCCGACGGCACGCCAGAGGCGGTGCGCGCCGATCCGGGGGTGGTGCGCGCCTATCTGGGCGAGCCCGAGGAAGCCGGCGAATGAGCCTGCTGTCGCTTGCCGGCGTCCATAGTTATTACGGCAATGTCGCGGCGCTGAAGGGCGTCGATCTCGCGGTCGCCGAGGGCGAGATCGTGGCGCTGATCGGCGCCAACGGCGCCGGCAAATCGACGCTGCTGATGACCATCTGTGGCCGACCGGCGGCGCGGCACGGCACGATCCATTTCGCCGGCGCCGAGATCACCCACGCGCGCACCTTCACCATCGTGCGGCGCGGGATCGCCCATGTCCCCGAGGGGCGCCGGATTTTTCCGCGCATGACGGTCCACGAGAATCTGCGGATGGGCGCCGGCACGGTCGATCCGGCGCATTTCGCCGCCGACCTCGACCGCGTGATGGTTTTGTTTCCGATTCTGCGCGCGCGCCAAAAGCAGCGCGGCGGCACCCTTTCCGGCGGCGAGCAGCAGATGCTGGCGATCGGCCGCGCGATGATGAGCCGACCCAAATTGCTGCTGCTGGACGAGCCGTCGCTGGGCCTCGCGCCACTGGTGGCACGGCAGATCTTCGCCGCCATCGCCGAGCTCAACCGGCGCGACGGCGTCACCGTCCTCCTAGTCGAGCAGAACGCGCATCATGCGCTGCGCCTCGCCCATCGCGGCTATGTGCTGCAAAACGGCGAGATCGTGCTGTCGGGCGCGGGCCGCGACCTTCTCGCCGACCGCGAGGTCCGCGCCGCCTATCTCGGCGGGTAATCATTTCTCGGGCAGGCCGGCTTTGCGCAGCGCCGGCAGCAAGCCCGGCGGCCAGTCAATCAGGTTCGGTAAATGCGCCTCGAGCCAGGCGATGGAGATCTTGGGATTGGACTTCAGGGCGTCGGCAACCGTTTGCTTCGCTTTCTCCGTGTCGCCGCTGGCCTCATAGGCGGCAGCCAAATCGATATAGGGCTGGAACGTGTGATAGCCGATATCGATGGCATGGAGTTCGTCCTGGATCGCGGCATCGTATTGGCGCAATCCGAAATGATTCCGCCCGACATGCATGAGCCACGGCCCCATCAGGTAGTCGCGCGGACTCAGTCGAATCGCCTGCCGAAGGAACGAAATCGCCTGGTCGTAGTGACCGAGCGTCTCGTGGATATTGGCGGTCATGTAATAGCCGGGCGCGAAACTCGGATTGAGGCGGAGCGCGGTTTCGGCGGCGGCCAGCGCCTCATTGCCGACCTGCGTGTCGTTCGGCCGCTGGATCAGGTTCAGAAAATCGGCCTTGATGTAATAGGCGTAGGCGTAATCGGGATCGAGCGCGATCGCCCGTTCGATGGTGGCCATACCGCGCTTTTGCTTGTCCACACCCGGTTCGGTCCAGGCGTTGACTTGATCGCGCAGATCGACATAGGCGAGGCCCGCTACAGCGTCGGCATTCTTGGGGTCGACGGCGGCCGCCTGTTGAAACAGATTGCGCGCCTCGGCGTCGTTTTCACGCAGTGGCGTGCGATACATGATCGACCAGCCGCGCATGGAAAGATCAACCGCGTCCGGGTTCTGCCCGGTGGCGCCACGCCGGCTCTCGGCCTGGACCAGTTCGATCGACAAGGCCCGCGACAGGCGCGCGACGATGTCGTCCTGGAGCTTGAACAGATCGGCGATGTCCGCGTCGAAACTGTCGGCCCATAGCTGATCACCCTTGTCGGTGCGGATCAATTGTGCGGTGACGCGGACGTGATGACCGTCGCGCTGCACCGAGCCTTCCAGCACATAGCGCACGCCGAGCGTCTTGCCGATATCCTTGGCGTCGACATTCTTGCCGGCATAGGTCATGGCGGTGCTGCGCGCGATGACGAAGCTGCCGCGCACGCGCGACAAGGCGGTGGTGAGATTCTCCGTGATGCCCTCGGCGAAATAATTTTGTGTTTGATCGCCGGAGAGGTTGGCGAACGGCAGCACGATAATCGACAGACGCGCGGCGGGTGTCGGCGCGGTCTCCGCGACGGATTCGGTGCGCGTGAAGCCAAAAAAATACCAGGCGCCGCCGGCGATCGCGATCAACAGCACGACAGCGGCGACCGCCAGAAGCACCGACATGGCGCGTTTCTTCGCCGGCGGTTTCGCCGCTGGCTTGCCGACTTGGAGCGAATAGACCCGCACCGGCTCGGCAATGTTCTTGAGCCGCGTCGCGCCAAGATCGCTGACCGCGAGGTCGAGCCGCGACTTGACCTGGCGATAGGCGTCTTCCGAGAGATAGATGGTGCCCGGCTTGGCGACGCCTTCGAGGCGGGCCGCGATGTTGACGCCGTCGCCCATCAGGTCCCCGTCGCTCTCCTCGACGACATCGCCGAGATGAACGCCGCAGCGGAATTGGATTTGACGCTCGGGCGGCAGGCCGGTATTGCGTTCGGCCATGCCATTCTGCATCTCGATGGCGCAGCGCACCGCGTCGACCACGCTGCGAAACTCGACCAGGATGCCGTCGCCGGTGCGCTTGACGACACGGCCATGATGCACCGCGATGGTCGGATCGATGAGGTCGCTGCGCAGCGTGCGCAGCCGCGCGAGGATGCGATCCTCGTCGGCGCCGGCGAGCCGGGAATAGCCCACCACGTCGGCGGCCAGGATTGCCGCCAGCTTGCGCTCGCCGTGTTCCGCCACGATTGTCTCGCTCAGCCTCCCGCCGCCATCATCCTCAATCGCGCCGGGATAATCCAGCCACCCAATTGCCGGGGGGGCGGCGCGCCGCTATACCAAGCTGAACGGGTTCGAGAGAGGAACGACAATGCGCTGGTTGAAATGGGCGATGATGGCGGCGGTGCTGCCGGGCATGATAATGGTGGCGCGGGCGGAGGACATGAAGGTCGCGATCGCCGGGCCGATCACCGGCCCCTATGCCGCGATCGGCGAGCAGATGAAGCGCGGCGCCGATCTTGCCGTGCATGACATCAATGCCAAGGGCGGCGTGCTGGGCAAGCAACTCGCGCTGACCGTCGGCGACGATGCGTGCGATCCGAAACAGGCGCGCAATGTCGCCAACCAGCTCGCCGATTCCGGCGTGGTGTTCGTCGATGGCCATTATTGCTCGGGCTCGTCGATCCCGGCCTCCGCGGTCTATGCCGATAGCGGCGTCCTCGAGATTTCGCCCGCCTCGACCAATCCGGCCTATACCGACGATGCCTTCAAGAAGGGCTGGATCGACATTTTCCGTATCTGCGGCCGCGACGATCAGCAGGGCAAGGTCGCCGGCGCCTATCTGGCGGCACATTTCAAGGGTAAGCCAGTCGCCATCATCGACGACAAATCGACCTATGGCAAAGGCCTCGCCGACGAAACCCGGAAGGCGCTTAACGCCGCCGGGGTGAAGGAAGCGATGAACGAGGCGGTCAATTCCGGCGACAAGGATTTCTCCGCCCTGGTCAGCAAGATGAAACGGGCCGGAATCGTCGCCTATTTCTATGGCGGCTATCACACCGAGGCGGGTCTGATCGCCCGGCAGTCGAAGGAACAGGGCCTGAACGCGGTCCAGATCGGCGGCGACGCCCTGTCGACCGATGAGTATTGGAGCATCACCGGGCCGGCCGGCGAAGGCAATCTGATGACCTTTACCCCCGAGCCGCGCGCCATGCCGACGGCGAGGGCGGTGGTCGCCGAGTTCAAGCAGCAGGGCTTCGACCCCGAGGGCTACACCCTCTTCACCTATGCCGCGATGCAGGTATTCGCCGAGGCCGCAACCAAGGCGAACTCGGTGAAGATCGAGGCGCTGTCGAAGGCGCTGCACGACAATAAATTCGACACCGTGCTGGGCACGCTGGGCTTCGACAAGAAGGGCGACGTCATCGGCCCGGGCTATGTCGTCTATACCTGGCACAATGGCAAGCGGGTGGAGCTGAAATAGCACCGGCCGCAAAACGAAACGGCGCCGTGGGGGGCCGCGGCGCCGTTTCCGAAGCGGCCCTTCGGCCGCCTGTTATTCCGCTTCCGTCGCGCCGCCCTCGCCGCCGCCCGAGATCATCATGGCGTCGGCCACCAGACCGGCATTGCCACGAATCGCCCGTTCGATCGCGGCGGCGGTCTCGCCATTGTCCTTGAGATATTGCTTGGCGTTCTCGCGGCCCTGGCCGATACGCTGGCCATCATAGGAGAACCAGGAGCCGGATTTTTCGACCACCCCGGCCTGGATGCCGAGATCGATCAATTCGCCGCGCTTGGAGATGCCCTCGCCATACATGATATCGAATTCCACCACCTTGAACGGCGGCGCCATCTTGTTCTTCACCACCTTCACCCGGGTCTGGTTGCCGACCACCTGCTCCTTATCCTTGATCGAGCCGATGCGGCGAATGTCGAGCCGGACCGAGGCATAGAATTTCAGGGCCTGGCCGCCGGTCGTGGTTTCGGGATTGCCGAACATCACCCCGATCTTCATCCGGATCTGGTTGATGAAAATGACGATGGTGCGCGATTTCGAGATCGAGCCGGTGAGCTTGCGCAGCGCCTGGCTCATCAGCCGCGCGTGCAGCCCCATATGGCTGTCGCCCATCTCGCCCTCGAGTTCGGCGCGCGGCACCAGCGCCGCCACCGAATCGACCACCAATACGTCGATGGCCCCCGAGCGCACCAGCGTATCGGCGATTTCGAGCGCCTGCTCGCCGGCATCGGGCTGCGAGATCAGCAATTCCTCAATGTTGCAGCCGAGCTTCTTGGCGTAGGCCGGATCGAGCGCATGCTCGGCATCGACGAAGGCGCAGGTGCCGCCCAATTTTTGCGCCTCGGCGATGACTTGCAGGGCGAGCGTCGTTTTGCCCGAGCTCTCGGGCCCGTAAATCTCGACGACGCGGCCGCGCGGCAGGCCGCCAATGCCGAGCGCGATATCGAGGCCGAGCGAGCCGGTCGAGACCACTTCGCTGTCGGTCGCCGCCTCGCGGGCACCCAGTTTCATGATCGACCCCTTGCCGAAGGCCCGCTCGATCTGGCTCAGCGCGGCCTCCAGCGCCTTTTGCTTATCCATGCTTTCCCGATCCAAAAGGCGCAGAACAGCGGCCTGACTCATGATCCCCACTCCCTTATTCCACAGGGTCCCGGCGCATGCAACCGGGCACGACGTACCCGGTTTGTTCGAATACTTTATGTTCGAATTTTGTTCTGGTCAACAAAGAAGTGTGGCCGATCGAGTAAGGGATCACCGGCTTTCCCAAAACACCGAGATCAGGATCGACGGGACACCGTCGATCGAGCAATAGGCGGTGCCGGTATGCACGATGGCCGCGTTCGGCGGCAGTGTTTTCAGCCAAGCGTTCATCGCCGGCTCCAGCTTGGCGATTTCGAGGCCGCTGGTCTGTCGGAACAGTTTTACTTCCATTTTTCCCCCGTCCAAAGAATTTCAGCGCCACAATTCGCGGCTCGCCAGCCGCGCCCCTTCCGCCAGCGCTTCGAGCTTGGCCCATTGGACCGACGGGTGGGTGCGGCGCGTGAACGTGCCCTGGGCGAAGCCGCAATCGGTCGAGGCGATGACATTGTCGCGCCCCACCAGCCGCGCGAGACGCACGATACGCTCCGCCACCAATTCCGGATGCTCGACTACATTGGTCGAATGAGTCACTACCCCGGGCAACAGCACCGCGCCGGGCGGCAGTTTCACGTCCTCCCACATCCGCCATTCATGCTCATGGCGCGGATTGGCCATTTCGAGGGAAAAGCCGCCGACCTTGAGCCGCAGCACCAGATCGGCGATCGCCTTGAACGGCACGTCGGAGACGTGGGGGCCGTTCCAACTGCCCCAGCAGACATGATAGCGCATGCGGTCCGCCGGCAGGCCGGCAATGGCGTCGTTCAGCACCTCGATCCGGAATGCCACCCATTTCAGGTAATCGGCCATGGTGCCGGGCGGCACGATGACATCGTAATAGGTGGCAATATAGGCATCGTCGATCTGCAGGATGAACCCGGCATCGATAATCGCCTTATATTCGTGGCGCAGCGCTTCGCCCAGCGCCACCACATAATCCTCGTCGCTTTTGTAATATTCGTCCTGGCGGTCGATGGCGACGCTGGAGGGCGCCACCGCCGGATAGAACGCATCCGTGACATCGACGCCGTGCAGCGCCGCCTTGAAGCGGGCGAGGTCGGCGGCGAGCGCCGCTTGTCCCTTATAGGCAATCGGCCCGGTGACCGCCCAATTGGAGATGCCAGCCATTTTCTGGGTTGGATCGTATTCGGCATAGAAATCGGCGAAGTCGCGCCGGTCCTTGCCGAAGGTCGCGCGGGCGAAGACGTCGCGCGGCCCCTCACGGCGCGGCTCGAAGCCCGATAGCCGCTCCAGGATGTAGCGCGACCAGCTTAGATTCTTGCCGTACTCGCCATCGTTGACGATATCGATGCCGATCGCGGCCTGATGCCGGATGACGTCGCGGACCGCGCCATCGAGTTCGGCGGCGAAGGCCGCATCGTCGCGCCGCTCGCCATCGCGCTCCCGGTCCCAGAGGGCGAGTAATTCTGGCGGCCGGATCAGGCTGCCGACATGGCTGGTGAGGATGCGGTTGGCGGACATGGGCGACCCTCCGGGCGATTTCCCTATTGTTCGCCCGAAGCGCGCCAAAAGAAAAGGCCGCCGACTCCCACGAGGCGGCGGCCCATTTCGGCGTGCCAGATTATGCCGCGGCGAGCCGCTGATTATCCTGGCGCGTCAATTGGTTATTGGCCCGCATCGCGCGTTGCAGCTTGCCGAACGCGCGTACCTCGATCTGGCGGATGCGCTCGCGCGACACCGCATAGCGGTGGCTGAGTTCCTCGAGGGTCAGCGGCTCGTCCTGAATCCGGCGGGCGAAGATGATCTCGCGCTCGCGCGGCTTGAGCTGTTTCAGGGCGTAATCGAGCGAGTGCCGGCGCAACCTGATCTCCTCGGCGTCGGCGATGCGCGTCTCCTGGTTGGGCCGCTCGTCCGGCAGCATTTCCAACCACTCGCTGTCGCCCTCGGTGCCCATCGGCGCGTTGAGCGAGCTGTCGGCGCCGGCCAGGCGGCGGTTCATCTCCACCACCTCGCCCGCCGGCACATCGAGCTCGCGGGCGATCTTGGCGACGATTTCGGGCGGCAGATCGCCTTGTTCCAGCTCGGCGAGCCGGCTTTTCATGCGGCGCAGATTGAAGAACAGCTTCTTTTGCGCGGCGGTCGTGCCCATCTTTACCAGCGACCAGGAATGCAGGATGTATTCCTGAATCGCGGCACGAATCCACCATAGCGCATAGGTCGAAAAGCGGAAACCGCGCTCCGGATCGAATTTGTCGGCGGCCTGCATCAAGCCGACATTGCCCTCGCTGACCAGATCGGCGAGCGGCAGCCCATAGCCCGAATAGCCGCGCGCGATCTTGATGACCAGGCGCAAATGGCTGCCGATCAGCTCGCGCAGCGCGTTATCGTCACGATGATCGCGCCAACCATGCGCCAAACCCTGCTCCCGCTCAACCGACAGCATCGGGAACCGTTTGGCTTCTTCCACCAGTCTGATGAGGCTGGAATCGATTTTGTGTTCCATGTTCCTCGACCCTCCTTTGTTCTCACCCCTGATCGGGGGCGCGGCATCCGTCGGAGCGAACGATGACCGCCCCCTAATCATACGAACGATTGAGCCTGAATGATGGCGTCACAGGATCACATTGCCGCGATGCAGCATATTAAGGTGCGCGGCAGGCCCGATTCAAGGACCGAACTGGTCCTAATTGCCGCGCCGTGCCGATGGCAGAAATGTCAGAAATGCAGAACTATTTCGGGCCGGCGGGAGGCCGCCGCCCTAAAACGCGGTCGGCGGGACGGTGCTGAGCAGCGGCTCGCCCGCCTGAAAGCGGCGCAAATTCTCCAGGAAGTAATTATCGGCGCGGCCCAGCGTGCCGCTGCCCGAACTGGAGGTGTGGCCGGTGACCCGCACCTTGGGATGTTGCCAATAGGGGTGATTCTTGGGCAGCGGCTCCTCGTTGAAGACGTCGAGGATCGCCACGCCCGGCGCGCCCCGATCGAGGCCGGCGAGCAGCGCCGCGTCGACCACCAGGCCGCCGCGCCCGACATTGACCAGCATGCTGCCCGGCTTCATCGCCGCGACGAACGCGGCATCGACGAGGCCCGTCGTCGCCTCGGTCTGGGCCGAGGCCAGCACCACCACGTCGGCGGTTGGCAAGAGCCGGGGCAGATCGGCCAGCGTGCCGGTGGCGTCGGCGGCGGGATCGGCGCGGCCATCGCGGTTGATGCCGGTGATGTGCGCGCCGAAGCCTTTGGCGCGCACCGCCACCTCGTGCCCGATGGCGCCCAGCCCGACGATCAGCCAGCAGCTCTGGCTCAGTTCGCGGAACGGCAGGCGCTTCCATTCGCCGGCCGCCTGCGCCGCGCGCGACGCCGCGAGCGGCCAGGTCTCCGCCAGCACATTGGCCAGCACATATTCGGCGATGGCGGGTGCCTGGGCGTGGGAGTTGGTGAGCTTGATCCCCTTCGCCACCACGTCGCGATAGCGCGGCGAATCGAGACCCGTCTGCTGGGTGTGCAGCCATTTGGCACTGCCGCCGAGCGCCACGTCGAAAAACAGATCGAGCTGGCCGCCCATCAGTGAGTCGAAAGTCAGCCACACGATGTCGGGCCGCGCGCCCGATGCCGCGATCTCCTTGCCACCCGAACGGCACACGCCCTTGCCATCGACCAGAATCAATTCATGCGCGGCAAGTGCCGGCGCCACGCGACGGGCCGAGGTTTCGTTGGCGAAGATTTTCATGGCCTCTCCTTTTCGACGCCGCGACTATAGCGATCCCTTTCGCGGAGGGAATGTTCTAAGCTGACGGCGGAGGAACACGAATCGGGCCCGAAAAGGAGCGCCGGAATGGATCGGCTTGCGCGAAACCTCATGATGTGTGTCGTGTTGCTGGCGATGGCCGCGGTACCGGCGGCCGCGCAATCGGCCACTAAAATCCGCATCGGCGTCCTGAAACTATCCTCCTCCGCGCCGGTCTTCATCGCCTATGACAAAGGGTATTTCACGGCCCAAGGGCTCGATCCGGAGCTGAAATTCTTCGACGCGGCCCAGCCGGTGGCGGTCGCCGCGGCCGCCGGCGATATCGATGTCGGCGTCACCGCCTTCACCGCCGGCCTCTTCAATGTCGCCGGCCAGGGCGCCGTCACAATCGTCGCGGGGCAAAGCCGCGAGCGGCCGGGCTATCCGCTGATCGGCTATTTCGCGACGCCCACGGCGTACGCGGCCGGCATGACAAAGCCGGCCGATCTCGCCGGCCACCGCATCGCCATCACCCAGGCGGGATCGAGCTTCCATTATTCGCTGGGCCTGCTCGCCGACAAGGATCATTTCGCGCTCGCCGGCATGCATCTGTTACCACTGCAATCGCTGGCCAACATCGCGTCGGCGCTGAAGGGCGGGCGCGTCGATGGCGCGCTGCTGCCGGTGACGACGGCGCTGCCGCTGATGGCGGCCGGCGACATCAAGCTCTTGGGCTGGGTCGGCAATGAGACACCGTGGCAATTGGGCGCGGTGTTCGTCTCGCGCGACATGATGCAGCATCGCGACACGGTGGCGAAATTTCTCGCCGCCTATCGTCAGGCGACGCGCGACTATCACGATATCCTGCTCGCCTCGATCAAGGACGGGCGCGCGCAAATCAACCCCGAGACCAAGCCGCTGATCGACAGCATCATGCGCTATACGCATCTGAAGCCGGAACAGGCCGTCGTCGGCCTGTCCTATATCGACCGCGACGGCATGCTCGATGTCGGCGGTGTCGCGAAACAGCTCACCTGGTTCCAGAAAAATCACTTCGTCGATGGCGGCTTCACCATCAAATCCGTGGTCGATGAAAATTTTGGCTACGCGAAATGACGACCCTGGTTCAGGTCTAGTCATGGAATTGGTCATCGATTCCGTCAGTCACGATTTCGGCGCGCTGCCGGTGTTGCGCGATATTTCTTTTCGCGTGACGGCGGGCGAAATTCTGGCGCTGGTCGGGCCATCGGGCTGCGGCAAGAGCACGCTGCTGTCGATCGTCGGCGGCCTGTTGCGGCCGGGCGCGGGCACGGTCGAGACGATCGGCGCGCCGCCCCAAGGCAGCTTCAATCCGCTGACCTTCGTGTTTCAGGATTTCGCGCTGCTGCCGTGGCGCTCGGTCGCCGACAATGTCGGCTTCGCGCTGGAGCACGCGCCGCCCGGTGCCGCCGAGCGCCGCGCCATCGTCGCCGACGCGTTGCGCCGCACCGGCCTCGCCGAATTCGCCGACGCTTACCCCAAGCAATTGTCCGGCGGCATGCGCCAGCGCGTCGGCATCGCGCGGGCGCTGGCCGTGCGGCCGGAAATCCTGCTGATGGACGAGCCGTTTTCCGCGCTCGACGCGCAGACGCGCGATCTGCTGATCGAGGATTTCCTGCGCCTGATGGCGGGCGACCGGCTCGGCGCCGTCTATGTCACCCACAATCTCGAAGAGGCGGCGCGGCTGGCCGACCGCGTGGTGGTGCTGTCGCGGCGGCCGGCGCGGATCCGCGAGATCATGGTGCTGACCGTGCCCCGCGAGGCCCGCGAACCGCGCTACATCGCCGAGCATCAACAGGCGCTGTGGTCGCTGATCCGGGATGAAGCGGTCGAGGCGGAGCGCGAGGTCGCCAATGTCTGAACGGGCCGTATTGTCGGTGCCCGCGACCCTGATCCGCTTTCGCGGCGGCGGCTTCGCGCCGGTCGCGAACCGCTACAGCGCCTGGCTTGCCTTCATCATCGTGCTGGCCCTGTGGCAGGGCGTCTGCATGCGGGGTTGGGTCAGCCCGCTGTTCCTCCCCAGCCCGCTCGAGATCGTCCGCGCGCTCGAGGAATTGGTGGTCAGCGGCGAAATCTGGCCGCATCTATATGCCTCGCTGATCCGCATCGCGGGCGGCTGGGCGGTCGGCACCGCCCTGGGCCTCGCGGTCGGCCTCGCCATGGGCTTATTTACCGTGGCGCGCGGCGTCGGCATACCGATGGTGTCGGCGCTGTTCCCGATCCCCAAGATCGCGCTTCTGCCGCTGTTGATCCTGTGGCTCGGCATCGGCGAGACCTCGAAGATCGCCACCATCGCGCTGGGGGTGTTCTTCCCGACCGTGATCGCGGTCTATAGCGGCGTCGACGCGGTGCCGCGCAACCTCATCCGCATGGCCCAAAGCTTCGAGGTGCCGACCCTTGCGATCATCGGCAAGGTCATCCTGCCGGGCGCGGTGCCGTCGATCCTGGCCGGGTTCCGCATCTCCGCCGCGACCGCCCTCTTGCTGGTGGTGTCGGCGGAGATGATCGGCGCCGAGACCGGCATCGGCGCCTTCGTGCTGCAGGCCGGCAATCTAATGCAGACGGATCGCTTGCTGGCCGGGGTGTTGATCCTATCGTTGCTGGGTCTCGCCGTCGGCCGCGCCATCAGTTTCCTGGAACGGCGCTTGTTGCGTTGGCGCTAGTGTCCCGTCTCAGAAATTCCTAGTCACATTGATTGGGCCGTGATTCACTCTGCCTATCGGATTGATTTGGAGGCGGAGATGGCACCCGGCCCAGCAGTGAAGATCGTACTCAGCGAGAGTGAGCGTGGCGAGTTGG
>DATCDN010000134.1:0-36650 GCA_036510675.1 Allostellaceae bacterium
CGGGTGGGGGCCTGCCGCCCCACGCGGTCCTCCCGATGAACCGCCGCCGCCTTCAGGCCGCGCTGGTCATCGGCCTCGCCGTGCTGGTCGCCCTGCCCTTCTTCGCGGGAAAGTACGATCTCGACCTCGCCGCCAAGATCATGATCATGGCAATCTTCGCCATGAGTCTCGACCTGCTGGTCGGTATCGCGGGCATGGTCAGTCTCGGCCACGCCGCCTTTTTCGGCGTCGGCGCCTATGCGCTTTACCTGCTGTCGCCGGAATATGGCGCGGCCAATTTGCTCGTGTCGCTGCCGGTCGCGGTCGCGGCGGCGGCGCTCGCGGCGCTGATCATCGGCCTTTTGGTGCTGCGCGTCTCCGGCGTCTACTTCATCATGGTGACGCTGGCGTTCGGCGAGATGTTCTATTACTACGCCACCGGCGCGCGCTGGCTCGGCGGCTCCGACGGCGCCTATATCTATCAGCGCCCCCAGATCGCGCTCGTCGATCTCGGCAAGGGCCATGCCTTCTATTACCTCGTGCTGATCGCCTTGGCCGCGAGCTACATGTTCCTCCACATCCTTTCGCATTCGCCGTTCGGGCATGCGCTGCGCGGCATTCGCGGCAACGAGCACCGCATGCGCTCGCTCGGCTTCGCCACCGCGCGCTATAAGCTGATCGCGTTCGTCATCGCCGGCGCGCTGGCCGGCCTCGCCGGCTATTTCGACGCGGCGCAATTCGGCGTGGTCAATCCTGAGCTGTTCGGCTGGCGCCTTTCCGGCGCCGTTCTGATGATGGTGATTCTGGGCGGCATGGGCCGCGTCCATGGCGCCATCCTCGGCGCGGCGGTGTTGGTGCTGCTGGAGAATTTCCTCGGCGATCTCACCACCCATTGGCTGCTGCCGATGGGCCTCTTCATCATCGCCGCCGTGCTGCTGCTGCCGCGCGGCCTCGCCGATCCCGCCGCGATCTGGCGCGCCATGCGGGAGCGGCGCGGTGGCTGAGCCGATCCTGCGCGCCACCGGGCTCGCCAAGGTCTTTGGCGGCCTTGCCGCCGTGCGCGACGTGTCGCTGGCGCTGTGGCCGAACCAGGTCCATGCCGTGATCGGCCCCAACGGCGCCGGCAAGACGACGCTGATCAACCTGCTATCGGGCGATCTTACGCCCAGCGCCGGCACCGTGGTCTTCGAGGGCGAGGATATCGCCGGCCAGGCGCTCGACCGCATCGCCCGGCGCGGCATCGCGCGGGCCTATCAGCGCACCAACATTTTCGCGAAATTTTCCGCGTTCGAGAATTGCCGCCTCGCCGCGCAGGCGCGCCACCAGCACGCCATCCGCCTGTTTCGCCCGGCCCGCGCCTATCGCGCGATCAACGACGCCGCGGAGCGCGCGCTGTCGCTCGCCGGGCTCGAGGCGCGCGCGGCGATGCGCGCCGACACCTTGTCGCATGGCGAGCAGCGTCAGCTTGAACTGGCGATGGCGCTGGCGACCCAGCCGACGCTGCTTCTGCTGGACGAGCCGCTGGCAGGCATGGGGCCGGAGGAGGCGGTGCGCATCGCATTGCTGATCGCGCGTCTTGCGGAAAATCACGCGATCCTGCTGGTCGAGCACGATATGGACGCGGTGTTCAATGTCGCCGCGACCGTGACGGTGATGGTCGATGGCGCGGTGCTGGCCACCGGTTCGCCCGCCGCGATCCGCGCCAACGTCGCGGTGCAGGCCGCCTATCTCGGCGAGGCCGTATGACCAGCGCCGCGCTGATCGAGGCGGCCGGCCTCCACACCTATTACGGCGCGAGCCATGTGCTGCACGGGGTCGATCTGCGCCTCGCCGCCGGCGAGAGCGTGGCGCTGCTCGGCCGCAACGGCATGGGCAAGACCACGCTGCTACGCTCGCTGCTCGGTTTGACGCCGCCCCGGCGCGGCGCCTTGCGCATCGCCGGCCGCGACATGATGGCGGCGCGGCCCGACCGTATCGCGCGCGCGGGCATCGCCTATGTTCCCGAGGGGCGCGGCATTTTTCCGACGCTGAGCGTGCGCGAGAATCTGCTGCTGGCGGCGCGGCCGGGAGCGTGGACGATGGACCGTGTGCTCGCGGCGTTTCCACGCCTGGTGCAGCGGCTCGATCATGGCGGCGGCCAGATCTCGGGCGGCGAGCAGCAGATGCTGGCGATCGGCCGCGCGCTGATGACCAATCCCACGGCGTTGCTGCTCGACGAGGCGACGGAGGGGCTGGCGCCGCTGATCGCGCGCGACATCTGGGCCATGCTTGCCACCATCCGCGCCGGCGGCATCGCCACCATCATCGTCGATCGCGACCTCAAGGCCCTCGCCGCGCTGGCCGACCGGATGATGATTCTGGCGACGGGCTTGGTGGTGTTTTCCGGCACGCCGGCGGAACTCGCGTCGCGGCCCGAGCTCAAGCAGCGGCATCTCGGCATATGAGCGACTTCATCGTTGCCGGCGGCCACCGCCTCGAATTCAAGACCATCCCGGGCACGCGCGCCGGCCTGCCGACTCTGGTCTTTCTCCATGAGGGGCTGGGGTCGATCTCGCTGTGGCGCGATTTCCCCGACCGGCTCGCCGCCGCGACCGGCGCGCCGGCGCTGGTCTATTCGCGCCACGGTCATGGCAAGTCCGACCGCCTCATCGGCAACCGCGATGTCGATTACATGCATCGCGAGGCGCTGGAGGCGCTGCCCGAGCTGCGCCGCCAGCTTGGCCTGGATGAGGTCGTGCTGGTCGGGCACAGCGACGGCGCGTCGATCGCGCTGATCCATGCCGGCGACGGGCGCTGGCCGGTGCGCGGGCTGATCCTCGAGGCGCCGCATGCCTTCGTCGAGGACATCACCGTCGCCAGCATCGCCGCCGCCAAGCGGACATTCGAGACCAGCGACATGGGCCGGCGCCTCGGCCGCCATCACGACGATCCGGACGCGACGTTTTGGGGCTGGAACAAGATCTGGCTCGACCCGCGCTTCCGCGCCTGGAACATCGAGGCGGTGCTACCCCGGATACGCTGTCCGGTGCTGGCGATCCAAGGCGCCGACGATGAATACGGCACGCTGGCGCAGCTCGACGCCATCGCCCGCCAGATCGGGGGCGCGTTCGAGCGATGCGTGCTGGCGGCTTGCGGACACGCGCCGCATCGCGACCAGGGGGCGGCGACCGTGGCGACAATGACCGAATGGTGGCACAGTCACATCAATAAATGAGGGAGGGCGCGATGCGAAAATCGGTCTGGGTTGCCTTGGCCTTGCTCACCGGCGGCCTCGCGGTTCAGCCCGCCTGGGCGCAAAAGCATTACGGCCCCGGCGTCACCGACAGCGCCATCAAGATCGGCCAGACCGCCCCGCTCAGCGGCCCGTTCTCGGTCTCCGGCAATGTCGCCAAGGCGCAGATCACCTTCTTCAAGATGATCAACGATCGCGGCGGCGTGAACGGGCGCAAGATCGAGTTCACCGTCTATGACGATGGCTATAATCCCGCGCGCACCGTCGAGCAGACCCGTAAACTGGTGGAGGAGGACAAGGTCTTCCTGCTGTTCGGCTCGACCGGCACGCCAACCAATCTCGCGGTGCGTAAATACCTCAACACCAACAAGGTCCCGCAGCTTTTCCTGGTGTCGGGCGCGCCGCAATTCGACGATCCCAAGCACTATCCGTGGAGCATTCCCGGCGCTGGCAATTATCAGACCGAAGGCCGCATCGACGCCAAATATATTCTGGTCGCGAAGCCCGACGCCAAGATCGCGGTGCTCTATCAGAATGACGATCTCGGCCGCGGCTTCCTCAAGGGCCTGCGGCAGGAACTGGGCGATAAGGCGGATCGGGTGATTGTCAGCCAGGTCAGCTATGAGCCATCGGACCCCACGGTCGACAGCCAGATCATCACCCTGGCCGCGACCGGCGCCACTGTGTTCGCCGACTATGCGCTGCCGAAGATCGTGGCGCAGGCGCTGCGCAAATCGATCGATCTCGGCTGGCATCCGCTGCATGTCATTCCGGCGATCGCCGCCATTCCCGAGGCCGCGTTCAAGCCGGTCGGCTTTCAAAACGCGGTCGGCACGATCTCGCTCACCGCGTTGAAGGACCCGACCGACCAGGCGCAATGGGGCAAGTCACCCGACTTCCAGGCATTCTCGGCGTGGATGGGAAAATACAACAATTCGAGCCCGGACAAGGCGTCGGTGCTGAACTCGGTGGCGTTCGGCAGCGCGTCGCTGTTGATCGCCGTCCTGGCGCAATGCGGCGATGATCTGACCCGCGACCATGTGCTGAAAATCGCGACCCATCTTGACGTGGCGGTGCCGATGTTCCTGCCCGGCATCCGCTTTCACACTACGCCGGACAATTACGACGCGTTCCGCCAGGCCCAGATCGCGCGCTTCAACGGCACCAAGATGGAGCCGATCGGCCAGCTCATTTCGGTGCGGTAAGGAATATGATACGCTGAACGCATGGCTACCAAGATACTGAAAGATGTGATCGAGCATGCGGAGACTTGGCCGGAAGAAGATCAGGCTGAACTGATTGACTATGCGCACGAGATCGAAGCCCGCCGAAACGGTGTGTATATTTTAAGTGCCGACGAAAACGCCGCCATCGCGAAAGCGCGAAGCAGTGAGTCGGTTCCCGACGGCGAGATGGAAGTGTTCTGGCGCCGCTTCGGCGTGCGATGAAGGTTCGCTATCGGACTGAGGCGCGATCCGACCTTGAGAACATTTACCAATATCTGGCGGCGCGAAACCCGGCCGGTGCCGAAAATGTCTTACGCGCGATCTACGCCGGCATCCAGTTCATCGCCGAAAACCCTCTTGCGGCGCCGAAAACCACCAATGCTGGTGTCCGCGTCCTCATTGTCCGGCGATATCGGTACAAAGTCTTTTACGGCATCGATAGTGACGCGATTGATGTGCTGCATATCCGGCACACCGCGAGGCAGCCGTGGGTAAGCCGTAGCTGATGGTCAGAACCCCTCGTTCGGCGCCAACAGATACGAAAATTCGTTGAAGCCGATCTCGCCGCTATTGCCGATCACGCAATCGTTGGCATCCAGGTAGACGACACGGATATGGATCAGCTCATTTTTCTTGCGCACCGTTTCCCAGACATGCGGCGGATAGAAATTCGCCCGCACCCCGTCATCACGGTTTAAGTGGTTGAGGAAATTGAGCCGTTCCTCATAGGTCAGTTCCTGGACGATCCAGCCGTTCGTTTGCGCGTGCGTCTTAAACGAATCGAGCCGACACGGGCTCGCGGCCGCGCCCTGCGTCAGGGCGCCGCAAAGCATTGACGCGACCGCCAGACCAATCAACCCTTTCGACATCGCCATTACTCCACGAGGGAAGCCTAAATTGGCCAACACCGTGGAGGGGCATTCGTCCGGTCGCGCGATGCAATGTCACGTTTCCGCCGAGAAATTGCCACACCCGCGCCGTCCGTGGCGTGGGCGAAGCATGCCGCCGCCTATTTGGCGCGCGCCATGCGGATCGGGTTGATCTGGCCCTGGGGCGACAGGCCGCTATAGCCCTCGATCAGATCGAGGTCGATGATCATGGCCATACCCAGATGCGCGAAATCATGGTCGCGCTCGACCTGCGCCATGGCGTCATAGATCTGCTTGCGCGCGGTCTCGCTGGTATCGATATGGGCGCGGCCCTGCATGCTGTAGGTCGCCTTCTGATCCTCGTCGCGATACATCAGCGCGACCTTCGGGTTCTTCTGGATCGAGCGGATCATCTTGCCGTTGCCGTTGCGCACCCAGATCGCGAGCTGGGTGTCGCTGAACACCTGGGTCGAGCCGCGGAAGGTCAGGTTGGGCTGCCCGCTCTCATCGACATAAGTGATCATGATCGGATGCCGTTCCTTCAACGCGCTGTCGAGCCGCGTCTTCAACTCGGCGGGGATCTTCAGGTCACCCGCGGGGCGCGGATTGCCGGGCACGCCCTGCTGCTGCAGCAGGGCGATTTTGCCGCCGGCGACATGCACGGTCAGCACGATCTTGCTGGCATTGGGCAGCGTGCCGGTGGCCTGCACCGCGCCGCCCTTCTCCTCGGGCGCCGCCCAATCGGCCTCGGCATAGTTGCCGCCCTTGAACCGCTCGACCAGGGCGGCCTTGCCCTTTTGATTGATGTTGAGCGACTGGAAGCCGGCATCCTCGGCGAGGAGATCGGCGGCGAGCGTGCCCGACTTCACGCTGGCGAGGAACTTGGCGACGGTTTCGGTTTGCTGCGACATGATAATCACCCTTGGTTGACGAAGCCGGCAACGAATTGCGCGGCAAGTTCAGGAGAATCGAGATCGGCGAGATGACCGGCGCCGGGGATCAGCGCGACGGCGGCGCGTGCGGTAATTTCGTGGCCGAAATGCTCGGCATAGGACGGCGCCAGCACCTTGTCCTCGTCGCCCCACACCACCAGCGTATCGGCGGCGATGCGATGGAGGCGGCGGATCAGGCGGGTATCGCCCAGCGGCCATAGCACCCGCGCGGTCGCCTCGGCGGCGCGGGTCATGATAATGCTCCACTCGCCCGGATCGGCGCCATCGGGCGGCGCGGTGAAAGCATTGAACGTGGCGGAGTCGCGGCACAGCACCGCCGGCGCCGCGCCGGGCCGCTGTGCCCAGATATCGGCGGGCGGCGCATCGGCATCGTAGAGGCCGAACGGCGCGATCAGCACCAGACGGCGCACCAGCGCCGGGCAGATCGCGGCGATCTCGGCGGCGAAACTGCCGCCGATCGAGGCGCCGACCAGATCGATCGGCTCACCGCCATCGGCGCCGGCCGCCGCCAGCAGATCGAGCGCGGCGACGATCCAATCGAGATGCGAATCCAAGAGATCGTGGCCCTCGGCACCGGGATAGCCGGGCAGCGACGGCGCCACCACGCGCCGCGTCTCCGCCAGCTTGTCGAGGAACGGCGTCCAGCGCGGCAGGCCGGTGACACCGGGGAGGTAGAACAGCTTGCGCCCTTCGCCTTTTTCCCAGACGCGGCACGGCAGGCCATTCACCTCGACATAGGTTTCGAAGACCTCGCTCATTCGGCCGCCCTCAAGCCCCCGCTGGCGAGCGGATGCTGAAACGGCGCCGCCGGCACCGCGCGGTCCTGGCGCGCCAGCGGCTTCGGCCACCAGCGATCTTCCCATTTGTCGTCGAACAGACCCTTGAGCTGCGGCGCCACCTTTTCCGCGAAGAGGCGCGAATTTTCGTTGGTGACGTCCTTGCCCATATTGCCGAATTGCAGCAGCAGCATCAGGTGGCCGACATTGAGCTCGGTCGCGACCTCGCGCAATTTTTCGGCGACCTCGTCGGGCGAGCCGATGATGACATAGCCCTTCTCTACCATTTCCTCGAAGGTCAGCGGCGCGAAGCCCGCCTGCGGCCGCGCGCCGCCCGCCGCCGCCTGCGCCATCGACGCCATTTTGGCGCGCATCGTCGCCTCGGTGACATAGCCCGGCGGCGAGGCGTATTTCGGATCGACATGGAGACAGCGCAGGAAGAAATATTCCGCCGGCTCCTTATAGCGCTTCATCGCCTCTTCCTTGGTCTCGGCGACGCCGACGAATTGCAGGAAGGCCGCGCGATAAGGGTTGCGGTCCTTGCCCAGCTTGTCCATCTCGCCCCAGAAGCCGCGCATGGTTTCGCGGCCCATCTGATAGCCGAAATAGCTGAGATAGGCGTAGACGTAATCCATCTCGGCGCACCATTGCCAGGTCTCGACCGAGCCGCCGCCGGGAATCCAGATCGGCGGGCGCGGCTTTTGTACCGGCTGCGGCCAAATGTTGACGTAGCGCTGCTGATTGTAGCGGCCGTTGAAGGCGAACGTCTCCTCGCGCGTCCAGGCCTGCACCACCAGATCATGCGCCTCGCGATAGCGCGCGCGCAGCTGGCTGGGGTTTTGGCCATAGCAATAGGACGTGTCCCATGGCGTGCCGACCGGGAAGCCCGCGATCAAGCGCCCGCCGGAAATGCAATCGATCATCGCCATTTCCTCGGCGACGCGGGTCGGCGGATTATACAGCGCCAGCGAATTGCCCATGACGCAGATCGCGGCATTGGTGGTGCGGCGCGCCAGGCTCGCCGCGATCAGATTGGGCGACGGCATCAGCCCATAGCCGTTGGAATGATGCTCGTTGACACAGATGGCATCGAAGCCGACCTGGTCGGCGAATTCCAGCTCGTCCATGAAATCATTGTACATCTGGTTCGCCAGCGCCGGATCGAACAGCGAGCGCGGAATATCGACCCAGACCGACGGATATTTCTCGCGGAAATCGTCCGGCAGCTTGGTATAGGGCATGAGATGGAACCAGCAGAATTTCATCGCGCTTCTCCCAACCGGCTTTTGCTGGCTAGTTTAGTGCGGTCTTGCCGCAAACGCATACGCCCAAATCGCGCATCCCCCAATCGATTGGCAAATATAAGGAATCTTCCATGGACTATCGCTCCCTCGGCGGCTCCGGTCTCAAGGTGCCGGCGCTCAGTCTCGGCACCGGCACCTTCGGCGGCGACCACCCGTTCTTCAAGAGCTGGGGCACCACCAAGCTCGCCGAGGCGACGCGGCTGATCGACCTCGCCCTCGATGCCGGGGTGACGATGTTCGACAGCGCCGATAATTACTCCGCCGGCCAGGCCGAGGAAATTCTGGGCCAAGCCGTCAAAGGGCGGCGCGACAAGGTGCTGATCTCCACGAAGGCGAGCTTCCGCAGCGCGCCCGGCGCCAACGATCTCGGCGCGTCGCGCCACTATCTGATCCGCGCCTGCGAGGCCAGCCTGCGCCGGCTCGGCACCGACTATATCGATCTGTGGCAGATGCACGGCTTCGACGCGCAGACGCCGGTCGAGGAAACGCTGAGCACGCTCGACGATCTCGTGCGCGCCGGCAAGGTGCGCTATGTCGGCTGCTCCAATTTTTCCGGCTGGCATGTGATGAAATCGCTGGCGGCGGCGGATCGCCATGGCTGGCCGCGCTATGTCGCGCATCAAGCCTATTACGCGCTCAGCGCCCGCGAGTATGAATGGGAGCTGATGCCGCTGGCGCTCGACCAGAAGGTGGGGACGATGGTGTGGAGTCCGCTGGCGGGCGGCAAGCTGACCGGCAAGATCGGCCGCGACCGCCCCGCCCCCGAGGGCAGCCGTACCGCCGCGCTGGGCGGCGGCACCGGACAAGATATTCCGTCCGAGCAATTTTACGACATTCTCGATGCACTGCGCGCGGTTGCGCGCGAGGCGGAGCGCAGCGTGTCGCAGGTCGCCATCAACTGGGTGCTACACCGGCCCAGCGTCGCCAGCGTGATCATCGGCGCGCGCAACGAAGCGCAGCTCAAGGAAAATCTCGGCGCGGTGGAGTTTCGCCTGACGCCCGAGCAGATCGCGCGCCTCGACAAAGCCAGCGCTCGCCGGCCGATCTATCCTTATTGGCACCAGCGCATGACCTTCGCGGAGCGCAATCCGCCGCCGGTGTCATAGCAGCATCGCACGCGGCGGATACCGCAATACGTTCCGACCCGGCCCCGTGGCATGCTAGAATGCGCGCCGATCAACACGCAAAATCGAGAGCCGCAATGAGCTATCGTGTCGTGGTCGGGGCGATGCCGCCGGTATTCGGCGACCTCGTCGGCATGCTCGAAGCCAAGGGCTGCGAAGTGGTGCGCCTGCCCGCCGGCGCGACTGGCTGGACCCGCGAGCTGATCCAAACCTATCTGCCCGAGGCCCAGGCGCTGGTCGGCACCTTCGCCGATACCAAACTGCCGCGCAGCGCGCTGGAAGCCGCCCAGAAATTGCGCGTCGTGGTCTCGCCGATCATCGGCACCGAGCATATCGACGTGCGCGCCGCGACCGATCTCGGCATCGCGGTCGGCTATGGCGCCACGCCGGAAAATATTCTCGGCGTCGCCGAGGCGGTGGTGATGCTGATCGCGCTATGGCGCAAGCGCTTCATGTCGAAATACGAGACGGTGCGCAGCGGCGGCTGGCGCGCGCGGCAACCCGGCCTGATGGTCCGGCATTCGACCGTCGGGCTGGTCGGGTTCGGGCAGATCGGCCAGGCGGTGGCGCGTCGGCTCGCCGGCTGGGAGTGCGAGTTGATCGCGACCGACCCCTATATCGATCCCGCGATCGCCGCGCCGCTCAATGTCAGGATGGTCGATCTCGACACGCTGCTGCGCACCGCCGACAGCATCGTCATGCTGGTGACGCTGACCGACGAGACCTGGCATATGATCGGTGCCCCGCAATTCGCGCTGATGAAGCACGGGACGTTCCTGATCAATGTCGCGCGCGGCGGGGTCGTGGACGAGATGGCGGTGCTGGACGCGCTGCAAACCCGCATTCTGTCGGGCGCCGCGATCGATACCTGGGAAGAGGAGCCGCCGCCGCTGGCTAACCCGCTGCGCGCCCATCCCCGAATCATCGTCACCGGCCACAATATCGGCCATTCCGACGCGGCCTATGCCAGCCTGCCGGTCGCCGCCATGGAGAACACGATGCGCGGCCTCGCCGGCGAGCCGCCGCTGCATTTTCGCAATCCCGAGGTGCTGGCGACATGGCGCGAGCGTCTGTCCCATCTCGGCGTCAACAGCGGCGATTGACGCCGCCCTCGGCTAAATTCCGACGCGGTCGCGCCAGCGCGTCAGCTCGCCCGGGCGATTGGCTTGTATCTCGTCGGGTGGCGAAATCTCCAGCACCACCTCGTCATCGACCGCGAAAGCCGCCTTTTTGCACCCGGTCGGCAGCGGAATCCGCCGGTCGACGCAGAATGCCACCAGCACCTCGACCAGCTTGTCGTATTCGACCTTGAATTCGAGCACATGCTGATTGTCGAGATATTTCATCTCGATCTTTAGCAAAAGATGATCGGGTAATACCTCGATATGCGTGATCTGGCCGCTCGGCAGGAATTGCGGCTTCTCGCCGCGAAAGCCCTCGATCGCGTGGGTAAGATCGATGACATTCATGATGATCCGTCGAATTTCACGCGGCATGGGCAACCCCAACAAGCTCTATCGCAATCCCGTTCGCTTCGGCGCGGCGGGTCCGCGTACTTTAATTCATGGCGTTGACGCCGATGAAGAAATTGCGCGAATCGAGCGCCGATTATCCGGTCGCGGCGGCGGCCCCACGCAGGCGGGACCATTCACCCGGCTTGGCGATGCCATAAGCCGTTTCATCCGCCAGCACGATTTCCAGCACCACCTCCGCCCCTTCGACATAGCTGACCTTCTTGCCGGCGGCGGGCAGGGGAATCCGCCGTTCGATGCAGAACCCGATCACCGCGTCGGCCAGCTTGTCATAGTCGATCTTGTAATCGAGCAGATGGGTGTTATCGACGTAGGTGAGTTCCATGCGGACCAGCAGATGATCGGGCAGGATCTCGACATGATGGAGCTTGCCGGGTGGCAGGAATTGCGGTTTCTCATTGCGGAACCGTTCGACCGCGTGGGTCACATCGACCGCGTTGAAGTAGATCTTTCGCAGCTCATGCGGCATGTCTACGCTCCTACCGTCATGATAAGATAATCTGTAAAACACATAAATTCAAGTGCTTAGGAGTTTATTTACCATCTTTTCCTTAACTTTTGCCTGAGCGCGCCGAACCATGGAATCCGTGCATACCATCGTCATCGGCGCCGGCGTGGTCGGCCTCGCGATCGCGCGCGAGCTGGCCTCGCGCGAGCGCGAGGTGCTGGTGCTGGAGGCGGCGGACGCCATCGGCACGGCGACCAGCGCGCGCAACAGCGGCGTCATCCATGCCGGTCTCTATTATCGGCCCGGCAGCCTCAAGGCGCGGCTCTGCGTTGCCGGCCGCGACCGGCTCTATGATTACGCCGCCGCGCGCGGCGTCGCACATCGCCGCTGCGGCAAGCTGGTCTCGGCGACCAGCGCGGCGGAACTGCCGGCACTGTACGCCCTTCAGGCCAATGCCGAGCGCAACGGCGTCACGGATATGCGCTGGCTGACCCCCGCCGACGCGCATGAGTTGGAGCCGGAACTGGCCTGCATCGCCGCGCTTCATGTGCCGGTCACCGGCATTATCGACCAGCATGACTATATGCTGGCGCTGCTCGGCGATGCCGAGGCGGCGGGCGCGACACTGGTCCTGCGCGCGCCGATCGCGGGTGGGGCGGTCGCGGGGGATGGTTTCACGCTAGATGTCGGCGGCGCCGCGCCGACGCAAATCGCCTGCCGAACCTTGATCAATGCCGCGGGCCTCGGCGCGCAACGGGTCGCGCGCGGGCTGCGCGGACTCGATCCCACGACCATTCCTCCGCAAATCCTCGCCAAGGGTAATTATTTCAGCCTGACCGGCCGGTCGCCATTCCGCCATCTGATCTATCCGCTGCCGGTGTTGGGCTCGTCGGGCCTCCATGCCGGCTTCGATCTGGCCGGACGGCTGCGCTTTGGGCCGGATGTCGAATGGGTCGAGACCATCGACTACCGGGTCGATCCGGCCCGCGAGCCGCTGTTCGTCGCGGCGATCCGGCGCTATTGGCCGGGCCTGCCCGACGGCGCCTTGCAGCCCGATTATGCCGGAATCCGGCCGAAACTGGCGCATGCCAGCCCGAACGATACCGATTTCATGGTCCAGACGCCGCGCGACCATGGCGTGGCCGGCCTGATCAATCTTTACGGCATCGAATCGCCCGGCCTGACCGCCAGCCTGGCGCTGGCGAGCTATGTCGCGGATCAGCTTTCCGCGTGAGCCTTCACCGCCGCGATCGCTCGGCGCCACCCGGCATAGAGCGTCTCGCGTCGCGCCTCGTCCATCACCGGCGCGAAGCGGCGGTCGAGCCGCCAACCGGCGCCAAAATCCGCAGGCGTGGCGCATAATCCCACCCCCACCGCGGCAAGGCACGCGGCGCCCAGCGCGGTCGCCTCGTTGATCGCCGGCCGCTCCACCGGCACGTCCAGCATGTCGGCGAGGAATTGCAGCATCCAGTCGTTGCGGGCCATGCCGCCATCGACCCGGATGGCGCGGGGCGCCAGCCCGCTATCGGCGCCGAAGGCCGCGAACAGATCGCGGGTCTGGTAGCACACCGCCTCCAGCGCGGCGCGCACCAGATCGCCGCTGTCGGTGTCGCGGGTCAGGCCGAACACCGCGCCGCGCGCCTCCGGCAGCCAATGCGGCGCGCCCAGCCCGGTGAAGGCCGGCACCAGATAGACGCCGGACGGCGCGGTCCGCGCGGCGGCGATGCGCGCCGAGGCGCCGGCATCGTCCAGCACCCGCAGCCCGTCGCGCAGCCACTGGATCGCGGCGCCGGCAACGAAGATCGAGCCTTCCAGCGCATAGGTCGCGCGGCCATCCAGCCGATAGGCGATGGTGGTCAGCAGCCGATGGCCCGAGGGGCGCGGCTCGGCGCCGATATTCATCAGCGCGAAGCAGCCGGTGCCGTAGGTGCTCTTGATCATGCCCGGTTCAACGCAGCCCTGCCCCACCATCGCGGCCTGCTGATCGCCGGCCATGCCGGTCACGGGAATGGGATGCCCGAGAAAATCCGCCGTCGCGGTGCCGAACGCGCCGGCATTGTCGCGCACCGCCGGCAGCAGCGCCGGCGGAATGTCGAAGAGGCGCAGCAGCTCGGCATCCCATTCCTGACGGCGGATGTCATAGAGCATGGTGCGTGCCGCATTGGTGGCGTCGGTGGCATGCACCGCGCCGCCGGTGAGGCGGAACAGCAGGAAACTATCGACCGTGCCGAAGCACAGCTCGCCGCGCGCCGCCCGCCCCCGCCCCTCGGGCACATGGTCGAGCAGCCACGCGAGCTTGGTCGCCGAGAAATAGGGGTCGATCACCAGCCCGGTCTTGGCGGCGATGAGGGCATCGTGGCCGTCGCGCCGCAGCTCGCGGCAGCGGGCGGCGGTGCGGCGATCCTGCCACACGATGGCATTGTAGAGCGGCCGGCCGGAGGCGCGCTCCCATAGAATGGTGGTCTCGCGCTGATTGGCGATGCCGATGGCGGCGATGTCGCCGGGCGCGATGCCGGCGACCACCTCGCGGCACACCGCGCTTGTATCGCGCCAGATGTCTTCGGGATCGTGCTCGACCCAGCCATCATGAGGAAAATGCTGCGGCAGCTCACGCTGCGCGGTCGCTGCCACCTGCCCATCCGCATCGAACAGCAGCGCCCGGCTCGACGTGGTGCCCTGATCGATGGCGAGGATGTAGCGGGTCATGGAAAATTGAACCACAAACCCGGCACGCCACCAAGCGCGGCCACTGTCACGCGAAAGTGGCTGGGAAAGGCGCGGCGGGACGTTAGGCTGGGCGCGGCTTAACCGGTTGGGAGGAAACCATGAGGCTTCATCGATTAATCGCCGTCGCCGCGCTGGGCGCGGCGGCGCTGTCGGCGGGTGGCGCGCAGGCGCAGGGCCTGATCACCACGCACCGCATCGCGGCGGCGCTTGCCAATGAGGCGGTTGGCGCGGCGGTCGCCGCCTGTGCCCAGAAGGGCTATGCCGTCAGCGCCGTGCTGGTCGATGTCGATGGCGTGCGCCAAGCGATGGAGCGCGGCGACAATGCCGGCATCCACACCATCGACGGCGCCCAGGACAAGGCGTTCACGGCGGCCAGCCTCAAGACCGACACCAGCGCCATCGAGGCGCGGTTCAAATCGACGCCGGCGCCCAGCATTCTCGCCAAGCTGCCGCACCTGATCCTGTCGGCGGGCGGGCTGGTCATCAAGATCGGCGACGAGGTGATTGGCGCGATGGGCGTCAGCGGCGCGCCCGGCGGCGAAAAGGACGAGGCATGCGGCCATGCCGGCCTCGATATGATCAAGGATCGGTTGAAGTAGCGCGCGACGGCGGCGACAATACCCGGAATGGCGACGAAAAACGCCCCCGGGGAGAAACCAGCCAAACCGCATTATCTCGGTCATCGCGACCGGCTGCGCGCCAAATTGCTCTCTGCCGGGCCGGAGGCGCTGGCCGATTACGAGTTGCTGGAATTCCTGCTGTTCTCGGCGCGGCCGCAGGGAGATGTCAAGCCGATCGCCAAGGCGCTGATCGCCCGCTTCGGCAGCCTGGCGGGCGTGCTGGCGGCTGACCGCACGGCGCTGACCTCGGTGCCGGGGGTCAAGGACGCGTCGGCGGCGACGGTGCTGGCGACCCGCGCCGCGGCGCTCCACATGGTGCGCGCCCGTGTCGAGGACCGGCCGGTGCTGGGCTCATGGCAGGCGCTGCTCGATTATTGCGGCGCCGCCCAGGGCTTCGCCGAAATCGAGGAATTCCGCCTGTTATTTCTCGACCGCAAGAACGCCCTGATCGCCGATGAGCGCCAGCAGCGCGGCACCGTCGATCACACCCCTGTCTATCCGCGCGAGGTGGTGAAGCGCGCCCTCGATCTCGGCGCCTCGGCGCTGATCCTGTTGCACAACCATCCGTCGGGCGACACCACGCCGTCACGCGCCGATATCGACATGACCCGCGCCATCGCCAACGCGCTGAAGCCGGTGGGGATCGCGCTCCACGATCACCTCATCGTCGGGCGCGGCCATCATTCCAGCCTCAAGAGCCTGGGACTGATTTAGTCGCCCGCCCCCGCCGCGCGGGCATAATTGTCCTGCGCGGCACCGAGTCCGCCCTTGAAGCGGCGATAATAGAACCGGGTCAGCCCGATCGCCGACAGGGTTCCGACCGCGAACGGCACGGCGGCACAGACATAGACCCACGGCAACGGCACCCTGTTCCGCACCAGCACCGCGCCGATCATCGGGCCGATGATCGAGCCGACGCGGCCGACCGCGAAGGCCCAGCCCGAACCGTTGGCGCGGAACGCCGTCGGATAGATCAGCGCCGACGCCGCGTTGAGCCCGAACTGAAGGCCGAGCGTGCAGAAGCCCGCGAGCGTCACCATCAGGAACAACAGCCACACCGCCTGCAACCCGAGGAAACCGATCAGGCAGGTCACGGGAATCGCGACGATGAACAGCACCAGGACGGGCGCAAGACCCTTGGTGTCGATGGGCCGCGCCAGCGCGAGGCCGCCGAGCGTGCCGCCAAGCTGGAACAGCGCCGTGGCGATCGCGCCCTGGACGAACGTGAAATGGAACATCGGCAGGATGATCGGCATCCAGCCGATGATGAAATAGAACGCCATCAAGTTGCAGACGAAGCAGATCCACAGGGTGATGGTGATCGGCGCCAATCCATCGGCGAACAGATATTTCGGATTGAAGCCCTCATATTGTTTCTCGTCTCGGATCGAGAATTGCGCGTCCGCGGGCACCGACACCGCCGGCGTGAGCCGGCGCAAGATCGCGACGATCCGGTCGCGCGGCTTGTGCTTCACCACCAGGAACTTGAGCGACTCCGGCATCAACAGCCAGACCAGCACCGCCATCGCCAGCGGCAGGATGCCGCCGATCCAGAACAGGATGCGCCAGCCGTATTGTCCGACGAGCGCAATCGAACTGAAGGCCGGTAGCGAACCGCCGAAGGTGATACCGCAGAACATGATGATGACCAGCGTGGCGCGCAGCCGCTTCGGCGCGAATTCGGCGTTGACCGCGATGACGTTCGGCAGCAGGCCGCCAAGACCGAGACCGACAAAGAACCGCAGCCCGATCACCTGGTCGATGGAGCTCGCCCACACGGTCAAGAGCGTGAACACGCCAAATATCAGGCTCGACAGCGTGATCGCGATCTTGCGGCCCCACCGGTCGCCGACGAAACCGAAGATCGGCGAACCGAACAGAATGCCGAACAGGCTCGAGCTGATGACCTCGCCCATGAGCGCCGGCGGGAATTTCCATTCCGCGATCATGCCGTGACCGGCGAGCGAGATGGCGCCGATATCGTAGCCGTCGAACATGATGACGAAAAACGACAGGATCACCAGGCTCCAATTGAACCAGGTGACCTTGCGATCGTCGATCAGTGCCGAGATATCGATCGTCTGCGCTTGCGCCATCGCTCATCGCCTCCCGCGTCAATTTTTGTCGGCCGATTGCGCCGAGATTTGGCGTCGGCCTTTGCGGTAAAGCATTAGGCGCGGCTCGCTGGCCTGTCAAATTATGTTAGATTTAGCCGTGGCGTTGGACTGCGCCCCTTCAAGCACGCGCTCGGCGAGTAAGGCGCCTCAGGGGCCGGCGATCGATATCCGATCGATCCGCCATACCCGGTCGATCGCCTTCATCGCGACGATCAGCCGATGCGGTGGCGGACGGCGCCCGGTTTTCGGATCGGCGGCCCAGGGCAGCGTCACTGTGAGATCGGCCGCGCCGCGCCGGTGCGCGGTAACGACGACCGTCGCGTCGGTGCGCCAATCGCCCGAATAATCCTGGGCGCACAGGATCGAATCGGCATCGACCCCACCGCATAGCATCCACAGGCTGGGATCGACCGCCGGCTCCTCGCCTTGGGCCGCGTCGCGCTCGCGGCGCAGCTTGGCGAGGTTCGCCGCGAAACCGGGCGCCAGCAGGCTATCGAGCGTCCGATCGTTCGCCGCGTCATATTTTTCCCGCGGCGCGCGGCCGCCCGGCATGGCGGCGCTGGTTATCTGGCGATCGACGTACCAGGCATAGAACCCGACAAGGAACGCCTTCAATTGCGCTGCATCGGGTTTGCAGGCGCGGCCGCGGCATGCGACCGGCGCCGGCGGCGCGATGCCGAGCGGCCGCTCCACTACCGGCCGCGTCGTGCCGTCGGCCGCGATCGCGGGCGACAGCCCCGCGATCAGCAGAGCGGCGACGGCGACATACGGCAACAGCCAGCGCATCATTCCGGTCCCGGCCCGGCGCGAAGCCCGACTAGTTGCAATAGATATTGGTCTGGTCGTCGATCTCATGCATGCGCTTGCGGTCGGCCGGCGTCAGCTGATGCCGCTTTTCCTTGTCCTGGAGCTTCTTGTATTCCCGCTCCAGCTTGGTGCATTGGGCAGGTGACAACCCCGCCGCCACGGCGATATTGCCGGCCAATAGGAAAATTCCCAGCGACGCGATCACAGCCTTGGACAGATTTGTCATCCCCACACCTTTTCCGATAATTATTATTTGCCGCGCCATGAGCGCGCATTTTGCTATCGAACGCAACGAAGGAGTGGGCTGGGCAGCCGGCCGATCTCGCGATAATTTAGCGATTCGGGCACTTTCCCAATGAACTTCAACGGCGCGGCTTCCCATGAGTATCGTCAATTTATTTCTCAGCTTTCGCGGACGCATCGGCCGCCCGCAATTCTGGCTGGGTTTCATTCTAATTATTGTTGTGCAAACAGTCATCGAAGTCGTGCTGGGCGTGCCGCTGAGCACCGATCCGACCGGGTGGCGGCTGCGAATCATCGCCTTCATCATCGGGCTGGTATTCATGTATCCGATGATGGCGATCGCGGTGAAGCGGATGCGCGACCGCCGCGATCGCCTGTCCTATATCTGGCTACTGGTGGCCGCCTATGTCATTGCGCTGCTCGGCGATTTGACCGGCTATTTCGACCAGAATGCACAGCCCAACATCGTCACCTGGGCCGTGCTCCTGGTCGTGTCCATCGTCCTGCTGGGCTTTCTCATCGATCTCGGCTTCCGTCGCGGGCGGACGGCATCATGATCCCGCGCTATTCCCGCCCGGAAATGAGCGCGGTTTGGGCGGCGGAGAATCGCTTTCGCATCTGGCTGGATATCGAGATTTACGCGACCGAGGCGCTTGCCGAGGCGGGCGTGGTGCCGAAAAGCGCCGCCATCGCCTTGCGCGAGCGCGGCGCCTTCGAGGTCGCGCGCATCGACGAGATTGAGCGTGAAACGCGTCACGACGTCATCGCCTTCCTCACCAACGTCGCCGAGCATGTCGGACCCGAGGCGCGCTTCGTCCATCAGGGCCTGACTTCCAGCGACGTGCTCGACACCTGCCTCGCGGTGCAGCTCAAAGAGGCGTCCGACATTCTGCTGGCCGATCTCGACGCGCTGCTCGCCGCCTTGAAGCGGCGCGCCTTCGAGCACAAGCACACCATCACCATCGGCCGCAGCCACGGCATCCATGCGGAGCCGACCAGCTTCGGCATCAAGCTCGCCGGCTTTTACGCCGAGTTCGCGCGGGCGCGCCGGCGGCTTGAGAATGCACGCGACGAGATCGCGACCTGCGCCATTTCCGGCGCCGTCGGCACCTTCGCCAATGTGGCGCCGCAAGTGGAGGAATATGTCGCGGCCAAGCTCGGCCTGACGCCGGAGACGATTTCGACCCAGGTGATTCCGCGCGACCGCCACGCCATGTTCTTCGCCACGCTGGCGGTGATCGCCAGCTCGATGGAGCGGCTCGCCACCGAGATCCGCCACCTTCAGCGCACCGAGGTTGGCGAGGCGGAGGAATTTTTCGCGCCGGGCCAAAAGGGCTCGTCGGCGATGCCGCACAAGCGCAACCCCGTGCTGTCGGAGAACCTGACCGGCCTGGCGCGCCTCATCCGCGGCATGGTCATGCCGGCGCTCGAAAACGTCGCGCTGTGGCATGAGCGCGATATTTCGCATTCGGCCGTCGAGCGCAACATCGCGCCCGACGCCACCATCGCGCTCGACTTCGCCCTCGCCCGCCTCGCCGGCCTGATCGAGAGGCTGGTGGTCTATCCCGAAGCGATGGCGCGCAATCTCGACCGGTTGGGCGGCCTCGTCCATTCGGAGCGCGTGCTGCTGGCGCTGACGCAGAGCGGCATGAGCCGCGAGGATGCCTATCGCGCGGTACAGCGCCAGGCAATGGCGGTGCTGGCGGGCCAAGGCCGGTTCGTCGATCTGCTCAAGGCCGACGCCGATGTGGCACGGCGGCTGTCGGCCGACGCGCTCGACGCGCTGTTCGACGACGCGCATCATCTGCGCCATGTCGATACGATTTTCGCCCGGGTATTTGGCGCCTGATCCTGCCCGCCATCGGAGGCTGCCCATGAGATGGTTCCTGATCGCGTTGCTTCTGGTGCCGCTCGGCGGGTGCAACTCGGCGAAGCATCAGCTCGCCAAATGCGACCGCGACGCCCGCCACGCCTATCCGTCTCCGTTGCAATCGCCCGCTCACGACGACGAAGTCCTTCAGTGCATGGGCATCAACGGCTATGAGCACGATTCCGCCAAAGCCGGCTGCGCGGCCGACGCATCGACCGGCGATCACGCCTGTTATGTGCCGAACCACGGGCTGCTATTGCACTATTGAGAAACGCGCGGCTGACTAAGCCCCGGACGTGTCCAGATCGGCCAGCACCTTGGTCAGCAGATCGCGCAATTCCGCGGCGCTCGCCCGCGTCAACACGATGGCGGTGTGATAGCGCGCGGCATCCCCCGCCGAAATCCCTTCGCCGAACGTGATGCGCAGCAATTCCGTCGTCGTCACATAATAGCGGTCGGCATAAAGCGGTTGCGCGTCCCAGATCGCGGGGTCCACGGCATCGTCCTGGTCAACGGTCATCGGCTAGCCTCCTGTTGCGCGACCACTTTACGCGCCACGACGCGCCGCGCAATCGGCGGGCGCCGCATTCGCCGGCGCGTCTCGCGCCACTATGACGATATGAGCTCCGCCTCGACAGCCGCAAGCAAGGGATCGAGGTCCTTATTTGCCGTTATCCAGACCTCGGCTTCCGTAACATTATGATAGCCGTGCCGGTAAACATTTCCGGCAGTCAGGATGTCGCGCCACGGCAGTTCGGGGTGGCGCAGGCGGACCTCTTCGTCGAGACGGCGGCTCGCTTCAGAAATGATTTCGAGACAGCGCGTCACCGCGTAGAAAACTTGTTGGTCGGCCTGAAAATCATCATGGCTCTTGCCCGCGATAAAAGACTGCGCGAGCCGGATATTGTCCGGATGTCGATCAGCGACTGCCGCGAACGATCAGAAAGCATAGACGGCGTCACGCTTGATCGCCGGCCGAACTAAGGACTTCAGCCCGGCGTGATTGGCGACATCGACGCGTCCGACAAACAAATCCGCCAGATAATTGACGATCGCGGCATATTCAAAGACACCAATCCGTGCCGCCGGATCGATATCGACCATTAGGTCGATGTCGCTATCGGGACGTGCCTCGCCCCGCGCGACGGAACCGAATAGCGCCACACGCTTCACGCCTCGGCGATGAAGCTCGCTTTCGTGCTCACGGAGACGGTCAAGGATTTCGATTCGGGTGATCGCTTTCGGCATGGAGATACTATACTCCCCACCCTACCCTCCCCTCCCCTCCCCTCTAAAGGCCTCTAAAGGGGGGAGGGGCTGAAATGAAAAAGGGCCGCGAAAATCGCGGCCCTTGACCGTGCGCTCCAATATCATGGCCGCGATCACCGACGCCGTGCGCGGCTGGGACCCGAACTAAGCTAAGGCCGCACGCCGGCTCGGCATCACCCAGCCGCGCCTCAACGACTTGCTGCGCGGCCGGATCACGTGCGCACCAACTGGTGCCATACGATAAGCAAGCGGCTCGCGAGCATAAATATTTTTCCGACATCACACCCGAATGGGTGACGCGGATACTGACAATTTCGAGTTTCCTCCGGAACAGCATTTCCGTATCGAAGGATACACAGAATGAGACGTTCAACGATCGCGTTGGCTGCGGGACTAATCCTCGGGGCTTGGGCATTTCACGGTAACGCTCACGCGGCGCAGACGAATTCGGCGCCGGGCGACTGCGGCGCTAATCGCCAAATTGTCGGCGGATTTTCGCGCGGCTGGCGCATGCCATTTCTGCGGCGCCTACCCCAATAACAGTGAGCATTTTGTCATCGCGATTACCGCCGGCGCGAATCCCAAGGCCGACTACGCGTCCGGTAGCTTCGTCGCCCCGCCGGGTAATGTCGCGGAAGCAGGCGGAACTTATACGTGGAAGGCGTGGTTCAATGGCGTCAACTTTTATTACGAACTGACGCCAACGGGCTTCGCCGAGAAGATCGTCGGTAACGGCAACCCGGTTGTATACTAGGCGGGACCGCCGAAAAACGTCCCCTGACATGGTCGGCCCGACGCGCCGGTGCCGCGCCTAATTCCGTTCGGTTTCCGGGGCGCCCAAAATCGCGACGGAGCGCAGCAGTAGCCCGACCAACGTCGCTTGGCGGTTAGTGCCGGTTTTGGCGAAGATGTTCTTCAGATGGGTTCGCGCGGTGTTGAGCGTGATGCCCGCCGACGCTGCGATTTCATCGACCGACTTACCATCGGCAAGCGCGTTCGCGACCGCCGCCTCCGCCGGAGTCAACCCAAAGAGCGCCTGAAGCGCTTGCCCCGCCGGGCTCAACGCTTCTGGATCGCGAATAAACAGGATCGCCGCCGGAACGGCAGTGCCCAACCCATCGAGCGCGGGACGGAAGGGCGCGACAAGGACCGTCAGCGGCAAGCGGTCAAGCCGCTCCAACACAACCATGCCGCCGGAGGCAGTACCGTGGCCGGATGCCGTATTCGCGGCCGCGCGGATCGCGTCAGCGAGGCGGCCGCTCTCGCCGCGGCCGACGACGGTCAGCCGATTGCCGAAGGAACGGATTGCATCGCCCTCGCGGAACAGGTCGTCAGCCTTGCGGTTGGCGAAGAGAATACCGCCGTCGCGGCCGACAACCAGCGTTGCCGTCGCAGTGCGGTCGAGTGCTTCAAGCGCCGCGTGCCATTCCATCGAAGACAGCAAGAGCCTCCGCCGCATTTGCAGCGCACGCTGTAAATGCGGCAAGAACGCGGAGACTAATGCCTTGTCAGGTGCTTCGAACCGTTCGCCGCCGCGAGAACGGATGATGCCAAGGGCGGCTATCTCACCCTCGTCGATGCGCAGCAGCGCGCCGACCAGATGGAAAAGCCCGAGCGGCCGGCACCAATCGTTGTAAAACTCCGACCGCTCCAAATCGGCGGGTTCCATCAGTTCCTGCGTCGTGATAACGGTCGACATGTCGAGCCGGCTCGCGCCCAACACCCAAGGATCGCGCGGCGCATAATAGGACTCATACGACATCAGCGATTTCGCGTCGTAATTCTTGCTCACCGAAAGCAGGTTCACGGTGCCGTTCCGTATGTCCCGAAGCTGGAGCGCGGTGCTCGGGGCATCGAACGTTGCCGCGATTTCAAGCGACACGGTTATCCACAGCTTCTCGTCCAATGCGGCGTCGTAGACCTTGCCGATGAGTTCGAGGAGGCGTTCGTGACGGTTGCGCGTCGCCCGCATCTTCTTCCCTCGCCCATCCACTCCCTACACATGGACGGCTGCCGAGGGACGCCGCCACCTCCATCCGCGTCCGATGTTTTTGTCCGTCAACTATATTACCAGGGCAAGAAGAAATCGCAACCGCAAAAGTAGTAACCGAGAGATTCAGTACACGCGTCTACTTCGCCGCGATCTTTGTCCTGTTCGCTTTGGCTCGGCCAGACTGGGGCGTCCACGCTCCAAAATCCCTCCCGCTCATGGGGAAGGCGCGAGCAGCCACCGGCTGCGAGCGCGTGGGGTGGACGCCGCTGCTTGTATCGCGATCACATGCTCCCTGGACTAATGACGCGTTTATTGTGGCGGCGAGTCGGCGCGTGAATCAACGCGATCTTGTCGGCACGGCCACGCGCGCAGGTTTAAGCTGGGTGCCGCGATGCGGACAGGAATTGGCGAAGACGCGAACCACGCCGTCATCGCCATGCACGATCAGCACCGGCACCTCGCCGACGAAGCCGGTCTTCAGATCGCCGGGCTTGGGAATTTCCGCGACATGGGCCAGCGGATGCCATTCCGGCCTGCGAAGATGCGCTGCAATTCCAGCCGGTAGACGTCGGCGCGGTGGAACACCTCTTTCGGAATTTCGTTGAACTTCGCCGGCCAGCGAATATCGAGCGCCGTGTCGTTACGCATCGCTACATCCTCTCGAAGGTCGGCACGTTGATGCCGGCGCTGAGCCCGCCATCGACGACGAGGACCGCGCCCGCAATATAGGACGCATCGGACGAGGCGAGAAAAATCGCCGGCTTCGCGATTTCCTCCGGCTCCCCCGACCGGCGCATCGGCGCCAGCACTGCGATCTCGCTTTTTCCGGTCGGCGACTTCTCCCAATATTTTTCGACGCGCGGCGTGCGGGTAGAACCGAGGCACACGGCGTTGACGCGGATATTGTCCTTGGCGAAATCCGAGGAGATGGAGGAGACCGAATGGTATGCGGTGCTCGATACCAACCTCACCTCGATCTATCGCGCGTGCGATGCCGCCGCCCAACCGCAGCCACGGCGTCGCGAATGTCATCGAGGTTCCTCACATCAAATTTCAGCGCGTGGGCGTTGCCGCCCTCGGCGCCGATCTGCGCCGCGACGGCGCCGCCCTGCGCCTCGTCAAGGTCGGTGACGATGGCGGTACCGCCGCGCGCCGCTCATTCCCGCGCGATCGAGCGCCCGATGCCGGCGCCGGTGACCAGCGCAACCTTCCCCGCAAATTCGGTGTCTTGGATGGTGCGCTCCTCAGGCCCGGCGCCGTTTGCCGGTGTCTGTCTCCGCCGACACGCGCGTCCTCTTCATCAGCTGCCACAGCCGCGTGCGGGCGGTACGGTTCTGATTGACGATTTCTTCATCGATATTTTCCTGCATCCGGGTCAGCACGCGCTTGAAGGCGGCGAGATCGTCATCGACGACGGTTTCCAGGACGCGATTCTCGATCGCGATGATCAGCGGCGTCAACGATTCGTTGAGCGCGCGCCCCTTCCTGGTCAGGAACCCGCGCCGCTTGCGCCGGTCTTCCTTCGCCGGGACGATCCTGATCAAGCCGCCGCGCTTGAGGATGCGCAGCGCGGTCACCGTGGTCGCCGCCTGACGCCCCACCCGGTCGCTCAGTTCCCGCTGAGACAGGCCGTCTTCCTCCCACAGCTCGCGCAGATAGCGCCATTGCGGAAAGGTGCCGCCGACCGGCCCGAGCCGACGCTGCGGCAAGATGCTCCACGTCTCGGTCAAGGTGCGCAGGTGATATCCGAGGCCGCGCGTCAGCGGCAGGGTCGGAATGGTTGCTTCATCATCCATGCCAGCACAACGTTACCTAGATGCATATGATTTGCGATCTGTTTGATATCTAATGTCATCCGCGAGGCGGATGGCGTGATCGCCATGGCTTATCGTTGCGTTCGGGGCCGCCGGTTGTGCATACTCCGGCAATGCTAGAAGCGCTTATTCCGGCGATCGGCCAGGACAATTTCGGGAAAGTCGCCTTCGACCTGTTCCGCCAGAAAATGGCGGTTCATCATCTGACCATCTGCCGGTACCTCGACCGGCGGCCCGCCAAACTGTTCGCGGTCGAAAGCGCCATCGATCCGCGCGGCTTTGAGACGGCGATCGATCTCTACATGGACACGGCCTATCTGAACGATCCGTTCCGGGAGGAATTCCACTACTCCCCGAGCCGAGAATTGGTCACTCTGTCGGTTGATGCCGATCATGTCGCCGATCGGCGAACGCGCGAACAGCTTTATTACGCGCGCGGCATCGCGGCCAAGGACTCGCTGGTGATCCGGCGCGCGCATGACGTGCTGACGCTTACCATCTATCGCAGCGCGATGGCGGCCGGGCATGAAGCCTCCTGGATGGGCCGCTGGCGCGGCGTCCTGGCCGCCGCCGTCGAACGCCATATCGCCATCCTCGAACAAGCCGCACCCGACGCGGCGGCAACCCTGGCCGATCTCCTGCGGGAGATTCCAGCGAGCGCCCCGCTGTCGAAACAGGAAATTGCTGTCTGCGGGCTGGTCGTTGCCGGCCATTCGACCGAGAGCATTGCCATCAATCTCGCGGTCTCCAGCCATTCGATCGTCACATACCGACGGCGGGCTTATGCCAAGCTCGGCGTTAACTCCCAGAACGAGCTGTTCATGTTGCTGTTGCGGCAGTGCAATGGCTGCCTGCGCCGGGAGGCGCGCCCCGAATTCGACGCCATGCGCCGCCTCGTCACCCACTAGAGAGCTGTCCCCCTGGAAGGGGACAGCGCGCCGCGCTCGCAACCATCAGAATACGCCGACCACAGAGAGCGGGATGCGGGCGGCGATGGCGAAAGTCGGCTTCGTTGGACTGGGCGTTCAGGGCAAGTATCTGGCCATCAATCTGGCCGACGCGGGCCACGAGGTGATGGTCTATGACCTTCGCCAAGAGCTGCTGGATGAGTTGGCGACCCATAACGCGGCCATCGCGCGGTCCAACAAGGAACTCGGCGCGCATGGCGATATCGTGTGTGTCTGCGTGCTCGACGACCGCGACGTGCACAATGTCATTCTCGGATCGGACGGCATCCTCGAAGGCGCGGCGCCGGGCACGATCATCGCCATTCACAGCACGGTCGATCCAGAGACCATCGCCGAGGTCGCGCACTCCGCGCGGCGGCATGGCGTCGAGATCGTCGATGCGCCGGTCAGCGGCAGCGAGCCGGGCGCCAAGGCCAAGACCATGTCCTATATGGTCGGCGGCACGGCGGAGGCCTTCCAGCGCTGTCACCCCATCTTCGCGACCTCGGGCAAGAACATCATTCACACCGGCCCGCTGGGGACCGGCATCCGCGCGAAGCTGGCCCATCAGCTCGTGACCTGCGTCAACATGCTCTCGGCCTATGAGGGCATGCGGCTGGGCGCCGCCGCGGGCCTGTCGCCCGAAATCCTCACGGAGGTTCTCCGCACCGGGGCGGGGCAAAGCAAGATGACCGACCGCTGGATGGGGCTGAAACTGGGTCCGCACGCCCAGGAGGTTTTTTTCAAGGACCTCAAACTCTGTCTCAAATTCGCGCATGACGTGAACGTCTCGGTGCCGGGCGCGGCGCTGGCGCAGCAGCTCCTCGACCGAGTGGTTCCTTAAAGGGAGCATGGCGGCATGATTCTTCGCGGCGGCACGGCGATGTCCCTGGTCGATCTCCAGGATGGCGAGATCAGCCGCGAGATCTTCGTCAACCCCGACCTCTATGAGCAAGAAAAGGAACAGATCTTCGCGCGCGCCTGGCTCTATGTCGGCCACGAAAGCCAGGTTGGGAAGCCGGGCGATTTCTTCGTCTCGCGCATGGGGGAAGAGTCGGTAATCCTCACCCACGATCGCGCCGACAAGATCCATGTCTTTCTCAACACCTGTCGCCACCGTGGCATGCGGGTATGCCGCTATGATGAGGGGCACGCCAACGCGCTCTATTGCCCCTATCACGGCTGGAGCTATGGGCTGGATGGCCAGCTCATCGCGGTTCAGGCTTATGAGGCGTCCTATGACCCGCCCTTCCCCAAGGAGAAGTGGGGATTGGTCGAGGCGCGAATTGCCAATTTGCAAGGCACGATCTGGGCGACCTGGGACCCGAACGCCCCGTCGTTCGACGAGTATCTGGGCGAGGCCAAGGACGGTCTCGATGTCGCGCTGCGCGCCTGGGATGGCAGCGAGGGCGGCACGGAATTACTGGGGTCGCCGCAAAAGTGGATCGTGCCGTCGAACTGGAAATTCGTGGCGGAGAATTTCGCCGGCGACGTGCTGCATTCCGTCAGCCATCGCTCCGTCGAAATGGTCGGCATCGGGCCGGGTGAGACGATGGCTCGCCGCGACAATCCCGGACGCCTCGTCCTCAGCGCCTTCGAGGGCGGCCACGGCTTTCTCTATGGCATCTATCCGGCGGCGGCCGATCGCGCCGATTATCAGGCGTCTCCCATCACTTCCGAATATTTTCAGGAGCGCCGCCGGCGCCGCGCCGAACGCATGGGCAATCGCGCGGGCATCGTGCCGATGCTGGGGACGGTCTTCCCCAACATGTCGTTTCACGCGCAGCAGCCGCGGACGATCCTAGTCGCGCACCCGGCCGGGCCGCGCAAGACCGAGATGTGGCGCGTCTATTTCGTCGACAAGGACGCGCCGCCCGAGGTGCGCGACTTCCTGCGCCGCTATTACATGCGCTATTCCGGTCCCGGCGGCATGACCGAACAGGACGATATGGAAAATTGGTCCTACGCCTCGCAAGCCAGCGAAGGGACGATGGCCCGGCGGTATCCCTACCACTACAAATCCGGCATGGGGTCGGGTGGCCCTCACGATCTCGTTCCGGGCTTCGTGACGGAGACCCCTCTCACCAGCGAGCAGAACCCGCGCGCGCTTTACCGCCGCTGGGCCGAATTCATGGACGCCAAGAGCTGGGACGATCTGAAGACGCCGCGGGCGGCGCGCTGAATGGCGGACATGGCGGAAACATTCCTCTCGGCGGACCGGCTGCGCTATCTCGACCTGATGCGGGAGGTCGAGGATTTGTTCTATCGCGAGGCCGATCTGCTCGACGAACGGCAATACGAGGCGTGGCTCGATCTCTTCACCGACGATCTGCGCTATTGGATGCCGCTGCGAAAGAACGTGGCCTGGCGCGACCGCGCCGACGATTTTTCACATGACGACGAAGTCGGCTGGCTTGATGACGACAAAGCGACGCTGACCAAGCGCGTCAAGCAGTTGATGACCGGCATCCATTGGGCGGAGGAGCCGATTTCGCGCGTCGCCCACATGGTCAGCAACATTCGGCTGGCACACGACGTCGATGCCGGAGGAGAGATGCGGATCACCTGCCGGATTTTCATCTATCGCAATCGCATGGACACGGAAACGGATTTTCTGATCGCGCGCCGCGAAGACAATTTGCGGCGGATCGATGGCGCGCTCAAGATCGCGCGGCGCAAAATCCTTCTCGAACAGAGCGTGCTGATGGCCAAGAACTTGACTGCTTTCTTTTGACCCGGCGCCGCCGGGCGAGCGTGAACCAAAAAATATCACGAACCAAAAATATCTTGAGGGAGCGAGCATGATGAAATTGTCCAATCCAATCGCCCTGTTGCTGGGCGCGGCGCTGCTGGGATCGGCCCCGGCCATGGCCGGCGACACGATCAAGATCGGTTTCATTGGTCCCTATTCCGGCATCTATGCCGACCTCGGCGGAAAAATGCAGGAGGGCGTAAAGCTCTATGTGAAGCTGCATGGCGACCGGATTGCCGGTAAGAAGATCGAGCTGCTGTTTCGCGACGACAATAATGGGTCGCCGGAGGTGGCGAAGCGCCTGACCCAGGAACTGGCGACGCGGGACAATGTCGATATTCTTTCGGGCTATGTCTCGACGCCGTCGGCAATGGCGTCGGTGTCGATTGCCACGAAGGCGAAGAAGCCGATGCTCATCGTCCAGGCGGCGACCTCGGGCATCACCGAAAAATCGCCTTATGCGGCGCGGCTCTCCTATACCCTCGGTCAGGTGGCGGCGCCCTTGGGCAGCTGGGCCGCCAAGAACGGCATCAAGCGCGTCTTTACCCTGGTGTCCGATTTCGGTCCCGGCTACAGCGCCCAAGCGGTCTTCACCAGGACCTTCACCCAGGCGGGCGGGCAGATCATCGGCGGCGTCAAGGTGCCGCTCGGCAGTCTCGAATTCGGTCCCTTCGTTCAGCGCGCGCGCGACGCGAAGCCCGACGCCATCTTCGCCTTCGTCCCGGCGGGCCAAACCGCCATCGCCTTGATGAAGAGCGTTGCCGAACGCGAACTCGCCAAGGCGGGAATCCGGCTGATTACCACGGGCGATGTCGTCTCGGAAGGCGGCCTCGATGCGATCGGCAATTCGGCCGTCGGCGTGATCTCGGCGTTTCATTATTCGACCGCGCATGATTCGCCGGCGAACAACGCCTTTATCAAGGCATTCACGGATGCCTACGGAACCAAGTCGCGACCCGACTTCATGGCGATGCAGGGCTATGACACGATGGCGACGATCTACACCATCGGCAATCAGCTCAAGGGCGATCTGAGCGGTGACAAATTCATGGCGGCGCTGAAGAATTTCAAGATGACCAGCCCGCGCGGCCCGATCGAGATCGACGCCGACACCCGCGAGGTGGTCCAGAACGTCTATATCCGCAAGGTCGAACGGCGCGGCGATCATCTTTACAATGTTGAATTCGCCACCATCGAGGCCGCGCGCGACCCGGGTAAATGAGGGACAACTATTTCTAGGCCGGGCGCCGTCGGAGAATGACCAATTTCGCCGGTGTCCTGTTCGACGGCATCGCCTATGGCAGTCTGCTGTTTCTCATCAGCATCGGCTTGTCCGTGACGCTGGGGTTGATGAATTTCATCAATCTCGCTCACGGCGCCTTCGCCATGTTCGGCGGCTATCTGTGCGTGACCCTGATGTCGCGGCTGGGCGTGCCATTTCTGGTGACGCTGCCGCTGACCTTCATGGCGCTGGCGCTGGCGGGCTGGTCGATCGAGCGGACCCTGGTGCATCGTCTCTATCGCGCCAGTCCGCTCGATCAAGTCCTGTTCTCCATCGGCCTTACCTTCATCTCCGTCGCGGTCGTCACCTATATCTGGGGCACCGGCCAACTGCCCGTGAACCTGCCGAGCTATCTCGGCGGACAGTGGAAAATCGCCGGCGTCAATGTCAGCGTCTACCGGCTGTTCCTGATCGCGCTGGTCGCCATCATCACCCTGACGCTGGTTCTTCTGCTGGTGCGCACGCGCTACGGCGCGATGATCCGCGCCGCCGTCGACAATGCGCAGGCGGCGGGCGGTCTCGGCATCAACGTGGCGGCGGTTTTCAGCGCGACCTTCGCCTTGGGCACCGGACTCGCGGGCCTCGGCGGCGCGCTCAGCGTCGATATTCTCAGCCTCAATCCCAACTACGCCCTGAACTACACCATCTATTTCCTGTTCGTCGTGACGGTCGGCGGCGCCGGCAGCATCGCGGGCACGCTGATCGCGGCGATGCTGCTCGGCGTCGTCACCATTGCCGGCAATTATTATGTCCCGGAAATTGGCGGCTTCGTCACCTATGTGCTGATGATCGTGCTGCTGCTGGTGTTTCCCGGTGGACTCAATCGCCGCTCCATCCTGCATGGCGATACCCCTCAGGCCGCCAGCTTCGGCGGCGGTCCGGTGCCGGCCCGGTTCCGCGCGACGGCATCGACCGACCCGCGCCTCCCCGACGCGCGCTGGCGTCCGGCGGAGATCGCGTTCTGGGTCGTCCTCGCCGGCATTCCCTTCGTCACGCCCGGCTACAATGTGCTGGTGACGCAAATCCTGATCACCGGGTTGTTCGCCCTGTCGCTCGATCTCATCATGGGCTACGCGGGCATCGTCTCGCTGGGCCATGCCGCGTTGTTCGGCTGTGGCGCCTACGCGGCCGGCATTCTGGCGCGAATGGGTTGGGGTGAGCCGTTCAGCGGCCTCGTCGCCGGCGGACTGATCGCGGGGGTGGTCGGCTATCTGTCGAGCTTCATCATTCGCGGCAGCGACATCGCGCGGCTGATGGTGACGCTGGGAATTTGCCTGATGCTATCCGAGGCGGCCAATCGGGCGGTGTCGATCACCGGTGGCGCCGACGGCCTCGGCGACATCGACATTTGGCGCGTGCTGGGCCTGTTCGCCTTCGATCTGCGTGGTTTCACCGCCTATTATTATGCGCTCGCCATCGTCTTCGCGATGTTCTTCCTGGCGCGGCGTCTGGTCGCCTCGCCGTTCGGGCTGGGCCTGCGCGGCATCCGGGAGAGCCACCGCCGCATGCCCGCGATCGGCGCGCCGGTCCGCCGGCGGCTCGCGACCGTCTATACGATCTCGGCGGTCGTCGCTGGCATCGCCGGGGCCTTGCTGACCGAGACCACCCAGTTCGTCGGGATCGACGTCGTCAGCTTCGGCCGCTCGTCCGATATCCTGATGATGCTGGTCGTGGGCGGCGTCGGATGGCTTTATGGCGGGATCATGGGCGCGGCGCTGTTCCTGGTGTCGCGCGAAATACTGGCGGACATGAACCCGACCTATTGGCAGTTCTGGCTCGGCCTCTTGCTGATCCTCCTCGTCTTCTTCGCGCGGGGCGGCCTCCATGGCATTCTGCTGGCCGCCTATCGCGGACCGCGCGCAAGGTCGGCGTGAGCGCGGCGCTGCGCACCGAGGGGCTGTCACGGCATTTCGGCGCGCTGAAGGCGGTCAACGATGTTTCCTTCGCGCTCGAAGCCGGCGCGCGCCACGCGCTGATCGGGCCGAACGGCGCGGGCAAGACGACGTTCATCAATCTCCTCGCCGGCTCGCTGCCGCCATCCGCGGGCGAGATTTACCTGGCGGACGGCAAGATCACGCGCGTGCCGCAGCATCGGCGGGTGAAGCGCGGGATCACGCGCACGTTCCAGATCACCACGTTGTTCCCGGGCCTCAGCGTCATTGAAGCGGTGGTGCTCGCGATCTGCGAGCGCGAGGGTCGCGGCGGCCATTTCCTGCGCGCCGTCGCGACGCGGCACGACGAGATCGCGGAGGCGCGGGAATTGTTGGCCTCGCTGCGGCTGGATGGCGAGATCAACGCGCCGACACGCCAGCTGGCCTATGGCAAACAGCGGCTGCTGGAGATCGCGCTGGCGCTCGCGACGCGCCCGAAGGTGTTGCTGCTCGACGAGCCGGCGGCGGGCATCCCGGCCGGCGAAAGCGGCGAGATGATGAGCGTCATTTCGGGCTTGCCGAAGGAGGTCAGCATTCTGCTGATCGAGCACGACATGAATCTCGTGTTCAGGTTCGCCGAGACCATCACCGTGATGATGTCGGGTGAAATTCTGACCCAAGGCACGCCGCGGGCGATCGCCGCCGACCCGCGGGTGCGCGAGGTCTACCTCGGCGAGGCCGAACATGACTGACCTGCTGACCCTCGACCATGTCGTCGCCGGTTACGGCGACAGTATCGTGCTGGACGGCGTGTCGCTGAGCATCGCGGAAGGCGACAGCCTCGCGCTCCTCGGCCGCAACGGCGTCGGCAAAACGACGCTGCTGCTGACCATCATGGGCATCGCGCGGCTGCATCGGGGCGAGATCGCCTGGCGGGGCGCCAATCTGTCCGGCATGGCGTCCTATCGGCGCGCGCGCGCCGGCATCGGGTGGGTCCCGCAGGAGCGGTTCGTCTTTCCGTCGCTGACCATCGATGAACATTTGAGTGTCATCGCCCGGCCCGGCCCGTGGACCGCCGACAAAATCTACCGCTACTTCCCCCGCCTCCACGACCGGCGCCACCATTTCGGCAACCAGCTGTCGGGCGGCGAGCAGCAAATGCTGGCGATCGCGCGGGCGCTGATGGTCAATCCGACGCTGCTGCTGCTCGACGAGCCGATGGAGGGGCTGGCCCCCATCATCGTGCAGGATCTGATGCATGCCATCGATGAATTGCGGCGTGAGACCGGGCTTGCCATCATCATCGTCGAACAGCATGCGCGGCTGGCGCTGCGGATGACGCGGCATGCCATCATCCTCGATCGCGGCCTCGTGGTGCATCGCTCGACCAGCGATGACCTGCTGCGGGACGATGCGACTCTGGTCCGCACCCTCGCCGTGTCGTGACCGAAATTAGGGGAGATTCGATGCCGCGCCGCGATACCGTCAATCCGCTCTATGCCGGCGGCACCGTCGGCACCCTGATGCTGACGGCGATCGAGCGGTTCCCGATGCGCCCCGCCATCGCCGACGATGAATTACGCTACACCTATCGCGAACTCGGCGAGGCCGTCGGGCGCATGGTGCGCGTCTTTCACGATCTCGGTCTGCGCAAGGGCGATACGCTGGCAATTCTCAGCGGCAATCGCGTCGCCGAAATCACCTGCCGGTTCGCCGCGATCCTGATCGGCATTCGGTTCACGCCGCTGCATCCCGCCGCGTCGGAGGAGAATCACCGCTTCATTCTCGACGATGCCGAGATCGACGCGCTGCTCGTCGACCCGATCAACTATGCGGCGCGCGGCGCGGCCCTCCGGAAAAAATGCGCGCGCCTGAAACACATCCTGTCTCTGGGTCCGATGGACGGCGCCATCGACGTGATCGCTGCCGCCGCGCGCGTGCCGGCCGCGCCACCCCGCGACGACAGCGATCCGCAAGACATCGTGACCATTGCCTATACCGGCGGGACGACGGGAAAGCCCAAGGGCGTGATGCTGTCGCACCGTTCGCTGATCGCGTCGTTCTGCCATGAATTATCGGATTGGGATTTGCCAGAAGACATGCGGTTCCTCGCCGTCACCCCGATCAGCCATGCCAGCGGCTGGGTCATTCCGACCGTCGCCATGCGCGGCGGCTATACCAGGATGCTCCAGCATTTCGATGCCGAGACCTTCTGTACCATCATCGCCGCCGAGCGCATCACCATGCTTTGGCTGGTGCCAACCATCATCTATGTCCTGCTCGATCACCTCGCCGAGCGGCACTATGATCTTTCCTCGCTGCAATCAATCGTCTACGGCGCGGCGCCGATGTCGCCGGATCGCCTGCGCGAGGCGATCGGCGTGTTCGGCCCGGTGTTCGTCCAGCTCTATGGCCAGACCGAGGCGCCGATGGCCGTCACAACCCTGCGCAAGGCGGATCACGATCTGTCGCGTCCCGATCGGCTCGGCTCGATCGGCCTGCCCTGCCCCTCGGTGCAGGTCAAATTATTCGACCCCGATATGAACGAGGTCGCGGTCGGCAAGCCCGGCGAAATCTGCGTGCGCGGCGCCCTGGTGATGTCGGGCTATTGGCAGCGCCCCGAGGCGAACGAGACCGCCTTGCGCGGCGCCTGGCTGCATACCGGGGACGTGGCGGTCCGCGACGCCGACGGCTATTTCACCATCGTCGACCGCACCACCGACATGATCATCACGGGCGGCTTCAACGTCTATCCGCGGGAAATCGAGGACGCGCTGCTGTCGCATGCCGCCGTGTCGTCGGCCGCGGTCATCGGCATTCCCGATCCGAAATGGGGCGAGGCGGTAAAGGCGTTCGTCGTGTGCCGCCCCGGCATGAATTGCGCCGAGGCCGAGCTTCAGGCCCACGTCAAGCAGCGGCGCGGCGCCGTCTGGGTGCCGAAATCGATCGATTTCGTCGACGGCTTGCCGGTGACCGCGCTCGGCAAGATCGACCGCAAGGCGCTGCGCGAGCATTATTGGCGCGGCCAGGGCCGCCAAGTTTCGTGACCAGATCGGGAGCAAGCCATGAATGACGAAGCAACGGCATCGGCGATCGCGCGGTTGGAAGAAGAACGCTGTCGCGCCCTGGTGACGCACGACTATGCCGCGCTCGCCGAGCTGGTCGCCGACGATGTCGTCCACATTCACACGACCGGAATGATCGACACCAAGGCGAGCTATCTTGCGGGGGTCGAGCATCGGCTGGAGTTTCTGACCGTCAAGCGCCTGGATTTGCCGGTCAGACGCTATGGCGATGTTGCCATCGCGACCGGCCGTCTCGATCAAACCATTCGGGTTCGCGCGACGATGCAGGAGGTCGAGATGAAGATCGTCACCACGCAGGCCTGGATGCTGCAAAACGGAAAATGGCGCCAGAACAGCTTCCACGCGTCGAACCTCGCCTAGCGTCCGACATCATGTCCCGGACGCCCCGGATCGCCATCATCGGCGGCGGCATTGGCGGCCTTGCCGCCGGCCTCGCGCTCCATCGCCGCGGCCTCGATGTCATGGTCTATGAACAATCGCCGCGGCTGAGCGAGATCGGCGCCGGCCTCGGCATGGCGCCCAACGCGATCAAGGCGTGCCGCAGCCTGGGCATCGAGGACGCGGTGGTGGCGGCGGGCTGTGCGCCCGAATTCCAGATCATGCGCAGCTGGCGCAGCGGCAGGGTGATTTCCCAACAGCCGCTGCGTGACAACAGCAGCAAGTTCGGCGCGCCGCATTTGACGCTGCATCGCGCGGACATGCTGGAGATTCTGGCGCGGGCGCTGCCCGAAGCCAGCGTGCGGCTCGCCGCGCGCTGCGTCGCCGTGACGCCCGGCGCCACCGTCGCGACCGCCCGCTTCGCCGATGGCAGCGAGATCGAAGCCGACATCATCGTCGGCGCCGACGGCATTCATTCGACGGTTCGCACCAGCCTCTTCGGCACCGAGGCGCCGCGTTTTACCGGCTGTGTTTGTTATCGCGGGCTGGTGCCGATCGGCGACCTGCCGCCCACCATCAACGTAAAAGACAATATTCTATGGATGGGACCGCACGGACACATCGTCCATTACCCGGTTCGGGGCGGGGAGCTTCTCAATATCGTCGCGCATATCGACAGCGATTCCTGGACGGAAGAATCCTGGAACCGAGAATGCGAGCAGGCCGAACTGACGGCGACCTATCCGCGCTGGCACCCCGCCCTCCAGGAACTCTTCCGCGGCACCCCGCGCTGGTACAAATGGGCGCTCTACGATCGCGAGCCGCTGGCGCGGTGGCGCCGGGGGCGGGTCACGCTGCTCGGCGATTCGGCGCATGCCATGCTGCCTTATCTCGGCCAGGGCGCGGCGATGGCGATCGAGGATGGCTGCGTCCTGGCGTCGTGCCTCGCCGGCCCGCCGGACGATCTCGATGCCGCCCTCGAACGCTACGAAGCGCTGCGCAGGCCGCGAACCCGGCGGGCGGTGCTGGGCTCGCGCGCCCGCGCCACCGAGAATCACCTCGCCTCGCCGTGGGCGCGGCTCAAGCGCGACGCCAGGGTCGCGATCCGCAATCGGTTCGCGGCGGATAAAACCGTGTTCCAGGCCGCCTGGCTCTATGCCTACGATGTCGGCCACCCCGACGATTTGCCGCGCTAACCCCTAGAATTACCAAGACCAGCCCATGTGAACCTTTTACCGGGAAGGGTGCTGGGGATGTTTGGCGTGGACATTATCGGTCAGATACGTCGGGGCTAGTGTCCCGTCTCAGAAATTCCTAGTCACATTGATTGGGCCGTGATTCACTCTGCCTATCGGATTGATTTGGAGGCGGAGATGGCACCCGGCCCAGCAGTGAAGATCGTACTCAGCGAGAGTGAGCGTGGCGAGTTGG
>DATCDN010000135.1:0-5757 GCA_036510675.1 Allostellaceae bacterium
CGCCGATTCCCCCCCCCCCGTATGAGGGTTGCGTCATGCCGCGTCGAAGTCTTTGGGCCGCGTTCGCGGCATTGTCGATTGGCCTCTCGGGCTGTGCCGGATCGTCCGCGCGCGATCTGCCGCAATGTCCGGCGGTGGTGAATTACACCGACACGCAATTGATGGCGATTCAGGAGTCGATCAACCGCCTGCCGAAGAAGGACGCGCTGCGCGGCGCGATGCAGGATTACGAAACCCTGCGCGACGATGCCCGCTACTGCGCCAGTCTCGTCAAGGAACGATGATGATCACCGTCCCGGTCAGATCCAGCTCCAGCGCGCGATGGCGCGGCCCTGGATCAGCGTTTCAGCCATCAGGCGTTCCGCCGGCTGATAGCGCGGATTGTCGGTCGTGATGCGCAGCATCACCGGCTCGCTTCCCGACACGATCTCGATCCGCCGCATCACCAGCGCCAGGCCGTCCCACACCACGAAAATGCCGGCAGGGCTGGGCCGCGTGTCCGAGGTATCGACCAGCACGCGGTCGTTCATATGAAAGGTCGGTTCCATCTCGTCGGTCTGCACCGCCAGCATTTTGAGCGCGGCGCCGGCGGCACGCGATCCGGTCTTCAGCACCTCGCGCGGCACATTCCATGACCCCAGCGGATGCTGGCCGGCGCGCTCGATCCCGGCGCCGGTGACGAGCTGCGTGTCGAGCTCGTCGAAGGCGACCGCGTCGCGGCCCGCGCCGCGCATCTCGCGCAATTCCCGCGGCTCGCGGGTGGCGGGCACATTGCGCAGCGGCGGCGGCGCTTCCAGCAGCGAGGCGCGGGTGCGGTCCAAATCCGGCAGATAGTCTGAATTGGCGCGCGACCGGGTGGCGAGGGCGCGCGACGGGCCGGCTGGCCGCTCCAGCACATCAACGCCGCCGCCGGCATAGGAAACCATCTCCTGCTGCGGCGCCTGGCGGCGGCGGAACGGCGTGCCCTGATAGCCGAAATCGGCGTAATCGTCGGTGTATTCGGGGCCATAGAGCAGGTCGATCCAGCCGACGCCGAGAATTTGCGCCAGGCGATAGCCGAGTTGCGGCGACATATAGCGCGTGCCGTCCTCATAGGCGCGATAGACCTCGGGGGTGACCCCGACCCGCTCGGCGAACTGCTCGGCGGTGGCAAACCCGGCATTGCGGCGGGCATCGCGAAGACGGTCGGCGATCCGTTCCATGTCATTTCCCCATCGTGCTAGGCGCCAGAACCTGCAATCGGCATTATCCGATCGATTATCGCTTTTTCAACCTAAAATTGACGATAAATCTCACGGTTTCGTTAACCATAGCGATTAAGGAATAGGGTTTTGCCCTTGCTGTCAATCGATTATGCGGCAAAGCGAAAGCGTTGCGGGACATGGTCCGACTCGATGCGACTCGGCCGCGACTCGGGTCGACTCGCGGATCAGTGGAAATCGTGGCTCTGAATTGCCAAGTCCAATTGGCCTTGAGGATGGGCGCCCTCACTGGCGCCCTCGCCCAACCGCCGCAACCAGCCGGTTAGATCAACCAGCCGCTCGGCCACGACGTGGATCACCTCGCCCTGGATTTGCAGCTTACCGGTGCACGCCACCAGCCGCGCGCCCATGGCGATGCGGCGGAACCGCTCGAACACCGGAATCCACACCACCAGATTGGCGATCCCGGTCTCGTCTTCCAGCGTCATGAATACGACATTGCCTTTGCCCGGCCGCTGGCGGACCAACACGATGCCGGCCACGGTCAGCTTTTCGCCGTCGCGCCGATCGCGCAAGGCGGCCGCCGGCACGATGCGGCGGCGGCCGAGATCGTCGCGCAGGAAGGACAGCGGATGCGCCTTCAGCGATAGGCCGGTCCAGTGATAATCCTCGATGATGTGCTGGCCGAGCGGCATCGCCGGCAGCGGCGCCGGCTGATCGGGCACCGGTGCCGGCGCGGGCGCGGCGAAGAGCGCCGGGGGCGCGATCTCGGCGCCCTTCATCGCCCACAGCGCCTGGCGCCGGTCGAGCCCCAGCGAGCGGAACGCGTCGGCCTCGGCCAGCCGCTCCAGCGCTTTGCGGTCGAGGCCAGAGCGATAGACGAAATCTTCGATGCTGGAATAGCTCCCGTCGCGGCGCGCGACCGACGCCTCCAGCTTTTCCCGCGCCAAGCCCTTCACCTGATTGAAGCCGAGCCGCAGGGCATGGCGATGGGGAGGACCGTGCGTCCCTCGACTGCTCGCACCGCTGTCGCGGTGCTCCGCGCTCGGAATGAGAGGCACCTTTTCGTGCCATGAAGAATTTTCCTCATCCTGAGCCGGGCCGAAGGCCCGAGTCGAAGGACGCACCCTGTCACCGCGGCCATTGATCGGCTCCAGCGTGCAATCCCAATGGCTGAAATTGATATCGACCGCGCGCACCTCGACGCCGTGCTCGCGCGCATCGCGCACCAACTGCGCCGGGGCATAGAAGCCCATCGGCTGGCTGTTCAGCAGCGCAGCGGTGAAGACGTCGGGATGGAACCGCTTGATCCAGGCCGAGGCATAGACCAGCAGCGCGAAGCTGGCGGCATGGGATTCCGGAAACCCATATTCGCCGAAGCCCTCGATCTGCGCGAAGCAGCGCCGGGCGAAATCCGGCTCATAGCCATTGGCGATCATGCCGGCGATGAACTTGTCCTTGTATTTCGGCATCTGGCCATTGTGACGGAAGGTCGCCATCGCCTGGCGCAGGCCGTTGGCCTCGGCGCCGGTGAAGCCGGCCGCGACCATCGCCATCTTCATCGCCTGTTCCTGGAACAGCGGCACGCCCAGCGTCTTGCCGAGGACGGTCCGCAACGCCGCCGACGGATAGACCACCGGCTCTTCGCCGCGGCGCCGCCGCAGATAGGGATGCACCATGCCGCCCTGAATCGGGCCGGGCCGCACGATCGCGACCTCGATGACCAGATCATAAAATTCCTTCGGCTTGAGACGCGGCAGCATGCTCATCTGCGCGCGGCTTTCGACCTGGAACACGCCGATTGAATCCGCGTGCTGAAGCATCTCATAGACCGCGGGGTCTTCCGCCGGGATCGTCGCCAGCGCATAGCGCGTGCCGTAATGATCGGCGATCAGATCGAGGCCGCGCCGGATCGCGCTCAGCATGCCGAGCGCCAGAATATCGATCTTCAGGATGCGCAGCGCGTCGATATCGTCCTTGTCCCATTCGATCACGGTGCGGTCCGCCATCGCCGCCTTCTCGATCGGCACCAGTTCATCGAGCGGGCCGCGCGTGATGACGAAGCCGCCGACATGCTGCGACAGATGGCGCGGGAACCCGACCAGCGCGGTCGCCAATTCCAGCGCCAGCGCCAGGGTCGGGTCGGCGGGATCGAGCCCCAGCTCGCGCACATGCTGTTGCGCGATCGCCTCGCCATACCAGCCCCAGACCGTGCCGGCGAGCGCCGCCGTCACGTCGTCCGACAGGCCCAGCACCTTGCCGACCTCGCGGATGGCGCGGCGCGGGCGGTAGTGAATCACGGTCGCGGTCAGCGCGGCGCGATCGCGGCCGTATTTCTCATAGATGTGCTGAATGACCTCCTCGCGCCGCTCATGCTCGAAATCGACATCGATGTCGGGGGGCTCGCGGCGCTCCTCATTGATGAAGCGCTCGAACAGCACATCGATCTTCTGGGGGTCGACCTCGGTGACGCCGAGGCAGAAGCACACCACGGAATTGGCCGCCGAGCCCCGGCCCTGGCACAGAATCGCGCGCCGCCGCGCTTCCTTGACGATGGCGTGGACGGTGAGGAAATAGGGCGCGTATTTCAGCTTCTCGATCAGCCGCAACTCGGTCTCGATCCGCTCGGATACTTCCGCCGGCACGCCGCCGGGATAGCGCCACGCGGCGCCGTTCCAGGTCAGGCTTTCGAGCCGCGCCTGCGGTGTCGAGCCGTCGCCGCCGCTTTCGTCGGGATAATCATATTGCAATTGGGTAAGGCTGAACTGGCAGCGCTCGACGATCTCGCCAGTGCGCTCCAGCGCATCCTCATAGCCGCGAAACAGCCGCGCCATCTCGTCGGGTGTTTTGAGGTGACGCTCGGCATGCGCGTTGAGGCGAAACCCGGCCTCGGCCAGGGTGCAGCCTTCACGGATGCAGCTTACGACATCCTGCAGGCGGCGCCGCTCGGGCGCGTGATAGAGCACGTCATTAGTGGCGACCAGCGGCAGCCCCATCCGCTGCGCCAGCGCGGCAAGACGATGGAGGCGCCGCGCATCGTCGCCGCGATAAAGATGCTGCGCGGCGAGATAGACGCGATCGGAAAAATCACTTTTCAGCCGGGAGAGAAATTCCGTGAAATCCGAATGAAAAAAATCCCTCTCCGCCCATTGGGGGGAGAGGGAGGGACCCATCGCGAAGCGATGGGAGGGTGAGGTGGGCTGCCTCGGCGCCTGCCCCACCTCACCCCGACCCTCTCCCCCCCAATGGGGTGGAGAGGGAGAAGGAAGATTTTCCGGTGGCAATACGACGAATATCTGCCCTTCGCCGAACGCCCCCAAATCGTCATAGACCAGCCGGCACGCGCCCTTCTTGGCGCGCTGTTTGCCGCGCGTCAGCATCCGCGTCAGCCGTCCATACGCTGCCCGCGAGGTCGGATAGCAGAGAAGAGTGCGCTGTTTGCTTTCTGTCTTTTTTGAACTCGACTCAACCTCCATCTCCAGCCGGCACCCCACCACGAAGCGCAGCCCCTGCTCTTCCGCCGCGATGTGGCCGCGCACGATTCCGGCCAGCGTGTTGATGTCGGTGATGGCGATGGCATGATGGCCGAGCGCCTTCGCCTGCTCGACCAACTCGCCCGGATGCGAGGCGCCGCGCAGGAACGAGAAATTGCTGGTGACTTGCAGCTCGGCGTAGCGCATCACGCATAGAGCCCGTGCAGGAACCAGCGCGACCGGATCGCGGGCCGGTAGAGGCCCGAGCGGAACAGCCAATAGCGCCGGCCATCCGCGTCCTCGACCCGGTAGTAATCGCGCAGGAGCCCGGCCTCGCGCGTCCCGCGCCACCATTCGCCCAGGATGCGCTCCGGCCCCTCGGCGCGCGCGACGCGATAGAGCCGCCGGCGCCAGCGGAACATCAGCGGCGGATCGTCCGGCACCGGCGCCACCGCCTCGATCGGCTCGGGCCGCGGCAACAGCCGCACCGGGCGCGGCCGGTCCTGACGCCACGCCGCGCCGCTATCGGGCGCGAAGGCGAAGACGAAACGCTGTGCCCGTTCCGGCAGGTGCGAGGGATGCGGCAGCAGGCGCCCGACCGACCGCGCCCCCAGCCGATTGGCCAGCCGGTCGATCAGCATGGAAATATCCTCATGGAAAATTATGTCGCCTTGGCCCGCTTTAGGCGGGCAATCCACGAATTTTTTATTTTCCAGAAAATCAGTCGTGGATGCCCTGGCCAAGCCAGGGCAAGACGAAAATGTGAGTTGTTTGGAAGTAAGCCCCTCCACATTTTTCGCCGCCAGCAGCAGATCCTCGATGCCGAGGCCGGGATCGATCCGCTCGATCCGTTCCTCGAACAGGCGGGCGAGATGGCCAGCGTCGCGGCTCGGCCGCGCGGTGCCGACGGCCAGCGACACACTCACCCCATCGACCCGATGCAGCGTCAGCGTCAGCAGCCGCGCGCCCAGCGCCTCGGCGGCCAGATGGCGGCACAATGCGTCGATCGCCCGGCGGATCGCGGCGGCAATGTCGTCGCGCGTCGCGATCGGCTCGGGCCGCGGCAACAGCCGCACCGGGCG
>DATCDN010000136.1:0-20382 GCA_036510675.1 Allostellaceae bacterium
CTAAATCCCACGACAACCGTGACCGGTTCGCCTGCAACACCCGCGCACCACCACACATCGCCACCCCCTCCGCTCCCGCAAAGAGAATCACATCCCAATAAAATTGGGAATCCTTCACACGCTCTTTCGCCGGAGAGGCGCGGTGGTGGGAATTGGGAGTGGGGAACGCCATCGGATTCGCGCGTTGGGTCGGTTAAGCTAGTCCGATGAGCGACCCTGGCCAGTACCCGGCAATGAGCCACCCGCCTTTGACCAATGCCGTGCTTGAACGGGCGGCGGCGACGTATCTTGAGCGCTATCCCAGCTCGGCCGAGAATCTGCGCCGGGTGCTGATGCGCCGGGTGGCGAAGGCGGCGCGCGTGGATGCCGATCAGGCGGTCGAGGGCATCGCTTTGGTCGAGGCGCTGATCGCGCGCTATCTGGCGGCCGGGCTGCTCGATGATGGACATTATGCCGAGCACCGGGCCGCCGGCCTCGCCCGCGGCGGCGCCTCGCGCTATCGGATTCGCGGCAAGCTGATGCAGAAAGGGGTGGCGCGCGACGCGATCGAGCGCGCGATTGTCACGCTCGACGACCGTGGCGAGGGCTCGGAGCGCGAAGCCGCCGCCGCCCTCATCCGCAAGAAGCGGCTTGGCCCTTACCGCGCGGCCGAGGCGCGCGCCGCGTCACGGCAAAAGGATGTGGCGGCGCTGGCACGGGCCGGCTTCGCGCTCGACCTGGCGCGGCGCCTGCTTGGTGCGCCCGATGTCGCGGCCTTGGAGGAAATGGCGCGTGAGGATCAGGACGGATAGGCCCGTCACCCGCGATCGCGCGGCGCCCGCAAGGCGGCGGCGATATGACGATCGTTACTGGGTCGGCCGTTGCTGGGCCGCGCCGCCGGCATCGGCTCGGGATTGGCGACGATGATGGTCTGCGCCGGCAGGGCGAAGGCGATGCCCTCCTGCTCGAAGCGCAGCTTGACCCGGCGGTTGAACTCGCGCTGAACCGGCCAGCGGCCGCTGGCGGTGCACACGATCTGGCCGACGATGGTCATCGTCGTGCCATCGATCTTGTCGACGCCCCAGAGCTGAAGCTCGCTCAGCATCAGCGGCCGGAAGGCATCGTCGTGCCGCATCTCGCGCGCGATGTCGGCGAGGGCGCGCGACACCCGGTCGCTGTCTTCCGCGATCGCGACATTGACGCCGACGGCGGCGTTACCGATCCCGCGATTGGTGTTGGCGATGGTGGTGACGGCGCTGAACGGGATGGTGTGCAGCGCGCCGGCGCCGTCGCGCAGCCGCATGGTGCGGATCGAGATTTCCTGGACCGTGCCGGCATGGCCGCCGCCGACATCGACATAGTCGCCGACCGTGACGGTGTTCTCGACCAGGATGAAGAGGCCGTTGATGATGTCCTTGACCAGCGCCTGCGAGCCGAGGCCGACCGCGATGCCGATGATCCCGGCGCCGGCCAGCAACGGCGCGATATTGACGCCGATCTGCGCCAGCACGACGAACGCGGCCATGGTGACGATGGCGATCAGCACGGTGGAGCGGATCAGCGGCAGCAGCGTGCGCATGCGCGCGCTGACCTGGGCATGACGCTCGGCGTCGCCGCCGCCCAGCGCGCGCTCGACCGCGGCGCTGATCACCTCCCAGGCGGCGATCGCGATTGCGATGACGATGACGATCGATAGCAGCGTGCCGGCGATATCGCGGACATATTGGCGCGCGAACCAGTCCAGCGCGTCGATGCCCCAAATCTCCAACAACAGGACGATGGCGGCGGCATAGACCACCGCCGAGATCACGAAAATCAGCGCGGGGACATATTTGTTGGTCCGCGCCTCGAGGCCGGGATAGCGCGCGCGCAGATCGGCGCCGACGGCGAAGCCGCGCTCGTCGAGATGCCGGATCAGCCGCATGGCGAGACCGGCGCCCACCAGCACCAGGATGCTGATCAGGGTGGCGCGCAGCACGAAGCCGACGCCGCCGTTGATGTCCACGAGATAGGCGCCGAAGCTGCCGAGGATGTAGACGATCGCGACGATGTGCCAGGTGTCGGCCAGCGCGTTGCGGATCATGCGCAGCGTGCTGGTCGCCGGACGCGGCCGGTCGGGCTGGGCCGCCGAGCCGCGCAGAAAGGCGGACACGGCGGCGCGATTCTGCAGGATGAACACGATCGCCAGCCCGGCCACCACGATGATCGCGAACCGCGCGATCAGATCGGCGACCGAGTGCGGCGCGCGCAGCGCCCGCGCCAGCTCGGCGACGCCGAAGCCATAGACGACCCACACCGTGAAACGCCGGATCCAGATATAGAGATAGGTGCGCGATTCCTCGCTCAAGCGTAGGAAATAGGGCGCGGCCGGCGTGATCAGCAGCACCCGCGCCAGCACCAGAATCGCCTGCGCGTGCAGAATCGTGGCGATCGCCACCGCCGCCATCGGCCGCGCCGGCACGGCCGGGTGCAGCGTCGCCAGGACCAGGGTCGCGACCGCCCCGAATACCGCGATCGGCAGGAGATAAAGGACCAGGGTGACGGCGAGGAGGACCAGCCATTTGGTGAAACTGCCGCCCTGCCGCAGGGCGAAGCGCGCGCGGGCGCCGCGCAAGAGGCGCCCGACGATCAGCGCCGCCGCCGTGCCGGCGCCGAAGATGATCAGCAGACGGACAAAGGCTTCGAGCCAGATCATCCGCAACTCGGCCGATGCGACCTGACGATCGATCCAGCGAACCAGGCTGGGCGCGGCGCGCGCGATGCCGATGATGTCGGCCAGCTCGCCGCCGACGCCCTGAAACCGCGTGGTCAGCCCCTCGATTAAATTGGGAACCGCCAAAGTTGGAACCACCACGGCGGGCGGGGCGGCGGTCGCGGGCGCTCCCTGCTTTTGCGCCGCGATCAGCGCCTGAAGCTGTCGGATCAGGGCCGTGCGCTGCTGATCGTTTTGCAGGGTCCCGACCAGTTTCTCCAAATCCGCGGTCGAGCCGGGCGCGGCGACGGGACTGGTGCTCGGCGTCGCGGGGGCGGCCTGGCTCCAGGCCGGGCCGGCGACACCGAACAGCATCAGCGCAATGATGAATAGAAAATTCCGCATCGTTTCTCCCGGCTTGTTGCGACGACAACCTCGATACCATTCCCCCTACGAACGATGGAGGTCGGGAAACGTTGCTAGAGGCGGGCCAGCGCCTTCAGCGCGGCGCCTAGCAGCCCGACACCCGAAATCGCCAAGATGCCGCCCGAAATCCGGTTCAGCCAGGCGAGGTGAAAGCTGCCGGCCAGCCGCTGGACCCAGAACAGGCCGAAGCTCAGGGCCAGCCACCACAGCAGCGAGCCGGCGAACACGCCGACGACCAGCGCCCCCAGGGTAAACACGCCGGCACTCTCGGCGACGCCGATCTTGGCGAAGATCGCGGCGAACGCCAGAATGGTGATCGGGTTGGTGATGGTCAGCGCGAAGGTCGAGACATAGGCGGTGACGTGCCGCTCCCCCGTCAGCGGCACCGCCTGGCGCTCGGTCGGCGGCTGGAGCAGGGTGCGCACCCCGATCACCAGCAGGAAAATGCCGCCGGCGGCGCCGAACCAATCCTGGTACGACAGCAGCCAGTCGCGCAGAAACGTCAGGCCGGTCGCGGCGATGATACCAAAAACAGTATCGGCTGTTGCCGCGCCCATACCGGATAGGAAGCCGTAAGTTGGCCCCTCGAATACCGTGCGGCGCACGCACAAGACGCCGACGGGTCCGACCGGCAACGCGATCACGACACCGATGGCGACGCCCTTCAGGAGCGCGATCAGCAGCAGAGCCGCCGGTTCAAACGGCATGGCGACAGTGTCGGGGATGCGCTATCGCGGCGCAACCGGAAATCGCCGGTATCGCGGTTACCTTTGTGTTAGCCTCGCTGCCAGCGAACCCTTAGGAGGTCGGAATGGCCAATGCCAAGGCGCATGATTTTTCCTTCCAGACCATCGACGGGAGCCCGATGCCGCTGGCCCAGTTCAAGGGCGGTCCGGTCCTCGTCGTGAATACCGCGTCGCAATGCGGCTTCACCCCGCAATACCGCGATTTGCAGGCGTTATGGGAACGCTATCGCGAGCAGGGTCTGACCGTGATCGGCGTGCCCTCCAACGATTTCGGCCATCAGGAGCCGGGCAGCAACGACGAGATCAAGCATTTCTGCCAGGACAAATACGGTGTCGATTTCCCGCTGGCCAGCAAGGAGAAGGTGGCGGGCGACGAGGCCCATCCCTTCTATCAATGGGCGGCATCGGAAGGCGGCGAAAGCGCGGCGCCGCGCTGGAATTTCCATAAATACCTGGTCGGACCCTATGGCGAGCTGGCCGGCGCCTTCCCGGCCCAGGTGAAACCGCTCGACCAGTCAATCACCGAGGAAATCGAGCGCCTGATCCAAACCTCGAAGGCGTAGGAGCCTGCCTGGACAGCGTTCGCTTCGCGCCCTATCTTCTCTTTATGGCGCGAAGGGAGAAGAGGACATGAATTCGGTTCACGCCAAGGTTTCGGAGGCGGGCCGCATCAGTCTGCCGGCGGCGTTCCGAAAGGCTGTTGGGCTTGATCGCGGTGGCGATGTCGTCGTCGAACTCGATGGCAGTGTTATCCGCATCCGTTCCTTGAAAGAAGTTATCGGGGAGGCCCAGGCGATCGCCCGTCGGATCATGGGCAACAACGATCCTGAAGGCTCCGTCGATGCCTTCATCGCGGAACGCCGTCGCGAAGCCGCGAAGGAAGACGCAGAGGCGGACGGAAAAGAGGAAGAGGGATGATCGAATTTGCGCTCGATGCTTCGGCCGTGATCGCCTTTTTGCTGGGCGAGCGTGGCGGCGATATTGTCGAGCCGGTCTTGGCGCAATCGTCGATGACGACGGTCAATCTGAGTGAAGTGGTTGGCCATTTCGCGCGCAAGGCGAAAAGTCACACCGAAGTTCAGGATATGCTCCGTCGGCTTCCGATCGCGTTCGTGCCATTCGACGAAGCCTTGGCCTTCGATGCGGGTATGCTGATCAAAGCAACAAAGCCGGCTGGTCTATCTTTCGGCGATCGGGCTTGCCTGGCGCTGGCGCGAAGTCGTGGGGCGAAGGTGTTGACCGCCGACCGCGCCTGGGCGCGCATCGCGTCCATCGTCGATGTTGAAATCGAGGTCATTCGCTAGCGCAAAATCTCCACCAGCAGCACCCAGGCGCCGATCATGCCGGCGATAATCGCGGCGAAGGCGGCGACCGCCAGCCAATAAAGCCCGCCGCCGCTGCCCGCCAATAGGCTGACGCCGCCGGCGATGAGCGGCAGCGTGGCGCATTGCCCCAGGATCAGGCGCAGTGCGTACTGGCGGCGGGTGGCGCCGCCGGCATTGCCGCCGCCGGCCCCGACCGCGATCATGGTCGCGGACATGGCGAAGCCGAGCAGGATCAGCTCGGTCGCGAACGCCATCTTCCCTTGCGGGATCAACGCGGCCAGCCCGACGATCAGCAACGAGACCAGCAAGGCCAAGGCTTCGATGGCGCGGCCCTGTACCGCGCGGGTCGTCAGAAGACGCTGCAGATTGATCGAGATAGCGACGAAGACCAGACCCGCCAGCGCGGCCCCGGCGCCCGCCTGGGCGACGAAGAAATCATGCCAACGCTCGATCGCGAATCCGTCCATCATTGTCTCCCCGCGCACCCGGCCGCGACGATGATTACAACGAATTAAGTTGCTCTCATCGCCTCATTCGCTTGATTCGGGGGGCGGCCCCGGTTAAATGCGGGGTCCCTCGGGAGGGTCCGGACCGATCGCTGGTCGGGGCACGGCAAAAAAAGGAACGGTCCGGTCGGTATGGAAGCCAAGATCGAGGTGCGGCACCTGACGAAGCGTTTCGGCCCGGCGACGGCGGTTGACGATGTCACGTTTTCGGTCGGACGCGGCGAGGTGCTGGGCTTTCTCGGCCCGAATGGCGCCGGCAAGTCCACCACCATGAAAATGATCACCGGGTTTCTGGCACCGACGCGCGGCACCGCCACGATCTGCGGCATCGACATCGGCGACAACCCGATCGAGGCCAAGCGCCATTTCGGCTACCTGCCTGAAGGCGCGCCGGCCTATCCCGACATGAATCCCGCCGGCTTCCTCGCCTTCGTCGCCCACATTCGCGGCTTCGGCGGCGCCGAGGCGAAGCGGCGCATCGCCTTGGCGGTCGCGCGCACCGCGCTGAGCGGGGTGATGCATCAGCCGATCGAGACCCTGTCCAAGGGTTTCAAGCGCCGCGTCGGCCTGGCCCAGGCGCTGTTGCACGACCCCGAAGTGCTGATCCTCGACGAGCCAACCGATGGGCTAGACCCCAATCAGAAGCATGAGGTGCGCAACCTGATCGCGGCGCTGGCGCCGGACAAGGCGATCATCATCTCGACCCACATCCTCGAAGAAGTCGACGCGGTGTGCAGTCGCGCCATCGTGATCGCCTCGGGCCGGGTGCTGATCGACGATACGCCCGGCCGCTTCGCCGCGCGCTCGCGGCTTCATAATTCCGTGCGGCTGATGCTGGCCGATCCCGCCATCGACGCGCGCACCGCGCTGCTGCGCCTGCCGGGCGTCGCGGCGGTCGAGAGCATCGAGGATGACGAAGGCAAGGCGCTGCTGATCGTGCCGCAGGAGGGCCGGTCGATCATCGCCGAGGTGACCGATCTGATGCGCACCGCCGGCTGGCCGGTCGCGGCGCTGCGCGTCGAGCGTGGCAAGCTCGACGATGTGTTCCGCGACATCACCCTGAAGGCGGCGTAGGCCACTCACCCCATCATGCGCAGCATTTCAATCATCTTCCGGCGCGAGCTCGCGAGCTATTTCGCGACCCCGCTGGCCTATATCTTCATCGTCATCTTCCTGGTGATGGCGGGGACCTTCGCCTTCTTCGTCGGCAATTTCTTCACCCGCGGCCAGGCCGATCTGCAGCCCTTCTTCCAGTTCCATCCCTGGCTGTACCTGGTGCTGATCCCCGCTTTGTCGATGCGGCTCTGGGCGGAGGAGCGCAAGACCGGCACCATCGAGCTGTTCCTCACCCTGCCAATTTCGATGGGCGAGGCGGTGCTGGGCAAGTTCCTGGCCGCCTGGGCCTTCGCCGGCATCGCGCTGATCCTGACCTTTCCGTTCTGGATCACGGTCAATATTCTCGGCCATCCCGACAACGGCGTAATCGTCGCGAGCTATATCGGCAGCTTCCTGATGGCGGGCGCCTATCTCGCCATCGGCAGCGCGCTGTCGGCGCTGACCAAGAGCCAGATCATCGCCTTCGTCGTCACCGCCGCCGTATGCTTTTTCTTCACGGTCAGCGGCTCCTCGATCCTGATGAGCTTCCTCAGTGGCTGGGCGCCGGCCGGCGTTCTGAACCATCTGGCCTTTTTCAGCTTCCTCACGCATTTCAACGCCATTATCCGTGGCGTCATCGACCTGCGCGACCTGGTGTTTTTCGTCTCGGTGATGGTGTTCTTCCTGTTCGCGAACGCGATCATCGTCGATCTGAAAAAGGCGGATTAGGCGATGAGCCGAACCATATCCCGGGGCTTGGCGGCCTGGCTCGCGCTGGTGGCGGCCTTCGTGCTGTTCGTCGCCATCAACGTGATCGCGGAACAGGAACTGCCGGCCTCGCGCATCGACCTCACGCAGAACCATCTTTATACCTTGTCGAAGGGCACGCGGCGGGTGCTGGCGAAGATCGAAGAACCGATCACGCTGCGCTTTTATTATTCGCCGCGGCTCGGCTCCTCGGCGCCGCCTTACGGCATCTATGCCGAACGCGTGCGTGAAATGCTGCGGCAATATGCGGCGCTGGCGCCGGGCAAAATCAAGCTGGAGCAGATCGATCCCGAGCCGTTTTCGCCGGCCGAGGATCGCGCCGTCGCGTTCGGCCTCCAGGGCGTCGCGCTGGCGCAGGGCGGCGATCAGGTCTATTTCGGCCTCGCCGCGACCAATGCCACCGACGATCAGCAGACCATCGCCTTCTTTCAGCCGGAGCGGGAACGCTTCCTCGAATATGATCTGACCAAGCTGATCTACAGCCTCGCCTTCCCGAAAAAGACCGTGGTCGGGTTGATCTCGTCGCTGCCGCTGGGCGGCGATTACGAGGCCGCGATGCGCGGCGCGCCGCTGACGCCCTATGCCATCTATGAGCAAATGCGCCAGCTTTATGATCTCCACGAGTTGCAGCCCGATATCGAAAAGATACCGGATGATGTCGACGTGCTGATGCTGGTGCATCCGCAACATCTGTCGGACAAGCTGCAATACGCCATCGATCAATATGTGCTGAAGGGCGGCAAGGCGCTGGTGTTCGTCGACCCCTACGCCGAGGCGCAGGCGGCAAAACAGCGGCAACAGGCCTTCGATCTCCACGCCGAAGCCAGCGATCTGCCCCGCCTGTTCAAGGCCTGGGGCCTGGAGATGCTACCCGACAAGGTGGCGGGCGACCGCACCGACGCCCGCCGCGTCAATACCGGTACCTCCGCGACCCCGCATGCGGTCGATTACATCGCGTGGCTGGCGCTCGATGCGGGCAATGTCAATCATGACAGCCCGATTACCGGCGATCTGAGCCAGTTGAATTTCGCCACTGCCGGCATTCTGGAGCCGCTCAAGGGCGCCAAGACGAAATTCACCCCCCTGGTGTTCACGACCAAGGAATCGCAGGCGGTTCCGGTCAAGGACGTGGCGGGCATGCCCAATGTCGATGCGCTGCTCGCGGGGTTCAAATCGTCGGGCAAGCGGCTGACCCTCGCCGCCCGCATCACCGGGCCGGCCGACACCACCTTCCCCAAGGGCCCCCCCAAGGCGGTGCCGGAAAAAACTGATAAGTCCCCCAAGCCGGTCGTCGCGCCCGCGGGACTGAAGAGATCGACGAAGCCGATCAATGTCGTGGTGGTCGCCGACACCGACATGCTGGCCGACCGTTTTTGGGTCGATATCCAGAATTTCGTCGGCCAGCATGTCGCGGTGCCGAACGCCAATAATGGCGATCTCGTCACCAACGCCATCGATACGCTGTCGGGCGGCGACGATCTGATCGGGCTGCGCACGCGCGGCACCGCGGTGCGGCCCTTCACCCTGGTCCAGAACATCCAGCGCGCCGCCGACGAGCGCTATCAGGACACCGAAAAGGGCCTACAAAAGCACCTCAAGGAAACCCAGGACAAGATTCGGCTGCTGTCGGGCCGCGATCCGCAATCGAGCGCCCAGGTCGCGACCGATGCCGCGACCTCGCTGGAACAGGCGCAGACGCTCGACAATTTCCGCGCCGAGCTGCTCAAGGTGCGGCGCCAGCTGCGCGAAGTGCAGTTGGCCTTACGCCAGGATATCGACCATCTGCGTACCGAGGTCGAATTCGCCGACATCGCCGCGATTCCGATCCTGGTCGGGCTGGTGGCCATCGTGCTGGGCTTGGTGCGCATGAGCCGGCGCCGCCGCCGCGCCCAAACCGGCTGAGCAGAAAGACGAGATGATGCGGGCACCCGGTCTCCTGACGCTGATCGCCGCCGCCATCGCGGCGGTGCTGGTCGCGGTAATCATTTCGGCGGGCGGAGGCGATGCCTCGACCGATCCGCGCATCGGTCGGCCGGTGCTGACCGACCTGACCAAGCGGCTCGACCAGATCGCCCGGCTGACGGTGATCCACGGCGACGCCAAGACGACGATGGTGCGTAAGAACGGCGCGTGGCTGGTCGAGCAGAAGAACGATTATCCGGCCGATTCCGGCAAGATGCGCCGCATTCTGCTGGCGCTCGGCGCGCTGCGCTATGCCGAGGCCAAGACCGCCAACCCGACACTCTATTCGCGGCTCGATGTCGAGGATCCGGGGAAGAAGGGCGAGGATTCCCAGCTCGTGACACTGAGCGACGCCAAGGGCCAACTCATGGGCGAGATGATCTTCGGCAAGCGGCGCTATGACATGTTCGGCGGCGGCAATGACGGCATCTATGTCCGCAAGCCCGGCGAGGCGCAATCCTGGCTCGCCAACGGTTCGCTGACCCTGCCCAACGATACGCTGGACTGGGTCGAGCGGCCGATCACCACGATCAAGGCGGACAGCATCGCCGCCATCCGTTTCATCGCGCCCGATCATGCCGTGGTCGCGGTCGCGCGCGCCAAGCCCGGCGCGCCGGTCACGCTGGTGGGGGGCATTCCGAAGGGCCAGAAGCTCAAAAGCGCCGATGCCCTTAATGACCTTGCCCGCGCCCTCGACTATTTCAGCCTCGACGATGTCGCGCCGGCCATGTCCGTGCCGTTCCCCGATAAGGGCATCTCTCAGGCGATCTTCACCACTAATGATGGCATGACGATCACAGTCGCGATGGTCGAGCGCGACGAGATCGCCAAGGATAGCGGCAAGGATGTCGCCAAGAAGAAATACTGGGTCAAGATCCTGGCGTCGGGCACCGGCGCCGCCGCGATGAAGGAAGCGGCCGCCCTCAACCGGCGGCTGGTGCCGTGGGCCTTCGCCGTTCCCGACTACAAGGCCAATACCTTCAAGACCCGGATCGGCGATCTGCTGGAGCCGGAGAAGAGCTCGTGACCGGCAGCTCGATCCAGTAGCCGACCTCGTCCGCGTCGAGCCGCCCGGTCGCCCGCCGCGTCGCCGGGCCGAGCGGCACCCCACCGTTCCGCTCGATCACCCGGCGCGATGCGATGTTGGTCGCGTTGGCGGAAATGAAGACACATGTCAGCCCGACCGCGCGCGCCATCGGCAACAGCAGGCCCAGCGCGGCGCTGGCATAGCCGCGCCGCCGCTTCCACGGCACCACGCCATAGCCGATATGGCCATGGACATAGGGCGGCAGCCGATTGCCGCCGGGTCGCCAACGTAACCCAATGATACCGCAAAATTCATCATCCCAGATCCAGAACATGCGGTCGGGCAGGCGCGGCGTGACCGTGCCGTCGGCATGGCGGATGGTGCCGGCGGGCCGGACCAGGTCTTGCAGGAACGCGTCTGCGTCGCGGCGGATCGAGGTCAGTTGTTCGGCGTGAATGTCCTGGGTGTTGTCGGGCGACCAGCCGGTCTCCAGCGCGGCGACATAGCCGGCGAGATAAGCGCGGCCGGGGACGATCAGGGTGAGGTCGGACATGCCGGGAAAATATCATGATTGGGAAAGGATGGCGCCGGGGTTGCGCCCGCGACCTTGAGCGAAACGGCTATTCGGGCGAGAATGCGCCAAATGCCCAAATCGGCGGATAGGGGAGGCCAAGGATGAAAAGCTTGCTGGCCGTGGTCGGGGACGGGCACGCGGTGCCGCTGTTGCAGACGGCACTGCTGGTGGCACGCCAGTTCAACAGCCGGATCGTCGGCCTCAACGCGGTCACCGCCGAATACGCCGTCGTATTCGGCGGCGAAATGGGGCTCACCATTTCCTCCGAGGTCGACCGCTCGGTCGAGCAGGAAAGCGAGTTGAAGCGCAACGAGGCGCGCTCGCTGTTCCAGGGCGTCATGGAACGCGCGGGCATTCCGGTCGGTCCGCGCCCCGACAGCGGTCCCAGCGCCGAATGGCGCGAGGAAGCGGGGCGCCAGAATTTGGTGGTGGGCACGCTGGGCCGCGCCTTCGACCTGATCCTGCTGGAGCGGCCGGCCAAGCTCAATTCACTGGCCGAGGCGACGCTGGAAGACGCGCTGTTCGAAAGCGGCCGTCCGATATTGATGGCGCCGCCCGACACGCCCGCGTCGCTGGGCGAGCGCATCCTGATCGCCTGGAACGGGTCGAGCGAAACTGCCCGCGCGGTCGCCTTCGCCATGCCGTTCCTGGAGCGGGCGAAACAGGTCGACGTGGTCTCGGTCGAGGGCGGCACCGTGCCCGGCCCCGTCGCCGAGGCGGTGGCGCAGACCCTGGCGGCGCATGGCATACCGGTGCGCGCGCGTCACATCCCGGCGGCGGGCCGGGCCGCCGGCGCCATCTTCATCGACGAGGCCAAGGCGATGAACGCGGACTTAATGGTCAAGGGCGCCTATACCCAAAGCCGCCTGCGGCAGCTCATTTTCGGCGGCGCGACGCGGCACATATTGTCCGAGGCCCCGATCCCGGTGCTATTGGCGCACTGAGATTGCCACGGTCCATGTCAGCGGACGAATGGCCCGCCCCCAGGCGGCGGCCTGAACCCGACCCGGCGGGGTTTCCAAACCCGTGCCGCCGGTCTATCTAACAGCCACGCTTCGTCCCTGGAGGGCCACCCATGAGCAACGCCACCGACATCGTCATCGCGAGCGCGGCGCGCACGCCGATCGGCGCCTTCAACGGCGCGCTGGCGTCGCTGGCGGCGCATGAGCTGGGGCGCATCGCCATCACCGAGGCGCTGGTGCGCGGCAAGGTTGCGCCGGCGGACGTGTCCGAGGTCGTGTTTGGCCAGGTGCTGACGGCGGGCGAGGGCCAGAACCCGGCGCGCCAGGCCGCCATCGCCGCCGGCATTCCCCATTCCGCCACCGCCTATGTCGTCAATCAGGTGTGCGGCTCCGGCCTGCGCACGGTGGCGCTGGCCAGCCAGGCGATCAAGCTCGGCGATGCCGAGATCGTCGTCGCCGGCGGGCAGGAAAGCATGAGCCTCAGCCCGCACTGCATGCATCTGCGCAACGGCACCAAGATGGGCGATGTGCAGATGATCGACACCATGATCCGCGACGGGTTGTGGGATGCCTTCAACGGCTATCACATGGGCAACACCGCCGAGAATGTGGCGCGGAAATATCAGATTACCCGCAACGACCAGGACGCGCTGGCGGCGCGCTCGCAACAGCGCGCGGTGGCGGCGATCGAGGCCGGCCGCTTCAAGGATGAGATCGTCCCCGTGACCATCAAGACCCGGAAGGGCGACCAGATCGTCGATACCGACGAATATCCCCGCGCCGGCACCACGCTCGAGGTGCTGGCGAAGCTGCGCCCCGCCTTCGCCAAGGATGGCACGGTGACGGCCGGCAATGCCTCGGGCATCAATGACGGCGCCGCCGCCCTGGTACTGATGTCGGCGGCGGAGGCGGCACGGCGCGGCGTGACGCCGCTGGCCCGCATCGTCTCCTGGGCGACCGCCGGCGTCGATCCCGCGATCATGGGCACCGGGCCGATCCCGGCCTCGCGCAAGGCGCTGGAGAAGGCCGGCTGGAAGGCCGCCGATCTCGACCTGATCGAGGCCAACGAGGCGTTCGCGGCGCAGGCGTGCGCCGTCAACCGCGAACTGGGCTTCGACCCCGCCAAGGTCAACGTCAATGGCGGCGCCATCGCGCTGGGCCATCCCATCGGCGCCTCCGGCGCGCGCATTCTGGTGACGCTGATTCATGAAATGGCGAAGCGCGACGCCAAGCGCGGCCTCGCCACGCTCTGCATCGGCGGCGGCATGGGAATTGCGATGTGCGTCGAGCGTTGAGTTATCAGTTATCAGTTGTCAGTTTTAAGTTATCAGTTTTGAGTAGACTGACGCTGACGACTGAAAACTGAAAACTGAAAACTGACGACTGATAACTTAAAACCTATCACCTCAAGGGAGGGTGGACCATGGCACGCGTCGCAATCGTCACCGGGGGCACGCGCGGCATCGGCAGGGCGATTGCCGAGGCGCTGCATCGCGCGGGCTATAGGGTGTCGGCGGTCTATGCCGGCAATGATGACGCGGCGCGGCGCTTCTCGGACGAGACCGGGATTCGCGCCGACCGCTTCGATGTCTCCGATTACAAAGCCTGCGAGGCTGGTATCAAGAAGATCGCCGACGCGCTGGACGGGCCGGTCGAGGTGCTGGTCAACAATGCCGGCATCACCCGCGACGCGGTCCTGCACCGCATGACGCCGGAGCAATGGGGCGCGGTGATCGCGACCAATCTCACCTCCTGCTTCAATATGTGCCGTCTGGTCATCGACGGCATGCGCGAGCGCAATTTCGGCCGTATCGTCAATATCGGCTCGATCAACGGCCAGGCCGGCCAGTACGGCCAAGTCAATTACGCCGCCGCCAAGTCGGGGATTCACGGCTTCACCAAGGCGCTGGCCCAGGAAGGCGCGGGCCGGGGCATCACGGTGAACGCGGTGGCGCCGGGCTATATCGATACCGACATGGTGCGCGCGGTGCCGCCGATCGTGCTGGAGAAGATCGTGGCGCGGATTCCGACCGGCCGGCTCGGCCACGCCGACGAAATCGCCCGCACGGTGCTGTTCCTGGTCGCCGACGAAAGCGGCTTCATCACCGGCTCGACCATGTCGGTGAATGGCGGCCAGCACATGTATTAGGGCTGCTTCGTCAGCACCAGCTGAGTTTGCACGGTTTGCGAGACGAGGCGCCCGGCCTCGTTGGTGATCCGGGTCTGCCACACCGATGTTCTCGCGCCGCTGTGGAGCGGCACGGATTCGGCGCGCACAATACCGTTGGCCGCGCCGGCGAAGAAATTGGTCTTCGACTCGATGGTCGTGGTGCCGGCGGCGCCGGGGGGCAGCGCCAGGAACGCGCCATAGGCACCGACCGAATCCGCCAGCGACATGAGCGCGCCGCCATGGAGGCGTCCGCCGACCGTCATCAAGTCGGGCCGCACATCCATCTCGGCGATGACGCGTTGCGCCGTTGCCTCGATCATGCGGATGCCCAGCGTCTCGAAAAACGTGCCCTCGAAGCTGATCGTCTGATCTGCCATGTTCCCCTCACGCGAGCGTGCTTTGCCTTGTCGGCCGGCACGGTTAGGATCGCGCGATTCTAGCCCATTCGCCAAGCAACAAGAATCAAGTTGGAGGTAACGATGCCGAAGCTCGCCACCCGGAAAGTACTGACCCTCGAGGCCGCCAAGGAGATCATGGGCGCGGCGGAGGCCGAGGCCCGCAAGAATAATTGGAGCGTCTCGATCGCGATCCTGGATGAGGGCGGACGCCTCGTCATGCTGCAGCGCATGGATGGCGCGCCGCCGGCCAGTGTCGATGTCTGCCAGGCGAAAGGCCGCTCCGCCGCGATCTTCCGGCGTCCGACCAAGGCGTTCAGCGACACCGTCGCGGGCGGCCGCGTCGCCATCATGGCGCTGCCGGGCGCGGTCCCGGTCGAGGGCGGTTTGCCGCTGATTGCGGGCGGCGAATGCGTCGGCGGCATCGGCGTCTCGGGCGTCACGTCCGAGCAGGACGCGCAGATCGGCGCCGCCGGCGCCGCCACATTGACCTGAAACGACAACGCAAAAAGGGAGGCTTATCATGAGAAGAAATATCGCGATTCTCGCCCTGGCGGCGGTGCTGGCGTGCGGTTACGCGGCGTCGGCGTCGGCGCAGCTCGCGGACAAGAAGGGCATGACCCTCGCGGAGGCGAAAAAGCTGCTCGCCGCCGCCGAGGATGCCGCCACCAAGGGCAAGGCGCATATGGGCTTGGCCGTGCTCGACGAGGGCGGCCATCTCGTGGCGTTCGAGCGCATGGACGGCGCCTCGCTGGTGACCGTCGAATTCGCGCAGGAGAAGGCGAGAACGTCGGTGATGTACAAGGCCCCGACCGATGTCTTCAGCGGCGCGCTGACGAAGGGCAACAACGCGATCCTCGGATTGCCGGCGATGGCGCCGTTCGGCGGCGGCTTCCCGTTGAAGGTCGGCGATCAGGTGGTCGGCGCCATCGGCTGCTCGGGCGGCAATACCCCGACGCAGGATTCCGACGTGTGCAAGGCCGCCGCCGACACGCTCGGTAAATAATGCCGGCGCGACGGATCGGCATCATCGGCGCGGGGGCCTGGGGCACGGCCCTCGCGCAGGTGCTGAGCCGAGCCGGCCGCGAGGTGGCGCTGTGGGCGCGCGAGCCGGAATTGGTCGCGGCGATCAACCGCGATCATGCCAACGAATTGTACCTGCCGGGCATCGCACTCGACCCCGCAATTCGTGCTGACGCGGATATCAGCGTGGTATCGCGCGATATTGATTTGATGCTCATCGTGGTACCGGCGCAGCATCTGCGCGGCATCTATCGCGCCCTATCCAGCGGCATTTCCGTACCGATAGTGATCTGCGCGAAGGGCATTGAGACCGGAACCGGCGCCCTGATGAGCGAGATCGTCGCGGCGGAGCTTCCCGGCGCGGCGTTGGCCGTGCTGTCCGGGCCGACTTTCGCCGCCGAGGTGGCGCGCGGCCTGCCGACGGCGGTGACGCTGGCGATGGCGGATCGGGCGATGGGGCAATGGCTGGTCGAGGCGCTGGGCACGCGCAGCTTCCGGCCCTATCTCACCGCGGATGTCGTCGGCGCCGAGATCGGCGGCGCGGTGAAGAACGTGCTGGCCATCGCCTGCGGCATCGTCGAGGGCCGGCGGCTCGGCGATAATGCCCGCGCCGCCATCATCACGCGGGGCCTTGCCGAGATGGTGCGGCTGGCGGTGGCGAAGGGCGGGCGCGCCGAGACGCTGATGGGGCTGAGTGGGCTGGGCGACCTGGTGCTGACCTGCACCGCCGGGCAGTCGCGCAATTATTCGCTGGGCGTGGCGCTCGGGCAGGGCCGCATCCTCGCCGACATAATCGGCGAGCGTGTGTCGGTCGCCGAGGGCGTCGATTCCGCCGCGGCGACGGTGGCGCTGGCACGGCGCCTCGGCATCGAGATGCCGATCACCGACGCGGTCGACGCCATCCTGCATCGCGGCGCGCCGATCGACGATGCGATCGCCGCCCTGCTGTCGCGCCCGTTCAAGAGCGAAGGCGGCAATTGACAGAAGCGGCGCGGCTTCCGCATGCTGATGCCACAGCGATGGCGATGGGGTTCCGCCGATAACCGTCCCGGCACGATGCGCGGGGCTGATGACTCCTACCGGCGTAGTGGCGCAAAGGGGAGGAGTCCGCATGCGTACTTATTTGGCGGTGGCGGTGGCTGGCGTGCTGGGCTGTTGGCTGCGCCTGTTCCTGGGGACCTGGATTCCGACCTGGGCCGGGCGCGACTTTCCCGTCGCGACCCTGACCATCAACGTGCTCGGCAGTTTCCTGATGGGCTTCCTGTTCATGGTCACGGTGGAGCGCTTCGCGATCCCGCCCTATCTGCGGGTCGGCATCCTGACCGGATTCCTCGGCGGCTTCACCACCTTCTCCGCCTATTCGCTGGAGATGCTGCTGCTGATCGAGCAAGGCGCCCCCGTCCGGGGTGCGATCTATGCGGCGGGATCGGTGGTGCTGGGACTGGGCGCGTGCTTCGCCGGCGCTGTCCTCGCCCGCGTGATTTAGAGAAGATCGCGAGCAAGTGCGAGCGCGCGCCGATAGGCGCGGAAGCCAAGCGAGCGGATGCGAGCGCCGGCGACTGAGGCAATCAAAAGAGTCGACTGGCGACGATCCCGAAGAGGATCAGCCACGCCGCCCAGCGGTTGGATTTGAATTTGGCGAGGCAATCCTCGGGCCGCGACAGATCGACCATCGCCGCCTGCCAACAGAGCTGCGCCCCGGCCAGCGCCAGGCCGAGATAATAGGGCCAGGCCAGATGCGCCGCGCCGCCCGCCGCGACCCACAAGATCAGCGCCACGATATAAAAGCCGAAGAGGAACGGCCGGGTGCGGCCGCCCAATGCCAGCGCCGAGGATTTGACGCCGATCAGCACGTCGTCCTCTTTGTCTTGATGGGCATAGATGGTGTCGTAGCCGAGGGTCCAGGCGATGCCGCCGGCATAGAGCAGGAAGGCCGGCACGCTTAGCGTCCCGGTCGCCGCGGCCCAGCCCAACAGCGCCCCCCAATTGAAATTGAGGCCCAGAAAAAACTGCGGCCAATAGGTGATGCGCTTCATCAGCGGATAGGTCGCGACCAGCACCAGCACCAACACGCCCAATTCGATCGCCAGCCGGTTCATGGTGAGGAGGATGCCGGCGCCGATGGCGAGCAGCACCGCCAGGAAGATCGCGGCCTGTTTCGGCGACACCGCGCCACTGGGGATCGGGCGGGTCCGGGTGCGGGCGACGCGAGCATCGACATCGCGGTCGATGATGTCGTTGAGGGTGCAGCCGGCGCCGCGCATGACCAGGGCGCCGATGCCGAACAGAATGATCAGCCGCCAATCGGGCCAGCCGCCAGCCGGCGCGGCCATCGCGATCGCCCACCAGCCCGGAAACAGCAGCAGCCAGGTGCCGATCGGCCGATCGAGCCGCGCGAGGCGGATATAGGGCCGCCACGCCGCCGGCGCATAGCGGTCGGTCAGATCGCCGTGTCCGATGTCGCTCATGCCCCATTGTGCCTGGGGCGCCGATGGCGGCCAAGGGCGGCGGCGCCGCGTGATTGATCCCGCGCGTCTTTTGCGCGACCATTGGGCAGGCGCCCAGCCGCGAATAACAACGGCGCCCTAAATGGGAGGTCCGATATGGGAATGAAGCCTGTTGTCCTGGCCGCTTTGTGTCTTTCGGCAATCGCGGCGCTGTCGCCCGCCCAGGCGCAGAAACATTACGATCCCGGCGTCACCGACAGCCAAATCCTGCTGGGCCATTCCATTCCGCTCAGCGGGCCAGCTTCCGCCACGGCGGCGCTCGGCCTGGCCGAGAGCGATTATTTCAACATGATCAACGACCAGGGCGGCGTGAACGGCCGCAAGATCAAGCTGCTGCAATTGGACGACGGCTATAATCCGGCGCGCACGCTGGAGGCGATCCGCAAGCTGGTCGAACAGGATCATGTCTTCCTGATCTACGCGACCCAAGGCACGCCGCCCAACATCGCGATTCAGAAATATCTGACCGTCAACAAGGTCCCGCAACTGTTCATCGGCAGCGGCGCCGGGCGCTGGAACGATCCGAAGCATTTCCCCTGGACCATCCCGGTCATCCCCTCCTATGTCGCCGAGGCCAAGATCTTCGCCAAATACATCCTGGCGCATAAGCCCGATGCCAAGATCGCGATTCTCTATCAGAATGACGATTTCGGCCGCGACTATTTCAACGGGCTGAAGGCCGGGCTGGGCGACAAGGTCAAGCAATTGGTCGCGGTCCAAAGCTATGAGGCGACCGATCCAACCATCTCGTCGCAGATCATCACGCTGCAATCCTCCGGCGCCGACGCCTTCGTCATCGCGGCGATCCCGGTGCAGGCCGCCCAGGCGATCCACAAGGCCGCCGATCTCGGCTGGCATCCGATGATGTTCCTCGATTACATCGCCAACTCGCCGGCGACGACGCTGAAGGCCGCCGGCCATGAGCAATCGACGGGCGTGATCTCGACGTTCTTCGTGCGCGACCCCAGCGATCCGCAATGGCAAGGCACGCCGGCGCTGGCCGATTTCGAGGCGTGGCAGAAAAAATACGGCGCCGATCTCAGTCGCGACGATCCGCAGAACGTCAACGGCTATGTGCTGGCGCAGCTCATGGTCGAAACGCTGAAGCGCTGCGGCGACAATCTGACCCGCGCCAATGTCATCGAGCAGGCGACGCATATCAGCAACTTCGCCGCCAAGATGCTGCTGCCCGGGGTGACGATCAGCTATTCGCCGACCGACTATTCGCCGTTCCACAAGCTTCAGATCGAACAATTCGACGGCACGCGCTATCGCCCGCTGGGCGCGCCGGTCAGCATCGATTAGCGCGGGTAGGAGACCGGCGGGCGGGGTGTTAGGATAGCGTCATGCCCTATCCCGCCGGCTTCCTCGACGAATTACGCGCCCGGATCAGCCTGGCCGAATTGGTGGGCCGGCGCGTCAATCTGCGGAAGCGCGGGCGCGAATATACCGGCCTGTGCCCGTTCCATAAGGAAAAGACGCCCTCGTTCCATGTCGTCGAGGAAAAGGGCTTTTATCATTGCTTGGCGGGCGAAACCGCCGTGATCACCGCCGACGGGCTGGTGCCGATTGCCGATTTGGCCGGGGAAACGGTCAGCATTTTGACACGGGGTGGCCGGTGGCAAGCGGCCAAGTTTCAATCATATGGCCGACAGCTTCTCTATCGCATCGACCTGTCGCGTAACGGCATTCGAAAAACCCTCCATGCGACTTCCGGCCATCGCTGGTTCGTCCGAGGACGCAAGAGCGCCGCCATCACCACGGAATTGAAGCCTGGCCACCGCCTCGAATCGGTATGGCCGACGAAGCGCGAGCGGTGGACGTTCGACCCCGCCGGCGTTCGGCACGGTATCGTTTTTGGCGATGGGTCGGTTCAAAAAAAAGGCGCCGCCGGTTATGGAACCGTCAATTTGCACGGTCTCAAGGCCGACGACCTTGCCGAATGGTTCGCCGATTACGAACCCACGGCCAAGACGCGAGAAGGCGGCCAGGCCTATCTGCGGGCTTATGGCGGGCGCGATTTCGAACATATGAAGTGCTTGCCGCCCGCGGCATCTAGCGAAGACTATCTGCTCGGATTTCTTGCCGGGTATGTGGCAACGGACGGGCATGTCGCCAAAGACGGAACGGTGATGCTGAACTCGGCGGATGAGCGGGTGTTGGATCGCGTCCGGGCCATGGCGCTTCGTCTCGGTATTGGGACGTTCAGTGTGACCAGCCAAATC
>DATCDN010000137.1:0-35941 GCA_036510675.1 Allostellaceae bacterium
ACGGCTCCGACCAGATCCGCCGCCCACCTCGGTTAGTGTCCACTACGCCGTTAGTGGACACTCCGTTTGCTGTCTCTGCCATCCTCCCATCATGCCCTCGATGCGCGATCGGCGGCAGGCGCTCTTCACCGAGCGCTTACCGAGAAAGCCGCGATTGGCCAACAGCACGTCGAGATCCTCGGCGACATAGGAACCGCCGGCGCGGACGCGGCGATAGCCGCGATAGATCGACGTGAAGATCACGATGTTCATCGTGGCGATGGCCAGGAGGAAGATCGCCGAGACGCTGGTGCTGATGGTGCCGCCAATCTCCCGCCAACTCTCGAAGCGACCCAGCAGGCTGGCCGCGCCGGCGACCGCGGCGGTGACGAAGATGATGATCGCGGAATGACCCATCGCGAAGAAAAAGCCGACGCCGACGGGGCGCTTGTTTTCGTGCATCAGCTTGCGCGTCACATTGTCGATCGCGGCGATATGATCGGCATCGACGGCGTGGCGCAGGCCAAGCCCATAGATCACCAGCGCGACGCCCAGCAGCGCCGGGCGGTCGTGAAACGCGGCCAGCGCCCACAGCCATGCACCGATATTGAGGACGGCCAATGTCGCGTAAATCGCAATGAGGCGGTGCCGGAAATTGGACGCGCCGCCCGTCAGGCGGTGGAGGGGGCACGGTTCATAGGGCTTTCTCCTGCGATGGGGACCGGCGGCGATATAGTGACACCTGGTTCGACTGACGCGCCGGCGGCCGTGAGGGACGGCCGGACGCTCCGAAGCATCCGGCCGGCCGGTGATGTTGGCCTAGTTCCTCTTGCCTCCTTGCGCCGGGTGCGCGCCGCCCGGATTGCCCCGGATCACGTCGCCGGGCTGCTGGCGGTGATCTTGCTGGACACAGCGATTGCCGCTCATGATCGTGCCTTGAGGACAATCGCAGCCGCCGCGCTGATTAAGCGTCGCGGGCGGCTGGCAACTCGTCTGCCGCACGCAGTCCCGGCCACGCTGGACGGTGCCGGTCGGGCAGAAGCATTGACCGAGAACCGCGCCGGACACCATCGGCGGTTGGCAGGCGGGTGGCTTGTGCACGGCGACGCAGTTCCTGCCCTGGGGCTTGGTTCCGTCGGGGCAATCGCAGCGGCCGGCACGATCCATCACCTTCGGCAGCGGGCAGACCGGCGGCGCGACTTGGGTTCTGACCGTGACGCAACTCTTGTTGTTCGCGAAATCGGGGTCGGTCAGGCCCGAGCCGGCGGTGACCCCGACGGCCGCGCATTGCTGTACCGGCCGCTGTCCATGCATCATCGATTGAACCACGATCGGCGGCAGCGTCCCGCTCAGCGGCAACGAACCGCTGGGGTTATAGGTACAAGTGAAGGAACCGGGTCCGGAGACGGCGGGCGGCAGGCAGGTCCAGCCGGTGCCTGTCGCGCTCGACACGTTGAGGCCCGCCGGAACAGTGTCCGTCACGGTGATGGCGCCGCCAGGATAGGTGAACGCGGGGCCGGCATTGCTGACCATCAGATCGAACCAATGGCTGCCGGGCGGCCCCTCATGGCTGATCTCGCGCTTGATCAGCTTCAGGTCGATTTTCCGCGGCGGGGGCGAAACCTTGACGCAGCTCTGGTTATTGTTCGGATTGGAATCGACGAGGCCGGTGCCGCCATCGACCATGACCGTCGCGCATTGTGCTAGCGTTCCTGGCCCCGGCGCCGTGATCGACTTGACCAGGATCGGCGGCAGCGAGCCGTTCGCGGCAAGCGTCCCGGCGTGTGTGTAGCTGCAACTGAACGAGGCCGGTCCGACAACATTCGGCGGTGGCGGCGGACCGCACAGCCAGTTGGTGCCCATCGCGCTGGTCACGGTCATGCCCGCGGGCACGTTGTCCGTCACCGTGATCAGGCCGGCGGGGTAGCTGAACGGCACGGCGCCATTGCCAATGGTGATGTCAAACCAATGGGTGCCGGCTGGCATGCCGACCGGCGGCCGGATTTCCACTTTGGTGGTTTTCAGATCGATCGAGGTCGCCCTGCCGCAGTCCCGGTTCGATTTCGCGGGGCCGCCGCCGCCTTGAGGACAGGCGATGAGCCCGACCGGATTTGCCACCGTCGCGCACGCCGTCGCCGTCACATTGAAGGGCGGCGTGGTCGTGGTGTTGGTCACCGTGACAGTGACACAGTTCTGGAGCGTACCGGTTTGCCCGGTCGGGATGGTCACGGTCACAATATTGGACAGCGAAGCGGAAGACCCGCTGAGCGGCGTGTGCGTACAGGTGAAGCCGATAAGGGTGGGCGGCACGCCCGTGCAGATCGGCGGCTGGCTGCCATTGAGCAAAAAGGTGCCCGGCCAGGTCACGGGGGCATTGTTGAGGGTCAGCGCGTCCGTCACGGTGATGGTCGAGCCGGCGGGAATGTTGTTCAGGCCGACGCTGATGGTGAAGGGACACGGGTTGGGCGTGCCGCCGCTCGCCGACGAGGTACAGGAAGTGTCCTCGGCGCCGGGATTCGTTCGCTGCTTGTCGACCGTCAGGAAGCAAGAAGTCGGCGGGGTCGGTCCGGCACACGGATCGATATAGGGATGGATATTCTCGGTGAACGTCGCGAGCGATTCATCGACCTCGGTCACCGGGCCGCTGACCGGGTTCATGTTGTTGAGCTGGGTCGCCGTGTAGTTTAGCGCGGCGAAAAGCTGGGCATAGTTGGTGTAGGTCTCGTACGCGGCGGCCGTATAGTGCTTGGCGAATTTGCTATTGAACGAAAGCGTCGCCGTCTGGTGGGCGAGAAGTTGCGGGATCGACCAGGCGATGAGGTTGCCGGTCAGGTTCGTGGTTCCCAGGCTGGGCGTACCGAGCGTGGGGGCAGAGAGCACGCTCGGCACCTGATCCTGAACCACGATGCCGCTGACCGGCGTCGCCGCGTTGTTGGTCAATGTCAGGGTGAACGGCACCGTGTCGTTGACGGAGACGCCGCCGCCCTGCGGGATGATGTGGTCGAAATAGCCGCCGCCCGATTTGTTCAGCGACAACGTCCCGCACATCTGGTTGCCGAGCGCCGCCATGACGCCAGGCAGATAACTGACATCGCTCATCTTGATGACGCTGGACGTCGTCAGATTGACGTTGCTCGGACCGCTACTCGTTCCGCCGAACGCGGCGTCGAGGAAGCCCGCCGTCGAGACCGGCCCGAAGCCGACCGCGATGAGAGGCGAGCCGGCGCCGCGGATCTGATTGATCCAGGTCACCGCCTCGGTGGACGCCGTGACCGGCTGGGAGCTGGCACTGACCTCGGTGCCGTAACTTGGTCCCGGCCCAAGATCGTAGGCGGTCGGCTCGCCGTCGGTGACGAAGATGACGAGTGGTTTTGGCGTGGAATGGGCGGTGACGACGTCGAAGCCGTGATGCAGCGCATCGTCCCAGTTGGTGCGCGTGCCGCCGGTATTGATGGTGCCGATCTGGCTGTTGAGCGTCGGCAGGTTCGCGGTCGTGACCGCGGTCCATCCGGTCGATATCGGAATCCAGGGCGCGTTGTTGAAGGTGAAGATATCGACGCTGCCGCCCTTGTCCTTCATCGCCAGCAGGAAATTCTTTAGCGCTTGCCTGACTTGTCCGATGTTCGGGATCGAGGGTGAATTGTCGACGATCAACAGCACATCCTGATTGCACGTCGCGGCTGGCCTTGGACAAGGCGGCGTGCCGAGGACACAGGGTTGCGTGTTGATGGTGTTGGTAACGGCGCAAGCAGTGTTGTTGGTCATATCGGTTTCGGTCACGGGGGCGCCGCCAGCAGTCGCCCCCACCGTCGCGCAATTCTGATAGATTCCGGTTTCGCTGCCATCGGCCGCGAGCGTCGCGTTGATGACGAGGTCGGGCAGCGCCGAGCCGGCCGGGAATACGCCCGTTCCGGTATAGGTGCAGGTCATCGGGCTTGCGCCGGTCACCGGGAAAATCGGGATGCAGCTCCAATTCGCCGCGGACGTGCCGCCGAAGCCGGTGAAAGTAACGCCGGCCGGGACCGGATCGTTGATCGTGAGCGTGGCGCCCGCCGCGATGTCGCCGCCGACATTCGTCACGTGGAAGGTGTAGGCACCGCTGCCCGTGGTCGGACCCACGGCGAAACTCTTGGCGAGCGCGATATCCGGCGGCACCGGCTTGGTCAGCGTCATACAGGCTTTGTTGTTGTCGAGATTGCTGTCGGTGCCGGCGCCGCCATCGACCGTGACGACCGCGCAATTGGTCCACGGCCCCGGGTCTTTCGCGATCGCGGTGACGGTGATGGTGCCAAGGAACTGATTCGGCGCGGTCGGTCCTGGCCCATTATAGACGCAGTTAACCGAGCCCGACACGAGTCCGCAAATTAGCCAGTTCCCGCTGGGGGTCACCGAGACCGAGGTGTAGGTGACGCCGGCCGGCGGCGGATCGTTCACCACGATCGCGCCCGCGCCGACGAACGGCGTCGTGATGTTGGTCACGGTCAGATGATAGGTGATGCTGCTCGAGTTTGGTGGCGGCATATCCGCGACCGTGCTGAAGCCGCCATCCTTGTGGATGCCGACATCGAGCGGAACCTTGATGCCGGCGCAATCGCGGTTGTTCGACAGCGTCGTCTCATGCAGCCACGGCGCCGCCGAGGTCCCGACCGTCGCGCAATTGAGGTAGGTGCCCGCCTGGGCGACCGTCACCGTGATGATCAGCGGATTGAGCACCGCATTGGTGGCGATTTGGCCAGGACCGAAATTGTAGGTGCAGTTCAGCGCGTTCGGATTCGTCACCGGAAATTGCGCGGCGGGACAGGTCCAATTGGTGCCCGAGGCGGCGGTGAAGGTGATACCGCTTGGCGCGGGATCGTTGATCGCGATGAAATTTTGCGGGAAGAAGGGATTGCCGAGATTGGTGACCGACAGCGTGAATTGATAGGTCCAGGCGCCGGTCTTCTCGTCGTATTTCCCACCGCTCGCCGTCTTCTTGATCCCGAGATCGATGCGGCGCGGGCATTTCGGCCCAACGCAACCGCCGCCACTACCGCCGCCGCCAATGCCGCCGCTTCCGCCAATGATGACGCCGCCACCACCGCCGGCGACACCGCCGGCCGCGCCGGCATCCTCGCTGGCGGCCGTCCCGCCGACGCATGGGGTGCGATAGACCCGCACGCCGCCGATCCAGCCCGTGACGGCGGCGTCATCGAACTTGTCGTCGTAATCGACGAAATACGCCGTCCAGGGCGGCGAATTGGCATCGAGCACGGCATTGACAGGCGCGATCTGCAAGCCGTCGACCCGGAACGGGCCGCCGGGTTGGAGCCGGTCCTTGAATTTGTCATTGAGGCGCAGTTTTTCGCCGGTGACCACGAGCGAGCCTTCGCATGCGCCGTTGAAGCCGCCGTTCTTGTCATAGCCATAGCCGAGATCGACGCCGCCCGTGGCGTTGCGATATGTATCGGCGAAGCCGACGGCATATTCCTCGGGCACCGCGATCCAGCGGCTCGGCGTCTTGGGATCGTCGGGATTTTCCAGCCAGTAGCGCAGCACGCGCGGCGCGCCCGGCTTGGTGAAATTCTTGTAGTCATAGCTGCCGGCGGCGGGCGCGCGCTGCGCCAGAATCATCGCGCCGCGTGCCGAGAACGCGATATCGGTGACGGGGTACGGCCCGCTTTGCGCCGGCACATCGAGTTCCCAGCGCGGATCGCTCGCGAAACCGCCATCGCGCAAAATGCCGACCGACCAGATTTGCGGCGCCTCGCTCTTCGAGCCATTGCGCGTCGAATAGAACAGCCGGTCGCCATGAACGGCGAGCCCCCACACCCGCCGTTCCGGCGGCGCGAAGCCCCAGCTATTCGGGTTCAGTGTGTCGAATTGCCGTTTCGCGACATTGGGCCGCTTGCTGGCATCGAACGGCATGGCCGCGAGATTGGCCGCGCGCCGCCCGATGACGCCGTGATCGTAGGGTGCGCCCGGCTCGCTGCCATCGGCGATGGCGAAGCGGTGAATCATCCCGGTGTAGAGGTCGGAGACGAACAATTGCTCGTGCGCGGCATCGTAGGCGAGATTGCCGAGCGCCGGCCCCGGATTGGGCACGCTGTTGAGCAGCACGCGCGCGAACAGAGTTACCACGCCGGTGGTGCCGTCGACCTTGTAGATGCTGCCCGGATCGCCGCCGAGCTCGACGCCGAATTGTCCCTTCATCCAGCCCGTGCCCGCGCCGCCAACCTTGCGGCGCTCCGGCGAGCCGTCGCGGCCGCGGCCGACAAGCTGCAAGCCATAGGCCGAGGTCGCGGCGAGATAGATGTTGGGCTGGGGCCGGTTGTCGAACGCCACGCCGAAGACCTGGCCAGTGTCGCGCGCGAAGACGTCGAACGGCTTGGGCGCCGCGAACAGCCGCGCGTCCCAAACGAAGCCCGGCGCGCGAAGATCGACGAGGCGCGCGGCTGGACCGTCGGGATCGATGAAGGTGAGATCGATGGCGGTCTTGCCCGGCGGCAATTTTTTCGCGGGATCGGGAGCGACGGTCCCCGAGAAGCCGGCGACGACCGCGTCGCCCGCCTTCACCTCCAGCGGTCGCTGCGACTGGGCGTCGGCGGTGCCTGACAAAATCGAGACGAGGACCAACAGCGGCAGCAGCCGCGCGACGATTTTGGACAAAATTCAACCCCTTAAATTTTGCCGTAGACGACGAATGTTCGCGCCAATATTTAACAGATCAAACCGATGCGAGATTCCTTGTCCACTGCACCGCCAAACCGGAGCGCCTGCGGAACGCAAACACTTGCAATCTGACCGGACTTGTTACGACCCCAGCCAATTAATACATCCCCCAGGCATCCGAGGAAAGAATCTTATTTTTCTTCTCAATAAGAGGGGATGATTTGTCTTGGCGAAGCCGAAGGGGGGCTGAGCCTACTTGGCAATCGCGCGAAGGCCGGCGCACACGAACGGAACCATCTGGCGCAGCCCGCCTTCGACATCGTCGGATCGGCACAGGCCACGCGACAGCCGGTCGATCCGGCCGGTCGGCACCATCGCCTGGATCATCGCGCCCAACAGAAACATATAGCCCCAGTAGACCGATTGCGGTGATGCCTTGGGCAGCGCGGCGCGCAGCGCGTTGATGAAATGCAGCGCCGTCGGATCGAGTTCATTGTGGGTGATCTCGACAAATCGCGGCACCATGCTGAGCTGCGAGATCAGGCCGCAATAATGTCGCCAGCCGGCATCGCGGCTCATCATCCGAAGCAACAGCGGCTCGAGAAAGGCGGTGACGATCGCCTCGATCGAGGGCGCGCTGGTGCCGGCCTGGTGCCGCGCCTCTTCCAGCGCCAACACGCGATCGTCATGAACGATCTTGGCGCGCCGGCCGATGACCTGGCGCAGCAGATTTTCCTTCGAGCCGAAATGATAATTGACGAGCGCCAGATCGACGCCGGCGGCCTCGGTTATCGCGCGCAGCGAGACGCCGTCAAAACCATCCTCGGCGAAGCACCGCTCGGCGGCATTGAGAATCAATAGCTTGGTGGAATCGCCCCGCCGGACGCCGCGCCCATTGTTGGGCTGGCTCGCCGGCGTCGATGCCCGGCCCGGTTTTTTGACGATCACCTGCTTCGTTTTCATCACCCGCGTCTTATGCGAGGAGACGCGGCCGATCGCAATTCAATTTAATGTTGACTCGAAATTATTTTGAACATTCTATGAAATATAACAATACGAATGAAAAACATTGCGTCCATGAGACGCGTTACGCTTCGCGGGAGGTTCGCGAGATGAGACTGGTGACATTCACCGCGTCCGGCACCGCGTCCGGCGCCCAGCGCGTCGGCGCATTCATTTCGGGCGATCGGAAAATCGTCGATTTGGCGGCGGCGCGCGGCGGCACCATGCCGCCGGCATTCGCCAGCATGCTGGCGTTGATCGAGGCGGGGGAGCCGGGCCTGGCCTTGGCGCGCGACACGGTCGCGGCGGCGGAGCGCGACGGCACGGGGGTCATCGATACCGAATCGGTGCGCCTTCTGTCGCCGCTGCCATTGCCGCCGCAGATGCGCGATTTTCTGTGCTTTGAAAAGCATCTGCTGCAAGCCTTCGGCCAGGCGCGCAAGCTGCGCGCGCAAGCCAGCCCCGATCCGGAAAAGGCGATGCGCGAGATGGAGGCGCAGGGCGTCTTCTCGATTCCCAAAATCTGGTATGAGCGCCCGGGCTTCTATAAACCCAGCCGTTTCGCCGTGTGCGGCATCGATCAGGATGTGGTCTGGCCGGCATACTCAAAGACCATCGATTACGAGCTGGAATTTGCCTGCGTCATCGGCAAGCCGGGCCGCGACATCGCGAAGGCGGACGCCCGCGCGCATATCTTCGGCTATACGATCTTCAACGATCTTTCCGCGCGCGACGAGCAGACGGCGGAAATGCTCAGCAATCTTGGCCCCGGTAAGGGCAAGGATTTCGATAATTCGAATCCGGTCGGGCCGTGCATCGTCACCGCCGACGAAATTCCCGATCCCTACGCCCTGACGATGAGCGTGCGGGTCAATGGCGAAGAGCGCGGCCGCGGCAACAGCAGCGAAATGCATTGGAAGTTCGAGGATTGCATCGCCCATGTCGCGCGGGGGGAGACGGTTCACCCCGGCGAATTGTTCTGCTCCGGCACGGTCGGCAATGGCTGCGGCCTCGAGATTGGCCGGTTCATGAATCCGGGCGACACGGTCGAGCTGGAGGTCGAAAAGATCGGCATCCTGCGCAACCGCGTGCTCGCCGCTTGAGCCACAGGAGACAATCATGCTCCAGAAAATCCGCCGCATCGTCACCGGGCATAATGCCGAGGGCCGCGCCACCATCCTCTTCAACGATCACGCGCCGAACGCCAACGAGCTGAAGGGCTGGCCCGGCGCCGGCGTCACCGAGTTGTGGGTGACCGACGAGGCGCCGGCCGACAATCTCGGCAATAAGGACCGCTCGCTGCGGCCGCTGCGTCACGATCCGGTGGCGTTGGGCACCATTTTCCGCGTCGTCGAAGTTCCGCCGGAGCAGCCCGGCACCACGATCGACACCGCCAGCACGTTCGGCCAGCTCGGCAGCACCCACAAGCCCAAGGCCGAGGATTCGGCCAAGCATCCGACCATGCACAAGACCGATTCGATCGACTATCTCGTCGTGATTTCGGGCGAGATGATGATGGTGATGGAAGAGGGCGAGGTGCGGTTGCAGGCCGGCGATTGCATCGTCCAGCGCGGCACCAATCACGCCTGGGTCAATCGCAGCGGCAAGCCATGCCTCCTGGCGGCGGTTCTGGTCGACGCCAAGCCGGCGCCGTGATCGGCGCCCCGGGCCGGGGACGCGTATGAACCTCGCCACTTGGGTCGAGAAGCAGGGCGGCGCCAATGGCGAGCGGCCGGCGATCTCGCTGGGCGGCGCCACCGCCTTGACCTATCGGCGCTGGGCCGCGCGCTCGCGGGTGGTGGCGGCCAATCTCGGGCGATTGTGTCAGCCCGGGGATCGCGTCGCGATCGCGATGACCAACCGGCCGGAATTCCTCGAAGCGATGGTCGCGATCTGGCACGCGGGGCTGGTCGCGGTGCCGATGAATGCGAAGCTCCACGCCGACGAATTCAAATACATCGTCGAGCAATCGGAGGCGTCGCTGATTCTAGCGAGTCCCGACCTCGCGGAGGATGTCGCCGCTCACGGCCGCACCATCGTGACCGACGGCGCCGACTGGCGGGCGCTTTATCAGGGTGACGGGATCGATGTCGTGGCGCGCGCACCCGACGATCTCGCCTGGCTGTTCTATACCAGCGGCACTACCGGTCGCCCCAAGGGCGCGATGCTGACCCATCGCAACTTGATGGCACAGAGTCTTGCCTATTACGCCGATGTCGACGGTGTCGGCGCCCAAGATTCGATTCTTCACGCGGCGCCGCTGTCGCATGGCTCGGGCTGCTACGCGCTGCCATTCATTGCGCAAGGGGCCAACAATGTAATTCCCGAAAGCGCGTCGTTCGACCCCGCCGAAATCGCGACCCTTCTGGCGCGTCACGGCAATGTCAGCTTCTTCGCGGCGCCGACGATGGTGAACCGACTGGTCAATCATGACGGCTTCACCGCCGCCGATCATCGCGGCCTCAAGACCATCGTTTATGGCGGCGGGCCGATGCATGTCGAGAATCTGCTGCGCGCGATGGAGGTGCTCGGGTCGAAATTCGCGCAAATCTATGGCCAGGGCGAAGCGCCGATGACGATCACCGGACTGGCGAAGGCGCTGCACGCCGACCGCGCGCGGCCGCGCTGGCGCGAGATTATGGGTTCGGTCGGCCTGCCGCGCACCAATGTCGAGGTGCGGATCGCCGATGCCGAGGATCGCGCCGTGCCGGTCGGCGAAACCGGCGAGGTGCTGTGCCGGGGCGATGTCGTGATGGCTGGGTATTGGCGCAATCCCGAGGCGACCGCGACGACCATGCGCGGCGGCTGGCTCCATACCGGCGACCTTGGCGCCGTCGATGAAGAGGGCTTCGTCACGCTGAAGGATCGCTCCCGCGACCTGATCATCAGCGGCGGCAGCAATGTCTATCCGCGCGAGGTCGAAGAGGTGCTGCTGCGCCATCCGGCGGTGCTCGAAGTCTCGGTGATCGGGCGGCCGCATCCCGATTGGGGCGAAGAAGTCGCCGCCTGCGTGGTGCTGCGGCCCGGCGCCGTGGCGAGCGAAGCCGAGCTCGACGCGACCTGTCTTTCGGCGATCGCGCGGTTCAAGCGGCCGCGTGCCTATGTGTTTGTGGACGCCCTGCCCAAGAATAATTATGGCAAGGTCCTGAAAACCGAATTGCGTGAACGCTACGGGAAAGCCGGTCCTTGAGACCGCGGCGGAGGAGCTGATCATGGCGAAATGGCAATACACCAAGGGAATGCACGATCTCGGCAACGGTGCCTGGGCCTACCTGTTGCCGGACGGCAGCTGGGGCTGGAGCAATGCCGGCCTGATCGTCGATGGCGAAGAAACGCTGCTGGTCGATACGCTGTTCGACCTGCCGCTGACCCGCGAGATGCTGGACACGATGAAGAAATCGGTCCCGGCGGCGGCCCATATCCGCACGCTGGTGAACACGCACGTCAACGGCGATCACACCCACGGCAACCAGCTCGTGACCGGCGCCGAGATTGTCGGCACCAAGAAGCTGCGCGAGGAAATGGAAGCGGCGCCGCCCGAGGCACTCGGGCAATTGTTTCAGAACTGGCGCGCGCTCGGTCCCGCCGGCGCCTTCCTCAACGAGGCGATGGGCAGCAAGTTCGACTTCAGCGGTATCATCAACACGCCGCCGACCAAGCTGTTCGAGGGCGAATTGACGCTGAAGGTCGGCGACAAGGAAGTGAAGCTGGTCGATCTCGGTCCGGCCCACACGCCGAGCGACGTGGTCGCCTATGTGCCGAAGGACAAGGTCGTTTTCACCGGCGATCTTTTGTTCAACGGCGGCCATCCGGCGGTCTGGTCGGGGCCGGTCTCGAACTGGATCAAGGCGTGCGACACGATGCTAAGCTGGGATATCGAGACCGTGGTGCCGGGGCACGGCCCGATCACCGACAAGAGTGCCCTGCGCGCGCTGAGGGAGTATTTCGTGACGCTGACCGGTGAGACGCGCAGGCGCTTCGATGCCGGCCTCTCCGTCGAGGAAGCGGGCCGCGACATCCTCGCGCATCCGATCAACGACTGGATCGACGATGAGCGCATCTTCATCAACGTCAACGCGCTCTATCGCGACTTCCGGGGACAATCCGGCGAGATGCAGATCACCCGGGGCGACGCGCTCAAAATCTGGGAGATGATGGGCAAGTTCCATTTCGAGCGGGCCGAGGCCGCCGGCCATCACGGCCACGCGCACTAAATCGATAAATCAATCAATCAAACCAGGGAGGGAACCGATGACAATCGGGAATATCGGGAGAATCGCCGGTCGCGCCGCGTTGGTGGCGATGGCGATGCTGGGCTCGATCGCGCTCGCCAGCGCGGCCGAGCCGATCAAGATCGGGATGGGCATGGCGCAGACGGGGCCGCTCGCCGGCAGTGGCAAATCCGCCCTCCTGTCGATGCAAATCTGGGTCGAGGATGTCAACGCCAAGGGCGGCCTGCTGGGCCGGCCGGTGAAGCTGATCTATTACGACGATCAGAGCAGCCCGGCGAACGTGCCGCCGATCTATACCAAGCTGATCGATATCGATAAGGTCGATCTGATCGTCAGCGGCTATGCCACTCCGATCATCGCCGCCGCCATGCCGATCGCGATGCAGCACAACATGGTGCTGATGGGGCTGTTCGGCCTCGCCGACAATGCGCGGTTCCACTACGACAAATATTTTCAAATCGCGCCGATCGGCGAGAACCCGTCGGAATCGAGCACCAAGCCGATCTTCGACCTGGCGATGACGCTCAACCCGAAGCCGAAGACGGTCGCGGTCATCACGCCCGAGCTCGAATTCGGCCACGCCATCCTGACCGGCGTGCGGAAGAACGCGAAGGAGCTTGGCCTCACCGTCGTTTATGACCGCACCTTCCCGCCGGCCACCACCGACCTCACCACGGTGGTGCGCGAGGTTCAAGCCTCGCATCCCGACATTGTCGTGGTCGGGACCCAGCCGGGCCAGACGATCAGCGCGGTGCGCGCCATCAGCGAAGTCGGCCTGAAGGCGATGATGATCGGCGGCGCCATGACGGGCCTGCAAACCTCGCCGACCGAGATGCTGCTGGGACCGCAACTCAACGGCTTCGTCAACTTCAATTACTGGCTGCCGTCGCCCAAGATGCAATTTCCCGGGGTGATGGACTTCCTCGGCAAGTATCAGGCGCGGGCCGAGAAGGCGGGCGTCGATCCGCTGGGCTATTACATCGGCCCGTGGGCATACGCGCAGATGCAGATTCTCGGTCAGGCCGTCGAAGCGACCAAGAGCCTCGATGGCGCCAAGCTCGGCCCCTACATCCACGCCACCACGTTCAAAACAGTGGTCGGCGACGTGAAATTCGGTCCCGGCGGCGAATGGGCCAAGCCGCGCGTCCTGATGGCGCAGTTTCAGCACGTTACCGGCAACGGCATCGCGCAGTTCAAGGGCTCGGACAAGCTGGTCGTGGTCGATCCGCCGGAATATAAGGCGGGCGATATGATCTATCCGTTCCAGGACGCCCGCAAATAGCCGATTGGGCGCGGCACGGCTCTCGTTCGGGAGTCGTGCCGATCGGCCGCGGACCATATCCATGAACATAACATTCGAGCTGCTGGCGAATTCGCTGCTGGCCGGGCTGCTGCTCGGCGGCTTTTATGCCGCGCTCAGCGCCGGCGCCACCATCGCCTTCGGCTTGCTGGAAATCGTCAACATCGCGCATCCGACTTTCGCCGTGATCGGCGCCTATGCCGTTTACCTGCTCAATCGGCATCTCCATCTCGATCCATTGCTGGGCGGGCTGGTGCTGACGCCGATCTTCTATCTGATCGGCACCATTCTCTATCGCGTCTATCATTTCGCGTTCGAACGGCGCAGCGAAGACGCGATGCAGGGTCTCGCCTTCTTCTTCGGCCTGATGTTCATCGTCGAAGTCGGGTTGATCATGATCTTCGGCGTCGATTTTCGCTACGTCACCACGGACTACATCACCACCACCTGGCAGATCGGCGAGCTCAGCGTGCCGCTGCGTCTCGCGGTACCGTTCGTCGGCTCCCTCGCCCTGCTCGCGGTATTGGAAATCGGCCTCAAGCGTAGTTTCACCGGCCGCGCCATCATCGCAGTCGCGGAAGACCCGCTGGCCTTGCGGCTGATGTCGGCCAGTCCGGTCAAGATCAAGCGCATTGCTTTCGGCGTCGCCATCGCCACCACGGCGTTCGTCGGCGCGCTGCTCGTTATCATCCAGCCCCTACAGCCGGCGAGCGGGCGCGAATTCATCGGCCGCGTCTTCGCGATTTGCGTCCTCGGCGGCATGGGCAGCATTTCCGGAACCCTGATCGCGGCGGTGTTTCTGGGCCTGGTCGAGAACATGACCTCGATCTTTCTCGGCGCGTCGTGGTCGCCGGCGGTCGCGTTCGGGTTCCTGCTGATTACGCTGGCGGTGCGCCCGCGCGGCCTGCTCGGGCGCTAGCCGCGATGCGCTTCCATCTGCTTCTGATTCTGGCGGCCGCCCTGGTCTATGGCGCGGCGCGCGCGATCGGGCTCGATTATGTGTTCTTCGCTGGCTACATCGTGCTGCAATACGTTGCCTTGGCGACCGCATGGAATATCCTTGGGGGATACACGGGATATATGAATTTCGGCGTTTCGGCGTTTTTCGCGCTGGGCGCCTATACCACCGTGGCGCTCGATAAGGCGTTCGGGCTGCCGCTGCCGGTGATGATGCTGGCGGGCGGAATCGTCTCCGGCCTGGTCGGGCTGGGGATGGGCTATCTGACCATGCGGCTCAAGGGCATCTTCTTCGCTATCGCTACCTTCGCGCTCGCGGTGGTGGCGGAGACCTTCATCACCAATTGGGACTATGTCGGCGGCTCGTCCGGCGCCTACATCATCCGCCCGGTCAAGGGGCCGCTCTACGGCACCTATATCGAATATCTGTTCCTGCTGATGCTGGTCGTGGTGGTGGTGTCGCTGGCGATCGCGCGCTGGCTGGAACGCTCGCGCCTCGGCTATGGCCTGGCGGCGATCCGCGACGACGAAGTGGCGGCGGAGGCGACCGGCGTGCCGACGCTGGGGCTGAAGCTGATCGCCACCACGATCAGCGGCGCGCTTATGGGCGTGGCGGGTGCGCCACTGCCGTTCTACATCACGTTTTTCGATCCGTCGGCCGGTTTCAACCTCGCCTACGCCATCAACAGCATCGCGATGGCGATGATCGGCGGCACCGCGAGCTGGGTCGGGCCGCTGGTCGGCGCCGTGCTACTGGCGACGGTGCAGCAGGTGGCGACGGTGACGATCTCGTCGGAGATCAATCTGCTGCTGGTGGGTGGCCTCCTGGTTCTCTTCGTCGTGCTGGCGCCGAACGGCATCGTCGGCCTGGTGCAGGGGCGGTGGCGGTGGCGGCGATGAGCGGCGAGACCCTGCTGGAGGTCGCGACGCTCGGCAAGCGCTTCGGCGGTTTCGTCGCGCTGAATGGCGTCGATCTGCGGGTCGCGGCCGGCGAGCGGGTCGGCCTGATCGGTCCGAACGGCTCGGGCAAGAGTACGCTGGTCAATTGCATCGCCGGCGCGCTGCGCAACGACACCGGCAGCGTGCGCTTCGCCGGCCGGCGCATCGACGGGCTGTCCGGTCACCGCCGCGCGCGGCTGGGATTGGCGCGCAGCTTTCAATTGCCGCGTCCGTTCCGCAGCCTGTCAGTCGCGGACAATATCCGCATCCCGCTGCTTTATGCCGCCGCCGATCGCGGCAGGGACCATCATGACGGCGCCGCCATCGCGCGCCGCATCGACGAATTGCTCGACCTGGTCGGTCTGCGCGCCAAGGGCGGCCGCGCGCCGCGCGAGCTGACCCAGGTCGAGATGCGCAAGCTTGAACTGGCGCGCGCCATCGCGGCCGAGCCCAAGCTGCTGATCGCCGACGAGGCGATGGCGGGCCTGTCGCATTCCGAAGTTGACGAGGTTTTGGCGCTGCTGCTGCGGCTCAACGAGCGCGGCATCGCCATCATCATGATCGAGCATATCCTGCACGCGGTGGTGAGTTTTTCGCAGCGTCTTGCCGTGCTGGTCGCCGGTGTGAAGATCGCCGACGGTCCGCCGCGGGACGTCGTCCGCAACCCCGATGTCGAGCGGGCCTATCTTGGCGAGTAGCCTCACCGTCTCCGGGCTGCACGCCGGCTATGGCGCGGTGCGGGTGCTGCACGATGTCGCGTTGAGCGTTTCGGCGGGCGAGATCGTGGCGCTGCTCGGCACCAACGGCAATGGCAAGAGCACGTTGCTGAAATGCATCATGGGAATCCTGCGGCCCGAATCCGGCACCATCGAGGTTGAGATCGACGGCGTCCGCTACGATCTGATCGGCCGCGAGACCGAGGAGATCGTCGCGCTGGGCGTGACGCTGGTGCCGGAGGGGCGGCGGCTGTTCGGGCGCCTCACGGTCGAGGAAAATCTGCTGCTGGGCTCGTTTCGGCGGGCGGCGCGGCCGTCCATCCCGCGCAATCTCGATGCCTGCTTTCAGATTTTTCCGCGCCTCGCCGAGCGGCGCCGCCAATACGCGGCCAGCCTCAGCGGCGGCGAGCAGCAGATGCTGGCGCTGGCGCGCGCGCTGATGTCGGAGCCGCGCATCCTCTTAATCGACGAGCCGTCGGTGGGCCTGGCGCCGATCCTCGTCAAGATCATGATCGACAAGATCGGTGAGTTGCGCACCCAATATGGTCTCTCCGTCCTGATGGCGGAGCAGAATTTCATGCAGGCGGTCCGCATCGCCGATCGCGGCTACGTCATGATCCACGGCGGCATCGCGTTCGAAGGCCGCTCCGCAGCGGACCTCAAGGACAATGAGCTGATCCGGAAATCCTATCTCGGGCTGTAAGCGCCGCCAATTCCGTTGACGCCGCCGCGCCGCGCATGATCTGCTTCATCGTGATCCGCGAAACAGCGCGCGGGGTGCCGGTGGTGCCGACGCGCCGGGAGAGCCGAGCCTCGTGTCCAAGCGCCAGACCATCCAGATCGACGGGTTCCGTCACGTCAATCCGATCCCGGCGGCGACCCGTCGGGGCCCGCTGCTGATATCCAGCGTCATCGTCGGCACCGACGCTGCCGGCAAGCCCCCGGACAGCATTGAGGAGCAGTGCGTCCTGATCTTTCGCCATGTCCGCGCCATGCTGGCGGCGGCGGGCGGAACGCCCGAGGACGTGGTGAAGATGGAATTCTGGGTGCCGGACCGGAATGCCGGACGAATCGTCATCAACCGGGAATGGGGCGAGATGTTCCCCGACCTGAACTCGCTGCCGTCGCGGCATACCCATCTCGGCAGCGAGGCGCGCATGCAGGCGACCTTCATGGCCTATATCGATCCCGAGTCGGCCTGAGGCTTAACCCCTTTCCGGGCGGGGAAAATTGGATTAGCTCTACCGCGCGTGCGACTTGGTGGGGCGTAGCCAAGCGGTAAGGCAGCGGATTTTGATTCCGCCATTCGGAGGTTCGATCCCTCCCGCCCCAGCCAGCTTCCGCCGGCGGCAGCGTGCCGAGGACGGCGACAATCATCAGAATGGCGATGCCGAGCACCAGCTCGATCGCGGCATTGCGCCGCAATGCCGGCAGCGCGGTCGCGCCGGCCCGCCCGATCAGCGGCGTCAGGCGATAGCGATTGATGGCGGCGATGCCGACCATGCTCACGAACAGCGCGATCTTGATCAGCAGCAAGCGGCCATAGGTCGTTCCGAACAACGCCGGGACCGAGCCGACCAGGAACCAGGCATTGACGCCGCCGGTCGCGAGGATCGTGCCGACACAGACCGCGCCGAGCCGGGAGAAGCGCCGCGCGATCACCGCCGCTTCGGCGAGCGACGCCGCGAGGCTCGCCACGATCCGCGCGCCCGGACGCCGCCACGCGACGAAGATGGCGACGCCGAGCAGCAGGGACACGCGGGCCAGCCAGACCGTGCCGAACCTCGTGTCCCGCAACACCGTGCCGAGCGTGCCGTCGGTCAGCGCCGCGCCGATGCCTTCACCACTCATGGCGCCGGCCTCCAGCGCCAGCCAGACCGCCAGCGCCGCCAGCACCACCGCGACCAACCCCCAGACCACCCGCCGCCCGTCGGGGGCCGGGAACAACAGCGCGTAAATCAACCACCCGAATAGCTGTAGAGCGGCGATGAAATAGACCGCCCGGACCGCCACGACGGCGAGGCTCATGGCGCGGGTTTGGCGGCGACGGTGAAGCCGAAATCGCCCTTGGTGTGATGGGTATCGACCGACACCACCCGCCAGCGCACCTCATAGCGGCCCGGCGGCACCGGCTTCAGCGACACATGGAGCAATTTGGCGTCCGCCGGATCGATATGGGTGTCGGCGGCGTCGACGCGATGGCCCGCCGCATCGGTAACCTCGATGACGCTGAAGGCGGGCTCGACCTGCTCGCTGAACCAGATCGAGACCTGTCTTGGCGCCGGCACCGTGGCGCCGACCGCCGGGGCGGCATGGTCGAGAAAGGCATGCGCCCAGGCGGCGGTTGCCAACACCAGGCCGGCGGCGAGAGGCATGACGAACAGGCGGACTCTCATGGCGGCCTCCTAATCGAACAGCGGCTTGCCGATGGAATTGGGCAGGAGATCGTCCAGGAACAGGTGAAACTGGACGATGAATCCGGTGCCCTGGATTTGCCGGGTCGCGCGGTTGACGGGGATGATCGCCTCGGCGCCGACCTGCCAGGTATCGGCCTCATAGAGCAGGCCCGGCGAAATCGTGCCGGTGGTCGGGCCGCCGCGCGGCGCCGAATAAGCGAATTCGACCAGCGGAATCAGCCGGCCGAAAAACGCCGGCATGTCCAGCGCCCGGACATGCTGTTGAAGATAGGGCAGCGAATATTGCAGCGACACGGCATAGTCCCATTGATCGGGGCTGGCGCCCGGCGAGTCCGATATTTCATAGCCCAGCGTCCCGGTGATCGCGAGCGGCCGCAGCCAGCCGATCGGCAGATCGCCCAGCCCCTTGCCGGCATAGAGCGTCGGCGTGGTGGCGCCGATATTGTCGATGATGCCGGCATCGCGGAGCTGGGCGGAGCCGGTGCGGTTGAAATCACGTTCCACCCCGGCCGAGATCATGAATTCATGCTCTTCGGCGCAGAGGATTTGGCCCTTCAGCGTCACCGCGAGATTATCCCAGCCATGCGCATTTTGCCCGGCGCCACGCTGCACGATATAGCCGCCCTCTATGGCGATGCCGAGCCGTGGCGTGATGGTTTTGTCCCATTCGAAGCCGTAGCCGAGATCGTGTCCGGAAGGATCGCCGGCGGCGGCGGGAATTGGGGTGAATTGCATGGTCGGCAGCGAGAGTTCGTCACTGATCCCCGGATCGTCCAGGGTCAGGGTCGGTGGGAAAACCCGGTTGCCGCAGATGGCATGCGCCAGCGCGGTGCCCGCGGGAACGGTCACGATCAGCAGGCTCGCCATGGCGACCCGCATCACGGAAAGATGCATGGAAGCACTCCCCAAAATCGACGTGAAGATGGTTCCCCGAACCGGCGTTCGGGGATCGGATCGTCACGCGATCGGCGGCGCGCGGGAGCGGTAGGCGGTGGCGAGCTCGTGGTCGGGCGCGGTATGCGCCACCGCCACGGGAGCGATGATGCGGGCGAGCCGCGGCAGCGGGATGGCGGGCGGAATCGAGGCCATGACGGCGGCGGTCGCCGCCAGCGCCACACAGATCGGACAGGCGCCGCCGGAATCGTGAGGGCGATCGGTGCGGTGATCACCCGACGGGACCGAGCAGATCGGCGGCGCATTGGCCGCTGCGGCAATGCCGGCGGCGACGACAAAGGGCGACAGAATTTGCACGACGATCGCGAACGTCGCGAGCGCCGCGCGCGACAAAAACCAGGAAGACCGCCGCCCGATCCGCATCCCCCTATGCTAGAATGCCGTGCGTCCGGAGGGAAGCGCGGCTTCAAGAAATACCCAGATTACCCGCTAAAGCGGCGCGATTCCGCTATCCGCCGAGGCATAAGATATTGCCAAATGCCGATCCAGCGCGTGGGCTGCCCGACGCGCTTGGCGCGCAACCAGTCGCGGGCGGGGTACTCGACAAAGCGCGAGATCGGGATCGCCATCGCGAACGACAAGGCAATAAGAGCGGCCGCGCGGGCGATGGGGTTGAGATTAGGCAAAAATTCGAGGAATACGAACTGCGACAGCATCTGCACCATGTAGAGCGAATAGGAAATCTTGCCGAGATATCGTAACGGCCGGCTGTTGAGGATGCGCGACCCGCGCGACTGGTTTGCGGCGGCGGCGATGAGCAGGATCGGAAATATCCACAGGATCGCGGTGTCGGTTCCCTTGACGCATCCCAATACCGCAACCGCGGCCGCCGCGGCAAGAAAGCTCCGGTCTCGACGCAGCAGCGGAAACAGCCAATCCTGCCGATAGAGACGATACAGGACCATGCCGATGATGAATTCGGGCAAGCAACGCAGGAATACGGCGGGCGTGTAGGCGATATTCGCGCTTCCGGCCACTGAAACGGCCACGCTTACGATGCCCAGGCACAGAAACCCGATGCCGATCGTCGCGATCCGGCTCCTGGCGCCGATCATCACGGCCAGAAAGGGGAAAATTAAATAGGCGTGCCATTCGGCGCTGATCGACCAGGCGCCGACATTCCAACTCGCACCGTACCAGGGTGCCTGTGTCAGCAGCAGGTTGTGGACGAGCGCCAGACCGGAAAAGCTCGGCCCGTGCCCATAGAGCGGCAGCAGCAATAAAATCGTCAGAAGATGCACGGGATAAATCCGGGCCAGCCGCGCCCGGAGAAACGTCCGATAGCCGGTGCCGGACACCGAAGTGGCGAAGCGCTCGCCATAGGCATGCATGAGAACGAAGCCGCTCAGCATGAAGAACAGATCGACGCAGAGATAGCCGGGCATCGGCGCGCCGGCGTGAAAGGCAAGCACGCCCATCGCGGCGATGCCGCGCAACGCGGTCAGTGATTGTATTTCACGGTTCAACGACTGCCTCGGTTACGGGCCTTTTCCGCATACCGCCAGTATTCGGTTCACCTATTGTTTTTTTATTAATGTGCCCGGCAAACCGGACGCCTGCCTATCCCGGAAGCATCAGGGCGATGATTTCCGCGACCAGGGCGGGCTTGGCGGCGCCTTCGATCTGGATCGTCGATTCCGTGGTGATGCGCATGCCGGGCGGGTAGGGATCGACCGCCAGCAGCTTCACCCGCGCGCGAATGCGGCTGTTGACGCGGACCGGTTCGATGAAGCGCACCCGGTTAGAGCCGTAATTGATACCGGTGGCGATGCCGCCGACCTTATAGACGGTCTGGCCCAGGCGCGGCACCAGCGACAAGGTTAGGAATCCATGCGCCACTGTGGCGCCGAACGGCCCGGATTTCGCCCGTTCCGGATCGACGTGGATATATTGAAAATCCCCGGTCGCCTCGGCGAATTTGTCGATGGTCTCCTGCGTCACCGTAAACCATTCGCCTTCGCCCAGCACCTGGCCGACCGCGCCCTTCAGCTCTTCCAGATTCGCGAATTGCCGCATCGCCGCCTCTCATTTATTCGGCGGGAAGCGGACCACGCTTCCAGGATTTTGTCGAGCCTCGCCGCGTGCCGTGCTATCTGTCGGCCGGTCACCAAAAAGGGGAAGCGTCATGACCCAGATCAACGATTTCGTCAGCCTCGACCGTGAGGGTTCGGTCGCTGTCGTCACCGCCAATAATCCGCCCGTGAATGCGCTGAGCCATGGCTTGCGCGTCGGGCTGCTGGCGGCCCTTAAAGAGGCCACGGCCGACGTGGCGGTGACCGCCATCGTGCTGATCTGCGCCGGCCGCACCTTCGTCGCGGGCGCCGATATCAGCGAATTCGGCAAGCCGCCCCGCCTGCCCGACCTCAACGAAATCTTCGACGCGATCGAGGGCAGCCCGAAGCCGATCGTCGCCGCGATTCATGGCACGGCGCTGGGTGGCGGGCTGGAGCTGGCGCTGACCTGCCACTATCGCGTGGCGGTGGCCTCGGCGCGCTTCGGCCTGCCCGAGGTGAAGCTGGGCCTGTTGCCGGGCGGCGGCGGCACGCAACGCCTGCCGCGTCTCGTGGGTATCGAAAAGGCAATGGCGATGATCACCACCGGCGACATGATTGGCGCCGCGGAAGCATCGGCGAGTGGCCTGATCGACGAGATCGTGTCCGGCGATTTGCGCGCCGGCTCCGTTTCGTTCGCGGCACAGGCCGCCGCCAAGGGCGGCAAACCGCCGCTGGTGCGCGACCGTGACGAAAAGATGGTGGCGGCGCGCGCCAATCCCGGAATCTTCGACGAGTTCCGCAAGACCCATGGCCGGCGCTGGCGCGGCCAGATGGCGCCCAATCACATCATGAAGACGCTGGAAGCGGCGGTGAACCTGCCGTTCGACCAGGGTATCGCGGAGGAACGGCGCCTCTTTACCGAGCTGATGAACTCGGACCAGTCGAAGGCCCAGCGCTATTTCTTTTTCGCCGAGCGCGAGGCGGCGAAAATTCCCGGCCTGTCGCCGGACGCCAAGCCCATCGAGATCAAGCTCTGCGCCATCATCGGCGCTGGCACCATGGGCGGCGGCATCGCGATGAATTTCGCGAATGCCGGCATTCCGGTGACCCTGATCGAGCAGGACCAGAAGAATCTCGATCGCGGCCTCGGCGTGATCCGCCGCAACTACGAGAACAGCGCCGCACGGGGCGGCCTGACCCCGGCGGACATCGATCGGCGGATGGCGCTGATCCGGCCCAGCCTCACCTTTGACGTCGCCGATGCCGACCTGATCATCGAGGCGGTCTATGAGAATATGGGCCTCAAGAAGGAAATCTTCGGCAAGCTCGACAAACTCGCCAAGCAAGGCGCTATCCTCGGCACCAATACCTCGGCGCTGAACATCGACGAAATCGCCGCCGTGACCAGTCGGCCGGAGGCGGTAATCGGGCTGCATTTCTTCAGCCCCGCCAATGTCATGCGCCTGCTTGAGGTGGTGCGGGCCGCCAAGACGGCGGACTGGGTGGTGGCGAGCGCCATGGCGGTCGCGCGCAAAATTAATAAGGTCGCGGCGCTGGTCGGCGTCTGCGATGGGTTCGTCGGCAATCGGATCATGCGGGCGCGCGGCATGCAGTCGGAACGGCTGCTGATCGAAGGGGCGCTGCCGCAGCAGATCGACAAGGTGCTGGTCGAATTCGGCTTTCCGATGGGGCCCTATGCCGTGACCGACATGGGCGGCGGCATCGAGCTGGGATGGCGGCGGCGCCAGGAGACCGGCGCCAAGAATTTCATCGGCGATAGCCTTGCCGCGCGCGGCCGCTTCGGCCAGAAGGCGGGCAAGGGCTTCTATCATTACGAGCCCGGCAGCCGCGCACCGCTGCCTGATCCCGAGGTCGAGGAGATCATTAAGAAAGCCTCGCGGCGCGAGGGCGTCGAGCGCCGCGCCATTCCCGACGAGGAGGCATTCGAGCGCCTCGTCTATCCGATGATCAACGAGGCGGCGAAGATCCTCGACGAGGGCATGGCGCTACGCGCCTCCGACATCGACGTCATCTGGGTCTATGGCTATGGCTGGCCGCTATGGCGCGGCGGGCCGATGTTCTACGCCGATCTGGTCGGCCTCAAGAAAATCCGCGACCGCATGCTGGAACTGCAAAAGAAACACGGCGATGTCTTCAAGCCGGCACCGCTGATTGAGAAACTGGTCGCGGAAGGCAAGGGCTTCGCCGACTACAAATCGGCGGCGTAGCCGACGGTAGCCGCCCATGTTGCCGGATTGGGAACTGGTTGTCCGGCTGTTGATTGCGGCGGCGCTTGGCAGCCTGATCGGTGCCGAGCGGGAACGGCTGGTGTGGGCGGCGGGTCTGCGCACGCACATGCTGGTGTGCGTGGGATCGTGTCTCTTCATGATCGTGTCGGCATTCGGCTTTGCCGACATTCTCGGCACCAAGAATGTGATTCTCGATCCCTCGCGCATCGCGGCGCAGGTCGTGTCCGGCATCGGCTTCCTGGGGGCCGGGTCGATCCTGCTGCGCGGCGACGTGGTGCGCGGGCTGACGACCGCCGCCAGCCTGTGGACGGTCGCGGCCGTCGGCCTGGCGGTCGGCAGCGGCCTTTACGTCGAGGCGACGGCGGCGACCGTCGTCATTCTGGTCATCCTCGCCGGCATCAAGCCGCTGGAAGAATGGTTCCGGAAACGCAGCCAGACGCATGAAATCCGTGTGCGTGCCGATCACGGCAAGCTCTCGATCGAGGCGCTCAACCAGGCGCTGGGATATCGTTCCCGCCGCATCACGCGGTACGTCTCGTCGCGCGCCGAGGATACCGAGTTCGACGATATTCTGATCACCATCACGCGGCTTTCGACGACGGATATCGCCGAAATCCTCGGTCAATTGCGCGCGCTTCCCGATGTTCGCGAGGCGGCGGAACGCTGACCGGCACACGATCTCGCGAGACCGCCGGTTCGGTGCTTGCCCTCTTCGTTTCCGCCGCTTAGGCTCCGGCGCAATAATACCAAACTCTTGGGGAGGTTGCGATGTCCGATAAAATTGGTGGCATGCTCGACCGGCGCACGGTTATCAAGGCTGCGGCGGTGGCCGGCGTCGCGCAGTTGGCGGCGCCGTTCGCCATTTCGGCGCGCGCCGCCGACAATGTGAAGATCGGCCTCGACGATACCTTCACCGGAACCTATGCCGAACTGGGCAAGAACGAGCAGACCGGCTGCCAGTTGGCGGTCGAGGAAATCAACGCCAAGGGCGGCATTCTGGGCCGCAAGGTCGAATTGCTGTCGGAGGATTCGACCAGCGCCGATACCGGCACCGCGGTGCAAAAGGCCCGCAAGCTCATTCAGCGCGACAAGGTCAATTTCCTTCTGGGCAACGTCAATTCGGCGATGTCGATGGCGATGGGCGAGGTCTCGAACGAGCTGCGCACACTGCACATCGTCACGGGCGGCCACACCGACGCGGTCACCGGCACCGATTGTCATTGGAACGTGTTCCGCGTCTGCAACACGACGCGCATGGAGACCAATTCGGTGGCCTCTACCCTTGCCGGCAAATACGGCAAGAAATGGTACTTCATTACGCCCGACTACGCCTTCGGCCACACACTGCAGCAAGGGTTCGAGGCGTACCTCAAGGCCAATGGCGGCACCGAGCTCGGCGCCTCGCTGGCGCCGCTTGGCGCCACTGACTATTCGTCCTTCCTGATCAAGGCTCAATCGACCAATCCCGACGTTATCATCTTTCTCACCGCCGGGCAGGACGCCGTCAATTCGTTGAAACAGGCGGTGCAATTCGGCCTCGACAAGCGCTTTCACATCGCGGGCGCGCAGCAGGAGCTTGAAGTGCTGAACGGCCTGCCGCCCGAGGCGCGGATCGGCACCTGGGTGTTCGAATGGTACTGGAACCAGCCGAACATCAAGGGTCTGCCGGAATTCATCGCGGCCATCCGCAAGCGCACCGGGGGCAAGGTGCCGACCGCGCGGCATTGGTTCGGCTATGCCTCGACCTGGACCTGCGCGCTGATTGCCAACGAGACCAAATCCCTCGACGCGGTAAAGATGGCGAAGGCGCTCGAAGGCTTCGCGCTGCCGCCGGAAATCGCGCTGATGCCGAACAAGACCTATTACCGCGCCGGCGATCATCAGTTGATGCCGACGCTCTATGTCGGACATGCCGTCGCGAAGGGCGCGAAGGACCCGGAAGATTTGTTCGTCGTCGACAAACTGGTCAAGGGCGACGAGGCGGCGCTGTCCGTCGCGGAAACCGGGTGCCATGTGAAGTGGCCGACCTGATTCGCGGTTGGAATCGTGCGGCCTTCGAGACGCCGGCTTCGCCGGCTCCTCGGGCTGAGGGCCAAATTTAGGATATGAGAAATATTCCTCATGCCGAGGAGCGCGCATTGCGCGCGTCTCGCGGCACGCACGACATTTGGCATCCATGACCCAGCTTATCCTCTTCAATCTCTTCAACGGGCTGATCATCGGCGCGTTTTATGCGCTGATGGCGCTGGGCCTGTCGCTGATCCTGAACCTTTCCGGCGTCATTAATTTCGCGCATGGCGGGTTCCTCGCCATCGGCGCCTATCTCGCCTTCACCCTGATGCCCTATATCGGCTTTTGGGGGGCGCTGATCGTGGCACCGCTGGTGACGGCGCTGCTCGGCATCGCGGTCGAGCGGATGCTGATCAGTCGGCTTTATGGCCGCGATCCGCTCTATGGCCTGCTGCTGACCTTCGGCTTGGCCTTCATCCTGGAGGATGGCACGCGCTATCTCTGGGGCGCGGCGACCCTGCCATTCTCAGTGCCGGGCTGGATGCAGTCCCCGCTCAGCAACGAATTCTTTTTCCTGACCGGCTATCGCCTGTTCATGGTGCTGCTGGTGGTCGTGGTGGTGGCGGCGTTGTTCCTGATCTTGGGCTATACGCGGCTCGGCATGCGGATTCGCGCCGGCACGCTCGATCTCGAAATGGTGTCGGTACTGGGCGTCAATGTCCGGGTGCTGCGCAATCTCAATTTCGGCCTCGGGATTTTTCTGGCTGGCCTCGCGGGCGTGCTTGCCGCCGGCATGCTGGGGCTGCAGCCGACCATCGGCAGCACGCTGATCATGCCCAGCTTCGTTGCCATCATCATCGGCGGTCTCGGCAGCCTGCCTGGCACGCTGCTGGGCGGCCTGCTGATCGGCGTCGCGTCGGGTCTTACCGCGGTGTTTTTCCCTTCGGCCAGCGAGGCGGTGATCTATGTCATGATGGGCCTCGTGCTGCTGGTGCGGCCGCGCGGCCTGCTGGGCGAAGAAGGCCGCTTCTGACCATGCAGGTCGATCGCCGCGCCGCTCACGCGCTGGTATGGCTGCTGCTGCTGACCATGCCGTTCTGGCTCGACTGGGTCGACGGCTATACCGCGCTGGGCACCCGCATCGTGGTGCTGGCGCTGGCGGCGATGTCGCTGAATTTCCTGCTCGGCTTTACCGGCGTGCTGTCGTTCGGCCACGCGGCCTATTTCGGCCTCGGCGCCTATGGGCTAGGCATGACGATCAAATATCTGGTGCCGAGCACGCTCGCCGGCATGGCGGTCGGCGTCATCGCCGGCACCCTCGCCGCGATGTTGCTGGGCGCGCTGATCGTGCGGCTGCGCGGCATCTATTTCGCCATGGTCACGATCGCATTCGGGCAGGTGTTTTATTTCATCGCCTATCGCTGGAACGCCGTCACCGGCGGCGATGACGGGCTCAGCGGCTGGCGGCGTCAGCCGGTCGATCTCGGCTTCGTCCGCATCGACCTCCTCGGCAGCGACAATGCGCTCTATTACTGGTGCCTGTTCTGGTTCGCGGCGGCGGTGCTGATCATGGCGGCGCTGCTGCGCTCGCCCTTCGGCCGCACCTTGCTGGCGATCCGCGAGAATGAGCGGCGCGCCCGCTTCCTCGGCATTCCCATCGACCGGCACATCTGGCTGTCCTGGGTGATCTCATGCCTGTTCGTCAGTCTCGCCGGCACGCTCTATGCCCTCCTTAACAGTTTCGCCGACCCGCACGATCTGCGCTGGGATCAGTCCGGCGATTTCGTCATCATGGCGGTGCTGGGCGGCATGCGCAGCTTCTGGGGGCCGCTGATCGGCGCTGCCGTCTATGTGGTGCTGCAAGATTACATCTCCAGCCAGACCGAGAACTGGATGTCGTTCATCGGCCTATTCTTCGTGCTGGTGGTGCTGTTCTTCCCGCGCGGCGTCATGGGCGTGCTGCGCCGACGGTCGGCGCCATGAGTCTCCTCGAAGTACGAAACGTCTCGCGGCACTTCGGCAGTCTCGTCGCCGTCAACGGCGTCACCATGAAGGTCGAGCATGGCGAGCTGCGCGCCGTGATCGGTCCCAACGGCGCCGGCAAGACCACCTTCTTCAACATGATCACCGGCTTTTTCCGGCCCAGCGCGGGCCGCATCATCTTCGACGGCGACGACATCACGGGCCTGTTGCCGGCGCGCCGGGTGTGGCGCGGCATCGCCCGCACGTTTCAGGTGACGGAAGTCTTCCCCGAACTGTCGGTGCGCGACAATCTGCGCATCGCGGTCGAGGTGGCCTCCGGCTATCGCCTGCGCCCCTTCCTGCGTCGCGACGCGCGGACCGACATCGATGCGCGCGTGACTGACCTCCTCGGCATCAGCAATCTCGCGCCAATGGCGAACCGGCGGGTGGGCGAGCTGAGCCATGGCGATCAGCGCGCCACCGAAATCATGATGGCGCTGGCCTTGAAGCCGAAACTTCTGCTGCTGGACGAGCCGACCGCCGGCATGGGCGATCAGGAGACCTATGACATCACCCAGTTGATCCGCAAGCTGCACCGCGATCAGAAGCTGACGATCGTGCTGATCGAGCATGATATGCGGGTCGTATTCCATCTTGCCGACCGGATCATGGTGCTGGCCGAAGGCGCGGTGCTGGCCGAGGGCACGCCCGCCGAAATCGCCGCCAACGAGGCGGTGCAGACCGCCTATCTCGGCCAGGCGGCATGAGCGGCGTCGCGCTGGCGGCCGAGGGCCTGCATACCTATTACGGCAAGAGCCACATCCTGCACGGTGTCGGGCTGGAGGTGAACGAGGGCGAGATCGTGACCCTGCTCGGCCGCAACGGCGCCGGCAAATCCACGACGCTGCGCAGCCTCGTCGGCCTGACCCGGGCGCGCGAGGGCGCGGTGCGGATCTTCGGCCAGGCCACCACCGACTGGCCGCCCTATCGCATCGCCGGGCTGGGCGTCGGTTATGTCCCCGAGGGCCGGCGTATTTTTTCCAATCTCACGGTCGAGGAAAATCTCAAGGTGCCGCGCGAGCGCCCGGGCCCCTGGACCATCGCCCGCGTCTATGAGCTGTTTCCCCGCCTGGCCCAGCGCAAAAGCAATCAGGGGCGCCAGCTTTCCGGCGGCGAGCAGGAAATGCTGGCGATCGCACGGGCGTTGCTGCTCAACCCGCGGCTGATCATTCTCGACGAGCCGTCGCAGGGGTTGGCGCCGCTGATCGTCCAGGAAGTGTTTAAAGTGGTGACGCGCGCCCGGGCCGAAGGCATCTCGGTCCTGCTGGTCGAACAGAATGTCCGCGCCGCCGTCGCGATCGCGGACCGCGCCTATGTCCTCGATGACGGCCATATCGTCTATGCCGGCAGCGCCGCGGATTTCGCCCAGGACGAGGCCCGCGTCCGCGCCCTGGCCGGCGCCTCGGCGGAGGAATGGAATTAGTTTATTCTTGGATGGTTGTGTCGATCGCAGAGACGGCAATCTTCAACGCCGGCAAATATTTTTCGACGACGTTCCAGACAACTGTGTCGGAAATCCGATGATACTCATGTCGTAGCATATTCCCGATGCCCATGATCTGTGACCACGGAATCTGGGGCTGAGTCGCCTGAAGCTCCGATGGTATGCGCCGCGCTGCCTCGGAAATGATTTCGATACCGCGTTGTACCCCATGGCGCAAAAGCCAATCGGTATCGAAATCGTCGATCGTCTTGCTTCGTGTTGCGGCCTCGATTCCTTCAATGGCATCGAGAATGGCGTGAAGCGCCGGTCGAACGAGATGCTCCGTCAAAAGATTTGTTCCGCCGACGCTTCGATCCGGCTTCTGAGCAGCGGATCCAGGCTGTCGCGTGTCGTCAGATCGACAGTGACCCGGAGACGATTTTCCAGATGCTGTTTGATCCCCACCAATTCGACGAGCGAAAAATGGCTGTGTGGATCGTACTCGATAAAAAGGTCGAGATCGCTGGCCGGCGTCGCCTGATTGCGCGCGGTCGAGCCAAAAAGATAAAGCGAGGTCGCGCCAAACGCCTTTACGGCCTCAGCCTGTTGTCGTAACGCTGCAATCGCCCTATTGCGGTTCATGGTTTCATTGTAGCCATTCTCGCCGCGTCCGGCGAGAGGGAGGGTATGTGACACCGGCATTTGACAAGTCTCGCGATACCCCTAATGAATCGGGCCAAGAATCGCGGGAGGAGTTTGGATGGCCAAGTTCAAGGTGGTGACGCCGAAGGGGCAGAGTTTCGCGGTGGTCGCCGGCGACTATAATTTCGAGAACGAGGCGTTGGCGGCGCTCGATACCGAAATCGTCGAGATCGACGCCTCGTCGGAAAACGAATTCATCGCCAATGCGCATGACGCCGACGCGGTCTATGCCAAGGGCCGCAACTTCACCAAGCGCATGATCGACGGGCTGGAGAAGGCTCGGATCATCGCGCTGGGCACCGTCGGCTCCGACTATGTCGATGTCGCCGCCGCCACGGCGAAGGGCATCCCCGTTACCAACATCCCCGACACCTTCATCGAGGAAGTCGCCGACCATGCGATGATGTTGCTGCTGTCGAGCTTCCGGCGCCTCCTGGTGCAGGACAAGATGGTGCGTGACGGGCGCTGGCGCGAAGGCCGTCCGGGGCTGAACCAGCCCCGCCTGATGGGCCTGACCCTGGGCTTCATCGCCTTCGGCCATGTGGCGCGCGCCACCGCGATGCGCGCCAAGGCGTTCGGCTTCACCATGATGGCGTACGACCCCTATATCGAGGAACTGGTGATGTCGCCCTATGGCGTGCGGCCGGCGACCTTGGAGGAAGTGCTGACGCAATCCGATTTCGTCTCGATGCACGCGCCGGCGACCGCCGACGCGTATCACATGCTGACCGAAAAGCACTTCCGCATGATGAAGCCGGGCGCGATCTTCATCAACACGGGCCGCGGCCCGACGGTGGACGAGGCGGCGCTGATCAAGGCGCTGCGGGAAGGCTGGATCGCCGGCGCCGGTCTCGACGTGCTCGAGGTCGAGCCGCCCAAGCCGGACAATCCGCTGCTGACCATGGATAATGTCATTCTGACGCCGCATGTCGCCTCGGCCTCGGCGCGGTTCGACCCGGCGCGGCGGCGCCGCGTCGGCCAGGAAATCGCGCTGGCCCTGCAAGGCATGTGGCCGCGCAGCCCGGTCAATCCTTCGGTGCTGGAAAAGGGCGACCTCCGCCGCTGGCAGCCCTATTCGATGGAACGGGGTCCGGCGACGTGAGGGGAGTTAGCAGTCTACAGTTATCAGTTGTCAGGGAGTTCTTACTGACAACTGATAACTGACAACTTGAAACTAGGAGTATCCCATGAAAGTCGGCGAAGCGATCGCGGAGATCATGAAGCGCGAGGGCGTCGAGATTTTGACCGCCTATCCCGTCAACCATCTCATCGAATATGCGGCGGCGATCGACATTCGCCCGATCATCGTGCGGCAGGAGCGCATCGGCCTGCACATGGCCGACGCGATTTCGCGCCTGACCTCGGGCGACAAGCTCGGCGCCTTCTGCATGCAGCATGGGCCCGGCACGGAAAACGCCTATGGCGGCGTCGCGCAAGCGTTCAGTGAATCGATCCCGATCCTGGTAGTGCCGGGCGGCTATCCGCGCCGCTCCGCCCATATCGGCGCCAATTACAACGCGACGCGCGAGATGCGCGGCATTTCCAAGCTCGCCGAGCCGGTGACCTTGCCGAACGAAATCGCCAATATCATGCGCCGCGCTTTCTCCGCGCTGCGCAACGGCCGCGGCGGCCCGGCCATCGTCGAAGTGCCGGCCGATCTGTGGAATGCCGAGATCGAGGGCGAGTTCGACTACCAGCCGGTCGTCGTCACCAAGTCCGCGCCCGACGCGGCGTCGGTGCAGGCGGCGGCGAAACTACTCGCGAATGCCAAATCGCCGGTGATCTATGCCGGACAGGGCGTGCATTGGGCCAAGGCATGGCCGCAACTGAAACAGCTTGCCGAGCTATTGGCGATTCCGGTGTGCACCAGTCTCGAAGGCAAGAGCAGTTTTCCCGAGGATCATAAGCTGTCGCTCGGCTCGGGCGGCGTCGCGGTGCCGAAGCCGGTGCGGCATTGGCTCGACCGCGCCGATGTGATTTTCGGCGTCGGCTGCAGCTTCACCGAGACCGCGTTCGGCGTGCCGATGCCGAAGGGCAAGGACAAGAAATTCATCCATGCCACGCTCGATCCCAACCACCTCAATAAGGACATCTATGCGACCATCGGGCTGATCGGCGATGCCGGGCTGACTCTTGATGCGTTGCTGGCGGAACTCGGCAAGACCGAGAAGAAGCCGCGCGACGCCTCGAAGGTGGCCAGCGAAATCGCCGAAATGCGCGCGGCCTGGCTCAAAGAATGGATGCCCAAGCTGACCCATAACGAGGCGCCGCTGTCGCCCTATCGCGTCATCTGGGATTTGCTGCACACGGTCGATGTCGCCAACACCATCATCACCCACGATGCCGGCAGCCCGCGCGATCAGCTCTCGCCGTTCTGGCAGACGACGACGCCGCTCTCCTATATCGGCTGGGGCAAGACGACTCAGCTCGGCTATGGCCTCGGCCTCGCCATGGGGGCGAAGCTGGTCCATCCCGACAAGCTGTGCATCAATGTCTGGGGCGATGCCGCCATCGGCTTCACCGGCATGGATTTCGAGACCGCGGTGCGCGAGCGGATTCCGATCATGTCGATCCTCCTCAACAATTTCTCGATGGCGATCGAGCTGGCGGTGATGCCGATCTCGACCAAGAAATATCGCTCCACCGACATCTCGGGCGACTATGCCGCGATGGCGCGCGCCTTTGGCGGCTATGGCGAGCGGGTGACCCAGCCCGCCGACATCATCCCGGCGATCAAGCGCGGCATCGAGCAGACCCAGAAGGGCGTGCCGGTGCTGCTCGAATTCATCACCGCCAAGGAAACCGTGATCTCGCGCTATCTGCCCGAGAAATGAGCACCCCCGCAACCAGCGCGGCGCCGCCGTTCCGGCCGTTGAAATCGGTGCCCCCGGCGGTCGATGTCGAGCGGCGCGACGACGGCACCATCATTCTGCGCTGCCCCTATCCGATGGGCGATTACCCCGCCAACGTCGCGGCCTATGCGCGGCGCTGGGCGGAAGAGGCGCCGGGGCGCACCTTCCTCGCGCAGCGCGGCCCGGATGGTGAATGGCAGCATATAAAATATGCCGAGATGCGGCGCCAGGCCGACGCCATCGGCCAGGCGCTGGTGGATCGTGGTCTCGGTCCCGACCGGGCGCTGATGATTCTCTCGGCCAATTCGCTGGCGCATGCCGCGATGAGCCTCGGCGCGCTGACCGTCGGCGTGCCGGTCGCTCCCGTCTCGCCGGCCTATTCGCTGGTCAGCACCGACCACGCCAAGCTCAAATTCGTGTTCGATCTGGTGCGGCCGGCAATGATCTTCGTCGAAAGCGGCGCGCGCTATGCCCGTGCGCTGGCGGCGCTCGACCTCGACGGCGTGGAATTGGTCGTGGTCGACGAGCCGCCCAACGATCGCCCCGCCACGATGTTCGCCGCGCTGATCGCGACGCGCCCGACCGCCTCGGTCGAGGCCGCCTATGCGTCCGTGACGCCCGACACGGTGGCGAAGATTTTGTTCACATCCGGCTCGACCGGCCAGCCCAAGGGCGTCATCAACACCCAGCGCATGCTGTGCGCCAACCAGCAGATGTCGGCGGCGCTGCGCCCGGCCGACGAGGACGAGCCGCCGGTCGCGCTCGACTGGATGCCGTGGAATCACACCATGGCCGGTAACGCTGCCTTCAATCGCATCATGCGGCTCGGCGGCACCATGTATATCGACGATGGCCGGCCGCTGCCGGGCCAATATGACAAGACCATCGCCAATCTGCGTGAGGTAATGCCGACCGCGTTTTCGACGGCGCCCGCCGCATTCGCGATGCTGGCGGACGCGCTGGAGGCCGATGACGATTTGCGCGAGGCGTTTTTCAAGCGCCTGACCGCGCTCGGCTATGGTGGTGCCAGCCTGCCCGACGAAGTGTTCCACCGTTTCCAAAAGCTCGCCGTCAGGACCACCGGCATGCGGATACCGTTCCTGTGCGGGTGGGGCAGCACCGAGACGGCGCCGGGCGCGACCTCGCTGTGGTGGGCGATCGAGGGCTCCGGCAATATCGGGCTGCCGATCCCCGCCTGCGAGATCAAGATGGTGCCGGCGGCGGAAGGGCGCTACGAGCTGCGCGTGCGCGGCCCGCATGTCACGCCCGGCTATCTGAAGCGGCCCGACCTCACGGCGGCGGCGTTCGACGAGGAAAATTTCTACAGGATCGGCGACACCGCGCGGTTCTTCGATGAGGACGATCCCGCCAAGGGCCTGCGCTTCACCGGCCGCGCCACCGAGGATTTCAAGCTGCTGACCGCGACCTGGGTAGCGACCGGGCCGCTGCGCCTGGCGGTACTCGATGCTGCTTCACCGCTGCTGCGCGACGTCGTCATCACCGGCCACGATCGCGATTTTGTCGGCGCGCTCGCCTGGCCCAGTCTCGCGGCTTGTCGGGACTTGCTGGGCAAGGCGGGGCAGGGTGCGTCGCCCGCCGATCTGGTGCGCGCGCCGCCCGTGGTGGCGGCGCTGCGCGCCGCGCTGGCGCGGCACAACGCCAAGAATACCGGCTCCTCGACGCGGATCGCGCGCGCCATCCTGATGGCGGAGTCGCCGTCGGTCGAGGCGAACGAGATCACCGACAAGGGCTATGTCAATCAGGCGGCGACGCTGGCGCGCCGCGCGGCGCTGGTGGCGCGGCTCTATGCCGCGACGCCCGACGATGACGTGATTGTGGTGAGGTAGGGAAACACGATGAGCATCAAAGGCAGGGCCTATATCGGTGGCATCTACGAGCATCCGACGCGCAACGCGGTCGACAAATCGCTGCCGCAGCTTCATGCCGAGGTGGCGAAGGGCGCGCTGGAGGATGCCGGCCTGACGCATCAGGATATCGACGGCTATTTCTGCGCCGGCGACGCACCGGGGTTCGGCGCGCTCTCGATGATCGATTATCTCGGCATCCGGCCCAAGCATATCGATTCGACCGAGACCGGCGGCTCGTCCTACGTCATCCACGTCGCCCACGCGGCGGAGGCGATCGCCGCAGGCAAGTGCCATGTCGCGCTGGTGACGCTCGCGGGCCGGCCGCGCGCCGAGGGCGGGCAGATGCGTGGCATGGCGGCTCGTCCCGATCTCTTTCCGGAGCAGGGTTTCGAGGCGCCCTATGGCGGCGTCGTGCTCAATCTCTACGCCATGTGCGCGATGCGCCACATGTATGAGTTCGGCACCACCAGCGAGCAGCTCGCCTGGATCAAGGTGGCGGCCTCGCATCACGCCCAGCACAATCCCAACGCCATGCTGCGCGACGTCGTGACGGTGGCGGATGTGCTGAATTCGCCAGTGGTCGCCGATCCGCTGCACCGGCTCGATTGCTGCGTCATCAGCGATGGCGGCGGCGCGGTTGTCGTCGTCAGTCCCGAGATCGCGAAGAGCCTGAAACGGCCGCCCGTCAAAATCCTTGGCGCCGGCGAGTTTTCCAAGAACCAGATGGGCGGCAAGGTCGATCTGACCTATTCCGGCGCGCGGGTCTCGGGACCGATCGCCTTCGCCGAGGCTGGGGTCACGCCCGCCGACATCAAATACGCCTCGATCTATGACAGCTTCACCATCACGGTGCTGATGACGCTCGAGGATCTAGGCTTTTGCGAGAAGGGACAGGGCGGCAGATTCGTCGCCGACGGCAATCTGATCTCGGGCGTCGGCAAGCTGCCCTTCAACACCGATGGCGGCGGGCTGTGCAACAACCATCCGGGCAATCGCGGCGGCATGACCAAGGTGCTGGAGGCGGTCCGCCAATTGCGCGGCGAGGCACATCCCAAGGTTCAGGTCGCGAACTGCGACATCGCGCTGGCGCATGGCACGGGCGGCTCGCTGGGCACGCGCCATGGCAGCGCCACCCTCATCATGGAGCGCGAATAATGGCCGAGCGCAAGATCACCGCCCCCGCGATCAATCCTGAGACCAAGCATTTCTGGGACGCCGCCGCCACGGGCCAATTGCTGATGAAGAAATGCCTCGCCTGCGGCGAGCTGCATTATTACCCACGCTCGATCTGTCCGTTCTGTCACAGCGACCGCACCGAATGGCTCGCGGCGTCGGGCAAGGGCACCATCTATTCCTACAGCGTGATGCGCCGCGTGCCGGAGCCGTTCGCCATCGCCTATGTCACGCTGGAAGAGGGGCCGCGGATGCTGACCAATCTGGTCGATTGCAGCCTCGACGATTTGAAGATCGGCAAGCCGGTAACCTTGGTGTGGAAGCCCTCCGACAATGGCCCGAACGTGCCGATGTTCACCTTGGCCTAGTGTCCCGTCTCAGAAATTCCTAGTCACATTGATTGGGCCGTGATTCACTCTGCCTATCGGATTGATTTGGAGGCGGAGATGGCACCCGGCCCAGCAGTGAAGATCGTACTCAGCGAGAGTGAGCGTGGCGAGTTGG
>DATCDN010000138.1:0-212538 GCA_036510675.1 Allostellaceae bacterium
CCGCCGCCGCGATCGGGCTTGCGGCCGACACGCTCGCGGCGATCAGCACCAGCGCCGCCGGCAAGCCTCTCATGGCATCCGCAACTCCAGCGAATAGAGATCATGGGGGGTGATGGTCAGGTCGGCCGCCAGCTTAGCCGCGGCCGCCACCACCAGCACCCCGAGGAGGGCGCGGAAATATTCGCCGCGCAGATGCGTTCCGACCCGCAGCCCGACCTGCACCCCGACCACGCCGCCCAGCAGCAGGATCATCGCCAACACGATATCGACCGTGCCGTTTTCGACCGATTGCAGGATGGTGACGCTGGCGGCGACGAAGATGATCTGGAACAGCGAGGTGCCCGGCACCAGCGCCGTCGGCATGTCCAGCACATAGATCATCGCCGGGACCATCAGGAAGCCGCCGCCGACCCCTAGCACCCCCGACAGAAACCCGCCCGCGAGGCCGACCGCCGCCGGGGCGATGGCGCTGATATAGAGCTTCGAGCGGCGAAACCGCATCTTCAGCGGCAGGCGGTGGATCCAGCCATGCCGGTGCAATTTGCGCCGGGCCGCCGGCGCTCGGAACAGGATGGCACGGCCGCTCTCGAACAGCATGAAGGCGCCGAGACTGCCTAGCATCACGATATAGGCGAAGTTGATCGCGATCTCGATCTGGCCGACACGGCGCAACGCGGCGAACAGCCAGACCCCCAGCACCGAGCCGACCAGCCCGCCCGCCAGCATCACCAGTCCCATCTGCAGATCGATATTGCCGCGCCGCCACTGTGCCAGCGCGCCGGTGACGGAGCTGCCGACCAGTTGATTGGCCGAGGCGGCGACGGCGAAGATCGGCGGAATACCGATGAAGATCAGCAGCGGCGTCATCAGCCAGCCGCCCCCGACGCCGAACAGACCCGACAGAAAGCCGACGGCACCGCCCAGGATCAGCAAGATGACGACGCTCTGTGATTCGCCGACAATGGGCAGGTAGATGTCCATGCCCCAATAACGGGCGAGTCGCCGGCTAAATCAAGCGGCGCCGGCGCCCGCCGGTCTTATCGCGGAGGGATCAGAACCACCAGGTCCGGGCATGATCAATGCCGCGCTGCTCGCCGGCGAGCTTCAGCCCCTTGATACAGCGCACCAGGTACCAGACCAGCCAGAACAGCAGGACCAGCCAACCGATGAGGATGAACGTGGTAACGAGGCCGATGACGACATACAGCAGGCCGATCCAGAAAGTGCGTATCTGAAAGGTATAATGGCTATAAAGCCATTCCGGCGCGCCATCGCGATAGATATAGGCCATTACCAGCGCAATGATCGGCGTGATGCCGATGATCAGGCCCAGCAGATACAGCACGTAGATGATCTTCACGGGACCGCCGCTCGCGGCGCCACCCGAAGCCGAGCCGTTGAATTGAGCGTCCGCCATGTCCCCCTCCGCCCCGCTGTTTACGGTCGCAACAATCCCATCATATCGGAAACCAGCCGCAAATTCTCATCGGCGATGTGGTTGGCGCGCTCGGCGCCGCGCCGCAGGATGCCGTCGATATAGGCGGGATCGGCGACCATGCGCTTCATCTCGCCGCCGATGCGGCCCAGCGTCACCGAAGCGCGTTCGGCCAGCTCCGCCTTGAAGTCGGAAAAGTTGCGGCCGGCGAAGCGCGCGACCACCGCCTCGATCGGCTCGTCGGTCAGCGCCGCGTAGATGCCCAGAAGATTGGCCGCCTCGGGGCGCGCCTCGGCATCCGTCACGGTCGCGGGCAGCGGCTGTGGGTCGGTCTTGGCGCGCCGGATTTTCAGCGCGATCGCCTCGGCATCGTCGGTCATGTTGATGCGCGAATAATCGGACTCGTCCGATTTCGACATTTTCCGGGTGCCGTCGCGCAGGCTCATGACCCGCGTCGCGGCGCCGAAAATCTGCGGCTCCGGCAACGGGAAGAAGCTGGTGTTGTAGCGGTGATTGAAGGTGCCGGCGATGTCGCGCGACAGTTCCAGATGCTGCTTCTGATCCTCGCCCACCGGGACATGAGTCGCGCGATAAAGGAGAATGTCCGCCGCCATCAGCACCGGATAGGCATAGAGCCCCAGCCCGGCCTCGTCGCGATGCTTCCCGGCCTTCTCCTTGAACTGCGTCATGCGGTTGAGCCAGCCGAGCGGCGTCAGGCAGCCCAGCAGCCACGCCAGTTGGGCATGCGCCGGCACCATGCTCTGATTGAAGATGATGCAGCGATCGGGGTCGATGCCAGACGCGATATAGGCCGCCGTCACCTCGCGCGTCGCGTTGCGCAGCTCGGCCGGGTCCTGCGGCAGCGTCAGCGCATGCAGATCGACGATGCAGAAGATGCATTCATAATCGGCCTGCAGCGCCACCCAGTTGCGGATGGCACCGAGATAGTTGCCGAGGTGAAGATTTCCGGTGGGCTGAATGCCCGAGAAGATGCGCGGCATGCGCCTGTTATCGCCGTGCGCGGCGAGAGGGTCAAGAACCGGAACGCTGGCGGCGCGTTTCCGGCGGCGGTTCAACGGCGGCTTCCAGCGTTTGCCTGATGAAACGCTGATAGGGCATCCCGGCTTGCTTGGCTTTAGCCTTGACCGCCCGCAGCAAGCTGCCCGGCAGCCGCATATTCACGCGCTCGGCCTTCGGCTGAAACTCGAACCGTACCCGATGAAATCCGGAGAGGTCGTATTCCGTAAGATCGCTATTGGCGACGAAGTCTTCGGCTTCTTCATCGGTCTTTAGAATCGGGAGCTGTTTTTTCATAGCGTTCCATTTCCTGACGATGCATGTGGCGGGCGCTGATGGGGCGTATCAGCATGCTGTCCCCGCGCTGCCGCAGCGTGAAAACCAGAAAGATGGGACGATTCTTAGCGTCCGTCGAAACCGCCATGAAGCGTTGCTCGGTCCCCGAATGGGCCACATCGGGCCTGACGTCGATCTCTTTTCCGAACAAATCTTCAATGGTCTCGATTGAAATTCCATGTTTCCGGCACTTCTCGCGGTTGGCGTCATCCCAATCGAAGCCGACGATGTTTCCAGCCTGGAAAAAGGATATTGGATTGTACATACGTTTGTCAACCCGCCACTAAGCCGTCCGCCGTCGCAGCCGGCGCGTCAGATCGCGGCGGTCGATGCCCGACAGCGCCAGCGCCAACGCGAAGAACACCACGATGCCGCCGAGGACCAGCGTCGCCAGCGCCAGGATTTGCACCGCCAGCACGCCGCCCAGCGCGCCGCGCAAGAGCCACGCCACGATTGCCAGCACCACGCCCGTGGCGATCGCCGCCGCGAACAGGCGCGGCAGACGCCGCCGGGCGCCGGGATCGAGCGTGAAATGGCCGCGCCGCATCAGCACCCAGGTCAGCCCCACGGCATTGACCCAGCCGGCAATGCTGGTCGCCATCGCCACCCCGACATGGGCGAGGCCGGTCCCGAGGCCGAGGCCAATGGTCAGCGCGATATTGATGGCGACAGTGACGGCGCCGATGATGACCGGCGTGCGCGTGTCATGGCGCGCGAAAAAGCCGGGCGCCATCACCTTGATCAGCACGAAGGCCGGCAGGCCCAGCGCGTAGGCGGCCAGCGCCGGCGCGGTCGCCCGCGCATCGGCGGCGGAGAAATGGCCATGCTCGAATAGCACCGCCAGGATCGGCAGCGCCCCGACCGCCAGCGCGATCGCCGCCGGCAGGGTCAGCAACAAGGCCAGCTCCAGGCCGCGATTCTGGGTGTCGTTGGCGGCGGCGATGTCGCCGGTGCGCACCTGTCGCGATAAAGTCGGCAGGATCGCCGTGCCGACCGCGATGCCGATCACCGCCAGCGGCAACTGGTTGAGCCGGTCGGCATAATTGAGGAACGAGACCGAGCCGGTCGGCAGCAGCGACGCGATCGCGGTCGAGACCAAGAGGTTGATCTGAGTGACGCCGGCGCCGAACACCCCCGGCACCATGATCCGCAGCAGCCGGCGCAATTCCGGGGTGAGGCGCGGCACCGGCAGCGACAACGCCATGCCGGCGCGGGCGCACGACGCCATCAGCCACAGAAATTGCGCCAACCCGGCCCCGGTCACCGCCCAGGCCAGCGCCTCGCCAGTCAACGGCCGCACCCCGACCAGCGCGCCGATCAGGAAAATGTTCAGCAGCACCGGCGTCACCGCCGCCGCCGCGAACCGCTCCAGCGAATTCAGGATGCCGCCCTGCAGCGCCACCAGCGAGATGAACACGAGATAGGGAAACATGATGCGCGTCAGATCGAGCGCCAGCGCGAATTTGGCGGGATCGGCGCGGAAGCCCGGCGCGATCACGTCGAGAATCCATGGCGCGCACACCTCGCCGAACAGCAGAAACAGCAGCAACGCCACCAGCAGGATGGCCAGCGCCTCCTCGGCGAAGCGTTTGGCCTCGACCCGGCCGTCGGTCGCCACCTTGCCGGCGAAAATCGGCACGAAGGCGATGCTGAACGCGCCCTCGGCGAACAGGCTGCGGAACATGTTGGGCAGGCGCAGGGCGACGAAGAACGCGTCGCTGACGGCGCTCGCGCCGAGAAAATCGGCGGTCAATATCTCGCGCACGAAACCCAGCACCCGGCTGATCATGGTATAAGAGCCGAGCGTCGCGACGGAGCGGATCAGTGCCATAACGCTGATTTAGGGCGATTCGGCGCGGGACGCAAAGAGCGGGTGGCGCGGAGGCGCGAGCGTGGCTGAGATTGGAATTGGCATCACCGGCTGCGCCGGGAAGATGGGCCGCATGCTGGTGGCGGAGATCGCGGCGACGCCGGGCGCGCGAATCGTTGCCGGCATCGAGGCCCCCAGCAATCCGGCGCTGGGGCGCGACCTCGGCGAACTGGCGGGGATTGGCGCCATCGGCGTCGCGGCGGGCGACGATCCCGAAACGCTATTCCAGACCGCCGATGTCGTGATCGACTTCTCGACGCCGGCGGCCGGTGTGCTGTCCGCGCGCCTCGCGGCACGGCACAACAAACCATTGCTGCTGGGCACCACGGGTCTCAGTGCCGAGCAAGGCGAGGCGGTGCGCACCGCGGCGACGATCGTGCCGATCGTCTGGCCGCCCAATACCAGTCTCGGCGTCACGCTGATGCTGGCGCTGGTCGAGGATGCGGCGCGCCGGCTCGGTTCCGATTGGGATATCGAGATCGTCGAGATGCATCACCATCACAAGGTCGATGCCCCGTCCGGCACCGCCTTGGCGCTGGGCCAGGCCGCCGCATTAGGGCGCGGGATCGACCTCGCCAGCGAAAGCGAACGGGGGCGCGACGGCGTCACCGGCGCGCGGCGCCAGGGCACGATCGGCTTCGCGGCGCTGCGGGGCGGAGACATTGCGGGCGACCACACCGTCATCTTCGCCGGCGCGGGCGAGCGGCTTGAATTTACCCACCGCGCCGCCTCGCGCCAGATCTTCGCCAAGGGCGCGGTTACGGCCGCGCTGTGGCTCGGCCGGGGCCAACCGCCCGGCCTCTACGGCATGAAGGATGTGCTGGGGCTATAAGGGCTTCTTCGCGATGACGATGCGCTGCGGCGGGAACACGCCCAGCAGATAAGGCCCGTCCATCGTCACCGCCATGCCGGCCTCGCGGAACGTTTTGGCGTGGCGCGAGACGAACATCAGATCGGAAATCACCGCGACACCGCCGGGCTTCAACACCCGCGCGATCTGGTTGCACGCCTGTGCCCGAACCTCGGCGCCACGAATATTGTGCAGGCAAAGGTTGGACACCACGACATCGAACGTGCCGTCGGGAAAGGTCATGTTCTGGACCGCGCCGGTCGCCAGTTCGCACCGCGCCGCGACACCCTCGACGGCGAGATTGGCGGCGGTGCGCTCGATCCCGTTGTCGCTCAAATCCTTGCCGCTCCAAATATCGAGGCCGACACCGCGCCCGGTGTCCAAGCGCTTGGCCGCGCCGACCAGGAGCAGGCCCCGGCCGGTGCCGACATCGAGCACCGTCTCGTCGCCGCGCCACTCAACGTGATCGAGAATGCGGTCGCGGTGCCGCAGCTTGCCGACACGGGCATTGCGCATCATCAGCGCCGCCTCGAGTAGCAGCACCAATCCGATCAGGCCGAAAATCGTCTGGGGCCAAATCGCGTGCCACCAGGCGCCGGCGCCGGCCAGGACCAAGGCGGCGATGCCGCCGAGGGTCAATCCGCGCACCACGCCGGGGGCGTCCACGCCGTAATCGGGTCGCGCCATCACGGTATCCACCATCGTCGCAGCCTCCTTCATCTCGCGAATTCGCCTTTACCTAACACCGTTAGATGAAAGATAATCTAACAACGTTAGATTTGGCAAGCGGGACGACAAGCGCGATGGCGCGGACCAGGAAGATTTCCGAACCGAAACCCGCCCGCGCGGCGCCGCTGACGCGTGACACCATCGTCGGCGCCGCGAAGGCGGTGCTGGAGCGCGACGGCTATGACGCGCTGACCATGCGCGCCGTAGCGAGCGAACTCGGCGTGCGGGCGGCGTCGCTCTATTGGCATGTCCGCGACAAGGACCTGCTGGAGGATTGGCTGTTCGGCGCCCTCCTCGACGAGGTCACGCTGACGGTACGCGGCGCCGATTGGCGTGAGGATGTACGCGCCATCGCCCGCCAGATGCGCGGGCACCTCATGAGCAAGCGGGATATGCAGCGCGTCTCCGCCGGCCGCTTCGTGCTCGGGCCGCCGCTGTTGCGCCAGATGGAAATCATCCTCGGCGTGCTGCGCCGCGGCGGCCTGTCGAACCGCGATGCCGCCTTCGGCATCTATACGCTGCTGAATTACGTCAACGGCTTCGTGCTGTTCCAAACCGCACCGCTCTCGGCCGCGCAGGCCAAGGGGGCGAAGCGGGGCGTGGTATTCGCGGGATTGCGCCGCCAGCTAGCGGCCTTGCCGGCGGCAACCTATCCGAACAGCGTCGCGTTGGCCGGCGATCTCACCTCGAACGATCCCGACGCGCGCTTCGAGTTCGGCCTCGATCTCCTGATCGAGGGATTGGAGCGGCGAGCGAAGCCAAGCCACGCGGATGCGTGGCGCCCGGCGTCTGAGGGACTAAATCAAGAATCATAACTCACGACCGAGGTGAACGGCACGTCGAGCCGGTCGCGGCCCTTGAGGAAGGCGAGTTCGATGATGCACGCCGCCGCCGCGACGTCGCCTCCGACCAGCCGCACCAGCCGGATGGCCGCCGACAGAGTGCCCCCGGTCGCCAGCAGATCGTCGACGATCGCGATGCGCTGCCCCGGTTGCACCGCATCGGCCTGAATCTCGATGGTGTCGCTGCCATATTCGAGATCGTAAGTGTGGGGAATGATCGAGCCGGGCAGCTTGCCCTTCTTGCGCACCATGACGAAGCCGCAGCCCAGGCAATAGGCGAGCGGCGCCGACACCAAGAAGCCACGCGATTCGATGCCGACCAGCAATTCCGGCTTATAAGGCCGCAAGATCTCGGTCAAATACTCGACAGTGGTCTTCCATGCCTCGGCATGCGCCAGCAATGTCGAAATATCGTAAAATAAAATCCCGGGCCGCGGAAAATCAGGGACCCCGCGAATATGATCCTTTAAATTCATGACATATTTCTCCCCGCGCACTGTAACCGAGCTTTCCACCGAGAAAAGCGGCAAATTGGCGAAGAGTACGGTGTGGAACCGCGCGCCGTCGCGGTGCATTGTCGGAATCGCGTGAATCGGTAGACTGGGCAATATGGCGGACGGCGGGGCATTCCTCGAAAAGCAGACGGGTGACGGCGGCATGGTGCTGGCGGCGCACGGCAATTGGCGCGTCGAAAGCGCCACCGCGCTGGACCGCGCGCTGGCCGAACTGGGAACCGCGCCCGGTGGCGGCGTGCGCTTCGACTTGGGCGGCATCGAAGGGCTGGACACGGTCGGCGCCTTCCTGCTGCTCCGGGCGGCGAACGCGCTGGACGCCACACTGGAGAATGTGCCGCCCGGCTTTGCTACCCTGCTCCATCATGTCGAAAAGGCGGTCGCCAAGGAGCCGGCCCGCGCCCGCCGGCGGCACCGCCATTTCAATATCGCGGAGTGGCTCGACCATTTCGGCGCGCAGGTCTTCCGTATCGGCGACAACGCTCTGGAGTTGTTGAGCTTTTTTGGCCTGGTGCTGGTCACCGCCGGACGCCTCGCGCGTCACCCCTCGCATATCCGCCCGGTGGCGCTGATGGCGCAGTTGCAGCGCAACGGCTGGGCGGCGATGCCGATCGTCGGCATGCTGGCCTTCCTGATCGGGGTGGTCATTGCCTATCAGGGCGCCGATCAGCTGGCGCAGTTCGGCGCTCAAATTCTGACCGTGAATCTCCTCGGCGTCAGCATTCTGCGGGAATTGGGCTGTCTCATCACCGCGATCATCGTGGCCGGCCGCTCGGGCAGCGCGTTTACCGCGGAAATCGGCGCCATGCGGGTTAACGAGGAGGTCGACGCGATGCAAGTGCTCGGCCTCGACCCGATCGAGGTGCTGGTCATGCCGCGCCTTCTGGGGCTGCTGATTTCGCTGCCGCTGTTGACATTTTTCGCGAATTTCGTCGCCATGGTGGGCGGCGGGGTGATGTGCTGGGTGGCCCTCGACATCACGCCGCCGGTGTTCCTGGAGCAACTGAAGGGCGCACTCAACCCGCTGACCTTCTGGCTCGGCGTCATCAAGGCGCCGTTCTTCGCGTTCGTGATCGCCATGGTGGGGTGCCATGCCGGGCTTGAGGTCGAGCGCAGCGCCGAAAGCGTCGGCCACTACACCACCGCGTCGGTGGTCCGGTCGATTTTCCTGGTCCTCCTGATCGACGCCGCCTTTTCCATCCTGTTTGCCGCGCTTCATGTCTGAGACCCAAGCCAACGGCCATGCCTCGGTTGAGGATGAGGCGCCGCTGGTGCGGGTGCGCGGCCTGGTGACCCGGATCGGCGGCCGCACCATCCATGACGGCATCGATTTCGACCTGCGGCGCGGCGAGGTGCTGGGCGTGGTCGGCGGCTCTGGCGCCGGCAAATCGGTGCTGTTGCGGACCATCGTCGGGCTGATGATCCCGGCCGCCGGGACCATCGAGGTCCTGGGCCGGGACATGGCCCAAATCTCCGACCGCGAGCGCCATCGAGTCGAGGCGCAATGGGGGGTGCTGTTCCAGGACGGAGCGCTGTTCAGCTCGCTGACGGTCGCCGAAAACATCGACGTGCCGCTGAAGGAGCAGTTCGACCTGGCATCCCATCTCCTCGTTGAGATCGCGCAGCTCAAACTATCGCTGGTCGGACTGGGGCCGGAAGTGGCGGCGATGCATCCGGCGGACCTGTCGGGCGGCATGCGCAAGCGCGCCGGGCTGGCGCGCGCGCTGGCGCTCGACCCGGCGCTGCTGTTCCTGGACGAGCCGACGGCGGGGCTCGATCCGATTTCGGCCAGCGACTTCGACCGGCTGATCGGCGATCTTAAATCCAGCCTGGGACTGACCGTGTTCATGGTGACGCACGATCTCGATTCGCTGGTCGCGATCTGCGATCGGATCGCCGTTCTCATCGACAAGCGATTGAAAATTGGCACAATAGCGGAATTGCGGCGCGATCCGCACCCATGGCTGCAGGCGTATTTCAATGGCCCGCGCGGGCGCGCCGCGCTCGACGGCAAGGTCGCGCAGGCGCGATAGAGGGAAACGAGCGCAGATGGAAACGCGCGCCAATTATATCGCGGTCGGCGCCTTCGTTCTGATTTTGCTGGCGGCCGGCGCGGGCGTCCTGCTGTGGCTGATCGGCAGCCAGTTCGATACCACGGTCGCCTATTACGAAATCAGCTTCGCCGGGTCGGTCGCCGGCCTCGGCAAAGATTCGGCCGTCCGCTACAATGGCGTTCAGGTCGGCAAGGTGTCGCAGATCGAGATCGACAAGCAGAATCCCAATCATGTGACGGTGCTGGTGGCGCTGGAGCCGAGCGCGATCATCCGCGAGGACGCGGTGGCGACGCTGGCGATGCAGGGATTGACTGGCGGCTCCTATATCGAGATCGGCGGCGGCAGCGCCGGGGCGCCGCCCTTCCCGCACCGCGACCGCAAGCCCTATCCCTTCATCAAATCCGAATCGTCGGGCCTCCAAAGCATCTTCGACAAGGCGCCCGAGGTGCTGAAAAAGGTATTGGCGATCGAGGACCAGCTTCACGATATCCTGGGCGGCAAGAACCGCGCCGCCATCGACCAGACCATCGAGAACGTGCGCAAGCTGACCGCCACGTTGGCGGGCCATTCGGCGGAGATCGACGCGATCCTGAACAGCAGCGCCGATGCCACGCACCAGATCGACGAGACCGCGAAGTCGATCAATCAATTGGTGAAGAAAGCGGATGGCACGATGACCCGCGTCGACACCGCGATCGGGCATGCCGACAAGCTGATCGGCCATACCGACAAATTCGTCGGCAATATCGACGGTACGATCACGGAAATTCGGCCGGGCCTGCGCGATCTGTCGCAGCATGGCGGCAAGCAGCTCGAGCAAATTTTGGTCAACGCCAACGATCTCGTCATCAAAGTCAGCCGCGTCGTCGATGAATTGGAACGCAATCCCAGCAAGTTCCTGTTCGGCGACCATAATCAGGGATACCAGCCGCGATGATGCGACCCTCACGCCGGCTCGTGCTGGCGGCGCTCGCGCTGGCGCCCGCCGGCTGCAGCAGCCTCCTGGGCGGCGGCACGCCCGCCACGATGTACACGCTGACCGCGCTGCGGAATTTCCCGCCGGGACCGCGCTTGAAGTTGCAGGTTCTGTTCGACCGGCCGAGCGCGTCGGACGCGATCAACACGACGCACATCGCGCTGCGCCGCAACGTCCTCAACATGGATTATTTCGCCGACGCGGCCTGGACCGACGCCGCGCCCTCGATGATTCAGACGTTGCTGGTCGAATCGCTGCAACGCTCTGGCCGGGTGACGGCGGCCTCGCGCGACACGCTCGCGATCCGCGGCGATGTCGAGGTTCGCATCGACGTGCCGCATTTCGAGGCGGACTATAATGGCAGCGAGGAAGTGCCGACGGTGCGCATCGAACTCGGGCTGATTCTGGTCAAGGTGGGGGATCGCTCGATCATCGGCACGCGGACCGTGACGGCGTCGGCGCGGCCGGAGAAGAACGACGTCGCGGCCATCGTGGTGGCGTTCGACGCGGCGCTGCAAATCGCGATGCGCGACAGCCTGACATGGATTCTGGCCAATGCTTCGCACTAGAGTGCGATCCGCCCAGACGGAAGCAACCTTGCTTCCGTCCGGCCGGAGAAATCGCACTCTAATCATTGAATTAGAGGCGGATTCACGCCTGATGGAATCGCGAACGCGATTCCATCAAAGGCGATCCGACTCTAGCGCCGGGCGGCGATGATCGATTTGGGGCGGATGAGCCGCGCCGACCTCGCGGCGATGCACGATGCCGGGAATGAATTGCTCGACTGGCAGCGCATTCTCGCCAAGACCGGCGATTCGATCATCGGGCAGGTGCTGGGCCGGGAGGTGCCGAGCGAGCCCGCCGACTGGTCACATTATCCGGTGGGCGATATCTACGATGTCGTGACTCACGCGCAATATTTCTATCACCGCCACGCGGCCGCGGCGCGCGATCGGATCGGCGCGCGGGAACATGGCCACTTCCACACATTCATGCGGCCGCGCGGCATGCCGCCCGGTACCCGGCCGCTGGTGATGCCGGAACTCGCGATCGCCGACGCGCCGTCGCAGCCGATCGACCCGGTGTCGCCGCCCGCGCCGCAGCCCAATCAGGGCGACGGCAACGACAAATTCAGCCACATCGTCGCGATCTCGTTGGACGGCGCCGGCCAGCCGACGCGCCTCTTCACCACCAACCGCTGGGTCACCGGCGAGACCTGGTACGCGGCCGAGGATGTCATTGCCATGCTCGACCGCTTTTCGATCGAGCTGGCGCGTCCCTCCTGGCCGCTCAATCGCTGGCTATGCGCGCTGTTGCGGCTTTATCGCGGCGACATCGCCGAGTTACTGCGCGAGCGCGATGTCGAGATCATGTCCTGGCGCCGGCGGCGGCGCGGCAAGGTTCATGTCTTCGAGGATGGGCGGCTCGAAATCCCGTCGTCGCTCGATATCGATCCCGCCGATCGACTGCGGCGTGTGGCGCGGGCGCTCGACCGCGCCGCCTGAGCCGGGATTATTTTCGCGCGGCTTATTTTCCGTGCACCATCCGGCCGCCGCCCCCCGAATAGGGCGGGCTCTCGGAATTATAGTAACGCGCGTCGCCCTGCGAATAGGCCGCGCCATCGGTGGGCTCGATAAAGCGGTTCAAATTGCTATCGTTGACGGGCTGGGCCGGCGGCGTGCAGGCGCCGAGCGCGAGAAGACCCAGAATGGCGAGAGCGTAACGCATGGCATGTACCTCGAATCGGGCCGCTTTGCGGCGGCAACCTCGCTAATATAGGCGCGATTCCGCGCCCGAGACCAAGCACCTCGGATAAACTATCCGTGACGCGGTTCAGAACGAGCCGGGCTGGATCGCGCGGCGCTCGCCGGCGGCACGGCGCAATTTGAGATAGGCGAGATAGCTGGCCGGAATCGAGCCGAGATAGAGCAGCCCGATCATCGACAAAGTCGCCCATGGCTCGGTGGTGATGAAAGCGGCAAGCGCGCCGATGACGATCAGCGTCGGCACCACCCAATCGCGCTTCACGCGGAAGCGCTTAAAGGAATAGGTCGGGGTCCGACTGACCATCAGCGCCGCGACGCCGCCGAGGACGATGATGTTGAGGAACGCCGAGCGGAACAGGGCATCGCCGAGTTGAAAGCTCAACATCATCGGCATGATCGCGATAAAGGCCGCCGCCGGCGCCGGCACCCCGACGAAGAAATTATAGGCGAAGGCCGGCGGCTCGGTGCCAAGCTGGGCATTGAACCGCGCCAGGCGCAACGCACAGCACATCGCGAAAATCACCACCACAGCCCAGCCAAAACCGTTGAGCGCCGAGAGGCTCCAGATATAGAGCAGCACCGACGGCGCGACGCCGAAGCTGACAAAATCCGAGAGGGAATCGAGTTGCGCGCCGAGCACGGTGGTCGCCTTCAGGAACCGCGCGATCCGACCATCGATGCCGTCCAGCACCGCCGCGACCATGATGGCGATGACCGCGAGCTCGAATTTCTCCTGAAGCGCGAAGCGAATCGCGGTCATGCCGGCACAGAGTGCCAACAGGGTTAGGATATTGGGGATGAGGCGATTGAGCGAAAAATTGCCGCTGTTCTGGACCCGCTGTCGCGCGCGGCGCAGCAACACGCGGCGCGTCACCGCCCGCCGGGTCATTGCGTGACGAAGCCGTCGCGCGCCGCGCCGGCGACGTTGGGCGCGGCGGCAATCACCGTCTCGCCGCCGATCGCGCGCTGTCCCTGATGGACCAGCGGCAGATAATGCGCGGGCAGGAAGATCGCCGCGCGCGAGCCGAACCGGATCAGGCCAAACCGCTGGCCGGCGATCGCATCCTGGCCCTCATTGAGATCGCAGCGAATTCGGCGCGCCACCCGTCCCGCGATCTGCACCACGGCGACGGCGCCGTCCGGCGTCGCGAGCGCGATCGCGTTGCGCTCGTTCTCGCCGCCCGCCAGCGGGTCGCGCGCATCGCGAAAGCTGCCCTTGCGATACGCTATCTTGGTGACCTTGCCGGCAACCGGTAAACGATTGATGTGCACGTCGAGGAGGCTCAGGAAAATCTCGATCCGCAGCATCGGCGCCGTCCCCATCTCCAGCTCGGCCGGCGGCGGCGCGTGATCGACGACGATAATTTCGCCATCGGCCGGCGCCAGCACCAGCCCCGGCGATTGCGGCGTCACCCGCCACGGATCGCGGAAAAACGCCACCATCCACAGCGACGCGATCAGGCCGATCCAGCCCAGCGGCTGGCGGATCGCGAACAGAATGATGGTGACCACCAGCGCGATCGCGATGAAGGGCCAGCCATCGGGGTGAATGGGCGGCAGGACGGCGCGCCACGCGCCAAACCGGTCAGGATGAGTCATCGAGGGGAAATCTAGTGCGTTTCAGACACTTCTTGAAGCGATGTCACGCCAAGAATCGATCGCCGCTGAACAGGTCTATCGCGCCTCTTGCCGCCACGCCGCCAAAAATGCCCCCAGCAGCAGCAATAAAGCCAGCAGGCCGGGCAGCAGCGGAACCTCGCTGACCCCCGTGACGATGTAGTCGCCATTCTCGCGCAGGCCCAGCCAGCCATGCCCGGCCGCGAGCCGGCCGGGCGAGACGCGGCGCAGCTCGGGCATGCTGCCGTCGCCGATCCAGAAGATCGCGCCGCCCGACGCCTCGACATCAGCCGCGAGTTTTGCGCCGGTCGCGCGGACATCGCCCAGCTCCACTGGGTTGAGCGCGCCCGCCGCGGCGATGGCGCGGTGCTTGCCATCGGCGACGCGATAAAGGCCGCTGCGCTTCAACGGCATGGTGGCCCGCGAGCGGCCGTCGCGCTCCGGGGCAAGCCGCAGGTCGGTGACCTTGCCGTCGGGATCGGTCACATGAACCGGACTGGTGTCCGGTGCCAGCGACTGGCGCGTCACCGCGAGGCGATTGCCCTCGACGGCGGCGCGCAAATCGTTTTCTTCGAGATCGGGCTCCTTCATCAGCCAATAGACGGTGCGCCGCAGCAGTTCCGCCTGCGGTCCGCCGCCCTCATAGCCGCGCGCCCACAGCCACATCTCGTCCGACATCAGTTGCGCGATGCGGCCCTTGCCGACGCGGCCCAGCACCAGCAATGGACTGCCATTGATGCCGGTCAGGATTGTCTCGCCGCCATGGGCCACGGAATCGACCTGGCGGAACCAGCGGCCCCAGGGGGGCACGGAAGCGGCATCGGTCGGCAAGCCCGGCAGATCGGCGGTAACGGGGTGTCGGCGGCCCATGGCGTTGACGCGCGGGCGAAAACCCTGCTCGAACACTTCGCCCGAGGGCTCGGCCGGCATGATGGTGCCGAGCGGCGAGCGATAGAGTCCCTCGGGCGTGCCGAAGGCGGGCCCCGCCTCGACCAGCAGCGCGCCGCCCTGGCGCACGCGCGACACGATATTGTCGAGATAGGACAGCGGCAGGATGCTGCGTTGTTGATAGCGGTCGAAGATGATCAGGTCGAAATTGCCGATCTTCTGGTCGAACAATTCGCGGATCGGAAAGGCGATCAGCGACAATTCGCGGATCGGCGTGCCGTCCTGCTTCTCCGGCGGGCGCAGGATGGTGAAATGCACCAGATCGACCGACGGATCGGATTTCAGAATATTTCGCCACACCCGCTCGCCCTGATACGGCTCGCCGCTGACCAGCAGCACCCGCAAGCGGTCGCGCACGCCGTGAATCACGAAGGCGGCGTGGTTATTATCGAGGGTCAGCTCATGCGGGCCCGCCGCCACCCCGACCTCGACGATATTGTCGCCGCCATGATCGATCTGCACGCGTAGCGGCACGGCGCGCCCGACCGGCACGGTCGCGACGGTGGACGGCCCGCCATCCTTGCGCAGCGTCACCCGAGCCGTTGCCTCGTCCGCGCCAGGCGCCGCGCCGAGATCCTCGACCGTCACCGTCAGCGTCGCGGTCTTACCGACCAGACCAAAACTCGGCGCGTTGTCGATAACGAGGCGGCGGTCCGCCTCGCCCGGCACACCGGCGATCAGCGCGTGGAGCGGCGCCGTGAAGCCGAGCCGCGCCGGCGGCGGCATATCGTGTACCTCGCCATCGGTGATCATGATCGCCCCGGCGAGACGCTGGCGCGGCAGGTCGGCGAGCGCGCCGGTCAGGGCGTGGTAGAGCTGCGTGCCGGGGTCGGCCAGCGGCTGGTTCGGATTGGGCGCGCCGGCATGGACGATTCGCAGATCGAGATCGGGCTCGTCCTTCAATTCCCGCGTCAGCCGATCGAGCGCGGACGCCGCCAGCGCCCGGCGATTGCCGATATTCATGCTCGGCGAATCGTCGACCACGACGATGGCAACGTCCTTCCGCGGCTCGCGACGCTCGCGCACCAGCGAGGGATCGAGCAGGATCAGCAGCAGTAGCACCAGGCCCGCCGCGCGCCACGGGAGGCCGCGCGCGCCGCGCCACACGCCGACCGCCAGCAACAACACCGCCGCCGCCGCGAACGCGGCCACCGCCCACCAGGGCAGCATCGGCGCGACGGCAAGGTTCCAGCCGTTCATTGGCCCAGCCGCTCCAGGATCGCGGGGACATGGACCTGATCGGATTTGTAATTCCCGGTCAGCGCATACATCACCAGGTTGATGCCGAAGCGGTAGGCGAGCTCGCGCTGGCGCTCGCCGCCCGGCACAACGGGATAGAGCGGCAGGCCATTGCCATCGATGGCCCAGGCGCCCGCCCAATCGTTGCTGCCGACGATCACCGACGAGACGCCGTCATTGACGCGATCGTCCGCCGCCTCGACCCAGACCCGGCCATCGGCCCAGCGGCCGGGAAATTCCTGCATGAGATAAAAGCTCTTGGTCAGCACATGGTCGGGCGGCACCGGCACCAGCGGCGGTATCGCGATGCCCGCCGTCAGCCGGCGCAGATTTTCCTGCGCCTGCAGATCGGATAGCGGCGTGCCTTCGCCTTGGTTTCGGGTGTCGAACAGGATCATGCCGCCCGAGGCGAGATAGCGGTTCAGCCGCTCCACCGCGCCGGCCGACGGCAGGGTCTGGCCCGGCACCACCGGCCAGTAAAGGATCGGATAGAACACCAGCTCGTCGCTTTCGGGATCGAGACCGATCGGCTCCGCCGCCTCGACCGCGGTGCGCCGGTTCAGCATGTTGGCCAGCCCGGTCAATCCATCGCGCGATTCATTGTCGACCTCGGCAATGCCGGTGCGGATATAGGCGAGATGAAACTGATTGGCCGCGTTGATGATCTGTTCATCGTCGGGCCCGGCCGCCTGCGCCGAGCCCGCCAGCGCCGCCAGCAGGAATATGCTCGCCGCCCCCAGCCGCGGCAGCAGCCCCCGCAGCGCATAGCCGACAGCGAGATCGATCAGCGCCAGCAGCAGCGCCAAGCCGATCAGCCAGGGCCGAAAGTCGATCTCGCGCCCCAGCCCATAAATCTGGGTCGCGATATTCCCCGGCAGCGTGCCGATGGCGGAAAACCGCGTCACCGCCGGCGCCAGACTCAACGCGCGGCGCGCCGCGTCGCTGCCATAGAAGCCCGGCGGATGCGCGGGCGATGCCAGAATCGTCGCGAAGGCGCCCGCCGCGATGGTCTGTGCCGAGGCGGCGGCGGGACCGAGGCGGCCGAACCCGTCCAGCGTTTCGACCGGCGGCAAGGCGATATCGGCGGTGCCGGAAACGCCCTCGCTCATCGCCACGATCCGCCGCAGCATTTCGACGAAAAGGCCGGAGATCGCGAGATTCGACCATTCGGGATCGGCGGTGGTGTGCACCAGGACCAGCCAGCCCTTGCCGCGCCGCTCCGCCGTCACCAGCGGCGTGCCGTCGGCGAGCCGTGCCCAGGTCTTGGCCCCGAGGTCGACGGTCGGCTCGGCCAGGACCTGACGCGACACCGTGACGTCGCCCGGCACCGCGAGGCCGGCAAACGGGCTGTTGGGCGCGAACGGCGCCAGCGGCGCCGGCTTTTCCCATGATAAAGTGCTGCCCAGCATGCGGCCGCCGCGCAGCGGCACGGGCAGCAAATCGGCCGCCGGATTTTCGGCGAGATGCGGGCCGGCGAAGCGCAGCAGCAGCCCACCCTGCTCCATCCAGCCCGTCAGCGCCTTCTCGTCGTTCCGACTGAGCACGGCATTGTCGGGCAGCGCCAGCACCGCGACCCCGCCATGCAGCAAGGCGCGGACCGCGCCGGCGCGCACCTCGGCGAAGGGATTGAGCGCGCGTTGCAGATAATAGGCGCCGCTCAATAGTGGCTGCGCGGCGGTGCCGGCCTCGTTGGCGACGATGCCGACGGGGCGCCGGCGCCAGCGCTCGTCGATCAGCAGCGTCGCGCCGGCCGAGCGCTCGCCCTCGATCACGACGCTGGTGGCGCGATTGCGCAGCTCGGTCGGCAGATTGGCGAAGGCCACCACGACATGATCGCTGCCCGGCGTGAAATTAGCCTGGGTGCGGGCCAGCAAGCGGCCATCGTCGCCCACCGCGCGCACGGTCACGCGATCCGCGCCGATCGCCGCCGGCCGGCGCACCTCGACCGCGAGGTCGCGGCCGCGATCATCGCTCGCCGATAGAAGATGCGCGCGCGCCGGCGCCGGGTCGGCGAACACCCGCAGCGGCCCCAGCGCCGCCAGCCCGCGCGCGAAACCTTGCGCCGCGCCATCCTCGATGCCGTCGCTGAGCCATACCGTCGCCGCGGCCTCGCGCAGACCGAGCCGGCGCAGCCGCGCCAGCGCCGCCGGCCGGTCGGCGGGCCATGGCTCGGGCGTCAGTTGCGCGGCCAGCGCGTGGGCATCGGCGGCGCGGACCAGCGACAGCGCCGGCGGTGCCGCCATGCCGGGCGGCGGCGCGGTGCCGAACAGCACGATCTGGCGCCCCTCGCGCGCGGCATCGTCCACCAGCCGATCCAGCATCGCGCGCCGCTCATCCCAGCGCGGCGCGGCACTCCAGCCATTATCGACCGCGATCATCAGCGGACCGGTGCGCGCGATGCCGGCCGGCGGGTTCAGCAGCGGATGCGCCAGCGCCAGCACAATCAGCGCCAACAGCACCATGCGCATCAGAATGAGCCATAGTGGGGTGCGCGCCGGCGTTTCCTCGCGCGGGTTCAATCCCAACAGCAATCGCAGCGGCGGGAAGACGACGCGGCGTGGTGCCGGCGGTGTCACGCGCAGCAGGAACCACAGCGCCGGCAGCACCGCCAATCCCAGCAGCAACCACGGCGACGTGAAGGCGAACAGGCCCAGCATCAGAAATTGCGCGGCATCGCAAGCGCATTGAACAGGCCGAGCAGCGCCTGCGGTGCCGGCCGGTCGGTGCGATGGGTCCCGAAGCTCCAGCGTGCCGCGCCCGCGATCGCCTGAAGGCCGGCGCGATGGGCGGCCAGTTTTTCGATATAGGCGTCGCGCACGGCCTCGGCGCGGCTCATCAGGACATGCCCCTCGCCTTCCGGCCCCTCGAACCGCACCCGGCCTGAGAAGGGCAGCGTCTCCTCCGCCGGATCGAGAATCTGTAGCAGATGCCCGCGCACCCCGCGCACCGCATAGCGCGAGACCAGCGCGTCGATCTCCGCGAGCGGCGACAGAAAATCGCCGAACATGACGAGTTGGGAATCGCGCGGCAACAGCGCGAAGGGCGGCACGGCGGCCGGCGCGATTTGGGGCGCGGCCCACAGCCCATGCGCCAATCGCGTCAGCACCGCGCGGCCGCTATTCGGCGGCACGCCCGAGCCAAGCAGCGTCACCCGCTCGCTGCCGCGCAGCAACAGCGACGCCAGCGCCAGCAGCAGCAATTCGGCGCGGTCGCGCTTGGTCGCATGGTCCGGCGCCGAGGCATAATCCATCGAGGCCGAGCCGTCGCGCCACAGCCAGATGCTTTGCGCCGCCTCCCATTCGGTCTCGCGGACATAAAGCCGCGCCGATTTCGCCGACGCCCGCCAGTCGATGCGCGACGCGGCATCGTTGGAATAAGGCCGGAACTGCCAGAAGGTATCGCCCTGGCCGATGCGCCGGCGGCCATGGACGCCTTGCGCCACCGCGTTGGCGACGCGCTCGGCGGCGACCAGCAGCGGCGGAAACGCCGCCGCCAGTCCTTCCGCGCGATGCTGGCGCGTGGCTGTACCGCCGTCCACCATCAGCGCAACGGCTCGAGCAGTTTCTCGATGATGTCGCCCATGCCGACGCCGTCGGCGCGGGCGGCGAAATTGAGCGCCATGCGATGCCGCAAGACCGCCGGCGCCAGCGCCACGACATCGTCGAGCGAGGGCGCGAAGCGCCCGCCCATCATGGCGCGGGCACGACAGGCCAGCATCAGTGCCTGGCTGGCGCGTGGCCCCGGTCCCCAGGCGATATGTTTCTTGGCCTCCGGCACCGCGGTCTCCTCGGGCCGGCCTGAGCGCACCAGCGTCAGAATCGCCTCGACCACGCTCTCACCCACCGGGATGCGCCGCACCAAGCGCTGCGCGTTCAGCAGTTCGTCGGCGGTCAGCACCGCCGTGACGGCGCGCTCGCTGGCCCCGGTGGTGGCGATCAGCATCTGGCGCTCGGCCGCGAGATCGGGATAGCCGACATCGATCTGCAGCAGGAAGCGGTCGAGCTGGGCTTCCGGCAGCGGATAGGTGCCTTCTTGCTCCAGCGGATTCTGCGTGGCGAGCACATGAAAGGGGTGCGGCAGCGGATGATACCGCCCGGCCACCGAAACGCGACCCTCCTGCATCGCCTGCAACAAGGCCGATTGGGTGCGCGGGCTGGCGCGGTTGATCTCGTCCGCCATCAGCACTTGGCAGAATACCGGCCCCGGCAAAAAACGGAACGCGCGCGACCCCGTTTCGCTTTCCTCCAGCACCTCGGAGCCGAGAATATCGGCGGGCATCAGGTCGGGCGTGCATTGAATACGCTTGTCCTCGAGGCCGAGGACGGTGCCCAGTGTCTCGACCAGCCGGGTCTTGGCAAGACCCGGCACGCCGATCAGCAAGGCATGGCCGCCGGACAACAGGGTGATCAAGGCTTGATCGATGACCTCGCGCTGACCGAATATCACTTGGCCGATCTGTTCCCGTACCATGCCGAGCCGCTGGCCGAGCCGCTCGATCTCGGCACCAAGACCCGAAGCCGGAGAAGAAGATGAAGGTTCGGCGATGCTCACAAGGACAACTCCTCCATAGATAGCGAGATGGCCATCGACAACAAAGATACGCTATCCGATCCGCCGCGTCAGGATGCCGCCGCATCGGTAAAATTGCCGCGCATTCCCCTCGATTGCGGCGATCTGGGCATGCGCATCGCCCGGGATGGCACTTGGTACTATAACGGTTCGCCGATCGGCAGGGTGCCGCTGGTGAAACTATTCGCGACCGTGTTGCGCCGCGACGAGGCTGGCGGCTATTGGCTGATCACGCCGGCCGAACGCGGCCGGATTGTGGTCGACGATGTGCCCTTCATCGCGGTCGAGCTCGACACCAGGGGCGAAGGACATGGACAAGAATTGATCTTCCGCACCAATCTCGACGAGATCGTCACCGCCGACGACGCGCATCCGTTGCGGGTAGAGATGCGTATCGAAGGCGGGCCACAGCCTTATCTGATGATCCGAAACGGTCTGGAAGCGCGGCTGGCCCGCCCGGTATTCTACCGCCTCGTCGAACTGGGCGCCGAGGAGCGCGTCGGCAACGAAATGGTATTTGGTGTGTGGAGCAAGAACGCATTCTTCCCGCTCGGGACGCTCGACCCATGATGCGGGGGCTGACCCCCGATGCCGTGCGCGCCTCCTTCGCGGCGGCGCCGCCGCCGGGCCGGCGCGGCGATGATGTACCGCCGCCGCCCGACCGGCCGCACCGTCCCGCCTCGGTGCTGGTGCCGCTGTTGATGCGCTCGGGCGGCATGCAGGTCCTGCTGACCCGGCGCACACCGCACCTCTCGGCGCATGCCGGCCAGGTCGCGTTTCCCGGCGGGCGCACCGAGGAGTACGATCTCGACGCCGTCGCCACCGCCTTGCGCGAGACCGAGGAGGAGATCGGCCTGCCACGCAGCCATATCGAAATCGTCGGCCGGCTCGATCTGTTCAACACCGGCACCGGCTTCGCCATCACGCCGATCGTCGGGCTGGTCTCGGTGCCGTTTCCGCTGCGGCCCGACCCCGGCGAAGTGGCCGAGGCATTCGAGGTGCCGCTCGACTTCATCCTCGATCCCGCCAACCGCCAGCGCCGCGCCGGCGAGCGCAACGGCCGCCTGCGGAATTATTTCGTCTATGATTATGGCGGCCACGAGGTCTGGGGCGCGACCGCGGCGATGCTGGTCAATCTGACCGAGATCCTGGCGCCATGACCGGGGGGAAGGTGCCGTGACCCGCCTTCTTCTGACCATTGTCATTCCCCTGATTCTGCCCAGTCTCGGCTATCTGCTATGGGTCGGCGCGCGGTCGCGCGCCTGGCCGAGGGGCGGGGCCGCCGCCCTGCCGTGGCCCTGGCTGATCGGCGGCGGGGTGCTGCTTACCGCGCTCACCCTGTTTGCGGTCAGTACGCATTATGGCAGCGCGCCTAGTGGCACCTATGTGCCACCCCGCATCATTGACGGTCGGGTCGTGCCGGGTAAAGTCATTCCGGAGGCGACGCGATGAGCGGCCAGCCGGTCGATCGGATCACGCCGTTTCCGTGGATGCGGGACGAACAGGTCGTACGCGCGATGACGGCCTTGGGCGCCGATGCCGCGCGCTTCGTCGGCGGCGCGGTGCGCGACGCGCTGCTGGGCCGCGCGGTGGCCGAGATCGATATCGCCACCCGGCTGACGCCGGACGCGGTGATCGAACGTCTCGGCAAGGCCGGCATCGCCACCGTGCCGACCGGTATCGCGCACGGCACCGTCACCGCCATCATGCCGGGACGCACGCTCGAGATCACCACCCTGCGCCGCGATCTCGAGACCGATGGCCGCCACGCCCGGGTCGTGCTGATCGACGATTGGGACGAGGATGCGCGGCGGCGCGATTTCACCGTCAACGCGCTGTATCTCGACACGAACGGCAATCTCTACGATCCGGTCGGCGGGCGCGAGGATTTGCGCGTCGGGCGGATTCGCTTCATCGGCAATCCCGAGGCGCGGCTGGCCGAGGATGGGCTGCGGCTGCTGCGCTTCTATCGCTTCTTCGCGCATTACGGCAAAGGCGAGGCCGACCGTGATGCCCGCGCCGCGTGCCGCAAGGCGGCGCCGCTGATGAATCAGCTCTCGGCCGAGCGCATCCAGGCCGAATTGCTGAAGCTGCTGCGGGCGCCCAATCCGGTGCCGGCGCTGCAGAACATGGCCGCCGACGGCGTGCTGACCGTGATCCTGCCGGAGGCGATGCGGCTCGACCGCTTGGCGCGGCTGGTCGCCATCGAGCCCGAGCCCGATCCAGTGCGCCGGCTGGCCGCCGCCGTCTCGGTGGACAAGGCCGGCGCGACGGCGTTAGCGAAGCGGCGGCGGCTCGCCAACGACGTTCGCGCGCGGCTCGAGGGGCTGGCGGCGCCGGCCTGGCCGATCGATCTAAGCGGCGGCGAGAAGCGCCAGCGCCGCGCGCTCTATCATCTCGGCCGCGCCGCCTATCGCGACCTGATGCTGCTGTCGGGCGACGCCTCGCGCGCGCCGCGGCTGATCGCGCAAGCGGACAAGCTGATCGTGCCGGTATTTCCGCTGAAGGGCGGCGATGTCGCGCAACTGGGTGTCACGCCCGGCCCCAAGATCGGCGCCTGGCTGGCGGCGATCGAGGCGTGGTGGGAAGAGGATGATTTCGGCCCCAACCGCGATGCCTGCCTCGCCGAACTGAAGAAGCGCCTCGCCGCCGAGGCGTGATAAACCGGACGTAACAAAACTGTCGCAGTGCAGCGCTACGTTCGATGCCCGGTCAGGAATGCTGACCGGCTTGTTCGATTTTGCCCGATCGAACAGGCCAGGGCGCCGGCCGCCGCCATCTTGCTAGACGAGAATTCCGGGGCGCTGTTGCAACCCTGATTCGCGTTATCCGAAACTCGCGGCGCGCCGCGCTGAATTATCTTGACCTTCAAGGCGATATGGCCATTTGAAGCGGCAATGGCCGATGAGAATAACGTGCCGCCGGGCTTGCCCGGCGGCGACAGCAAGCGCAAGGAGCCGATCCCCCCGGCCCTGCGCGGCTCCGCCCCCGAACCCAGCCCCGAACCCCATGAAAGCACCGCGCCCGCCGAGGCGACGCTGCGCGCCTTCAGCGATGATCGCGCGCCGCTGAGCGAGCGGCCGGCCAGCGAAACACCCGAGGCCGCTCCGGTGCCGGTCGCGGCCGCGGCGCCGTCCCCCGCGCTGTGGCGCTGGCCCGCCATCGCCATCGCGATTTTCGTGGTGACGTGCCTCGGCGCCGGCGCCTATGGCGCGTGGCCCTATCTCAATATTGGTGGTCCGTCCGACAAGGCCGGCCCGACCCCGGTCGCGGCGGCGGCCAACCAGGCCACCCCGCCAACACAGCAGGCGCGACAAACGGCGCAGGCGCCCGCCGCGCCAGCGGTCACCGATCAGGGGGCCGATCAGAAAGCCGCCCAGCGCGCCCGCCGGCAAGCGGCCGAGCGGGCCCACAAAGAGGCGACCGAGCTCGCCAGGAAACAAGCGGCGGAGCGCGCGCACAAACAGGCGGCGGCGCAGGCCCGGCGGCACGCCGACGAGTTGGCGCGCAAGCAGGCGGCGGCGGAATCGGCACGCAAGAAGGCCGCCGAGCAGGCGCGCCTCGACACCGAACAAGCACGCAAGCAGGCAGCGGCGGACCAGGCACGCAAGCAGGCAGTGGCGGACCAGGCACGGCGCGACGCCGAACAAGCACAGCGTGAGGCGGAGCAAGCCAAGAAAGCCGAGGCCGAGACGGCGCGGCTGGCTGCCATCCAGCGCCATGACGACAAGCTGCGGGCCGAGCGTCAGCGCAAGGAAGCCGCCGCCCGGCGGATTCAACAAGCGCGTAGCCAGGAAGAGCGCGCGCTGCAGGAAGAGCTCGATCAAGCAGGCAAGGCGGCCCCGCCGCCCAATCAGCCGTCACCGGATCAGCAGGCCCAGGATCGGGAACAAGCACGACGGCCACAACAAAATGCCCGGCTGGTGCCGCGCCGCCAATCCAGCGACGGTGCCGCGTCGCCGTCGCGAGACTCCGATTTGCCGCCACTTGACGCGACCGACCTGCCCCGGCGCGCGCCCGGCACGGTTGACCAGCCGCCGACGGTGAATATCCAATAATTCCTCGGCGACGACATAGTTCCGACGTAAAGGGGCGGCTGAATCGTCGCCATGGTCGAGGCTGTTCCCGTTCGCGATGTGATCCCCCGTTACCGCCTGGGGCACTGGCCCGGCCTGTGGCACTGGACGTTCATCGGCGGCCTTGGCCTCTCCGCCCTCGCCGCGACGATCTTGCTGGCGATCGCCTACTTTGCCGGCACCGCGCCGCGCCTGCCGCCATCCGCCGCCGCGCTCGAAAATTTGCAGACCGATCGCGGTAGCTGGCCACCGATCCATGTCCAGCCGCTCGGCGGTACCGGCGAACCGGCGCCCATCGAAGCCTCGGCGATCAGTGTCCGGCTGATGCCGCATGCCAGTGATCCGTCCGAGGCCCCGCCGATCGACCTATCCGACTTACCACCGCCCGAGCGCCGCCCGCGCTAATACGCGCAAGGGCTGGCGCCCACGCACCACCTGGGCAAGGATGCGGCGTTTGTCGCCCCCCGCCCGGATCCTGCCGATGACCCAGATCATTCTGACCCGCCACGGCCATGTCGATGGCATTTCGCCGTTGCGCTTTCGCGGCCAGACCGAGACGCCGCTGACCGAGCGGGGCCGCCGCCAGGCCAGCGCCACGGCGGCGCGCATCGCGGCGGAATGGCAGCCGCGCGCCGTCTATACCAGCCCGATGGGGCGCTGCGTCGCGACCGGGCAAGCTATCGCCAATGCCTGCGGCATCCCCAACGAGATCCTGCCCGACCTGATCGATTTCGATTACGGCGCCTGGCAGTGGCGCACCGTGGACGATGTGCGCGCGGCGTGGCCCGACCTGCTGGCGGCGTGGTACGCGACACCGCATCTGGTGCGGTTTCCGAACGGCGATGCGTTGCAGGATATGGTCGCGCGCACCGCCAATGTGCTGCGCTTGATACTCGCGCGACATCCCGATGATGTCGTGGTGCTGGTCGGGCACGAGACCGCCAATCGCGCCCTGCTGTTGCAATTGCTCGACCAGCCGCTGTCGGCCTACTGGCGCCTGGCGCAGGACCCGTGCACGATCAACGAGATCGCGATCGCCGAGGGCCGCGTGCGGGTATCGCGGATCAACGATGTGAGCCATCTGAGCGGTATTTCGTGACCGCCGATGCCGGCCGGATCGCGATCGTCCTGCCGCGCAAGGAGGCGTTCGCGCGCGACCGGTTCGGCGCCATCGCGCTGACCGTCGAGGCCTATGTTCGGCACTCCCGGTTTCGCGATCGCACCGAGATTCTCGGCATGGCGGTGGCCGCGCCGCGCGATCCCGCGATGTTTCGCGCGATCGCGCCCCAGGATGCGTGGTGGCGCCGCCGCAATCTCGGTTTCGCCCTCGGCTGCGCCGCCTATCTGTCCAAGGCGCCACCGCGCCATATCGACGTACATAACCGGGCCGAGACATTCCTGCTGCTGGCGGAGCGATTTCCCGACGCCGCCGTCTCGCCGTGGTTCCACAACGACCCGCAGGGAATGCGCGGCGCCGCGACCCCGGCCGCGCGCCAGCGCATCGCCGATCGCGCGCACCGTGTTATCTGCGTCAGCGAGTGGGTGCGCGGGCGATTTCTCGACGGCGTGGCGCGGCGCGCCGAACGCGTGGTGGTGCTGCCGGAGGGGTTCGATACCGAAACCGTGACGCCGGCGGCGAAAGAGAAGCGCATCCTCTATGTCGGGCGGATCGCGCCGGAAAAAGGCGTGCTGCCCTTGGCGCAAGCCTTGGCCCAGATACTCCCCGCTTTGCCGGACTGGCGCACCGCGCTGATTGGCGCCGGCCGCAAGCCCGGCGACGATTACGGCCGGCGCGTCGGCGCGGCGCTGGCACCGGTCGCCGACCGCGTCGCGCTGCCGGGATTCCTGACGCATGAGCGGATCATGGCCGAATTCGCCGGCGCCGCGATCGCCATCGTGCCGTCGGTCTGGCCTGAGCCGTTCGGGCGCACGGCGATGGAAGCGATGGCCGCCGGCTGCGCCATCATCGCCAGCCCGCGCGGCGGCTTGCCGGATATTGTCGGCGACGCTGGCCTGCTGGTCGAGCCGGAGGCGGCGCCGCTCGCGACCGCGATCTTGGCGCTGGCGCGGGACGAAGCCCAACGCGCCGAGCTTCAGCGGCGCGCGCGCCAGCGGATGGTCGCGGCGTTCGATATCCGGCGCTGGGCGGCGCTGCTCGACGACGGGCGGGCGCAATAGCGCGCGTGCCAGCAGCGCCGCGTATCGCGCACGCAATTCGGCCAACTCGGTATCGGCCTTTAGATCAGCCCCGCCGGCCAGCCGTAGCGGGTGGCATCGGCGCGATCGAAGGCGAAATCCATCAGATAACGCGCGACGACGCGCTCGTTGAACAGGCGGTGATATTTGGCGTATCCGGCACCGGCGATCAACTGGCGGCGTTCGGGATGGGCCACGGCGTCCCGGATTTTCTCGGTCAGTTCGTCAACCGAGGAAAAGAACAGCATTTCGTCATCGCTGAACAAGGCATCGTAGCCGGTGCTGCGCTGGATCAGCACCGCCATGCCATTGCCGATCATCTGCGCGAGCCGGTCGGATGAGTAGAGCGGCCAGTCAGCCCGGCGGCTAACATTGAGCCCGATCGCCGCGCTTTCCAGCGCCTGCTGATAGGCGGCGCCGGTGAGCGTCGGCCGGCCGAGCAAGCCCGCGAGCAAGGGCCGTACGCCAGGCAGCACGTCCAGCAGCGCCGTCATGAAAGCGCCCATGTCCCGGTCCTTGCCGCATACGCTTCGGATCGGATCGCGACAGGCAAAGAACAGATCGTAGGGCAGATCGCGCTGAAGATGATTCTCGCCGCGCTCGATCGAGGGATCGACCGGATTGGGCAGAAAGCCGACGCGCCGGCCGCCCTTGCGCAACCCGTCCAACGCGGCGATGCCGGTGGAGATCAGCGTGGCATCGACGACATCCGCCTTGGCCTCGAAGCGCGCAACATATTCCGGCACGAACAAGGCATCGACATACCATTGCAGCACGCGCAGGCCCGGCACGGCGTTGCGGATTTCCGTCACGGTCGCGGGCTCGATCATATCGGTATGGCCGAGCAACAGCAGATCGGGCTGATGCATGCGGCAATAGTCCAACAAGGCGTGATTGACCGCCGCGCGGCCGAATTTGCGATGGCCCAGAACGGTGCCGGCGCGCGCGACATCGCGCTCGGAGAAATTCAGGGTGAGATGGCCATTGCGGATCAAGCCGTTGGAAATCTTGATCGCCGCGTTGTGCTGAAACCCACCTTTGGCGCCAATGGTGAAGGAGGCGGCGTGGACGATGACTGCCATGTTTTCCGGTCTGGTGTCCGCTAGCCGACCGGGTTCACAAAGCCCGCGCGAGCAACGCGTCGTGGCGGGCGCGCAATGCCGCGACGCTGGATTCGTCGTCTGCTTGCGAACTCCCGTCCGGCGCGGCGGCGGCACGCTCAGCGCGAAACGTCGCCTCCGGATACAGCGGATTGAGGCGCGGCGCATCGAGCATCGCGGGGTCGAATGGCAAGCCGAGCCAATCGCACAACCGCCGCAGTTGAGACTCCGGGTCGCGGACCAATCGGTCGAAGGATAGGAACCGTGATTCCATCCGGGGCTCGGACGGCAATTGCTCATAAATGGCAAAGGTCCGGTTCACCACCTCGCGGGCGCTTTCGCCGCTGCGGTTTCTTTCGCGGCGGCGCATCGCGGCAACATTGGCAGCCGGTTCACGAAGTACGCAGACCACCTTGAGCTCGGCTTTCGCCGCCATGTCGCGCAGCGAGAGCCGCGATTGGGGTGCCCGGTGTCCCACGCGCTTGCGCAGCCAGCCATTCCACCCGGCCAGGACCTGCGGCCAGCGGCGGCGGTGATCGAGGTTGATCTGATTCGGCGTGCAAAGCTTGACCGCCGGCAGCTTGCCGCCGATCAGGCGGAAGACGGCGCCGTCGAAATCCTCCATCAGCATCGCCACGGCCGGATGCGCCCCCAACGCGGTCGCCACCAGCGTCGTGCCGCTGCGGGGCGCACCGAGCACAACCAATATCTCCATCGTACGGCGCGGCTCCACGACCGGACTGCCGGCGTCTTGCAAAGATGTCACTCCGTCACGCCCCATCTTGCTTAGGCCGATCCCGCCCGATATTGCCACGGGCGCGGCGGTGATATTACGATGCCCCTTGCCGACAGTCATCCCATGGATTTCCCTGCGGCTTGAAGGCCGGATCGGCGCCGAAGCGGGGCAGCAAGCCGAGATACCCGCCGTGGCCGCTGGCAGGCATTGCGCCCGCTTCGGGCAGGGAGATCGTGTTCGTCGCGCGAAGAGGCCTCGGTAGGGCTGGTCAAAACCCGTCGGGGCCTCTAAACAGGCCCCGGTGAGTTCGGAGCCAGCAGGGGATATGTCGGCTTGATGCATGCGGTCCAGGTCATTGAGCCGCTCTACGCGATCGCCGGCTTTTTCGTCGGTATGCTGGTGGGGCTGACGGGGGTTGGCGGCGGCTCGCTGATGACCCCGGTGCTGGTATTGCTGTTCGGCATCCATCCGGCAACCGCCGTCGGAACCGACCTGCTCTACGCCGCCGTCACCAAGAGCGGCGGCACCATCGTTCACGGTCTCAACCACACGGTCGATTGGCGGGTGGCGGGACGGTTGGCGCTGGGCAGTATTCCGACCACCGCGCTCACTCTGTTGGCACTGCAATTCTTCTCGCCCATATCGCATTCCTCGCCGTTGATTTCGGTGGTGCTCGGCGTCGCCCTGATTCTGACGGCGGTGTCGCTGCTGCTGCGCAAACAGGTGCTGCGCCTGGCGACCCGGCGGATCGGCGGCCCGGCGCCGCGCAATACCTTCATCCTGACCGTGATCACCGGCGCCGTGCTTGGCGTGCTGGTGTCGCTGTCGTCGGTCGGCGCCGGCGCGCTTGGCATCACGGCCCTGATTTTCCTCTATCCCAATCTGCCGACGGCGCGGATCGTCGGCTCCGATATCGCGCATGCGGTGCCGCTGACCCTGGTCGCGGGGGCCGGGCACTGGCTGATGGGAACGGTCGATTTCTCGATGCTGGGCTGGCTGGTGCTAGGCTCGCTGCCGGGCATCGTGGTCGGCAGCCAGCTATCGTCGCGGGTGCCCGACGCGGTGCTGCGCACCATCCTGGCCATCACGCTGCTGATCGTCGGCGGCAAGCTCGCGCTCTAAGCGTGCGATCCGCCCAGACGGAAGCACCCTGGCTTCCGTCCGGCCGGACAAATCGCACGCTACTCATTGAGCTTAAGCCACCAGGCTCTCGGCCTCCGGCATCGCCAGCATCTCCGCGAGGGTGGTGTTGTCAAGAATGCCGGCCATGGCGTCGCGTACCTGCTGCATCAATCGCCGCGTCTGGCATGCCTTGATATCGGTGCAGTCGGCGCATGGTCGATAGGCGGTCTTCGAGGCGCAGCCGATCGGTGCCAACGGCCCATCCAGAACCCGGATAATGCGCCCGACCGAAATCTCCGCCGGCGGCCGCGACAAGACGTAGCCGCCGCCGCGTCCCTTGCGGCTATGCACCAGCCCGTTGCGCCGCAATTCCAGCAGGATCGCGTCGAGAAATTTCTTCGGAATGTTCTGGTCCTGGGCGATCGCCAGAATCCCGACCGGACCCGGCTCCGGCCGGTCGGCCAGATAAAGCATCGCCTTCAACCCGTATTTTGCCTTGTTGGACAGCATGCGTTTGGCGCAGTTACTCTATGAATTCCATCATCTACCTATATTTACCGATTCCCGGACCGAAACAAGCCCCCCGGCCCGTGGGTGGCCGGCGGTCGTCGCGGTTGACAGGTAACCCCCTCGCCCGTCACTTTCGCCGCTGGATCGCGCCGCGACGACAACAAAGGCGCGACGGGAGGAAGGCATGCACGTCGCATCAAAATTTACCTGCGCGGTCGCCGCGATCATGATGGCCGCCGCGGCTTCGGGCACGGCCCAGGCTGGCGACAAGGTCCTGCGGATCGGCGTGCTGACGGATTTGTCGAGCTTCGCCTCGACCGCGATGGGCCAGGGCTCGGTGGTCGCGACCCAACTCGCGGTCAAGGATTTCGGCGGTCAGGTACTGGGCAAGCCGATCGAGGTCATCTCGGCCGACATGCAATCGAAGCCCGACCTCGCCGCGACGCTGGCCCAACGCTGGTACGATGTCGATGGCGTCGATGTCATCGTCGATGTGCCGGCCTCCGCCGGCGCGCTGACGATTCAGCGCATGGCCAGCGAGAAGCACAAAATGTTCCTGGCCACCGTCGCCGCCACGTCGGAGCTGAGCGGCAAGGCCTGCACGCCGACCAGCATCCATTGGGGCATCGACGCGGTCGGCACCGCCGGCAGCATGGTCGCGGCGATGAAGCAGGAGAACGCCAAGAACTGGTTCCTGATCATGCCCGACTATGCCATCGGCAAGGCCATGGCCGCGGCGGCCGAGACCGCGGTCGCACGCAGCGGCGGCAAGATCGTGCGCACCATCTTCTTCCCGCCCAACAGCACCGACTATGCCGAATATCTGTTGCAGGCGCAGAATTCGGGCGCCGACGTGATCGGCGCTGGCGGCATCGGCAAGGATCTGGTGACGCTGATCAAGGAGGCGGTGGAGTTTCACATCCTGCCTTCATCGAAGCAGCGCCTCGCCGCCTTCCTGATGAATTTGAGCGACGTCAACGCGGTGGGCCTGAAGACCCTGCAAGGCGTCTGGCTGGTGCAGGATTTCTATTGGGACACCAACGACCAGACCCGGACCTATGCCAAGAAATTCTTCGCCATCCAGCAGAAGATGCCGAACTTCACCCAGTCGGCGAATTATTCGGGCGTGACAGCCTATCTGACGGCGGTGAAAGCCGTCGGCACCGAGGACCCGACCAAAGTGGTGGCGTGGCTCAAATCGCATACGCTGGACCATTTCGGCGAGCCGACCATTGTGCGCGCCGACGGCCGCGCCTTGTTCGATGTCGGCCTCTATCAGGTCAAATCGCCAGCGGAATCGAAATATCCGTGGGACTATCTGAAGCTGGTGCGGACGATTCCGGCGGATCAGGTATTCACGCCGCTGTCCCAAAGCACCTGCCCCCTCGTTCACAAAGGCTGAAGGTGAAATCATGACCGTCGCCGCCGATCCAGACACGATTGTCGAAGGCCCGCCCACCGGGTTGGTCTTTTCCCATGTCAGTGTGCCGTGCCGCGACATCGTCCAAGGCAAGCGCTTCTATACCGAGGTGCTCGGCGGCACGGTTCGGATCGACACGCCGGAGTTCGTCGGGTTGCAGGTGTTCGGCACCGATATCGGCATCGGCTCGATCGGCACCAGCTTTCTCGGGCATGATTCCGAATATCCGCACGTCGCCTTCTTCGCCAGCGCCGACGCGATGCTGCAAATGAAGGCGTGGCTGACTCGGTGCGGCGTTCCCAGCTCGAATTTCTGGACACGGAACGGCGTCGAGGCGCTGATGTTCTTCCGCGATCCCTCGGGCAATCTGATCGAATTATTTTGCGAGCGCGGCTTCACCGGCGCCGAGACGCTGCCGCATGGCCCCGCGCGCGGTCATGGCACCGCCGTCGATATCACCTTGTTATATTACCGCGACTGGCGGACGCCAACTGGCCACTGACCACGCCGCCGCCTACGCCGCGATCGACGCATGGGCCTCGAACCAGGCGGGGATTTTGTCGCCGCCGATCGGCCGCGAGATGTAATAGCCCTGGGCCGCATCGCAGCCCGCCTTGGCGAGCAACCGCAGCGCCTCCACCGTCTCGACGCCCTCGGCGACGACCTTGAGGCCCAGCCGATGCGACAGATCGATGACGGCATGGACGATCGCCGCGTTCTCGCGCGAGGTCGGGCAATCGATGACGAAGCTCTTGTCGATCTTCACCTCGGAAAACGGCAGCCGCTGCAATTGCGACAGCGACGAGTAGCCGGTGCCGAAATCGTCGATCGACAGGCCGACGCCCTTGAGGCGCAGCCGCGTCAGCATGTCCGTCGCCTGATCGGCGTTGCGCATCGCCGCCGTCTCGGTCAGCTCCAGAATGAGCTGGCGCGGCTCGAAGCCGGACGCCGCCGGGCCACGCGACAGCAAGTCGGCCAGATCGTCGCTATCGACATTCTTGGCGGAGAGATTGACCGCGACGGTCACCGATAATTGCATCGCCGACCAGGCCTCGCGCTGGCGGATCGCTTCGCTCAAGACCCATTGGGTCAGGCGATGGATGATCTCGCTCTCTTCCGCCGCCGGAATGAAGCTCATCGGCGGCACCAGCCCTAGCTCGGGGTGGCGCCAGCGCACCAGCGCCTCGACCCCGAACGGCCGCATCGTGTCGAGTGCGATCTTGGGCTGATATTCCAGATAAAGCTCGCCCGCGTCGATCGCCTCCGCGAGGCGCAGTGGCGTCACCGCGCCGGCATCGTGCATCGCCTTGCGCAGCACCTGCGTCAAATCCTCGATCAGCACCGGCTTGCGCAGCACGCCCGCCATGTTGAGGCCGCGCGCCGCCCCAAGCCGATTGGCGGCGTCGAGAATCTTATCATCGAAGCCGCTGATGATCAGGATGCGCGCGGTGATCCGTTCATCGGCGAGGAAGCGCAACAACTCGACCCCGTCGATATCGGGCATGCCGAGATCGAGAATGATCAGCGCCGGGCGCCAGTTGCGCACCCGCTGTTTGAAATCGGCTGGATCGCTGGTGACGATGACGTCGAAGCCGGCGCGGCGCGCGACCCGGCCGATGAAGGTGCCGACCGCCGGCTCGTCATCGATGACAATCAGGCGACTGGCGGTCACCGCCATCCGAACATCATCCATGGGCATATCTTTAGGTTGTTTTACGAAATTATTTCTCTCGTAAACCGAGCATCGATGGCAAGCACCGAGTGGTTAATGAAGCGACCCGATCCCTCCGCGCTGTTAATGTTTGACGCGACGATCTACGCCAAGCTGATGATGATCTTGCCGAAATGCTTGGCCGATTGCAGGTGTTGAAACGCCGCCTTCGCGTCGGCGAAGGGGAACATTTTGTCGATCACCGGCTTCAGGTGATTGACGGCAATGGCGCGGTTCATGGCCTGAAACATCTGGGTCGAGCCGACCGAGATGCCCTGCACATTGGCGCGCTTCGCCAGGATCATCATCGGGTTGAAATCGCCTTGCGGCTGCGACAGCACGCCGATCATGCTGATCTTGCCGCCATTCCTGATGGCGCCGAGCGAGCGCATGAAGGTGCCCGCGCCGCCGACCTCGACCACCTGATCGACGCCGCCCTTGGTGATCTCCACCGCCGCCTTGTCCCATTCCGGCGTGGTCTTGTAATTGATGCCGTGCGCCGCGCCGAGGGTTTTGGCCCGCGCCAGCTTGTCGTCGCTCGAGGAGGTGGCGATGATTTCGGCGCCCATCATGCGGGCGAATTGCAGCGCGAAAATCGAGACGCCGCCGGTGCCTTGCACCAGCACGATGTCGCCGGCCTTGGTCCAGCCATGCTCGACCACCGCGTGCCACGCCGTCACCGCGGCACAGGGCAGGCTCGCGCCTTCCTGCAAGGATAGATGCGGCGGCAACTTCACCACGCCCATTTCATCCAGCACGACATAATCGGCCAGCATACCGTCGATGGTGCCGCCCAGCGCGTGACCGGAATTTTCAGGTGCCGGCTCGCCGCCATACCAACGCTGGGAAAAATTGCCCGCGACTTTGTCGCCGACCTTGAAGTGCGTGACGCCGGGGCCGATCTCGGCCACCTCGCCGGCACCGTCCGACAGTGGGATAACATTCTCCTTGGTCGGCGCCCGATAATTGCCGGAGGCGATGGCAAGATCGCGATAATTCAGCGAACACGCCGCAACTTTGATCAACACCTGGCGGTGCCCCGGCTTCGGCTGTGGCAGATCGACTTGGGTCAGGCCGTCCAAACCCTTGGACGTCAATTGATAGGCGCGCATGGAAGTCTCCTTTGTATTCTACCACCCCGACGAAAGTCGGGGTCCATTCTTCCGCTTCTCTCGTGCGACCAGGATGGACCCCGACTTTCGTCGGGGTGGGTGCCAGAGCGTCTTTATGTCTTGACGGTTCTTTTTTCTAAACCGTCAGGACGATTTTGCCGAAATGCTTGTTCGCGCTCATGTATTGCAGCGCGGCCGCCGTCTCATCGAGTGCGAATGTCCGGTCGAGCGGCAGACGCAGCGTGCCGTCCTCGACGAAGTGCCAAATATCGTCCCGCATCAGCCGCGCGATCTCGCGAACTTCCTCGAGGCTGCGCGTGCGGAACGTGACGCCGATATAGTCGATGCGCTTCAGCGCATGAAGATTGAAATCGAAATCGCCGCTGGTGCCGCCCAGCCGCCCGACATTGACGATACGGCCGAGAATCGCGCACGCCTTCATATTGTCGTTCATCACGCCGCCCGACACCTGATCGACGATCAGATCGACGCCGGTGCCGGTCGCCTTCATCGCCTGCTCCGCCCAACTCGCATGCTTGGAGTCGAGCGCGAGGTCGGCGCCATAATCGGTCAGGCGCGCCCGGCGCTCGGCGCTGGTCGAGGTGCCGATCACCATGCGCGCGCCCTTGGCCTTGGCGATTTGCATCGCCATCAGCCCGACGCCGCTCGACGCGCCCTGGATCAGTACCGCCTCGCCGGCGCGCAGCCGCCCGTTGGTGACGACCGCGTTGTGCATGGTCAGCAGCGCGATGGGCAGCGTCACGGCCTCCTGGTAATCGAGCCCCCGGGGCAGCAGATTGACCCGGCCCCAATCGGTCACCGCGTGCTCGGCCCAGGCGCCGGGGCCGGAACAGGTGACGCGGTCGCCGGCCTTCACGCCCTTGACCTCGGCGCCCACCGCCTCGACCTCGCCCGCGAATTCCATGCCCAGCACGGCGCCGACGCCGCCCGAATTGCCATGCTTCTGGCCATGGGCCTGGCTGATATCCGCCCGGTTCAGCGCCGCCACCCGCACCCTGACCAGCACCTCGTTCGCCTTCGGCGCGGGTGTCGGCACTTCGCGAATCGCCAAGCCTTGTTCCGTCGCTACCGCCGCTTTCATGCCGCCGCTCCCATTCATTCGAGTTGGCGCGGACTGTAGAGCGTTCGCCCCGGCGGCGAAATCATCTCGTCATATTTTTGCGGTAGGCGAAGAACCGGGCATCGTCCATCATCTGTTAAGGTTCGGCGCGCACGATGGCGCCATGTCGCTATCCGATTATACTGCCACGCGGGTGTTCGAATCGCCGTTCCTGCGCCGCACCGAGATGGTCAGCGGCAGCGCGGTCATCAGCACGCTACTGCTCGGCCCGCTCTATTATTGGCGCAAGCAGGCGCCGATCGAGGCCACCATTCTCTTCACCGCCAACCTGATCCTGTTCGTGGTGTCGCTGCAAAACTGGAGCAGCGGCCCGTTCGCGACCAGCTATCCGGGACTGATCCTGTGGCTCGGCTCGGCCCTCTTGGCGCCAATCCTGTTGCCGCTGTGCTATCGCCGCAAGGGCTGGATCGAGATCGTCGTCATTTGACCGCGCCCGGCATCGGGCCGGCGGCCAGCATCGGGTCCAGCGCGGTCGCATACCAATAGACACCCCAATGGAGATTGGGCCCGGTGGCGCGGCCAGTGGCGCCGACCGCCCCAATGACCTGCCCCGCCGCGACATGCTGGCCCGCATGGACCGCGATCGCGGAGAGATGAATGTAGAGCGTCGCCAGGCCATAGCCGTGATCGATTACCACGGTGCCGCCATCGAGCACGAAGTCGGGCGCCGCCAGCGTCACCGTGCCGCCCGCCGGGGCCTTGACCGGCGTGCCGGCGGGCACCGCGATATCGGTGCCGAGATGCGGCGCGCGCGGCTCGCCATCGAGGATGCGCTGGCTGCCATAGAAGCCGGAGATCGCCCCGACCACCGGCCATCGCAGCTTGGCCTCGAAATCGCGGCCATCGCTATCGACCCGGTGGGTCGCGCCGATCGCCGCCTGGTCGTGCTTGATGCGCGCCAGCGTTTCGGGATCGGGCGTGACCTGGTTCTTCGGCAAGCCATTGATGCGCTGAATCCGATAATGCTGCGTGGCGACCGCGAGATCGCGATGCGCGCGCGTGCCGTCGCGATAAATGACATCCAGCACCGCCCGCGCCGGCGCTTCGCGGCCGAAGCCGAACACGAAGGCGCCGTCGGGCGCGACCCGGATGGCGCGGCCATCGAGCGTGACGCGGGCGCCCGCCTCGGTCTGACCGTGGATCAGCCCGCCTTGCTCCAGCGGCCCGTCGAGCGTCAGCGTGCCGGCCAGCGCGGGCGCGGCCCAGGCCAGCACCACCAGGATTGGCCACCACTTCACAGCAGCTTGCCTTGCTTGGCCGGGGTCGCGACCGTCACCTTGCCATCGTGGAATTCGAGCGAAAAGGCCGCGTCCGAGTTCATCTTCGCGGCGTCGATGACGATCCTGCCCTTGGCGTCGCGCACGATCGCATAGCCGCGCAGCAGCGGCTTTCGCAACGCCTGATAGGCCGTCATCAGGCGCCCGGCGATGTGGTCGGCGCGGTTGCGGTGCTGCGCCAGCTGGCGATCGAGCGCCGTCTTGAGACGCGGCGCCAAATCCTCGACCCGCTTCGCCGTGCGCGCCAATTCGTCGCGCAGAAGATTGCCGTTCACCCGCGCGCCCAGCGCCCGCAAGGTCCGATCGGCCTGGCGCAGCCATGCCTTGGCACCCAGCTCCAGCCGTTCGGCACGATCGTCGAGCCGCTGATGCGCGGCGTTGATGAGGCTCATCGGCTCTGGCAGCCCGCGCCCCAGCCCTTCGATCCGCAGATGGTCCTGCGCCAAGCGCCGCGCCATCGCGCCGGCGACGCGGCCGCTCAGCGCCGCCGTCTCGGCGACGAGGTCGAGCCGCACCGGCACCGCCATTTCCGCCGCCGCGGTCGGGGTCGGCGCGCGGCGATCCGAGGCGTAATCGATCAGCGTCGTATCGGTCTCATGCCCCACCGCCGAGATGAGGGGGATGGCCGATGCCGCCGCCGCGCGCACCACGATTTCCTCGTTGAACGCCATCAGATCTTCAAGGCTGCCGCCGCCGCGCGCGACGATCAGCAGATCGGGCCGCGGTACCCGCCCACCGGGCTCAATCGCGTTAAAGCCGGCGATCGCCGCCGCGACGTCGCGCGCCGCCGTCTCGCCCTGCACCGCGACGGGCCATAGCAGGACATGGCGCGGAAAGCGATCGGCGAGGCGATGCAGAATGTCACGGATGACGGCGCCCGTGGGCGAGGTGACGACGCCGATCACCTCGGGCAGATAGGGCAGCTTTTTCTTGCGCGCCTCATCGAACAGCCCCTCGGCGGCGAGGGCGCGGCGCCGGTCCTCCAGCAATTTCAGCAAGGCGCCGACCCCGGCCAGCTCGACGCTCTCGATCACCAGTTGATAGCGCGAGCGGCTGGGATAGGTGGTGAGGCGGCCGGTGCACACCACCTCCATGCCGTCCGCGGGCTGGAGACGAATCCGCGCCATGGTGGTACGCCAGATCACGCCGTCGAGCACGGCATCGGCATCCTTGAGGGCGAGATAGCAATGGCCCGACGAATGGCGCTTGCAGCCGGAGATTTCGCCGCGCACCCGGACATAGGAAAAATTCTGTTCGATATTGCGCTTCAGGGCCTGCGACAGTTCGCCGACCGTCCATTCCGGCAGATTGGGGCGCAGCTCGGGCGCAGGAGGGCTTTCCGTCATCGGCCGCTATGATACAACGCTCGCCGATGTCTCGGGAAAATTCATGCGCGTTTTGCTGATCGGATCGGGCGGGCGGGAGCACGCGCTGGCCTGGGCGCTGGCCGCCTCGCCGCTGTGCGACAAGCTCTTTGCCGCACCGGGCAATCCCGGTATCGCGCGAGAGGCGGAATGCGTCGCGCTCGCCGCGAGCGATCTCGACGGCATCGTCGATTTCGCCCGTCGCGAGCGGATCGATTTCGTGGTGATCGGGCCGGAGGCGCCACTGGTGGCGGGGCTGGTGGATCGGCTGGCGGCGGCGGGCATCGCCGCCTTCGGCCCTAGCGCCGCCGCCGCGCAACTCGAAGCCTCGAAAGGCTTCACCAAGGACCTCGCCGCCGCCGCCGGCATCCCGACCGCCGCCTATCGCCGCTTCACCGATGCGCGCGCCGCGAAGGATTATGTCCACGCCCACGGCGCGCCGATCGTGGTGAAGGCGGACGGTCTTGCCGCCGGCAAGGGCGTGACGGTGGCCATGAGCATCGCCGACGCCGACGCCGCCATCGACGCGGCGCTGCTACACGACCGCTTCGGCGCGGCCGGCGCCGAAATCGTGGTCGAGGAATTTCTCGCGGGACCCGAGGCGAGTTTGCTGGCGCTGGTCGATGGCGTGAATATCCTGCCGCTGGTCTCGGCGCGCGATCACAAGCGCGTCGGCGATGGCGATACCGGGCCAAACACCGGCGGCATGGGCGCGATCTCGCCCGCGCCCGGCTTCACGCTGGCGATCGCGGCGGCCGCGCTCGACACCATTCTCAAGCCCGCGGTGGCGGCGATGGCGGCGCGCGGCACGCCGTTCAAGGGCGTGCTGTACGCCGGACTGATCCTGACGCCCGCCGGGCCGAAGCTGATCGAGTTCAATGTCCGCTTCGGCGATCCCGAGACCCAGGCGCTGCTGCCGCGCCTCAGAAGCGATCTGCTGCCGGCGCTGATCGCGGCGTGCGATGGCGATCTCAAGGATTTCGATCTGCGCTGGGACCCGCGCCCCTCGGTCTCGGTGGTGCTGGCGGCCAAGGGCTATCCCAACGCGCCGGCGACCGGCGGCGCCATTCGCGGGCTCGACGCCGCAACCACGGATGGCGACACGCTGATCTTTCACGCAGCGACGCGCCAGGATGGCGACACGCTGGTCGCCGATGGCGGCCGCGTGCTCAACATCACCGCGCTGGGCGATACCGTGGCGGCGGCGCGCGTCCGCGCCTATGCCGCTATCGCGCGGATCGACTGGGCGGATGGGTTCTGTCGCCGCGACATCGGGGCGGACGCGGAATGATCGCGGCCCTCGAAAATCTCTGGATCGCGCTCCGCTGGAACCGGCGGGAGCGCGGCGGCCAGTTCATTCCGCGCGCCGTAACAGGGTCGAGGAAATAATCCCGAGCATCGCGGTCAACACGGCGCTGGTCGCGAACATCGCGCCATAGCCGAAGCCGGCGGAGATTTGCCCCGACAATATCGGGCCCAGCCCCTGGCCGATGAAATAGGCGGCGGCGAGCAGCGCCACCGAGGCGCCGCGCGCGTGCGGCGCCAACTCGGTGCTGAGGGTCTGCATGGTATTGTGCAGCAGATAAAAGCCGAAGCCCGACAGCGCGAACAGCCCGGCCATGGCGAGCCACGGCACCGGCAGCGCCACGATGCCATAGCAGATGCCGACCACGATGCCGCCGCCCGCCATCATGCGCCACGGGCCGAGCCACGCGATGATTTGGCGCGCGCTCAATCCGTAAATCAGCCCGCCCAAGGCATAGGAGGCGATGCACAAGCCGGCGGTCAGCGTGCCGCCCTGGCCGCGCGCCAGTAGTGTCGGCGCCACGAACGGAAAGACGCCGAACATGAACAACCCCTCGCACAGCACCGTGCCGCACACGATCGCCGCCCGCCGGCTGCTCAATAGGAAGGCATAATCCTGGACCGCGCGCGCGACCGAGAAGGTGCGTCGCGGCTCGTCGCGGCCGTGCAGGCGAAAGACGGCGGCGACGGCGATGGCGCCGGCGAACAGCGTCGTCATCGCGAAGACGCTGCGCCAGCCGGCATAAGAGGCGAGCGCCCCCGACAGCGCGGCGCCGCCCATCTGACCGGTGATGACGGCAATGACGAGGCGCGAAATCGCGATCTGGCGCCGCGCATAGGGCACGCGATCGCCGACCAGCGCGAACACCACCGGCACAATGCCGCCCGCCACCGCGCCGCTGAACCCGCGCGCGACCAGCAGCGTCGTGAAGCTCGGCGCGATCGCGCACGCGGCGAAGCTCAGCGTCATCAGCATCAGGCAAATCTTGATGACGATCGATTTGCCGAAGGCATCGGCGATCGGTCCCAGCACCGGCTGGGTCAGCGCATAGGGAATGCCATAGACGGTGGCGAGCCACGCCGCCCGATGCAGCGTCACCGAAAACTGATCCGCGATCACCGGCAGCATCGGATCGACCGCCCGCACCGAGATATTCGCGGCGAAACAGGCAAGCCCCAGCACGAACATCGGCAGGTAGGATTCCGCTTCAGACTGAGGAGCGATTGCCGATGCCATCGCGTATGGTCCTGATGTCGAGCGGCGGCCACCGGCCGCGTCTCGCCCGACGCCCGATGACCGCTATCGCCGCAACAGGAACAGCGCCTGCTCGGCCAGGAGATTGGCGAGGCCGGCGCGCGGATTGAGACGGAACGGGCGGCCCTCGCTGTCGAGCGTCAGGCTGCGCTCGATGGTGGCGCCCATCTCGTCGCACAGCGCGACGAAATCCAAGACCGTGCAGAAATGGATGTTGGGCGTGTCGTACCAATTGGCGCCCAGGAACGGCGTGATCGGCATCCGCCCCCCGGTCAGCAGGCCGAGCCGCATGCGCCAATGGGCGAAATTCGGAAACGACACGATGGCGTGCCGGCCGATGCGGACCATGTCTTCCAGCACCACGCGCGGCCGATAGGTCGCCTGCAGCGTCTGGCTCAGCACGACATAGTCGAACGAATCCGAGGGATAGTCCCTGAGATCATGGTCGGCATCGCCCTGAATCACCGACAGCCCGCGCCGGACGCAGGCATTGACGCCACTCTGCGACAATTCCATGCCGCGCCCGTCAACGCCCTTCCATTGCGCGAGATAGGCCAGCAATTCGCCCTCGCCGCAGCCGATATCGAGAACGCGGCTGCCGCCATCGATCATGGCGCCGACGAGCTGCAAATCACCGCGCAGCTGCTTCAGCGCGAAATTGCCGCCGCCATCGGGACTCACGACGCGGCGAGGCCGCGATGCCGCGCGCAGCCGTCGAGGAAGCCGCGCAGCGTGGCGAAGAATTCCGGCTCCTCCAGCAGGAATGCGTCGTGCCCCTTATCGGTCGCGACCTCGACGAAGCTGACATTGGCGGTGACGGCGTTGAGCGCGTGCACGACGGCGCGGCTCTCCGGCGTCGGATAGAGCCAGTCGCTGGTGAAGGAGATGACGCAGAACCGCGCGGGGGTGCCGCGGAACGCATTGGCGAGCTGGCCGCCATGCTCGGCGGCGAGATCGAAATAATCGCACGCGCGGGTGATGTAGAGATAGGAGTTGGCGTCGAACCGATCGACGAAGCTGTTGCCCTGATGGCGCAGATAGGATTCGACCTGGAAATCCGCCTCGAAGCCATAGGTGACTTCGCGCCGGTCCTGGAGGTTGCGGCCGAATTTGCGATGGAGCGCGGGCTCGGACAGATAGGTAATGTGCGCCGCCATGCGCGCGACGCTCAAGCCGCGCTCCGGCCCTTTGCCGGAGGCATAATAATCGCCGTGGTTCCAATCGGGATCGGCCATGATCGCCTGGCGCCCGACCTCATGGAACGCGATATTCTGCGCCGAGTGGCGCGCCGCCGACGCGATCGGCACCGCCGCGAAGACCCGCTCCGGATAGGACGCCGCCCATTGCAGCACCTGCATGCCGCCCATCGAGCCGCCGATGACGCAGAACAATTGGTCGATGCCGAAATGATCGACCAGCTTGACCTGCGCGCGCACCATATCGGCGATGGTGATGACGGGGAATGACAGGCCCCAGGGCTTGCCGGTCGCCGGATCGAGGTCCATCGGCCCGGTTGAGCCCATGCAGCCACCCACCACATTGGTGGCGATGAGGAAATAGCGATCGGTATCGAGCACCTTGCCAGGCCCGATCAGCGTCACCCACCAGCCATTCTTGCCGGTGACCGGATGCTTGCCCGGCCCCGCATATTGATCGCCGGTCAGCGCGTGGCAGATCAGGATCGCGTTGCTGCGTTCGGCATTAAGCCGGCCATAGGTCTCGTAGGCGATGGTGTAGGAGCCGAGCGACGCGCCGCTGTCGAGCGCCAGCGGCTCCGTCACCACCAGCGTGCGGTGGGGGCGGGCGGAGGGCGCGACTTCGGTCTGGGGCGAGGAAATGGACAATGCGTTTCTTTCGGAGGATCGCACTTTAGGGCGACAAGCCTTTAGCCTGTCAATGTTTTCTTTGCTTTCGCGGCCGGGGCGAACTATCAGTAACGGCCTCGCCTGAACCGCCATGACCATGGATACGCCAGCCCTCGATCTTGACGAATTGCGCCGCCGGCTCGACGCGATCGACGACCGCATCCACGATCTGGTGATGGAGCGGGCGGAGATTGTCGAGTCCGTGGCGGCATTCAAGGTCGCCACGGGCCAGCCGACGCTGCGCCCTGGCCGCGAGGCGCAAATCCTGCGCCGGCTGGTCGCCCGCCATCGCGGCAGATTTCCGCGCCAGACCCTGGTGCGGCTGTGGCGCGAATTGCTGGGCGGCACCGTGTCGATGCAGGGCAAGTTCGCCATCGCGGTCACCGTCCCGGAGGCGCGGCCTGGCTTCTGGGATATCGCGCGCGATCATTTCGGCGGCTTTCTGCCCCTGATCCCGCTGCGCTCCCCCGCCGATGTATTGAGCGCGGTCGGCGACGGACGCGCCTCGGTCGGCGTACTGCCGATGCCGACCGATCATGACGCGGCGCCCTGGTGGCCGGCGCTGGCCGGCGCACGCGGCCAGGGTCCACGCGTTCTGGCGCGCCTGCCCTTCGCGCTCAGCGGCAACAGCCGCGACGGCGATGGCGATGCGCTGGTGGTCGGCACGGCGGCCGCCGACCCGACCGGCGACGACCGCACCATGCTGGTGGTGGAGGCCAAGAGCGGCATGAGCCGCGGGCGCTTTCTCGCCGCGTTCGAGGGCCTGGGTCCGGTCTCGTATCTCGCCGGCTATGAGCCGGCGCCGAATGAAGTCTGGCACCTCATCGAATTCGACGGTTTGCTATCGCCCCAAGATCCGGCCATTGTCGCGGCAATGAGGGCGCTGGGCGACCATATTCACGATGTCTGGTCGTTCGGCAGCTATGCCCGGCCTCTCGCCCCTGAAACCAAATGAATATCCCATGAGCATCGATCGATACCAGCGTGAGGCCCCAATGCCGCACGCGCACATACTCGATATTGCCCCCTATGTCGGCGGCGAAGCCGCGATCGCCGGCGCCCAGCGGGTGATCCGCCTCGCCTCCAACGAAAGCGCGCTCGGCCCCAGCGCCAGGGCGATGGCCGCCTATCGCGCGCAGGCCGCCGACCTGTTCCGCTATCCCGATGGCGGCTCGACCGAATTGCGGCGCGCCATCGCCGCGCGTTACAGCCTCGACGCCGAGCGCATCGTGTGCGGCACCGGCTCCGACGAGCTGATCTCGCTGCTGGCGCGCTGCTATGTGGGGCCGGGCGACGAGGTACTGTACAGCCGTCACGGCTTCCTGATGTATCCGATCGCGGCGCAGGCGGTGGGTGCGACGCCGGTCGCAGTGCCGGAACTCAATCTCACCGCCGACCCGGACGCAATCTTGGCGCATGTCACGCCGCGCACGCGACTGATCTTTCTCGCCAATCCTAATAATCCGACCGGCACCTATCTGTCGCGCGACGTGGTACGGCGCCTCCATCAGAAATTGCCCGCCGATGCAATCCTGGTGCTCGACGCCGCCTATGCCGAATTCGTCGACCGCAACGATTACGAGTCCGGCCTGGAGTTGGCCGAACACGCGCCCAATGTCGTCATGCTGCGCACCTTCTCCAAGATTCACGCGCTGGCGGGGCTGCGGGTCGGCTGGGCCTATGGCAGCGCCGCGATTGCCGACGTGCTGAACCGGACGCGCGGCACCTTCAATGTCGGCCTGCCGGCGCAGGCGGCGGCGGTCGCCTCGCTGGCCGATACCGAGGCGCTGCAACGCGCCTTCGATCATAATAATCGCTGGCGGCCGTGGCTGGAGGATGCGATTCGTGCCCTTGGATTCGAGGTCAATCCGGCGGTCGCGAATTTTGTCCTGGTGAAATTCGGCAAGCCGCCGAAGCATGCCGACGACGCGCGCGAATTCCTGAAATCGCGCGCCATCCTGGTCCGCCAGATGGGTGCCTACAATCTGCCGGAATATCTGCGCATCACCGTCGGCACCGAAGAGGAAAACCGCGCCGTGGTCGCCGCCCTCGCCGAGTTCGCCGCGGCAAAATGAGCGTACTGTTCGACCGCGTCGCCTTCATCGGCATCGGGCTGATCGGCTCCTCGCTGGCACGGGTCATGCGCCGCGACGGTCTGGTGCGCGAGATCGTCGCCTGCGCCCGCCGGCCGGAAACGCTTGCCACCGTGCGCGAATTGAAGCTCGCCGATCGCGTCACCGCCGACCCGGCGGACGCGGTCGCGGGCGCCGACCTGGTGGTGATCGCGACGCCGCTGTCGGCCTATGCGGAGATCGGCAGACGCATCGGCCCGGCGCTGAAGGCCGGCGCCATCGTCACCGATGTCGGCTCGGTCAAGGGCACCGCGATCCGCGACCTTCGCCCATCGCTTCCCGAGACTGTGCATTTCGTCGCCGGGCATCCGGTTGCCGGCACCGAGCATTCGGGGCCGGAATCGGGCTTCGCCGAATTGTTCGACGGCCGCTGGTGCATCCTGACGCCGCTGCCGGGCGCCGATGCCGGTGTCGTCGAGAAGCTGACCAAGCTATGGCAGGCGACCGGCTCCAAGGTCGTCACCATGGGCCCCGAGCATCACGACAAGGTGCTGGCGATCGTCTCCCACCTGCCGCATCTCATCGCCTATACCATCGTCGATACGGCGACCAATCTCGAAACCGATCTGCAATCCGAGGTGATCGAATTTTCCGCCAGCGGCTTTCGCGATTTCACGCGCATCGCCGCCTCCGACCCGGTGATGTGGCGCGACGTGTTCCTGGCCAACCGCGAGGCCGTGCTGGAAATGCTGCAACGCTTCACCGAGGATTTGACGGCGCTGCAACGTGCCATCCGCCGTGGCGAAGGCGACAAGCTGCAGGAACTATTCACCCGCACCCGCGCCATCCGCCGCGCCATCATCGAGGCGAAACAGGCTTAGCGTCCGGCGGCGGTCCCGTCACTTCCAGTCGATCAGTGGCACCTTGCCGATGTCAGCGTTGGCAATGGCGATCGTGCCATCCTGCACGGTGACCGGCGCGGTGAGGCGTAAGCGGCCGTCGGCGCCGCGCTTGGCGATGAGGTCGAGCACCAGCTTGGCCAGGGTCGCGTTCTTCTTCGGCAAAATGCCGGCGGCGACCGCGGCGTTGACCAGCGCATCCTGATCGACGACGCTGGCGGTCATCGAGGCCATCGGCTGCATATTGGCGTCCAGCGCCAGGGTGCCGCCGGTTTCAAGCTCCAGCGCGCCCCATTGCAGCGCGCCGCGCGCCACCTCGACGATGCCGCCACTATCGCGCCACGCCGTCAGCGACTGGCGCCAATCGCCCGGCGGCAAGGCACCGAGGATGCGACCCTGGAGCGCGAAGCTTTCGATCGTGTCGCCCAGGGCCTTCACCCGCATCGGCAGCACCAGATGAAACACTTGCACCGAAGCGGCGAGGCCGAGATCGCGATGTGTTTGCGGCGGCCGGCGCGGCAGCGTCACCCGCGCCGCGATCGTGCCCGCCTCCGCGCCCGCGCCCGCGACATGCAGCGCCGATAGCTCGAACTGGCTATCCTGGGCGCCCAGCACCACGTCGCCGGTCAGCGATTGCGCGGTGACGGTCGCGTCGATCCCTTGCGCGTTGCCGCTCGCGCCGCGCGGCGCCACGATGCGCCAGCGCGTTAAATCCCAGGGCGCCGCCTCGCCGAAAATCGAAGGCGTGCTGACGCTGTAGGCCGCCGGATTGCCGCGCGCCAGTGTTGCATCGTCAAGCGCGATGCGAAACGCGAAGGGAAAGCCGCTGACCGTGGCGCGCGCCCACTTTATGTCGTAGCCCTCGGCGCGATGCGTCGCCGCCCAGTTTTCCAAGCCCACCCGCAGCCGGCCCGCCGTGATGAACCAATAGGCGACGTAGCCCGCGACCATCAGCACGGCCAGCGCGCCCACGATGACGGCAACATAGCGGGCGGCGAATTTCATGGTGGGGTTCCGGTGCGGCGACAGCCGGCTTTTATACGGCCCATCGGGCGCGGTATAAAGGCGGATGAAATATGTCTTCCCGATCCTGGTGGTCATCGCGATGCTGGGCGCGCTCGGCTCGCTGGGGCTTGGCCTGATCTCGATGGTGCGCGGCAACGATCCGCGGCGCTCGAACAAATTGATGCGCTCGCGGGTGCTGTTTCAGGCGCTGGCGATCCTCTTTTTCGTGCTGTTCATGCTGTTATTCCGGCATCATTGAGAGATTATCACGAGGGTATGATGCCGGTATCATGGTGAAGCTAAATCGTATCTATACCCGTGGCGGCGATCGGGGCGAGACGTCGCTGACCGACGGCAGCCGCGTGCCGAAGGACGCGGCCCGCGTCACCGCCTATGGCACGGTGGATGAGGCCAACGCGGCGATCGGCCTCGCCCGGCTGCACGCGCCAGCCGACGCCGACGCGATGCTGGCGCGCATCCAGAACGACCTCTTCGATCTGGGCGCCGATCTCTCGACGCCCGAGGGCGACAGCAAGCGCCAGGCCAGCGCGTTGCGCATTGTCGCGGCGCAGGTGGCGCGGCTCGAAGCGGAGATCGACGCGATGAACGACGACCTCACGCCGCTCGATTCCTTCGTGCTGCCCGGCGGCTCCCCTTGCGCCGCCTATCTCCATTTGGCGCGCACCATCGCCCGGCGAGCGGAGCGCGTCGCGGTAACCCTGTCGGCGAGCGAGCCGATCAATCCCGAGGCGATCAAATATCTCAATCGCCTCTCCGACCATCTTTTCGTGCTGGCGCGCCATGTCAACGATCAGGGCGCCGCCGATGTGCTGTGGCGGCCTGGCGCCAATCGGTAACGCCGGCGCCGTGCGTCCGGCGCAATGCCAACCCGCGTCTCAAAATCGTGATGATCGCGCGTGCCATCGGCCGGGTTAACCTGACCGGCCATTGATGGAGGCCCGCCATGCCCGCAGAGAAACTCTTCCACTACACCCGCCGCGCCGTGCTGGTCGCGGGCGGCGCCGTTGCCCTCGCCGCGCTGCTGCGGCCGCTCGGTGCCTTCGCCCAGCCCGACGACGGCGCCAAGCTGCGCATCGGCGTGATCGGCTCCGGCAAGATCGGCGGCACCGTCGGCCGCTTGTGGGTCAAGGCCGGCCACCCGGTGCTGTTCTCGTCACGGCACCCGGAAGAACTCGCCGGCCTGGTCAAGGAACTCGGGCCGCTTGCTCGGGCCGGGACGGTGGAGCAGGCGATCAAGTTCGGCGACGCGCTGCTGCTGGCGATCCCCTATGGCGCGGTGCCGAAATTCGGTCACGACTATGCGGCGGCGTTCAAGGGCAAGATCATTCTCGACGCCGCCAACGCGACGCCGGCACGCGACGGCGCCGAATTGTCGGCCGAGATCGAGAAGAACGGCATCGGTGTGACCTCGCGGAAATATCTGCCGGGCGCGCTGGTGGTGCGCGCCTTCAATACGCTGAACTACAAGATCCTCGAGAAGGAGGCCAACCGGCCGGCGCCGCGCCTCGCGATTCCCATCGCCGGCGACGACAAGGACGCGGTGCGGCTGGCCGCTCACCTCGTTGCCGATGCCGGCTTCGAGGCCGTCGTGGTCGGTAATCTTGACGCCGCGCGCAAAATTCAACGCGGCAATCCCGGCTACGGCCAGGCGGTCACCGCCGCCGAACTGCGGCAGAAGCTCGGCCTCGGCCACTGACCATGCTCGAGCGCTGGCTCGCGCGGGCAATCCCGGCGACGCCGCTCGAGCGCAAGGCGGCGCTGTGGTCCTTCGCCTATTTCTTCATGCTGCTGGCCGGCTATTATGTGTTGCGCCCGCTGCGGGACGAGATGGCCATCGCCGGCGGTCTGCGCGCGCTGCCATGGACCGTGACCGCGATCTTCCTGGCGCTGCTGGTGGCCCAGCCGATCTATGGCGCGCTGGTCGCGCGGCTGCCGCGCGCGCGGTTCATTCCCATCGTCTATCATTTCTTCGCGCTCAACCTGGTGGCGTTCTGGCTGGCGCTGACGCTCGGCATCGGGACGGTGACCGTCGCGCGCATCTTTTTTATCTGGGTCGGGGTGTTCAACCTCTTCGCCGTGGCGGTGTTCTGGTCCTTCATGGCCGACCTTTTCACCAGCGAACAGGGCAAGCGGCTGTTCGGTTTCATCGGCGCCGGCGGCACGGCCGGCGGGCTGTTGGGACCGATCATCACCATCGGCCTGTCGGTACCGCTGGGGCCGACCAATCTCCTGTTGATCGCGGGCCTGTTCCTGGAATTGGCGGTGTTCTGCGTCTATCAGCTGGAGCGCACAACCCGCGCCCAGGGCGGCCCGCAACCGGAGACGCGGCAGCTTGGCGGCGGCGCTTTCGCCGCCATACCGGAGCTGATCCGCTCGCCCTATCTGATCGGGGTCGCGGCCTGGGTCAGCCTGATGTCGTTCTGCGCCACCATTCTCTATCTTGAACAGGCCCATATCGTCGCGGCGATGGTGCATGGGGCCGGCGCCCAGACGCGTTTCTTCGCCAGCATCGATCTCGCGGTCGGAATTCTGACGCTGGCCACCCAGACCTTCGTCACCGCGTCGCTGCTGAAGCGCATCAGCACCGGCACCGCCGCCGCCGCGCTGCCGGCGGTCTATATCGTGGGCTTCGCGGTATTGACGATCGTGCCGGGTCTCGCGGTGGTGATGGTGACGCAGATCGTGCAGCGCTGGGCGCATTTCGCGATCACCAATCCGGCGCGGCAGATTTTTTATACGGTGCTGGGGCGCGAGGAAAAATACAAGGCGAAGAACCTGATCGATGTCGTGGTCTATCGCGGCTCCGATGCCGCCTATACCTGGGTCTATGACAGTCTGCAATTGCTGGGGTTGAAGCTCGGCGCCATCGCCTTATGCGCGCTGCCGGTGGCGGGCGCGTGGCTGGTGCTGTCGCTGGCCTTGGGCCGATCGCAGGAACACCGGGCGGCGCGAATGGCCGCCCCGGCGCTGGCGCAAGGAGATTGAGCATGACGCCTCTCACCCGCCGCAATTTTGGCGTGCTGACGGCCGGCGCGCTGCTGGTGCCGCCGGCGCTGGCACGCGCCGCCGACGCACCACCCATCACCCGCGCCATTCCGAGCACGGGCGAGCAATTGCCCGTGGTCGGCCTCGGCACCTCCCAGGTCTTCAACGACGATAATGATAAGACGCGGCAAGCGGCGACGCGCATCATGCGCACGCTGATCGCGGCGGGCGGCAGCCTGATCGACACTTCCTCGGTCTATGGCGATGCCGAGGCGGTGCTGGGCGATGTCTTCGCCGCGACTGGCCAACGCGACAAGATTTTCGTCGCGACCAAGCTGGAGCAGCCCGACGCGGATGAGCTGCACCGCTCGTTGACCCGGCTCAAGGTCAAGACGATCGATCTGCTACAGCTCCACAATGTGCGCGACCCCGGCCAATCGCTGGCGCAATTCAAGGCGTGGAAGGCACAGGGCATCTGTCGCTATATCGGCATTACCTCGACCTATCACGGCGATTTCGCCGCGATCGAGGCGGTGCTTCGTCGCGAGAAGCCGGACTTCGTGCAGATCGACTACTCGCTCGACAACCGCATCGCGGAGCGGCGCATCCTGCCGCTGGCGGCGGAGGTCAAGGCCGGCGTGCTGACCGCGCTGCCGTTCGGCCGGGCGCGCCTGTTCGGCGCGGTGCGCGGCAAGGCGATCCCCGATTGGGCGCGGGATTTCGCCGACAGCTGGGCGCGGTTCTTTCTCAAATTCCTGATCGCCGACCCGCGCGTCACGGCGGTAATTCCCGGCACCTCGGAGCCCAAGCACATGGCCGATAATCTCGGCGCGATGCGCGGACGCCTGCCCGACCCGGATCAGCGCAAGCGGATGATCGCCTTCATCGAGGCGCTGTAGATCGGGTCGTCTCCTGATGACCGATGGGTGGCCGGGTCAAGCCCGGCCAGGACGGCGGGGGGTGCGAAAAACCCCATCCCCGTCACCCGCGGGCTTGACCCGCGGGTCCATCCCAAAAAATAATTCGGCGGGAGACCGGGCATGGCGGGCGGCTGGGTTTACATCATGGCGAATAAAGCCTTCGGCACGCTCTATGTCGGCGTGACCGCCAATATCGCGCGTCGGGCATGGGAGCATCGCGAAGGCGTCGCCGACGGCTTTACCAAGCGGTACGGCCTCAAGCGTCTCGTCTTTACCGAGTTTCATGACGACATTCGCAACGCCATCCAGCGCGAGCACAACATCAAGCATTGGCCGCGCGAATGGAAATTGGACCTCATCCGGGGCGCCAATCCAAATTGGGATGATCTCTACGACGGACTCTCATGACCGATGGATGGCCGGGTCAAGCCCGGCCACGACGGCGGGAGGGAGGCGGGCTTCGCCGCGCCCTACTGTCGTGTTTCGGCGTGGCGCGCCGGTATGCGGCGATCTTCCAGCGCGGCGCGGACGGCGGTGGCGAGTTCACCGGGCCGGAACGGTTTGCGCAGCAACGGCGCGGCGCCGACCGCGGCGTCGAGCACGGCGGTATCGACGAAGCCGCTGAGAAACAGGATGCGCTGGTTTTCGTTCTTCTGGCGCGCCGCGACCGCCAATTCGGCGCCATTCATGCCCGGCATGGCAAAATCGACAATCAGCAAATCCGGGGTCATTTCCGCAAGAGCCGCCAGCGCCGCTTCGCCATGCGGCGCCTCGGTCACGTCATAACCCAGCTCGATGAGGAAGCTGCAGATGATTTCGCGCACATCCGAATCATCATCCACCACCAGCAGCGTTTCGCCGCTCCGCCCCGATGTCGCGGTGGCGTCCCCCGCCAGATTGACGACGGCGTGATCGACCGCGCGCGGCAGCGTCAGCGTGATGGTCGTGCCCTGGCCGATCTCGCTTTTCAGCGCGACATCGCCGCCGAATTGCCGGGCGATGCCATAGACCTGAGACAGGCCGAGGCCGGTGCCCTTGCCGGCGGCCTTGGTGGTGAAGAACGGATCGAAGGCACGCGCCGCGACATCCGCGCGCATGCCGACGCCGCTGTCGGTGACCGCGATCGTGACGCCGCCGGAAGCGTCCCGCGCCGGCGCGGTGGCGATGGTCAGCGTGCCGCCATCGGGCATGGCGTCGCGCGAATTGATCGCCAGGTTGAGCAATGCCAATTCCAGCTGGGTGACGTCGGCCATCGCCGGCGGCAATTGCGGCGAGAGCACGGTTTCGACCGCGATGTTGACCCCCAGCGTCTGATTGAGCAATTCGCGCATGCCGACAATCAGGGCATTGACATCGACCGGGGCGGTGTCGAGCCGCCCGAGCCGCGCGAAGGCCAGAAGTTGCGAGGTCAGTTTCGAGCCACGTTGCGCCGCCTTGAACGCGCCTTCCGCCCAGCGCAGGACCCGCGCATCGCCGGTGCGGCCGCGGATCAAATCGACATTGCCGATCACGGCGGTCAGCAGATTGTTGAAATCATGCGCGATGCCGCCGGTCAACTGACCCACCGCCTCCATTTTCTGCGCCTGAACCAGGGCCGTCTCGGCGCGCTTGCGCTGTTCGATCTCGGCCTTCAGGGCTTCGTTGGCCATCGCCAGATCGGCGAGGCGATCCTCGATGCGGCGCTCCAGCGATTCATTGAGCTCGCGCAGCGCATCCTCGGAGCGGCGAATGCGGACCAGCGCATTGAGGGCCGCGGCCAATTCCAGCGGTTCCGCCGGCTGAACCAGATAGGAATCGGCGCCGGAATCGAGACCAGCGGTCCGGTCGCTGGGCGTGATGAAGGTCGCCGAGGTCATCAGCACCATGATTTCGGGCCATTTGTCCTTGATGTAGCGGCAAACCTCGAAGCCGTTGATGTCGGGCAATTGCACGTCCAGCAGGACCACCATCGGCCGATGCTGCTCGACGGCGCGCAAACCCTCGGCGCCGGAACGCGCCTCGACGACCTCGAAGCCGTTGCTGCGCAAGTCCCGCGATTTGATGTAACGCGAGGCGTCCTGATCGTCGACGTTGACGACGATCCGTGCCACGTCTGTCATCCCACATCACCCGGTTCCAGCGCCTGACGCAGGAAACTAGCGACGCTGTCGCGCGAAATCAAATTCTTAGCAATAACCTTGACGTTCGGGGGCAACCGCGCCCGGAGCGCCTCGTCCATGGTGAGCGAGCTCGAGACGATCACCGGTATCGCGCGGGTGCGCTCGTCGGCGGCAAGCTCGCGCAGCACGTCGAAACCATCCAGCTTCGGCATATGCAAATCCAGCACGATGGCGTCCGGCCCGTCGGCGCGCGCCCGTCGCAATCCTTCCTCGCCGTCGCTGGCCTCGATCAGGGTATAGCGCGGCTCGTTGGCGACGATCTGGCGGAAGACATAACGGAACGTGTCGTCATCATCGACCAAGAGGATGGTCTTGGGATCGAGATCGGCCGGCGGCGCGATGCGCGGGGTCTCGTCGAAGACGAGGGGGATGGTCAGGGTGAATACGGAGCCGTCTCCCGGCACGCTTTCGACCCCGACGGTGCCGCCGATCAACGCCGCCAGCGAGCGCGACAGCGGCAAGCCCAGTCCGGTCCCCTTCACCCGATCTTGCAGCCGGGACTTTATTTGAGAGAATTCCTCGAAGATGCGATCGATATCGCCGACGGCGATGCCGATGCCGGTGTCGCTGACGGCGAAGCTGACATAGCCATCCTTGAGATCGCGGCGCGCGACGACCCGGACCTCGCCCGCTTCGGTAAATTTCAGCGCGTTGGAAATCAGATTGCGCAGGATTTGCGCGACCTTGCCCTCGTCGCTCGTCAACACCGGAATGTCGTCCGCCGCTTCGAAGATCAGTTCAACCGCCGCGGTTCGCAGCGGCCGCAGCGCGCCGCGTAACGCGCCGAACATACTCTGGACCGTGAAGGACGACAGCGTGACATCGATCTTGCCGGCTTCGACCTTGGCCAGATCGAGGAGATCGTTGACCAGGTCGAGGAGGTTTTCGGCGGAGCGCCGGATGAACTCGACCTGCTTTTCCTGCTCCGGCACCAGGGCGCCGTCCACACGATCGATCAACAGCCGCGCCAAGGCGATGATCGAATTGAGCGGGGTGCGGAATTCGTGGCTCATATTCGACAGAAAATGCGACTTGAGTTCGCTGGCCTCGCGCAGCTGCTCGGCGCGGCCCTCCAGCTCGGCATAGAGCGCGACGACCCCGCGATTGGTATCGCTGAGCTCGCGGTTGAGCATCGCGGATTCGTCCTCGTGCCGGCGGATCTCCTCGAGACTCTGCAACAGCTCGCGGTTCTGCTCGCGCAGCGCCACCAGCGGGTCGGCCGATTTTTCGCGCCCCAGCACCGCCGCGATTTCCCGCACCTTCGCCGGCGTCACGGGGGCCGCGCGTTTTGGCAGGCCATGGGCAAGATCGACGACCGTGCCCTTGCCCGGCGCGGATTCGATCGTGAATTTGTCCATCAGCCGCCGCGCGCCGGCGATGCCGATGCCCATGCCACCCTGCGAGTGGAAGCGGCCCTCCAGAATCGCCGCGACATCCGCGATGCCGGGACCGTTGTCGCTCAGCCGCACGCGAAAGGTCGGGTTCGCCTCGGTCGCATCGACCGCGAATTCGGCCCGGCCGCCGCCGCCATAGGCAAAGGCGTTGCGCGCGATTTCCGAGACGGCGGTCGCGATCCGGGTCTGATCTTGCCGCTCGAAGCCGAGCAACTCGGCGATGCGCCGCGCCCGCTGTCGCACCGCGACGACATCGCCTTCGCTCTCGATCGGCAGCGTGACGATGGGCCAGCTCACGTCACGTCCATTTCCCGACGAGCACCGTCGCATCGTCGCGGTGGCGGCTGAAGTCGCGATACAACACGCCCGCGATCAGCGTCGGATGCGCCATCGCGAGTTGCGGATAGCGCGCGAGCGACACGCCGGTCGTCAGCCCGTCGGAATAAAGGATCACCAGCCCATGGCGGAAGGGATAGTCGAATGCCTGAATCCGCCGGACATTGTATCCGGCCATGCCCGGCATCGAGACCATGTGCCGGGTCTCGCCATCGACGGCGATCAGGCCCGCGACATTGCCGACGCCGGCGAATACGATTTTGCCGCCGGCGGGGTCAACGCGCGCGATCGAGATCGCGGCGCCACGGGTCGCGCGCAAGCCGCCGTGAATATAGTCGAGCAGCGTCGGCACCTGATGCCGATCGAAGCGATGGAACACGCGGATCGCCTCGCTGGACGCCTCGGCCGCGTGCGGCCCGTGTCCCAGCCCGTCAACGACACAGAGCGTGCCGATATTGCCATCGCGGGCGACCGTCCAGCCGTCGCCGCACACCGCCTCGCCGGCCATCGCGATCGACACCGCGCCGAAACGGATGGCGGGCGCCGCGCCGCCCTGCGCCGGCCGGCGCGTCGTGGCCGCGAGCCGCGCCAGAATGGCGGTGCCGATGCCCGGCGCGGAGACGATGTCGAACAACTGGGCCTTGCGAATGACCGCGCCCAGGCCCTGACCACGGCTTCCGACGCTGGAAAAACCATCGGCGACGCACGCCTGAACGTCGGCGATTCCCGGCCCCTGATCCAGCGCCAGGATTTCGATGCCCTTATCGTCGCCATCCTCGAACGGTCCGACCAGGATTTCGCCGCCGCCGCCATGCTTGATCAAATTGGTCGCGAGCTCGGTCGCCACCAGCGCGACGCGGCCAATCTCCTCTTCCTCGAAGCCGTGTTGCCGCGCGGCGGTGGCGGCGCCGCGCCGCGCCTCCGCAACCTGGGATACTTCCATGACCGGGACGGCGATCATCTCAACCTTTCCAACGGCCTATGGTCACTTTCGTCCCCACGCCGGCGGTCGAGGCGATCGCGAATTCGTTCGACAGCCGCCGGGCGCCGCCAGCCCCAACCCGAGCCCGTCGCCGGAGGAGAAGCCATCGCGCAGCGCCTGTTCTATATCGGCGATGCCCGGCCCTTTATCCTCGAACACCAGGCGCACGCCCTTGCGGGAGCCCTCATCCCGCAGCGAGACGGTGACCATGCCGCCGCCGCCATGGATGACGGTGTTGCGGGCGATTTCACTCGCCGCGGTGACGATCTTGGTCTGATCGACCAGACTCAGCCCGGCTTCGATCGCCAGCACCCGCGTATGTTGCCGAACCCTGATCACATCCTCGGAGGACCGCAAATCGAGGCGTTCAGTCTTCGCCGTCGTCATCGTCGTCCCGCGGTGTTGCGCGCGTTTTGATCAGCGCCATGCCGCGTTCGACATTCAACGCGGTCTTCACCCCGGTTAGCGACAGACCGAGTTCCACCAGCGTGATGGCCACCGCCGGACGCATGCCGACCACCACGGTATCGGCGTCGAGAATCCGCGACACGGCGGCGATATTGTCCAGCATGCGCCCGATGAAACTATCCACGATCTCCAGCGCCGAGATGTCGATCAGCACGCCCTTGGCGCCATGGGCCACGATTTTGGCGGTTAGATCCTCCTCAAGGGCGGTCGCCAGCTGGTCGTGCATATCGACCTGGACCGTGACCAGCAGCGCGTCCCCCAATTTCAATATCGGAATGCGATCCATCTCAGCCGACCCTGTCCTCGTCGAGGCTTTTCCCGTTGTCGGGGGCGGCACTCTTGAGCTTGGTTATGGCTCGTCCGGTCCGGCGCAACGCGACCTGAAAGGCATCCGCCAGCGTGGCCTTGCTGATGACGTTGAGCTCGACGCCGAGATGAACCATGGTCTGGGCGATTTGCGGACGAATGCCGCTGATGATGCAATCGGCGCCCATGAGGCGCGCCGCCGCCGTCGTTTTCAGAAGATGCTGCGCCGTCAAAGTATCGACCGTCGGCACGCCGGTAATGTCGATGATGGCGATCTCGGCGCCTTCGGTGACGATCGCCTGGAGCAAATTTTCCATCACGATCTGGGTCCGCTCGCTGTCGAGCGTACCGATTACCGGCAGGGCGAGGATGCCTTTCCACAGCTTTACGACCGGCGTCGAGAGTTCCGAAATCTCGCGCTGCTGACGCGAAATGATGCTTTCCCGACTCTTTTGATACACTTCAACGGTGTAAAGGCCGAATTGATCGAGCAACGCCGTGATCGCCCAGATCATTTGTACAATCACCGCCGGCGCCAAGCCTTTTTCGCGATTGACGACGTTGAACAACGGCTGCTTGAGCGAGAAGACAAAGGTTGCCGTCTCGCTGGGCGAGAATCCCTGCACGGCCCGCGAGCGGGAGAAATCGGCCAAAATCTCACGCGTCTCCGCGTAGCTCTCATGCCCCGCGTGGCTATTGCCGCCCGCCAGCCCGTCGCGCAGCGCATGCAGAAAACTTCGGCAGTGGGTCGCGAGTTCCCCTTCCTTCAACCGGCCGCTTTGGAGGATACCGCTGGTCTTGAGAAGATCGAGCCATTCCGGAAGAATCTTCCCCTCATTGTTGCTGACAATGTTGGCTAGCGTGCCGAGTTCGCCCGTCATTCCGTCTCCACTTGTCGATTGTCCTCGCCGACCACTAGTAGCGTGGGTGGTGACGCTTGGCAATTCGGACAGGCGAGAGCCAGCTTGTCGCGGCGGCACACAGCCGCCTTGGCCGGGCCAGCCACGCGTCTTCGCATTTTACTCTTTTCCCTCTCCCGCCCGCGAAGCGGGGGGAGAGGGTCAGGGTGAGGGGGGGCGGCAAACACGGACACGGAAGCCGCACATCGACGGCACAAAACGGGTGAGGCCGCACCAAGCGGATCCGCCCCCTCACCCTGCCCTCTCCCCCAAAATTTGGGGAGAGGGATAAGGGGCCGATCCCGAACAACGCCAAGGCGCAGACGCCAAGGTTTACGATCTTCGCGTCTTCGCGTTTTACTCTTTTCCCTCTCCCGCCCGCGAAGCGGGGGGAGAGGGAGATCTTTCGCTAAACCGGACCGCCGGGGGGTCAGGCGCCGTTCGGCACGCGGGTCACCTGATGCGCCTGGAGCTTCGGCAGCACCTCGGTGCCGAACCGCCGGATCTGCGTCAGGAACATTTCCTGCGGCATGGCGCCGCGATTCATGTTGATCAGGATGGTGCCAGCGCCGACCTTGTCGGCCTCGGCGATGATGCGATCCGCCACCTCGTTCGCCGTGCCCATGGCGGCGCCTTCGGCCTGCTTCAGCACTTCCTCCATCGTGGTCTCGCGCAGGCGCATGCTGTCGTCATGCGCGCTCGCGCGCAATTCGGTGCGCAGATGCTCGGCCGAGGATTTCTGGTAATAGCCGCCGACCTGGCTCGCCGGGACGTGGTCGAAATTGAACAGCGTATAGAAATAATGCATATAAGGGCTGTACTCGTCGAGCGCCTGCTGGCGGCTGTCGGCGACGTAAGCCTCGACACCGATATTGAGATAGTCGGGCGTGATTTGCGTGCCGCGCTTGGCGAGGCATTCCGCATAATAGCGGATGGTGTCCTCCCGCGCCGGTCCGCCAACGCCGGGCGTGATCGGAATATCGTTGGCCGCCGCCCACTCGATCGAATCCTTGGAGCCGGTGACCGGCACCCACACCGGCGGATAGGGCTGTTGCACCGGGCGCGGCCAGATCGCGATGTTCTTATAGCTGTTGAATTTTCCCTCGAAGGAGAAACTCTCCTCGGTCCAGGCGCGGCGCATGATCTCGAAGCATTCGTCGAACCGGGCGCGCGATTCATCCAGCGGCACATTCAGAATGCGATATTCGCGGGCCGCGCCGCGCGCGACGCCGCAGATGATCCGCCCGTTGGAGAGGCAGTCCAGCATCGCGATTTCCTCCGCCAGCCGCAGCGGATCGTGCAGCGGCAGCAGGTTTCCATACATTAGCAGCTTGAGCTTCTTGGTGCGCTGCGCCGCCGATGCCGCCAGCAGGTTGGGCGAGTTCATCATGCCGTAGGGCGTCGCGTGATGCTCGTTGAAGGCGACGCCGTCATAACCCAGGCGATCGAGTTCGGCCCAGGCATCGAGATGCTCGGCATAGGTCCGAACCGCCGTTTGCGGGTCGAAATATTGCTTCGTCATCGGGAACGGCAGGCGTCCATCGACTTTGAGATGATTGAGATTCTGGGCGTACTGAACCAAATCGAACACGAATACTTTCATGACCATTCCCTATCGGCGCGAATTTCGCGGGCAGTATGCCGCATGGCACGCCGACCGCGTCAACCGGATTCAGACGTGGAGATGGGCGAGGATGCGGCAGCGATCGATGGTCGCACGCATTCCTTCCAGCACGGTGCGGCCTTGATCCATGATCAGATAGCGGTCGGCGATGCGCTCGGCGAAGGCGAGATTCTGCTCGACCACGATGAACGCCGCGCCCGCCGCCTTCTTCGCGGCGATGGCCGCGTCCATGTGCAAGATGTTCTCCCACTGCACGCCCTCGCTCGGCTCGTCGAGCAGCACCAGCGGCTGGTCCTCGGCCAGCCCGCGCACGAAGGAGAGGATTTTCTTCTCGCCGCCCGAGAGGGTGCCGGCATGCTGGCCGAGGCGGCGCTCCAGAATCGGAAAGCGCGCGAAATAGGGGCGGAACGGATCGAGCCGGCGATCATCGCGCATCAGCGTCAGATTATCCCGCACCGAGAGATCGTCGAAGACCGGCCGCTCCTGCGGACAATAGGTGATGCCCGCGCGACGACGCAGCGGCGGGGCCAGCGCATCGAGGGGGCGTCCGTCGAGGCTGACGCGGCCCGCGACGCACGGCAGGAAGCCGAACAGCAGCTTCATCAGCGTGCTCTTGCCGACGCCGTTGCGGCCGAGCACGCACAACACCTCGCCCGCCGCGACGGCGCCGCCGATCCCGCGCACCACCACCGAGCCGCCATAGCCGCCGGTCACCTGCTCGAAGGCGAAGCGCGGCGCGCTCATTTCTCGGCCCCGACATAGACCGCGCGCACCGCCGCGCTGGCCTGGATGGCCGCGACATCGCCATCCGCCAGAAGGGCGCCATTGTGCAGGACGTAGACGGTCTGGGCGAGTTCCTTCACCAGCGCCATGTCATGCTCGATGATGATCACGATCGCGCCGGAAAGCTGGCGCACCGCCCAGCGGATGGCGTCGATCACCGTCGCCGTCTCGTCGGGCGACAGGCCGGCGCACGGCTCATCGAGCAGCAGGATGCGCGGCTCGGTCAGCAGCGCCATCGCCAGCTCCAGTATCTGGCGCTCGCCATGCGACAGCGCCGCCGCCGGGCGCGCCGCGTCCGCGAGGAAGGGATAGCGCAGGCGCAACTCCGCCAGCATGGGGCTGGTCCAGCGCCGCAGCCTTGGGTCGAGCAGCGCCAGCGCCGAGGCGCGCCCACTCCACAGCGCAATGGCGAGATTGTCCGCGATGGCGAGGTCGGGAAAGACGCTGGGGATCTGGAGCTTGCGGGCGATGCCGCGCCGCGTCACGCGATGCGGCGCGAGGCCGGTGATCTCGGCCTCATCGAGCATCACCCGCCCACCGGCGGCGTCGAGCTCGCCCGTCACCAAGTTGAACATCGAGGTCTTGCCGGCGCCGTTGGGCCCGATGACACAGAAGATGCCGGCCCGGTCGAAGGCCAGCGACAAGCGGTCGAGCAGGGTGACCTCGCCGACCGCGACGCTGGCGGCCTCGATGGCGAGGCGCGGCGTCTCGTGGATGGCGGCGCGGGCGGGCGCGGCAATGGGCTTCGCGGCCCGCTTGCGCGCGGCGAGAAATCGGGCAAGCGGCGCGCCCAGCCCGGCGATGCCGCGCGGAAACGCCAGCACGATGACGATGAAGAAGATCGCCATCGTCACCTCCCAATAGGCGAAGCGATCGCGCAGTTGAGAGGAGAGCGAGCCGACCAGCAGCGTGCCGATGACCGGCCCGAGCAACGCGCCGCGTCCGCCGACCGCGACCCAGATCACCAAATCCGCCGACAGGCCGAAGCCGACGAGCTGCGGCGTCACGATGCCCTGCTGCGGCGCGTAGATGGCGCCGCCGACGCCCGCCATCAGGCCGCTGATGCCGAACGCCACCGCCTTGAGCCGGTTGGTGTCGAAGCCGAACAGCAGCAGCCGGCGCTCGTTCTGGGCCAGCGCCCGCCACAGCACGCCGATCGGCGCGTGATAGAGCCACGCGCCTAGCGCCAGCACCACCAGCAGCGCGCCGGCCGAGACATAGTAGACATCGGAAATATCGTCGAGGCCGGGAATGCCGGGAATGCCCTTCAGCCCGTCGAAGCCGCCGGTCACGGAATTCCAGCTCGTCGCGATCTGAAACCCGAGCAGCGACAGCGCCAGCGTGATCATCGAGAAATAGGCGCCCTCGCTGCCGCCGCGCCGGCGAAAGATCAGCACGCCGATGACAAAGGCCAGCACCCCGGCCGCGATCGCCGCCACCGGCATCAGCACGACGGCAATCAACGGATGCGCGTCGAAGCGGATGAACGCGAAGCCGGAGAGATAGGCGGCGAGGCCGAAGAACAGCGCCTGACCCAGTGGCAGGAATCCGGCCTGGCCCCAGCACAGCCCCAGCCCCACCGCGCCGGCGGCATAAAGCGCGTAGAGCCCAAGCTGATACGCCCAGAACTTGCCGACCAGCAGCGGCAGCACCAGCAGGATGACCGCGACCAGGCTAGCGACGCGCAACGAGCCCTCGGGGCTTCAGCCACAGCACCAGGATCGCCAGCACCAGCACGGTGAAATAGCCATAGGTATTGTTCAGCGCGGCGGAGATGACGCTGTCGACGCCGCCGATCGCCACGGCGCCCGACAGCAGCCCCAGTGCGCTGCCCAGCCCGCCGACCACCAGCACGAAGAAGGCGCGCAGCACATAGTCGAGGCCCATATAGGGCTCGATCGGCACCAGCGGCGCCACCATGACGCCGCCCAGCCCGGCGAGGCAGGTGCCGGTGACGAAGGTCGCCGACGCCAGCCGCGTCACCGGAATGCCTTGCGCCTGCGCCAGCTCGGGATTGCCGATCATCGCGCGAATCCAGGCGCCGGTGCGGCTTCGCCCGTACCACAGCACCAGCCCGCCGGCCACCGCCAGTGACACCGCGATCAGCACCAAGCGATAGGCCGGATACTCGGCGCCGAAAATGGCGACGGTGCCCGGCAGCGGAATCGCCAGACTGTGATAGCCGAGGCCGAACACCGCCTTGGCGATCTCGCGCAGCAAGAGGCTTAGCCCCCAGGTCGCGACCAGCGTATCGAAGGGCCGGCGGTAGAGCGGGCGGATCAGCACCCGCTCCACCACATAGCCGACGATGCCGCACACCACGAGCGTCAGCGGCACGGCCGCGAGAAATGGCAGCCCGGCAGACTGCACGACAAAGGCGCAATAGGCGCCGATCATGATGAACTCGCCATGCGCGATGTTCAGCACGCCGAGCAGGCCGAAGATCACCGCCAGCCCCAGCGCCAGCGCCGCCAGAATGCTGACGCCGTAGAGCACGTTGATCGCCTGCGTCAGGACCAGCGGATCCATCACCCGTGCCTCCGCCGGCGGCCGCGCGGCGTCAGGCCTTGCAGGCGGTGCCGCTCGGCACGTCGGTAAAGGTCTTCAGCACCTGGAACTCGACGCCCTTGCAGTCGGCGAGGAACATCGATTTATCGACCTGGCGGCCGCGCATCGTCGCGATGCCCGCGGCGGTGGCGAAGCTCAGCCCCTCCGATGCCGCCATGCATTTGCGCGCATTGGTGCCGCCCGCCTTGGTGACGAGCGCCCGCGCGCAATTGAGGGCGGCATAGCAATCGACGCCGATGGTGGCAAGCTGGGGCGCCTTGTCGCCATACATCGCATGATAGGCCGCCTTGAATTTCTGGTTGGCCGGCGACGGGTCGTTGGCGAAATAGCCCATGCAGGAATAGAGATCGCGGCTGCTCTCGGCGCCGACGCCGTGCAGCGTGTTTTCCTCCAAAAGGAAGGCCAGCCGCGCGATGTCCTTGTCGAGGCCGAAGCCGGCGAAGGTGCGATTGAAATTGACATTGTCGGCGCCGACCAGCGTGATCACCACGACATCCGGCTTCGCCGCCTTGATGCGCGTCACCATTTCCTCGAACTTGTTGGGCGCGCCGAACGGCACATATTCCTCGCCGATCACCTTGCCCTTGTTGTCGGCGATATATTGTTTCGCGGCGGCGTTGGTCTTGTGCGGCCAGACGTAATCGTCGCCGATCAGGTAATAGCTCTTGGCGTGCTTCTGCGCGGCGAGCCAGTCGATCGCGGGCTTCGCCTGCTGCGCCGGGGTCTCGCCGAGGCAATAGACGTTGAAGTCGCATTCACCGCCTTCATAGGGCGGGGTGTAGATATAGGGAATCTTGCCCTTGATGGTCGAGACCAGCGCCTCGCGCGTGGCGCTGTCATGCGAGCCGACGAACAGATCGACATTCTCGTCCAGCATCAGCCGCACGGCGGATTTGGTGGTTTCGGCGGGCGGGCCGCCGGCATCGGTCGGGAACAGCTTGATCGGGCGGCCGAGAATGCCGCCCGCTTTGTTGATCTCCGCCGCGGCGAGGTCGGCGCAGGCGCGCTGGGTCGGGCCGAACAGCGAGGCTGGGCCGCTGAGCGCGATGAAGAGGCCGATCTTGAACGGCTCGGCGGCGAAGGCCGGCCGCAGCAGCGGCAGGGTGCCGAGCGCGGCGGTGGCACCCAAGAAGCCGCGCCGGGTGAAGGCTGATGTCCGATGATCCATGACTGTCTCCCTTCGTTTTATTGTCGGTGCGCAAGTTTGGGCGCGGGCAAAGGCGGCAGCAGCATCGCCAGCGCGTCGCCGACCGCCAGCAGCCGGCGGTCGCTTCCCGCCGGGCCGTCGATCTCGATGCCGATCGGCAGGCCCGCATGATTCATGCCAGCCGGCAGGCTCAGCCCGGGAATGCCGGCGACGCTGCCGGGACCGCAATTGCGGATGAAGCTGGTGAAGGTCGGCACGGCGACGCCATTGATCATGAAATTTTCATCCTCGCCGATCGCGGCGGCCGGGGCCGGCGTCGTCGGAAAGATCACCGCGGCGATGCCATGCTCGCGGAAGGCGTGGCGATAAACCTCCTGCAAGGCCGGGCGATGAACGTCGATCGCGGTGCGATAAACCGCCTCGGGTACGGCGCCGGCATCGGCGAGACCGCATAAGAGGCCATTGACGTCGGGACTGGCCGACCGCGCCGCCAGGGTAGCGAAATCCAGCGCGCTGCCATGGTCGGCGAGATAGGCGCCTAGATCGATCACCGTCTCATGAAGCGCGATGGGGAAGCCGGCGGCCGCGTCGAGACGCGCCGCTTCGCTAAGATCGATCTCGACGAGGGTAACGCCGGCGCCGCGCAGGCAGTCGAGCGTCGCCGCGCAAATCTGGCCCAATTCGTCGTCCAGCCCCTCCCAGAAATGGCGGCGCGGCACGCCGAGGCGCAGCCCCTTCAGCGGCGCGATGTCGTGAATCGTCGGCTCGCCGGTGACGATGGCGTCGATCAGGGCGCAATCGGCGACGCTGCGCGCGATCGGCCCGGCGGTATCGCGGGTATGCGAAATGGGTACGATGCCGGCCTGAGACCAGCGGCCCGCGCTGGGGCGAAAGCCGACGATGCCGCACAGCGCCGCCGGCACGCGCACCGAGCCGCCGGTGTCGGTGCCGATGCCGCCGGGCACCAGCCGCGCCGCGACCGCGACCGCCGTGCCGCCGCTGGAGCCGCCCGGAATCCGCGTCGGATCATAGGGATTCCGCGCCGGCCCGAAGGCGGCATTGTTGTTGGTGATGCCGAACGCCAGCTCATGCATGTTGCATTTGCCGAACATGATGGCGCCGGCGTCGCGCAGCGCGCCGACAATCGGGGCATCGCGAAACGGCCGATTATCCCGCAGCCCCGGCGTACCGGCGGTAGTCGGCAGATCGGCGGTGTCGATATTGTCCTTGAGCGCCAGCGGCACCCCGCCCAGCGGACCCAGCGCATCGCCGGATTTGCCGTGGCGATCCGCCTCCCGTGCCGCGGCGCGCACGCGCTCGGGATCGAGGGCGATAAAGGCATTCAAATCCGCATGCGCCGCGGCACGGGCCAGCAGCGAATCCGCCAGATTCTCGGCGGTGATCTCGCCGGCGCGAATGGCGGCGGCCGCGTCGACAATGCCAAGATTGGACAGATCGGTCACGGCCCCTCGCTCACTGCGGCGGAGATGGAACCTTAACTTAATGCCGCCGGCCGCGCGACGGCATCGGCATTAATGCCGAGGCGCGCCGTCTATACCCGGCGCGCGATCGAGGCCGCGAGTTCGGCGCGGTTGGCGCAGCCGCGCTTGGCCATGGCGTTGCTGACATGGGTGCGCACGGTGCCGAACCGCAGGCCGAGCACGCGGCCGATATCGCGATCGGTGCAGCCGCGCGCCACCAGCGCCGCCACCTCATGCTCGCGCGGCGTCAAGCCCGCGAGCCGGCCATTACGCCGCAACGCCCGCGCCAGGAACGGCTCCAGCGCGTCGAGCAGGCCGATCTCGCGGGCGCCGAATTCCGGCCGGCCGCGCGCCCGCCAGATGCGCAGATCGCCGAGGTCGCGATCGGCATCGAAGATGAACAGATTGACGCCGTGATGCAGCCCGTCGCGCGCCAGGAAATCATTATAGAATTCGGTACGTTCCATTTTCGCGCGCGGGATGATGTCGTCGACCAGGGTCGCCTTGCGTCGGGCGCGGAGCTGAAACGTCATCGGATCGCGGAACTGATACCAATCCTCGTAACGCCGCAGATTGGCCGGGTCCATGTTGACGCTCAGCGCCTGATCGAACCGGCGCTTGGCCGCGTTCCACACGAAGGAGCCGGCGAAATCGCCCCGGATCAGCCGGACGATATCGGCGAGGACGGCGGCGCGGGCATCGAATTCAGGCTCCAGACATTCGAGCCGCGCGGCGATGTCGCCGAAGAGATGCAGCTCGTCCGAGCTGATATCGCGAATGACGGTGCTCATCCGGTTCAATCGGGGCGGGCCACCGGCGGCACATAGGTTTCGAGATCGGTCGCCGGCAGCTTGATCACTTGGCCCAGTTCGGCGGAGCGATAAAGCGCCATCAGCATTTGCGTCACCGCGACCCCGTCATGAAATGTTTCGAGCGGCGCGCGGCCGTGGCGCAGCGCCTCCACCACGTGCCGGTCCTCCCCGACATAGCCATAGACGTCGGCCTCGTTCTCCAGCACCGGCATCAGCCCCTGTTCGGCATTCTGCTTTTCAACGAGGTCCTCGCCCTGCCCGCCGGTCACGTCGCGCGACAGGAAGATTTTCAGCCCGGTGGCGAGTGAGCTGAATTCCATCGCGTATTCCGGCCCCAGCAGCTCGATCAGGATGCGCAGGCCGGGACCGACATAGGCCCAGCTATTGGTCGCCTCGACCATCACCTCGTGGCCCTCGGCATCGCGGAAGGTCAGCATGCCGCGCGCGAAATCCTCCGCCGGGCGGCGTGCGTAATCCACCTCGTCGCCCATCATCGTTTTGAGGCGCGCGACATATTTGGGACGCGTCCATTTGAGGTTGCCGACGCTGCCGGTGGCGCTGACGAGGGTCAAGTCATTGCGCGGCGCGCCTGGCGGCGTCAGCAGGAACCGCCCGACCTCGACGCTGTGGCACGTCATGTCGGACAGCACGCCGCCGCCCTGGCGATCGCCGCGCCAGAACCAGGGCATGTGCGGGCCGCTATGCTCCTCCGCCGCGCGCGCCAGATAGGGGCGACCGGACACCGGCACGGCGCGGCGCCAGACAATGTCCTTGCCGCGCTGTACCGCGCTGGAAAACACCTGATTCTCGAGATAGCCGTGAATCAGCCCGGCATCTTCGGCGAGGCGCAGCATCTCGCGTGCCTCGGCCAGGGTGCGGCCCAGCGGCTTCTCGCAGGTGACGCCGAGAAGCCGGGTCTTGCCGGCCTTCACCAGATGATGAATTTCGCGCATCGTGTCGAGGCGCACGAAATTCGGCACCAGGATCCACACCGCATCGACCTCACCCGAGACCAGCATCGCCTCCAGCGAAGCATAGGGTCGGCATGGCCCCAATTCCAGCTGGTTGGCGAGGCGGGCCGCCGCCTCGCGATGCGCGGCATTCGGGCTGAAAATGCCGGTCACCGTCACATGGCGGACGGCGACCAGCGCCTGCAAATGAAAATTGGCGATGAAGCCGCTGCCGATCAACCCGATGCGCAGCGTGCCGAGCGGGTTGGCCATGACGGACCGCCCCCGGCTTAGATCACCGGCTTCGCGCGTTGCAGATTCTTCGGCCACACGGTGCGCAGCACGCTCGACTGCCACTCCACCAGAATGCCGCTATTATAGATGTTCAGCCCGTCGGGACCGTATTTCACCTTGCCCGCCGGCACCGGCAGATTGGTGAATTCGGTGGTGGCCAGCACGTCGCGAATCTTGGTGCCGTCGCGGCTCGCCGCCTTCTCCAGTGCCTGACCGATGATGAGGCCGCAGGTGAAGCCGACGCCGAGCTGTTCGTTGCCGGGATGCGCCTTGGGATTGGCCTTCATATAGGTGTCGACCAGTTCCTTGTTGCCCGGCAGATCGAGATCGGAATTCCAGGTCTCGATGCCATAGAGATAGTCGGTCTGATTGCCGAGCGCGTTGATCACCGCCTCGCCATAGAACGACCCGCCATTGACCAGCGGCGTCTTCAGCCCGAGACCGCGCAACGCGCGGATGATCAGGATCAGATCGTTGGTGAAGGCGCCGAGGAAGACAATGTCGGGCTTCTGCGACAGGATCGGCGCGATCGCGACGGAGGGGTCCGAGAGGCCCATCTGATAGGGCGTCGAGAACAGCACCGGCAGGCCGATCCGCTTCGCCTCGATCGGCAGTTGTTTCTGGACCGAGAGACCGACCCCGTCATTGCTCATGAAGATCGCGCAATTCCTGGGCGCCGAACCGGTGGTGTCCTTATACATATCGACGATGCCGTCCATCGCCATGTTCCACACCGCCCCGCCCTGCGGCATGTATTTGAAGGTGTATTTCATGCCGCGCGTCACGATCGGGTCGGCATAGGAATTGGTGATGAAGGGCACGCGCGCCTTCTCGCACTCGATCTGCGCCGCCATCGACATCGCGCTCGCCGTGGCGCCGGCGATGATCACCGCCTTGTCCTGATCGATCATGCGGCGGGTGACGCTGGCGGCTTGGGCCGGGCTCTCCGTAGTGGTGTCGGCGACCACGAGGCGCAGCTTGGCGCCGCCCAGCGACTTGATGCCGCCCTTGGCGTTGATCTGATCCACCGCGATCCTCAGCGCCGCGACGAACCGCACCCCGCCCTCGGCAAGGCCGCCGGTCAGCGAATTGGGCGCGCCAATCACGATGTCGGGCTCCGCGGCGTGGCCGATGCGGGGCGCCCCGATTACCGCGGCGCCGGCGGCGAGGCCAGCCAGGGTCTCTCTGCGCGTGAGCTTCATCATGTTCCCATCCTCCCTGTTATGGTTTCGCCTCAGACGCCGAGATAGGCGCGCCGGACGAACTCCGAATCCTGCAGCCCGTCGCGGCTGCCCGCAAGAACGACATGGCCATTGGCGAGGATAATACCCCCGGTCGCCAGTTCGAGGCAGGTGGCATTCTGCTCGACCAGCAGGATGGTGGTGCCGAGCGCGCCGATCTTGGCCAGCCGCTCGAACACCAGATCCGCCAGCACCGGCGACAGGCCCAGCGACGGCTCGTCAAGCATCAAGAGCTTGGGGAAATTCATCAGCGCGCGGCCGATCGCCAGCATCTGCTGCTCGCCGCCCGACAGCGTGCCGCCCAATTGCCGGCGCCGCTCGGCGAGGCGGGGAAACAGCTCGAAGATGGCGGCGAGCGCCGCCGCCATCGGCTCGGTCGTGCGCTCCTTGAGGAAGCTGACGGTGAGATTGTCGTCGACCGTGAGATTGGGGAAGATGCGCCGGCCCTCCGGCACATGGGCGATGCCGGCACGCGCCACCTGATTGGGGGCGAGGCCGCGCAAATCGCGGCCGTCCTCCGCGATGCGCCCGCCCCGCGCCGGCACCAGCCCCGAAATCGCGCGCAGGATGCTGGTCTTGCCGGCACCGTTGGCGCCCAGCAGCACAAACACCGCGCCCGTCTCCACCGCGAACGAGACGTCACGCACGGCAAACAGATCGCCATAGGCGACGCTGAGATTGCTGATCTCGAGGAGGCTCATCGCAGCGAATTCGCGCGGGTGCCGAGATAGGCCTCGATCACCACCGGGTCATGCGCCACCACGCCGGGCGCGCCGTCGGCGATCACGGTGGCGTTGTGCAGCACCACGAGGCGCTTCACCATCGCCGCCAGCACCGACAGCACATGCTCCACCACGATGACGGTGATGCCGGTGTCGCGATTGAGGGCGAGGATTTCGTTGATCAGCTCCTCCGCCTCGTCATGGGTCAGGCCGGAGAGACTCTCGTCCAGCATCAGCACGCGGCAATAGCCGGCGATGGCGCGGCCGATCTCGACTTTCTTGCGGTCGGCCAGCGTAATCTCGGACGACATGCGGTCGGCCTGGGCGCGCAGCCGCATGCGGTCGAGGATCGACGCCACCTCGGCGCGCCAATCGCCGCCGGGCGGCAGGCACTGGCGAACCGCGACGGCGATGTTCTCGGCGACGCTCATCGATTCGAACAACCGCACCTTCTGGAAGGTGCGGCACAGGCCGGCGCGCCGCCGGACATAAGCGGGATCGGCGGTGCAATCGCGGCCGAAAAACGCGATCCGCCCCGCGGTCGGGGCGAGGTTGCCGCTGACAATCTCGAACAAAGTCGATTTGCCGGCGCCGTTGGGTCCGATCAGGCCGATCACTTCGCCCTCGTTCACCTTGAACGAGACATCGCGCAGCGCCACCAGCCCGCCGAAATGGCGGGCGACATGGCTCACCTCCAATGCGATCGCGGCGCTCACCGCCGCCCTCGCAGCCGATCGGCGAAGAGACCCATGATCCCCTTCGGCGCATACATCACCACCGCCAGCAGCAACAGGCCATAGACCAGAATATCGACCCCGGCGATGCCGAGCTTGGTCGAGCCGAAATTGGTGGTCTCGGACAGGAAGATCATCACCGCGCCGCCGACGACCGGTCCCCATGCGGTGCCGAGGCCGCCGATCAGCGCCGGCAGTTGGAGCTGAATCGCCTGCGACAGGCCGAACGCGGTTTCGGGGTCGATCGCCTGATAGGATTGCATGTAGAGCGTGCCGGCGACCGAGGTCATCACCGCGCTCAATAAGAGGCCCAGCAGCTTGGTGCGGAATACCGGTACACCGGCGGCGGCGGCGGCGACCTCATCGTCGCGCACCGCCCGCATCTCAAGGCCGAAGCGGCTGGCGAGAAGCCATTTCGTGATCCAGAAATAGACGATGACGAACACCAGGCCGGCATAAAGAAACGGCGCCGGCGTGCGCGACTGCATGAACCACAGCGAATTGCCGAGAAATCTCAGCGCCAGCCCGTTATCGCCGCCGGTCAGATCGACATAGTGCCGCGCCAACTGATCGAGCGCCAGCGACACCGCGATGGTGGCGAGGGCGAAGAACACGCCGCGCATGCGCAAGGTCATCGTGCCCATCATCAGCGCGACCAGCAGCGACAGCAGCGCGCCCACCCACACGCCCAGCCAGGGCGGCAGGCCATATTCGTTGAAGAGGATGCCGGTGGCATAGCAGCCGAGGCCCAGGAACACGCCATGGCCGAGCGACAGCAGGCCGCCGATGCCCGCGACGATGTTCCACGCCTGCCCCAGCGCGATGAAGATCAGCGCGCGGACGGTGACCGCGATCAGGTAATTGTTGACGAACGGCAGCGCCGGCAGCGCCGCCACGACGATGATCGCCACGATACCGAGGATGAGCGCGCGGTAATCGGTGGCGTATCGCGGCCGGCTCACCGGCGGCGGGGCGGCGCCACTTGCCAGCGTTGGCGCGCTCATCCTATTCGGACCTCTGGCCGAACAGGCCCATCGGGCGATAGGCGATGAAGGCGAGCAACAGGATATAAAGGGGTACATCTTGCAGCGCCGAATTCCACAGCATCGCGGTCATCTGCTGAATGATGCCGCAGAAAATGCCGCCGAGAAACGCGCCGCCGATGCTGCCGAGACCGCCAATGGTGGTGGCGATGATCGCGATCGGCATCAGGCTGAACCCCTTGGTCGGATCGGTCGGATAATAGGTCACCATCACCGTGCCGGCGATGCCGGCGAGGGCGCAGCTCAGCGCGAACGCCATCAGATTGATTCGCTGCGAGCGCAGGCCGACGATTTCCGCCGCCTCGATATTGTCGGCGACCGCGCGCACCGCCTTGCCCCATTGCGTCTTGCGCAGCAATAGCTCCACCAGAATGGTCGCGACGCCGGCGAGCGCGAAGGCGACGATCTGGGCGCGGGCGAAGAAGAACGGCCCGATCAGATCGTATTTGCCGGCGAAGATCGAGGTGGCGCTGCGCGCATCGACGCCGAACACCAGCTGGGCCACCATTTGCAGCGCGAGGCCGAGGCCGATCGCCGCCAGCAACTGGTTCAGCGTGGTATGGCCGACGAACCGGCGGAACACGATGCGGTATTGCAGCGCGCCCAGAATGCCCATCAGCACGAAGCTGGCCGGCAGCGCGTAAAGCGGGTCGATGCCGAAGGCGGCGGACGCCACCACGCCGACATACATGCCGTACATCACCATGTCACCATGGGCGAAATTGACGATCCGCATCACGCCGAAGGCGAGGCTCAACCCGATCGACAAGAGGCCATAGACACCGCCGACCAGAATGCCGCTGAGCAGCGCCTGCAGCACCGGAACCATCGCGGTTTCAAGGCCGGACATGGCGCTAGACGGACCGAGCGGGGGCGGTTACCGCCATGCGTGGTATCGATCGGGCCGCATCGCACGCTCGGTCATGACGTCCCCCCGACATCGTCTCGACGGTCCCGAGCATAGCAACCGCCAAGGCGAGGTAAAGCCCCTCGATGAGACGGGCCGCCGATCGGGGCGAGCTGTCGGATGACAATCTGGCGGGCGCCTATCGCGCCGCCGATATATTCGCGATACCCTCCGATCATGAAGGTTTCCGCGTGCCCCTATTGGAAGCGATGACCGCCGGCTGTTTCCCGGTCATATGAGGCGGTATGATGCTCAGGAAAAAAATATTCATCTGCGTGCAGGGATTGTTTGTAAAAGGCGATTCCATCGGTGGCGATGCTGTCTTTCAGTGGCGCGCGCTCAGGGAGGTTTTCAAGGAAGCGGTCGAGGTCCGCCTCTTTTGTGAGCATTTCGATCAGAAGCTTCACGACGGTGTCGCGATTGAGCCACTCGAAAACTTCTTTGTGGCGATGACTGCCTATCCGGATGCCGTGATCATTTACCATTTTTGCGACGGCTGGCCGCGGTTCGAGGAACGGCTAATCTCGGGATGCGGCAACCTCATCGTGCGATGGCACAACAATACACCGCCATGGTTTTTGGCAAAATACGCCGCCCAATACGTCGATCGAACCATGACGGGATATGATTCCATTGTCAGGCTCGCGCGGAACACCAATTGCCGCTTCTGGTGCAACAGCGAATTTACCGCCCGGCAACTGGCGATTTTAAATGTAGCCGTCACTAGAATCCATGTGGTCTTCCCAGCGTCTCGCTATATTGATTTCCCGCGCCCGCAACCAGTCGCCGTGAAAATCGGCCGTCAAGTCAAGAGCATCCTATTTGTCAGCCGAGTTGTGCCCCATAAGGGCCACAGGCAAGCTATCTTATGCGCGGCCTATGCCAAGCACCGACTGGGCATCCAAGCCAAGATGGTGTTCGCGGGGCGTCTCGACAGCGGAACAAGCGCGTATCACCAAGACCTGATCGCCCTTGCGAAAGAAGTGGGGGTCGAACTCGAATTGCCCGGAGAGGTCGATAATGTTCGATTGGAAGAACTTTATCGCGGCGCGGACGTTTTTCTTTGTCTCTCCGAGCATGAGGGGTTCGGTATTCCGGTCTTCGAGGCGATGCGGACAGGCTTGCCGGTATTAGCTTGGATGGCGAATGCGACGGCGGAACTGATGATTGGTCATCCGCTATCTGGCGGCGATCTTTCACCGCGATGGTTCGCGGCGGCCATGGCGACATTGCAGATTCCGGAAATCCACGATTATGTCTTGCGATGGCAAAATGAGAACGTAATTCCACGATACACGAAAGAAGTGATTGTTTCGCAAATCGTCGCGGCGATGGAGCCTTTCCAATTTCCAGTCATAAATGATCGTCCGCCGCGAGCCAAACCACATGGTCCGCGATTTTTTGATCAGCGCCGCGAAGATTTGATACGAGACAAAATCGCGGAATTTTATAGGCGAATTGGCGATAGCGAACTCGCCGTCGACGACATCATTCCCAAGGAGATCCCAGAGAATTTCGTTACGCTCTATGATATTGAATTTTATCGCAGTCTGAAAGCGAGGCGGCCGCGCGATGGTCGGTCATCGTGGAGAAAAATGCCGTGGCGCCTATTAGTGGGGCCGAAACATGCGCGCCGTGGTTAAATTCAGGGCCTGTCGCCGACCTGTCACGCCATGTCACCGCGATCGGCCGGGGGAGACGTTGATTCACCTGAGCTGGTCCTGGAAAATCGGACAGGGCGCCAAGGTGTGTTCCGCTGGGTAACGGAGGAATACGAGAAGACGCGATCAAGCGCGATCCTGGCGCGAAAACTCCTTAACGCGCCCGCTCATCGCGATGCTGGCGGCAGGCGCATCTCGCTCTGTTCATAGCCGCAATCGCGCGCGATGCGGATGATCCGCTCGCCGGCTTCGACCGTAATCACCGGCAGCACGGTGACGATCGGCTCGTGCCCGGCGCGCTCGAGCGCCGCCGCCGCCGACCGGCTCCGTGCGAGCCGCATCAGATTGAGGCGGGTCGGGAACATCACCAGGGCGCGGCCGGCATCCCCCGCGGCCAGCGCGTCGGCCGGCGACAGCCAGGCACATTCCAGCGTCTCGCGGCCATCCGCCGCCGCGATCTGCCCCGCCGGCGCCGGGGCGATGAAGAAATGCGTATCGAAGCGCCGCGGCTCCGCCTCCGGCGTGATCCAGTGCGCGAACCGCACCAGCCGATCGGTTGCGAATTCCAGCCGCGCCTCGCCCAGAAGCGCCACCGGATCGACCGCCGAATCGGGATAGGCATCGCGCAATCGCCGCATGTCCGCGCCGTCGATCAGGCGATCCTCACCCCGAGGATGGGCTAGGAAAATGCCGGCCTCCTCCCACGTCTCGCGGATCGCGGCGATGCGAAAAGGCAAGAGGTCGGCGGGGCGGCTGTGGCGTGTCAGCGCGGCATCGGCGGCATCGACCTTGCCACCAGGAAAGACCAGCGCGCCGGCCGCGAAGCCGGATTTCGTATGCCGGCGAACCATCAGCACCTCGATGCCAGCCGGACCATCGCGCAGCAGCATGATGGTCGCGGCGGGAAGGGCGGGCGGGATAGTCATGGAAGGATTTCCGATCTCACCTGGCGGGACCGCGTCTGAGATGAAATGTTGTGGTCTTCTCTCCGGGTGAGATACCAAGTTGCCGCGATCCTGGATAGGGAAGAGAAGCGTCCCCGGTGGGACGGCCGGACTTCAAATCCGGCAGGGGCCGTCAGCCGGTCCTTGGTGGGTTCGACCCCCACTCTCTTCCGCCATTTTCCTCCCAACCCTCCCCCGTAAAACGGGGGCCAGTCACCGCGCCGGTCACCGTGCTTGTCAAAATTCACCGATGCGGACAAGCTGAACGCCATGTCACATGACCACGACCACGATCATCATCACGGCCACGAGCATCCGCATGGTTCGGAATTTTCCGAGATGCAGGCCCGGGTGCGCGCGCTCGAAACCATTCTGACCGAGAAGGGCCATGTCGATCTGGCAACCCTCGATCTGATCGTCGAGGCCTATGAGACCCGCATCGGGCCGCGCAACGGCGCCCGGATCGTGGCGCGCGCCTGGGTCGACCCGGCGTTCAAGCGGCGGCTGTTGGCCGACGCGACCGAAGCCACCAATGCGTTGAACATGGTCAGCCCCGTCGGCGCGCATCTGATCGCGGTCGAGAACACGCCCGCGACCCATAACATCATCGTCTGCACCCTCTGTTCCTGTTATCCGTGGGAGGTGCTGGGCCTGCCGCCGGTCTGGTACAAATCGGCCGCCTATCGCAGTCGCGCCGTGATCGAGCCGCGCGCCGTGCTGGCCGATTTCGGCGTGACCTTGCCGCCCGATACGCACATCCGCGTCTGGGATTCGACGGCGGAGACCCGTTTCCTCGTCCTGCCGATGCAGCCCCCCGGCACCGACGGCTGGAGCGAGGCGCGGCTCGCCGAGCTGGTGACGCGCGACAGCATGATCGGCACCGGCCTGCCGCTTGCCGCCGACATCGCGCCATGAATTCGCTCCATGACATGGGCGGCATGCACGGGTTCGGACCGGTCGAGCCGGAGGCGAGCGAGCCGCCCTTCCATGAACCGTGGGAGGGCCGCGTCGCGGCGCTCTATCGCGCGATGGGGTTTGCCCGGCTGTGGACCATCGATGGCGGCCGCGCCCAGATCGAGGCGTTGCCGCCACGGACATATCTTGTCGCGTCCTATTATGCCAAGTGGTTGATGGGGCTCGAAAGCAGCGTGCAGCGCGCAGGGCTGGTCGGCGCGGATGAGATCGCGGCCGGCCACGCGCTGCGTCCCGCTTCTTATGCGACGCGGGTGATGGCGCCCGCCGACGTCGCCGGCCTGAAGCGCGGCGACTATGCGCGGCCCGCCCCGGCGTCGGCCCGCTTCCAGGCGGGCGATCGCGTCCGCACGCTCAACATCAACCCCGTCACCCATACGCGATTGCCGCGCTATGCCCGTGACAAGGTCGGCACGATCGAGGCGGTGCGCGGCTGCCATGTCTATCCCGACACCGCCGCGATCGGCGCCGGCGATCAGCCGCAATGGCTCTACACGCTGGTGTTCAGCGGCCGCGAGCTGTGGGGCGAGGCCGCCGACCCGACGCTCGCCGTCTCGATCGAGGCGTTCGAGCCCTACCTCCAACCCGCATGAGCGGCGCCGACATCGATTTGCCGGGCCTGCCGCGCGACGCCGACGGGCCGGTGTTCCGCGAGCCGTGGGAAGCGCAATCCTTCGCCATGGCGCTGGCGCTGCACCAAGCCGGGCTGTTCGCCTGGCCCGAATGGGCGGCGATGCTCGCCGACGAAATCAAGCGCGCCCACGCGGCGGGCGATCCCGACACCGGCGAGACCTATTATCGCCATTGGCAGGCGACGCTGGAGCGCATGGTCGCGCTGAAGGGCCTGACCGATGGCGCCGCCATCGGCCGCTACAGCGCGGCCTGGAGCCACGCCGCGCGGCGCACCCCGCACGGCACGCCGATCATCCTCAAGGACACGGATTTCGCGGACTAGGGTTGCGCCATTACGCCCTGCCGGACCAGAATGCACGAACCCAGAGGGAGACCGTCTCGTGAGCGAAAGCAGAAACCTGAAAGCCGGCGTATTCCTGCCACCGTTCCATCCCACCGACGAAGACACGACGCTGACCATGGAGCGCGATATCGAGCTGATGCAGTGGCTCGACCGGGTCGGATTCGCCGAGGCATGGATCGGCGAGCATCATTCCGGGGGCTATGAGATTTACGGCTGCCCCGAAATGTTTATCGCCGCCGCCGCGATGGTTACCAAATCAATACGGCTTGGTACCGGCGTGATATCGGTGCCGTACCACAATCCGCTGATCCTGGCGGACCGCATTTGCCAGCTCGACCATCAGACGCGCGGCCGCGCCATGTTCGGGTTTGGCCCCGGCCTCTTGCCCTCCGACGCGCTGATGCTGGGCATCGACCCCGAGGTGCAGCGCGATCGCATGATCGAGGGCATCGACATCATCACCCGGCTGTTCAACGGTGAGGTCATCACCAAGACCACCGACTGGTACACGCTGAACAATGCGCGCCTCCACTTGCAGCCCTATACCAAGCCGCGGCCCTACATGGCGATCGCCAGCTCGGCGACGCCGAACGGCGGCAAGATCGCTGGCACATACGGCACCGGCATGATCAGCGTCGCCGCCGGGGCGCGCGACGGCTATGACGCGCTCGCCACTAACTGGCGCCTCGCCAACGAAATCTCCGAGCAGAATGGCCGCACCATGCAGCGCTCGGAATGGCGCCTGATGGCGCCGTTCCACATCGCCGACACGCGCGAGCAGGCGCTGGCGAATTGCCGCGAAGGCTTCGCCAAGTGGGAAAAATATGGCTATGCCGTCAGCCCCAATGGCGGCGCGGCGATTGGCCTGCCCAGCCTCGACGGCATCAACGAGAATGGCTATGGCGCGATCGGCACGCCCGACGACGCGCTGGCGGTGCTGGAGCGGTTCTGGGAAAAGACCGGCGGCTTCGGCACCATCCTGATGCTGGCCCATGATTTCGCCAATTGGGAGGCGACCAAGCGCTCCTACGAATTGTTCGCCAATTATGTCCTGCCCAAGTTCAATCGCACAAACGAGTGGCGCAATACCTCGATGGAATGGCTGCGCGAAAACAATGTCGGGTTCTCGCAGAAGCGCAACGACGCGATGATGCACACCATCCAGAAGCACTTCACCGAGGAAGCGAAGAAGAAGGCGCAAGCCGCTGAATAGCCCAGTTCGGTAGACGGAAGCGGCGCCGCTTCCATCTACCGGCTGGGCGGAGGGACGGCGCGGGTCACCGCCACACCGGCTTGCCGGTACCCGGCAGCCCGAGGCTGGGCCATTTGTCGGTGACCGCCTTCACCACCGCATCGTCCATGCGGATTTCGCTTGAGGCATGGACCCCGCCCCCCGATCAAGCCCCGGAGTTCGCCGGGGCGGCGCCGTTCCTGAAAGCCGATTTATCGAACGTCAAGCTAAGACCGCGATCGCCTTGAGTCGCTTGGCGAGCGACGGTCGGGCCATGCCCAAATCGTAAGCCGTCTGGAGATTGAGCCAGTATTCCGGCGACTGACCGAAGACGCGCCCGAACAACAACGCCAATTCCGCCGTCACCGGCCGCGTGCCCTTGACGATGTGCGAGACACGCATCGGCGATACGCCGATCGCCCGCGCGAACCGGACCTGAGTCATGCCAACAGCATCGAGGATTTCGGCGAGAAATTCACCGGGATGATTGGCCGGATTCCGCTTTTGATCATGATATTCGACGACTCTGACCGGGACCGAAAACTCGAAGTATTACGATATTGCCAGCCGTCAATACGTCATTGGTATCAGGATCGACCGCATAGACGATGGTATGGGCCTCAACGACCCGCTCGCGGGTTCCTGGAATTTCGCCGCGCGGCCATATCACCGGATCGAACCTGAGTCGTCGAATGGCGTCGGAAATTCGACGTATTCGTTCCTTCGCGAGTCTGCCAGCGCCAAGTTGGCGATACCACCGCCGTATGTTAACGATGTCGACCGCAGCAGCTTGCGAATAGGCAATCCGTCGCGGCATTTTCTAGAACTAATGTTTATGAGGAGTGGGCGTGGGAAGTTCGTTAGGCGTATCCCAAGAGTCGATCCATGCTTCAATTTCTTCGGAGGGGATCGTTTGTCCCTTCTTGACCTGATCGAGCGCCTCGCGGATGAGAGCAACCTTACCGCTGGGGGAAGCCGATCCCGCATCGTCATCGCCTACCGACCCGTCCTGCGCAAGATCGAGAAGGAAGGCGCCGAAATCCAATTGATCTAAGCGGTTCAACTTGTCCACTTTCCCGACGGCCGTCACGATTTCGTCGCCCGGCTCATTTGGGTACACGGCGAGGTGCCATCTGCCGAAAGCCTCGATTTCAGGGGTAAGCGGCAAATCAAGCGCGACGTAATAGGCGCATGCCTGCAACAGGACGTGATCCGTATCAACGTCCAATTCGTCGATAGCCAAAGCCTTATCCGCGTCTTTATCCGCGTGCTTGAGAAAATTTGCCGGCTTGTGCTGCTGAATTTGAATCCATTTTTTTGCTTGGGGAAGTTCCCGCCGCAGCTCTTGGTCAGTTCGCTTTGTGCCATCGAACGCTTGAAACACTCGACGCATCGCGTGCACGGCGGCATCGTCCTCAATTGTTACGCCATGCTTCTCCGCGAGACTTCTGAGGACCTCGCCGGCCGCCGCCGCCACGGAATGGATCGGCAATATGTCGTCATTCGCAAAGAGCCAGCGGATGGCTGCGTCAAGTTGCCGTTGAGCAGCGGCCTCTTTGGTAATTGTGACGGTCATATCGCAAACGCTACGCCCATGATCGGTCATTGGTCAAATATGGTCTCACTTCCACACGCTCTTTCCCGTCCCCGGCAAACCGAGGCTGGGCCATTTTTCGGTGACCGCCTTCACCACCGCGTCGTCCATGCGGATTTCGCGGCCCCAGTCGCGGTGGGTTTCGGGGGGCCATTTATTGGTGGCATCGAGGCCGATCTTGCCGCCAAGGCCGGGGTCGGGTGAGGCGAAGTCGAGATAATCGATCGGCGTGTTCTCGACCAAGGTGATGTCGCGCACCGGGTCCATCCGGGTCGCGATCGCCCACATCACATCCTTCCAATCGCGCGCGTCGATATCGTCATCCACCACGATGACGAATTTGGTATAGACGAACTGGCGCAGGAACGACCACACGCCCATCATCACGCGCTTCGCATGCCCGGCATATGCCTTGCGGATCGACACCACCGCGATGCGATAGGAGCAGCCCTCGGGCGGCAGCCAGAAATCGACGATCTCGGGGAATTGCTGCTGGAGCAGCGGAATGAACACCTCGTTCAACGCTTGGCCCAGCACCGACGGCTCATCGGGCGGCCGGCCGGTGAAGGTCGTCAGATAAATCGGATCGCGCCGCATGGTGATGGCACTGATGCGGAACACCGGGAAGCGCTCGACCGAATTATAATAGCCGGTATGGTCGCCATAGGGGCCTTCATCGCCATACTCGTCGAGCGAGACATGCCCCTCCAGCACGATCTCGGCCTGCGCCGGCACTTTGAGCGGCACGGTCTTGCAGTCGACCAGCTCGACCTTCCGCCCCCGCAGCAGCCCGGCGAACTGATATTCCGACAGCGTATCGGGGACCGGCGTCACGGCCGCGAGGATGGTGCCGGGATCGGCGCCGATCACCGCGGCGGCGGGCAGCGGCTCGCGCTTGCTCTCCTTCCAGCGGCGATGATGCTGCGCCCCGCCGCGCTGCGCCAGCCAGCGCATCAGCGTGGTGTCGCGTCCCGTCACCTGCATGCGGTAGATGCCGAGATTGTAATTATCCTCGCGCCGGTCGCTCGGCCCCTTGGTCACGACCAGCGGCCAAGTGATCAGCGGCGCCGGCTCGCCCGGCCAGCAGGTCTGGATCGGCAGCGCGCCGAGATCAATATCGCCGCCGCGCAGCACCACCTCCTGGCACGGCGCGCTGGTCACGGTGCGCGGCTTCATCGCCATCACGGTGCGCAGCAGCGGCAGCATGTCCAGCGCCTCGCGCCAGCCGCCCGGCGGCTCGGGCTGTTTCAGGAAGGCCAGCGTCTCGCCGACCTCGCGGAGCTGGTGCGGCTCGCGGTCCATGCCCCAGGCGACGCGTTCCACCGTGCCGAAGAGGTTGGTCAGCACCGGCATGGCATAGCGGCCGCCATCGGGGCGCGTCACCTGTTCGAACAGCACGGCGGGGCCATGCTCTGCCAGCAGGCGCGTATGAATCTCGGTGATCTCGCGGTCGGGCGATACCGGCACCGCGACGCGCCTCAGCGCGCCCTTGGTTTCGAGGTGCGCCATGAAGTCGCGCAGCGAGGCATATGGCATTCGGCTTGTTCTAACCCATTTTGTGCTATGCAGCCGCGCCACTATAGCGGGCGCGTGGAAACCGAGCCAGCTTAGGGCGATTACCGGCGGTATAAGGGATGGCGATGGCGAATTATTGGGTGGTCGGCGGCGAGTTCACCGATACCAGTTTCACGACCTTGGCGCCGGGCGCCCATGAAGACCGGCTCGGGCCTTATCGGACTTATCGCGAGGCGTATCAAACCTGGCAGTTGCGCGCCCGCGCCACCATCGACGATGCGTGCGTGCGCTATCGCATCGTCGATGGTGACGGCAAGAATGTGCGCGGCAAATTATCGGGTCAGTTGGCGAACTGACAGCCGCGCAACAGCACCGGATCGGCCGCCGACGCCGCACCCCAACTGGTCGGATAGCCCTTCACCAGCACAGCGTCGCCGGGGTTGAGCCGGGCGATCCGGCCGAGGATCGGCCCGCCATCGTCGGCCATGATGCAGATGATTTCGTTGGTCGATCCCGAACGGTCGCGCACCACCCCTCGCGTTCCCAGACTCATCACCGCCAGGCGCCGGCCGATGACATTCGCCGCGCTCAGCCAATTGGGACTCCACTCGGTTTCCGGCCGCACCCGCAGGAATTGCGCTTGCAGCAGGATCGGCGTGTCGCGATAGCGCGCCTCGAACCGCAGCGGCCCCAGCACCGCCGCCTCTTGCCCGAGATCGCGGGCCAGCACCGCGCCCGCCACGCCAGGCAGCACCGTCACCGGCGCGCGCACAGCGACCACGAACGCGGTGCCGGTCGGCGGCAGGTGATAGAGCCGCACCTCATCCTTGCCAGGCGGCCCGCCGGGCAAGGTCAGCCGCACGCGATCGGCATGGATGACCGTCGAGTTCGCGGCAAAGGCATTGGTGTCCGTGATCGCATCGGGCGTGCCGGCCGGCACCACCGCCAGCCGAATGCTGGAGCTGTCGCGCAGCGCGGCGGCGCTGACATCGACCAGAATGCCATCGATGGCACGAACCTGCGGGTTGACGACCCGGATCGAGCCAAGCTGTTCCGCGCCGGCACCGCCGACCGCGAGGAACAGGGTCATGAGCGCGGCCACCACCGCGCCGTATCGGCCGCGCCTCATCGGGTAACGGTGAAGGTGGTGCGGGTCGCGATCTCGCCACGCTGATCGTTATTGTAGAGCGTCGTGACGAAGCGCACTTCGTATGTGCCGGGCGCGAATGGGCCGGCCGGGAAGAGAAAGCGCCCGGTGTGGAAGCAATTCACCGCGTAGTCCTTCCACAGAATTTTCTCCTGCTGGCCTTCGGCGGACATCGGATCGACGTCGGGCGTGCCGGCGGCCACGATATAGACGAGGTCCTTGCTGCTCGGCTCGGGAAAATTCTTGCACAGCACATTGAACCGGGTTCCGACCTTGCCCTGCGCCGGCTGGACGACGACCTTTTCATCGCCGCCGACATCCTTCGCGAACCCGGCCGACATGCCGCACAGCGCATAAATCCCCGCCGCGATGGCGAAGGCGATTTTCCGATGCATCGATAACCCCCGTTTGAAGTGCGAATCCTAACTGTATGAAAGGATAACCAAGAAACGTGGCATGCCGATAGATGATTCTAATAGGGGGCGATGCACCCGATTATTGTGCGGGCCGCTAGTCCCGAGCGGCGCGCGGCCGGTGGCCGCTGAGTTCGGCGCCCGAATCCGGCGCCAACGGCCAGTACCAAGGAAGCGACAGCAGCCCGATCACGGCGATACCGGCGAAGCCGATGCGGAAATCGCCGAGGCCGAGGCTGTCGCCGCCGCGCAGCGCCACCGCGAGGCTCAGCATCATCGCCGCCAGCGCGACGCCGATGGCGCGCACCACCTGAAGCAGCGCGCTCGACAGGGTCGAGGCGGCGGTCACGCCCTCCGACGGAATTTCGGTGAATTGAAACGAGGTCTGCGCCGTCATCTGTAGCGACCGGCACACGCCGCTGATGAACAGGATCGGCAAAATCACATAGAGCGGCGTCGTCTCGGTGAAGGTCGCGCACGCGGCGATCGACAGGGTGAACACCAGCGTGGTCCAGACCAGCGCCGCGCGAAAGCCGAAGGTGCGGATGAAGCGCGTCGTCACCAGCTTCGCCGCGAAATCGCCACTGGCATGGACCAGCAGCAGCAGGCCGGAGGCGAAGGCGGTCATCCCCAGCCCGACCTGGAACAGCAGCGGCATCAGGAAGGTCGGCGCGGCGATGGCGATGCGAAAGAACGAGCCGCCGGCATTGACGGCACGATAGGTGCGGAAGCGCAGCGCCGATAAATCGACCAGCGGATGGAGCTGACGGGTCGCGTGGCGGATCGCCACGGCGCCGACCGCGAGACCGATCAGCACCAGGCCCCCGCCCTCCCAGTCCGCGCCGCGATTGCCGAGGAGATCCATGCCGTAGATCAGCGCCGCCAGCGCGACGCCGTTCAGCGCGAAGCCGATCCGGTCGAACGGCCGTCGCGTCGCGCCGTAATAGTTGCGGATCATGGTGAAGACGAGGACCATGCCGAACAGGCCGACCGGGACGTTGAGGAAGAAAATGTACCGCCAGGAGAGATAGGTGGTGATGAAGCCGCCGACCGGCGGCCCGACGATCGGCCCGATCAGGCCCGGCAGGGTGACGAAATTCATCACCCGCACCAAATCCTTGCGCTCGGTCGAGCGTAGCACCACGAGCCGCCCCACCGGCGACATCATGGCGCCGCCGATGCCCTGGAGGATGCGGGCGGCGACGAATTCGCCGACCGAATTGCTGAAGCCGCACAGAATCGAAGCCGCCGTGAAGAGGCCGATCGCGGCGCAGAACACGTTGCGCGTGCCGAGCCGGTCCGCGATCCAGCCGCTGGCCGGGATCATGATCGCCAGCGTGATGATGTAGGCGGTGAGGCCGAGGCTGAGCCGCACCGGCGACGAATCGAACGCCTGCGCCATGCGCGGCAGCGCGGTGACGATGACCGTCGAGTCCAGCGTCTCCATGAAGAAGGCGCAGGCCACGATAGCGGCCACGAAGATCGGATTGCGCGGTTGGATCAGGGCGGGCATCGGGCTGGGGGCGGATAGGGCAAGGGGTACGCGCGATTCTGGCACGGCGCCGCCGGCAAAAGAACCCATCGCGGCGCAAGGCAAATTGCGCGCTTGCCGCCAAGACCTAAAAGCCTTTCAATCCGGCCCGCGCCGGGTGTGTGGCGCCGCCAAACAATCCCGGGTGGGGGTATGAGTAATTTTCGTTCGTTTCGCGGCAAGCCGTCCGCCGCCGACAATGATTTGGCGCTGTTCCTGTCGCGCTGGATACGCTCGCCCTTGCGGATCGGCGCGCTGGCGCCGTCGAGCCCGTATCTCGGCCGCGAAATGGCGCGCGCCATCGATGCCCGCGCCGCCAAGCTGGTGGTGGAGCTGGGTGGCGGCACCGGGCGCATCACGCGGGCACTGCTCGATGCCGGCGTCGCCCCCGACCGGCTGATCGTCATCGAAAACGACGAGAAGCTCGCGTCGCTGCTGCGCCAGCGCTTTCCCGAGCTGCGCATCGTCCAGGGCGATGCCCGCGATCTGACGGCGCTGTTGAGCCCGCTGGGCGTCACCCAGGTGTCCGCGGTGATTTCGGGCCTGCCGCTGCTGTCGATGCCGCAGGATGTGCAGGAGCGCATCGTCGAACAGGCCTTCGCCTTGATGGGCGAGGACGGGACCTTCGTGCAGTTCACCTATGGGCCGGTTTCGCCGGTGATGGGCCGCGCCCGCGAGGGGCTGATAGCGGAGGTCACGGGACGGGTGTGGCGCAATTTCCCGCCCGCCTCGGTATGGCGTTATCGCCGCCACGGGAGCGCGAGCGGCGCCGCGTGAGCGCCGGCGACCTCGCGCTGCTCGGCCTGGCGGGGTTTTTCGGCGGCATCCTCAACGCGGTCGCCGGCGGCGGCTCGTTCGTGACGTTCGCCGCGATGGTGTTTGTCGGCATCCCCTCGATCGTCGCCAATGCCACTAGTTCGGTGGCGCTGTTTCCAGGCGCCCTGGTCAGCGCCTGGACCTATCGCCACGACCTGCCCAAGGTCGAAGGCATCAGCCGCGCCAAGCTGATCGCGATCAGCTTCGCCGGCAGCGCGGTGGGCGCGGCCCTGCTCCTGTTCACGCCGCAGCGCGAATTCGACACCATCGTGCCGTGGCTGCTGCTGGGGGCGACCCTGATCTTCGCGGTCGGCCCGCGCATCACGCCGTTTCTGCGCCGGTTCGTGCGTTTCGGCGCGATGACGCTGATGGTGGTGCAGTTCGTCATCGCGATCTATGGCGGCTATTTCGGCGGCGCCATGGGGATTCTGATGCTGGCCTCGTTCAGCCTGTTCGGGATGAGCAATTTTCACGCGATGAACGCGCTGAAGACCCTGCTCGCGGGCCTGCTGAATGGGCTGGCGGTGGTGATCTTCATCGCCGCCGGCAAGATCGCGTGGGGGCCCGGCGTCGGGATGATGGCCGCCGGCATCGTCGGGGGTTGGGCCGGTGCCTGGGGCGCCAAGAAAATGAACCCCAAGCACCTGCGGCCCGCCGTCATAGTCATCGCCGCGGCGATCACCGCCGCGTTCTTCCTCAAATCCTGATTAGGCCGGCTTCTTCGCGGTGTGGCGGCTGAGCGGGATCGCCGCCTGCGCCGACAAAAGCCAGAAGGTGAAGCTCTCTTCGATATAGAGCCGCACCTTCCGCGCGTCGTGATCGAGATAGCCGACCGAGAAATCCTGGCCGACCGTCAGCTCGAAATCGCCGCCGCGCATCGACATCACCACGGCGCCGTCGAGGCCCGGCGTCCACACCAGCGGCCCATCGACCAGCCGGCGCACATGCTCCAGCACCGGATAGCCGCCGCTAGTGGTCTCGCTGAGCGCGGTGTAGGCATGCTCGCTCAGCGCCACCGCATAGGGGCCGCTGACGCCGCCGTCGCGCAGCTTGGTCTTGGCGGCGGCAACGGCATTGGGAAAACTGACAAAATCCTCGGCGAACGGAATCGCGACCGAGGCCTGCGCCTCGCAGAGGCCGCGAATGCCCGCCTCGGGGAAGCCGTGGAAGATGGTGCGATTCTCGGCGATCGCGATCTGGCGGGCGGCCGCGATCACCGGATCGGTCTTCGGATCCTTGGCGCCGCGATCGACGGCGTCAAGCTCGCTGCGCTCAATCTCGAACGGCACCCGCAATTCGACCAGCGGCAGGACCTGGCGCAGCCGCGCCGTGATCTCGGCCTTCACTGGCGGGGCGACCGACTCGCTGCGCCCGGTGCCGACCGCCGCGAAATCCCAGCCCTTCGGCCCGACGAAATCGACGATCCGGCGCGCGCCGAGCGAGGTCTTGAGGGTGCGGGTCGCTTCCTTATCGATTTCCGACCAGCCGGCGGCGGAGATGGGCGCCAGGTCGCGATAGAGATGGTTCATGATTGGCTCCCCGATTTGCTCGCGCCCGGCCGCACCGGCTTGCGCAGATCGCCGATGTTGAGACTGCCGGACAGAGGCGCCGCCGCCGCGCCGGCGCTCTCGGCCGCGGCCTCCTCCTGGAGGATCGGCTTGTCGGTCAAGAGATAGGTCTTCAAATTCTTGTCGAGCTTCGCATCGTGGCGCCGCAGCCATTCCAGCACCATGGCGGCATGCTCCTTTTCCTCGTCACGATTATGCTCGAGGATGCCGCGCAATTCATCGTCGGTGGTGGCCTTGGCGCGCTGATTGTACCAATCGACCGCCTCCAGCTCTTCCATCAGCGAGGCGATGGCCCGGTGCTGATCGATAATCTCCGGCCCGAGCGTGGCGGCATCTTCATGAAGAGTTTCACTGGCCATCTTTTCCCCATTTGTCGGTATGTATGGAACAACGATTCTAGTGGCGGTGGCGTTCCCCGCCATTGCACGGATCGACGCGGCAAGGCTCAATAGCGGCGAGAGTATAGGAAATGACATCAGCCGAACGCAACGCACCCATCACCACCGCCGAGGCGGCGACCGCCGCGCTGCTCGCGCACGGCATCGACACCGTTTACGGCCTGCCCGGCACCCATAACGATTCGCTGTTCGACGCGTTCTATGGCGCGCGCGACCGGCTGCGCGTCATCCATACACGGCACGAGCAGGGCGGCGCGTTCATGGCGCTGGGCGCGGCGCTGGTCACCGGCAAGCCGCAGGTCTTCACCGTGGTGCCGGGGCCGGGCCTGCTCAATGCCGGCGCCGCGATCCTCACCGCCGAGGCGATGAACGCGCCGATCATCGGGCTGGTCGGGCAGATTCCGCGCCGCGAGATCGATCGCGGCCACGGCTTTCTCCACGAAATTCGCGACCAGGTCGGGCTGGCCCGCCATATCGCCAAGTTCGCCGCCCGCATCCCCAACGCCGCCGCGGCGCCGCGCCTCATCGCCGAGGCGTTCGCCATCGCCCAGCGCGGCCGGCCCGGCCCGGTCATCCTCGAATGCGGCATGGATGTGTGGGGTGAGCCGGGCGCGGTCGGCGCCATCGACGCCGCGCGCCCCGCCGAGGCGCCGCCGGTTGACGAGGGCGCCGTGGCGCGCGCCGCCGCGATTCTCGGCAAGGCACGGCGGCCGATCATCGTGGTCGGCGGCGGCGCGCAAGGCGCGAGCGCCGAGGTGACGGCGCTGGCCGAGCTGCTGGAGGCGCCCGTCATCGCCTATCGGCGGGGCCAGGGCGTGGTGTCGGCGCGGCACCGGCTCAGCGTCAATCTGCCGATCGGCCACCGGATGTGGCGCGAGGCCGACGCCGTGCTGGCTATCGGCACGCGCCTCTTGATTCAGCAGACCCAATGGGGCACCGGCCCCGACCTGCCGATCGTGCGCATCGACATCGAGCCGGAGGAGCCGGCGCGGCTCAATCCGCCCGCCGTCGCCCTCGTCGGCGATGCCGCCGATTATGCCGGCGCGCTGCTCCGCGCCCTGCCCGCCCACAACATCGTGCGCCCGCCCGCCGACCTCGCGCCGCATCGCGCCTGGCTGGCGGAGCGTCTCTCCAGGCTCGAGCCGCAAGCCTCCTACCTCCGTGCAATGCGCGACGCGCTGCCCGAGAATGGCGTGTTCATCGACGAGGTGACTCAGCTCGGCTTCGCCAGCCGCCTCGCCTTTCCGGTCTATGCGCCGCGCACCTACCTCTCGCCCGGCTATCAGGATGCGCTGGGCTGGGGCTATGGCACCGCGCTGGGGGTGAAGGCGGCGCGGCCCGATCTGCCGGTGCTGGCGATCTCCGGCGATGGCGGCTTCCTCTATCAGGCGACCGAGCTGGCCACTGCCATGCATCACAACATCGCCGTGGTGGTCGTGGTGTTCGACAACAATGCTTTCGGCAATGTGCGCCTCATTCAGCAGGAGCGGTATGGCGGGCGCCTCATCGCCGACAGCCTGACCAACCCCGACTTCGTCAAATTCGCCGAGAGTTTCGGCGTCGCCGCCTTTCGCGCCACCACCGCGCCGGAACTGGAGCGCGCGGTGCGCGACGCGCTGGCCCTCAACCGCCCGGCCCTGATCCATGTCCCGTGCGGCGAAATGCCCAGCCCGTGGGACATGATCATGATGCCGCGCGTGCGAGGCTAGCTGGCGGTTCAGTCATCAGTTTTCAGTTTTCAGTAAGGGACGCCGCGTAGCAGACTGATAACTGACAACTGATAACTGACGACTCACTGCGACGTGCCGAACGAACCGCCGACATTGGCTTCGTTCGGCAAAAACAACATTTTCTCGCAAGCCAATTCGGTGGATGACATTGGCGCCGGCCCCGGCGCGGCCGCGATCTCGGCAGCGGCGGCCGTGCCGTTTCGGCCGGCTTGGCGCTGTTCCAGCATCATCAGGGTGCGGCGGAAGCCGCGATCCAGCGACGCCTCATAGCGGGCGAAGTCGGGCATCTGCTCCGGCCAGTTATGGTCGCCGCGCCGCTGGCCGTAATGCGCATATTTTTGGTCGGCCGAGGCGTTGAGATAGGCGGCCTCGATACGGCACAGCCGGTCGAGCCGCCACGACAACAGCGCAAGGCGCCGCACCAGCGCCGCCTCGAACGCGTCTTGCGGTAACAGCGCCCCGGCGAGGTCGGCATGATAGGCGACAAAGTGGTCGCTATCCTCGGCCAACGCCACCACCTGCCGCGCCCGCAACCCGTGCCGCAGCGCATTCTCCCGAGAATTATCCTTACCCGTCCGGGTCTTAGGCCCGGTACTCAGCGCCGCATTACGCCGGTTCGCCACAATCTGCGCCTCAGTCGCCATCGGGTTCTCCTTCCGACGACAGATTTAACGCATTTCGCGGTATAGTCAATAGTTTTACGGTTAGAACCGCTTTTCATATTCGATACTGATCCGCGTCAGGATCGCGCCGTAGTCGCGATTGGTGAGAGTGAAATCGGCCCATTCGAAGGGGAATGGGGGATTACCCTCAGGGTCGTTCGTTGCGCGGTAGCGCAGAAAGAGAAACTCATCAAAATCCGGTGCCGCCAGATCGCGTAGCCGTTGCTCCGCGGCGGCGGCTTCCTGAATCGGATGCTTGTGCTTCTTGCCGTCGGTACGGAATGAACGTTCGCCCTCGAGGCCGATGGCATATGGCGCCGAATTGATGCCGACTATTCCGATACATATCGGATTGCCTCCACCCCTCTTGAATTGACGAACCTGTTTCGTCAAGTCGCCAATGACGCGGTCGATTTGCTTAATCATTGCCTTGGCCAGAATTTTCACCTCGCCACCGATTTCAATCGTCGCGACTGGTCCCTGAGCGACATGGGACCCGATCTCAATCCTCGCTTGCTCGCCGGGAATGATCTCTCCGAAGGTTGCATCGCCACGTCGAGCCACTTTGCCGTGCTGACGATTGACGCGATTCATGACCCGCAGATGGGCGTCTATTGCGGTGACCAGTTTCCTGGACCGGCCGAGTTCGTACAAATCCTCGAAGAACTGAATGGCGACGTTGTCGCCCTTATTCGACGAACGGTGACGGTATTCGTGGCCGTCGAATACCTTCTGAAATTCAGTTAGCAGCCGATAGGCCATCGAGCACGACCATCACCTTCGTGGCGCCGACATCGCGATGACCCTTTGTGGCGCTCAAAAGCCGTTTTTGTGCGATGTCGAAATATTTTGGTTCGATATCGACGCCAATTGAATTGCGGCCAGTCTTGACCGCCGCAATCGATGTCGAGGCTGTGCCAGCAAAGGGATCGAGTACGGTGTCCCCCGCGAAAGAAAACAACCGTATGAGCCGTTCCGCCAATTCAACAGGAAATGGCGCCGGATGCCCGTCACGCGTCGAAGCGCCGCGAACGTCGTTCCAAAACGAACGTTGCCAGCGACGCATCTCGTCTCGCGTCAGCATAGACAGGGCTTTCGTAAGCATTGACACCGACCGGTAGCCGCCGCCCTTCCGCATGAAAAGCACGAACTCCGTATCATTTTTTATGATCGCGCCTGGTTGATAGGGCTTCCCATAGAAGCCTGCGCCGTTGCCATCCGCCTCGGTCGCTCCATTTGTAATCTTGTGCCAAAAGATTGGCGTCAGATTGTCGAGGCCCAGGCGTCGCGCTCTCACCTGAATGTCCGAATGGAGCGGCATAACGTGATGCCGACCCGCGACCTTGCGTGGGATGCACACATCGCCGACGACACAACAGATACGGCCGCCCTCCACCAAAACCCGAGCGCATTCGCGCCAGACTTTGTCGAGTTCGTCGAGGAACGTCTCGTACGCGGCGACATCGCCCAACTGGCCGGCATGATCTTCGTATTTCTTCAACGTCCAATACGGCGGAGAGGTAACGACAAGGTGAACGGACGAATCAGGAATCCAGGAAAGGTCCCTCGCGTCCCCAAGTTTCAAATGATGTTGTGTTTGGTCGAAGGGTGCCGGCCACGCGACCGTTCGGTAGTGTACGTTCGCTTTTAGAAGCGCCGCATGTCCCTCCGGCGTATTGTCTTCTGACGGAAGGCGTGGTCCCTCCGCCATCGGTGCGATGACTGTTCGGACTTTCTTATTTTCTGATTTGGCGGCCATTTATTTGTCCCGCTTGAGCTTATTCGCGACCATTACGGGGAGCTAGGATATTTTGGGGTAAACTAGAAGTTGCCCACCGAATATTGTGTACCGGCTGCTTTAGTTCGTATTTTGTTCTAACATAGCTTCGCGTGACGAATGCGTCAACATTGCGTTGCCGACCTCGGCTTGCGACATCGCCATCGCCTTGAAGCGCGCTTCCAGTCGGTGCGGTCTTCGCGGCGCGCGAGGCGGCGCGCGCCTTTCACCGGTGAGGGTGTGAAGGTGGAGGAAATGCTTACCGCGACTGAACGAATGCACGCAGCACCGCGTTGATACGCGTCTGATAGCCTTTGCCGCGCGACCTGAACCAATCGACAATGTCGGCGTCGAGGCGGATGTGGATGTCCTTCTTCGGCGCGGGGATACCGAGCACGATTCTTGCTTCCCAGCCCTTCGGCAGCTTGCCTTCTTCTTCGTCGGCGAGGCGCTCGACCTCGGCCTGCGACATCGCCTTGACGCGCTTCCAGTCGGTGCGGTCTTCGCCGCGCGCGAGGCGGCGCGCGATCGCCTCACCCGAAGCGCGCACGATACGTTCTTTTTTCGCCATCTCTCGCTCTCCTCAACGATATGAGCCGGATCGACTCATCGCGCCGCGTCCAGACCACCGCGACCAATTCATCGGTCACCAATCCAATGGAGACGTAACGTTCCTCGCCGCCACGCGGCGATGGATACGTCAGCACGGGCCGGCCATCGAACAGCAATGCGCCGGCCAACAGGTCCAAGCGATGCTTCTCGACGTTGGCCGTGCGCTTGTTTTCGTTCCATTCGAATTGCATGGCGCAATATGTACACGAATGTGTACATATTCAAGATACTGCCGCCGTCCCAGCGAGGCCGCGACCCATGATGCAACCGCACGATGGATACCGCCCCGGGATCAAGTCCGGGGGTGCGCCGGTAAGGGAACAGATTATATTGGTAGGAAGTATTGCTACCCTAGCCGTTCAGGAATCAAGCCATGACCAGTGTCGCGAAAGTGTCGAAAGTCAGCGTCGCCCTGACATCGGCGATGGCCGAGCTGGTGGATGAGGCCGTGGCGAGCGGCGACTATGCTTCGGGCAGCGAAGTCATTCGCGAGGCGCTGCGCGAATGGAAACTGCGCCGGACGCTGAGACTGCATGAGCAGGATGAGTTGCGCCGGCAGTGGGCCGAAGGGCTGGCGAGCGGGCCGGGGCGATTCGCCTCGCTCGCCGCGATCAAGCGCGAGGCGCGGCGCCGGCTCAAGGCCGCGCCCGCGTCGGCCAAGGGCTGACTTATCTCGTGGCGCGGTTCACGCGCACCGCCCGGACCGAACAAGATCTGATTAAAATCTGGCCTTATATCGCGCGCGACAATCCAAAAGCGGCGGACAAATTGCTCGACACGATCGACCGCGCCTGCGCGCGCCTGGCGGAGAACCCGCGCATGGGACCGGCACGGCCCGACCTCGCCGCCGGCTTGCGGTATTTCATTACCGGCAAGTACCTGATGCTCTATCGCGAGGCGCCGGGCGGGGTCGAGATCGTGCGGGTCGTCCACGGCGCGCGCCATCTGCCGGATTTATTTTGAACGTCCGCCGGTAGCCCCCCACCCTACCCCCCCCGAGCGCCCCCGAGCGCGGGGGGTAATTTTTGTTTACCGCAACGCAATACCGGCCTAATCCTATGGCCCGTCGTGGGCGCCAGCCCGCCATAAATTTCGCCATAATGTCCGGGCCGCAGCATGAATATCCACGAATATCAGGCCAAGACCCTTCTGCAGAAATTCGGTGTTGCGGTGCCCAAGGGCGGCGTCGCCTATACGCCGCAAGAGGCGGAGAAGATCGCCGGGACCTTGGCCGGGCCGGTCTATGTCGTGAAGGCACAGATTCATGCCGGCGGGCGCGGCGCGGGGCACTTCAAGGACCACCCGACCGAAAAAGGCGGCGTGCGCCTCGCCAAGTCGCCGGCCGAGGCCGGGCGCGAGGCTGCCGCGATGCTGGGCCACACCCTGATCACCAAACAGACCGGGCCGGCGGGGCGCGAGGTCAAGCGCGTCTATATCGAGGAAGGCTGCGACATCAAGCGCGAGCTCTATCTCGGCATGCTGGTCGATCGCGCCACCGGGCGCGTCACCATGATGGCCTCGACCGAGGGCGGCATGGAGATCGAGGAAGTCGCGGCGAAACACCCGGAGAAAATCCTGCGCGTCGCCATCGACCCCGCCACCGGGTTTCAGCCGTTCCACGCCCGCGAGCTGGCGTTCGGCCTCGGCCTGCAAGGGGCACAGATCGGCGCCGCCACCAAGTTCATGCAGGCGATGGCGGCTTCGTTCGCGGCGCTGGACGCGTCGATCGTCGAGATCAACCCGCTGGTCGTGACCGGCAAGGGCGACATCATCGCGCTCGACGCCAAGATGAATTTCGACGACAACGCGCTGTTCCGCCACAAGGACATCGACGCGATGCGCGACGAAGCGGAGATCGACCCGATCGAGCTGGAGGCCGGCAAGCATGAGCTGAATTACGTCAAGCTCGACGGCAATATCGGCTGCATGGTCAATGGCGCCGGCCTCGCCATGGCGACCATGGACATCATCAAGCTCTATGGCGGCAGCCCCGCCAATTTCCTCGATGTCGGCGGCGGCGCCACCAAGGAGCGCGTCACCATCGCGTTCAAGCTGATCCTGTCCGACCCCAACGTCGAAGGCATCCTGGTCAATATCTTCGGCGGCATCATGCGCTGTGACGTGATCGCCGAGGGCATCGTCGCCGCCGCGCGCGAGGTCGCGCTGGACGTGCCGCTGGTGGTGCGGCTCGAAGGCACCAATGTGAAATTGGGGAAGAAGATATTGGCCGAATCGGGACTGCCGATCCTCAGCGCCGACGATCTCGGCGACGCCGCGCAAAAGGTCGTCACGGCCGTGAAGGAGGCCGCGTAGCGATGCGACATCATCCCTCACGCACCATACCGGCGAAAGCCGGTGTCCACGGTGGAGCGGCTCGATGGACCCCGGCTTCCGCCGGGGTGGGGCAAAATTTCAACCGCACGGTTAAGCCATGAGCATTCTCGTCGATAAGAATACCAAGGTCATGTGCCAGGGCTTCACCGGCGCGCAGGGCACCTTTCATTCCGAGCAGGCGATCGCCTACGGCACCAAGATGGTCGGCGGCGTGACGCCCGGCAAAGGCGGCACCAAGCATCTCGACCTGCCGGTGTTCGACACGGTGCGCCAATGCGTCGAGGCGACCGGCGCCACCGCCAGCGTCCTCTATGTGCCGCCGCCCTTCGCCGCCGACGCCATTCTGGAGGCGATCGACGCCGAGATACCGCTGGTGATCTGCATCACCGAGGGGATTCCGATCCTCGACATGGTGCGGGTGAAGCGCGCGCTGGGCGGCTCCAAGACGCGGTTGATCGGGCCGAATTGTCCGGGCGTCATCACGCCGGGCGAATGCAAGATCGGCATCATGCCCGGTCATATCCACAAAAAGGGCTCGGTCGGAATCGTCTCGCGCTCCGGCACGCTGACCTATGAGGCGGTGGCGCAGACCACCGCCGCCGGCCTCGGCCAATCAACCTGCGTCGGCATCGGCGGCGACCCGGTCAACGGCACCAATTTCATCGAGGTGCTGGAGATGTTCCTCGGCGACGGCGAAACCAAGAGCATCGTGATGATCGGCGAGATCGGCGGCGGCGCGGAAGAGGCCGCGGCCGACTTCCTCGCCCACAGCAAGGTCAAGAAGCCGGTGGTCGGCTTCATCGCCGGAAGCAGCGCCCCGCCGGGCCGCCGCATGGGCCATGCCGGCGCCATCATCTCCGGCGGCACCGGCACGGCGGAACAGAAGATCGAGGCGCTGCGCGCCGCCGGGGTCACGATCTCGGAATCCCCGGCCGCGCTCGGCTCGACCATGGTGACGGTTCTGAAGGGCTAGGCGCCCGCTCATAAAAGGCGGGAGGCGCCGCCTTTTACGAGCGCGTTTACCGAGGGACGCCCGGAACCCTTACTTACATTCCCGGCGCGACTTGGCCGCGAATTTCGCCGCCCTTGTTGGTCGTGGTGTGGACATTGACATAGTCCTTCCCGGCCATCAGATCGGCCCATTGCGCACCGGTCATGGTGGCGGTGCCTTCAAGCGGATTGGGCAGCGGATCGCCCATCTTCGCGCCCTTCGGCCCGAGATTGACGAGTACCCCGGCGTTGGTGGTCGGCGATGCCGGACCATGGATATGCGCCATGATCGCCGTCGAGTTCAGACCCTGCCAAGTGACCTTCCAGCTCACACTTTTTGCGGCGGGATCGAGGGTCAGAACGGCAGTCCCGGCACCGGCGCCCTGATGGGGCGGCACTTCCTGCGCCTCGGTCAATTGAACGGTAACGGTCTTCGTCTGCGCCTGGGCGGCGACGGCGAAGCCGGCGAGCATGGCGAGGCTCAACCCGGTTATGGCAAAGCGATTCATGTGCTTCCTCCTCTTGATGGCGATTGGCATTTTTCGCGAATCTGGCGGCGGCGCCAATCACGATTGCGATATGGCATCCCGGCGCGGTGGCGAATTTAAGGCGGAACCGCGATTGACAAGGCACGGAACGCTCCCTTTTATGAGCGCCTTCCAGCCGCGCCATGGGGAATTCGATGATCGCACGCTTTCTCGCTGCCTCGCTGCCGGCGCTGGCCGTGATCTCTCTCGCGGCTTGGCCCGCGATGGCCGAAGACAAGCTGCTTAACGTCTATAACTGGTCCGACTATATCGCGCCGGACACAGTGAAGAATTTCGAGGCGGCGACCGGCATCAAGGTCAATTACGACGTTTACGACGCCAACGAAGTGCTGGAGGCGAAGCTGGAGGCCGGACACTCCGGCTATGACATCGTGGTTCCGACCGCGATGCCGTATCTGGCGCGCGAGGCGGCGGCCGGCGTATTCCAGCCGATCGACAAGGCCAAGCTGAAGAATTACGGCAATCTCGATCCCGAGATCATGGCCGACGCCGCCAAGGCCGATCCCGGCAATAAATTTGGCGTGCCCTATATGTGGGGCACCACCGGCATCGGCTACAATATCGCCAAGGTCAAGGCGGCGCTGGGCGATGGCGCCCCGGTCGATTCCCTGGCGCTGCTGTTCGATCCCGCCAACGCCAAGAAACTGTCGGCGTGCGGCATCGAGGTGCTGGACAGCGCCCAGGAATTATTCCCGGCGGCGCTGCTCTATGCCGGGCGCGATCCGCTGGGCCGCACCCCCGACGATGTGGCGAAGGCCGCGGAAGTGCTGACCGCGATCCGCCCCTATATCCGCAAGTTCCATTCCTCGGAATACATCAACGATCTGGCGAACGGCGATATCTGCCTCGCCTTCGGCTATTCGGGCGACGTGGTGCAGGCCAAGTCCCGCGCCGCCGAGGCCAAGAACAAGGTCCGGATCGCCTATGTCATCCCGAAGGAAGGCGCGATGATCTGGATCGACATGATGGCGATCCCCAAGGATGCGCCCCACCCCGCCAACGCGCTCGCCTGGATCGACAATATCCTCACGCCCCAGGTCGATGCCGCGATCAGCAACACCGTCGCCTATGCCAACCCCAATCTGCATGCGACGCCGTTCGTCCTGGCGGCGATCCGCGAGGACCCGGCGATCTATCCGCCGCCGTCGGTGCGCAAGCGCCTGTTCTTCGACCGGCCGGTGACGCCGGAATTCGAGCGGGCGCGCACCCGGGCCTGGACCAGGGTCAAGACGGGGAGCTGAGTCTGGCGTTTCTTCTGCTTGAGCGGCTGACCAAGCGGTTTGAGGCGACGGCGCGGCCGGCGGTCGATGATGTGACGCTGACGGTCGAGCGCGGCGAGTTCTTCGCCCTCTTAGGGCCGTCGGGCTGTGGCAAGACCACGCTGTTGCGGATGGCGGCGGGGTTCGAGCAGCCGGACGCCGGACGCATCGCCATCGACGGCGTCGATATGGGGCGCGTGCCGCCCTATCGCCGCCCGGTCAACATCATGTTCCAATCCTATGCGCTGTTTCCGCATATGAGCGTCGCCGGCAATGTCGGCTTCGGCCTGCGCCAGGAAGGGTTGGGGCGAGCCGCCACCGCCCAACGCGTCGCCGCCATGCTCGAGTTGGTGAAGATGGACGCGTTCGCGGCGCGCCGCCCCGGCCAATTGTCCGGCGGCGAGCGGCAACGCGTCGCGCTGGCGCGCGCGCTGGTGAAGGAGCCGAAATTGCTGCTGCTGGACGAGCCGCTGACCGCGCTCGACCGCAAGCTACGCGAGGAGACGCGGTTCGAGCTGAAGCGCATTCACCGCCGGGTCGGCATCACCTTCCTGATGGTGACGCACGATCAGGAAGAGGCGATGAGCATGGCCTCGCGGCTCGCGGTAATGCGGGATGGCCGCATCGAGCAGATCGGCGCGCCGGAATTCGTCTATGAGAATCCGGCCAACCGCTTCGTCGCGGGCTTTCTCGGCGCGGTCAATCTGTTCGAGGGCAAGATAGTCGGGGCAGCCGCCGGGCTGTTGCAGGTCGAGACCGCGGCGGGGCGGCTGGCGGTGGCGCACGCGCCGCTGCCGATCGGCACCACCGTCGCCATCGCGATACGCCCGGAAAAAATCCGCCTGACGGCGACGCCCGATGCCGCCGCCAACGCGCTAACCGGAATTTTGCGTGGCGTCGCCTATCGCGGCGAAGCCTCGACCTGCGAGGTCGAATTGCCGGCGGGAGGCCCGGTCCGCGTGACCGTGGCTAACACGGGCGGCGTGCTCCTTTCGCCGGGCGGCCCTGTGCTACTATCCTTCGCGCCGCATGCGGCGCGGGTATTGCAGTCGTAAAGTGCCTCGGTGATAAATTGCGAAGGTCGTCCCACATGACGACAGCAAGGATCAACCGATGGCGACCCAACCCAAGAAGAAGCCCCGCACGACAAGGGCACTGACAGCGAACGAGGCTGCGAAGCACGCCCGCAAAGCACCGCCCATATCACCGCCGCGACTCATGGCGCTGGATCGAAATTCCCGCGCGTACAAGGCGGAACTTCGGCGTCAGGCACACAATCTTGCCAACGCACCCGATAACGAAGACGTCATGAAGTTCATCGAATCCCTGTACGTCGACTGGGAATAAGCAACGTGAGGGGGGACATCGTAAGCGTTGCCGCGGGTGGCGGCTACGGCGGAAAGCCGCGACCCGCGGTCATTGTGCAAGCCGACGCGTTCTCTGCAAGCCCTTCGGTAACGGTCTGTCTGATCTCGTCGGTATTCGTCGATGCGTCAGACCTACGGCCGAAAATAGAGCCGAACCGAGAGAATGGACTGAGGGCGGAATCCTGGGCGCTGGTGGACAAGATCGTGACGCTTCCCGTTCGGAAAGTCGGCGGCCATATCGGCAAAATGCGCAAGACCGACATGGCGCGGCTGGACAGCGCCATCGTGATTTTTCTCGGGCTGGCGCGATGAACAGCGGCATACGGCGGTTCGCGATCGTCGCCCTGCCCTATGCCTGGCTGCTGCTGTTCTTCCTGGTGCCGTTCCTGATCGTGCTGAAGATCAGCCTGGCGCATGAGGCGGTGGCGATTCCGCCTTATACGCCGCTGTTCGTCAGCGGCCGACTTTATGTCACCGCCGCCAATTATCTCTTCCTCCTCGGCGACCCGCTGTACTGGAAGGCCTATCTCGGCGCCATCCGCTATGCCGCGATCGCCACTCTCGTCACGCTGCTACTGGGTTATCCGCTGGCCTACGGCATCGCGCGGGCGCCGGCGCGGTGGCGCGGCCTATTGCTGATGCTGGTGATCCTGCCGTTCTGGACCAGCTTTCTCATCCGCGTCTATGCCTGGATCGGCCTCCTCAAGGATAATGGCCTGATCAACCACGCACTGATGTCGCTCGGCCTGATCGACGCGCCGCTGCGGCTGATCGACAATGATTTCTCGATCATTCTCGGCCTCGTTTACGCCTATCTGCCGTTCATGGTGCTGCCGCTTTATGCGCAGCTGGAAAAGCTCGATCCGGCGTTGAACGAGGCGGCGGCCGATCTCGGCGCGCCGCCGATCCGCGCCTTCTGGCAAGTCACGCTGCCGCTATCGCTGCCCGGCATCGCCGCCGGTGTGCTGCTGGTATTCATCCCGGCGGTGGGCGAGTTCGTGATTCCCGATCTGCTCGGCGGCCCCAACACGCTGATGATCGGCAAGATCCTGTGGGACGAATTCTTCACCAATCGCGACTGGCCGGTGGCGTCGGCGCTGGCGATTGCGATGCTGTTGCTGCTGGCGCTGCCGATGGGATTGGTGCGCCGCCAATTGCGCGGGACGGGGTCATGAGGCGCGGGCTGTCGCCGTTCATCGTCACCATGATGGTGCTGGGCTTCGTCTTTCTCTATGCGCCGATCGCGTCGGTGGTGGTCTATTCGTTCAACGCCTCGCGCCTGGTGACGGTGTGGGCGGGGTTCTCGCTCCAATGGTATGGCGCCTTGTTCGCCAACGAGGCGATCGGCCGCGCCGCCGCCGTCAGTTTCGAGGTGGCGCTGATGGCCGCGACCGGCGCGCTGATCCTCGGCACGCTGGTCGCCTATGGCTTGGCGCGCTATCGCCGCTTCGCCGGCCGCACCCTCTTCGCGGCGATGGCGACGGCGCCGCTGGTGATGCCCGAAATCATCACCGGCCTGTCGCTGCTGCTGCTGTTCGTCGCGCTGGAGCAAGCCATCGGCTGGCCCGCCGGCCGGAACATCTTCACTATCGCCATCGCCCACATCACGCTCGGGGTCGCGTTCGTCGCGGTCATCGTCGAGGCGCGGCTCGCCTCGTTCGACCGGACGCTGGAGGAGGCGGCGGCCGATCTCGGCGCGCGACCCATCCGTGTCTTTTTCGTCATCACCCTGCCGCTGATCATGCCGGCGCTGGCGGCGGGGTGGCTGCTCGCCTTCACCCTGTCGTTCGACGATCTGGTGATCGCCAGCTTCACCGCCGGCCCGGCCTCGACCACTTTGCCGATGGTGATTTTTTCCAGCGTGCGATTGGGCGTCAGCCCGCAGATCAACGCGCTGGCGACCCTCATCCTGATCGCGGTGACGATCCTGGTCGCCAGCGCGAACCGGCTATTGCGCGTCCGGTGAGGCGATCCGCCGCCGCCAATCGCGCAGCGCATTCGTCAGCGAGAACGCGACCGCGCGCCGCTCGGCCGGGCCGAGAAAGGCGCCGACCGTCACGGATTTGCCGTGGGACGCCAGCGCCAGGCTGTTGGACTGATCGTCCTGCTCCTCGAACACCACGCGCAGCCAGAACGGTTGAAACCGCCAGTCCCGCCGGCCGCCATAGACATCGACGCGCTCCAGCGTCAGCGCGTCCTCGGTCAGGCGCAGATGCTCGCGCTGGCGCGCGCTGCGATAGCTGAGGCGAAAGGCGAGATAGACGAGGCCAATATCGAGGCCGAAGAACGGCGTCACCGGCCAGGCGCCGCGCAGCACGAAGCCGATGCCGACGAGGAAACTGCCGATCGCCAGGATCGCCATCACGATGGCGAAGCCGCGCGGCGGCAGGCTGCGGTGCGGCCGCAACTCGGCGTGATAGAATTCCTCGGCTTGGGCCTCGGCTTCCGGCATGCTCGCTCGCATTGTCTCTGGTCAGAAAGATAGGGAGCCGATGGGTCCGCGTAAACCGTCCCGCGTCGATCGCTCCCGCGCCGCGGCGCGCCGCGCCCTCCTATGGTTCGGCAATCGCGGCACCGAGCTTCGCCTCGCCGTGCGGATTACCGTCGCCGGGCTGCTGGCCTTCGCAATCGGGCGCGCGCTGGGCTTGAGCCAGGGCTATTGGGCCGTCTTTACCGCGATCATTGTGATGCAGGCGAGCCTCGGCGGCTCGTTCACCGCCGCGCTCGATTATTTCATCGGCACCATCACCGGCGCGATCTATGGCGTCATCGTCGCGCTGATCCTGCCGGTCGAGAATGTCTGGATGCTGGGCCTCGCGCTGGCGGTATCGCTGGCGCCGCTCGCCTTTCTCGCCGCGGTGCGGCGCAGCTTCCGGGTCGCACCCATTACCGCCGTGATCGTGCTGATCATCCCGGCGCTGCAGCATGCCAGCACCCTCGATTCCGCCATCGGGCGGGTCATCGAAATCGCCATCGGCAGTGGCGTCGGCATCGTGGTGTCGCGCCTGGTGCTGCCGGCGCGCGCCCACAACATCGTCGCCGAGACCGCCGCCGATATCCTGCGGCTGTCGGCGCGGCTGGTGTCGCAATTATTCGCGGGCTTCGGCGAAAAGCGCGATCTCGGCACCATCGTGCGCTTGCAGGACGGCTATCGCCGCCTGCTGGTCAAGCTCGACGGCGTCGTCACCGAGGCGGCGCGCGAGCGCGCCACCTATCTTTCCAGCGAACCCGATGCCGAGCCGATTCTGCGCACGCTGCGCCGCCTGCGCTTCGACTACATCATCATCGGCCGCGCCGCCGCCACCATCCTGCCCGAGCCGGCGCGGCCGATTCTGCTGCCGCCGCTGGCGCGCGTCGGCGACGCGCTGCGCACGCATCTCGGCGACGCGGCGCAGGCGCTGACGGTGCGCGCGGCGCCGCCCAGTCTCGAGGCGGTGACGGAGGCATTCGCCGCCTATGCCGCCGCGATGAGCGAGCTGCGCCGCGCCGGCCTGACGCGGGACTTGTCGGACCAGGAGGCGTCGCGCATCTTCACGCTGGGTTTCGCGCTGGAACAGTTGCGCCGCAATCTGGGGGATATGAACAGCCGTGTCACCGAATTCGCCCGCACCAAGTAGCGCGCGATGAAGCCCGCCGCGATCGCGGAATTCTTCCATCGCCTCGCGGTGGCGTGTCCCGCCCCCAAGACCGAGCTGCGCTATCGCGACCCCTATACGCTGTTGATCGCGGTAGTGCTGTCGGCCCAGGCCACCGACGCCGGTGTCAACAAGGCAACGCCGGGCCTGTTCGCGGCCGCCGACAGCGCCGCGAAGATGGTGGCGCTGGGCGAGGCGCGGGTGCGCGAGCTGATCAAGACCATCGGCCTCTATCGCACCAAGGCCAAGAACATCGTGGCGTTAAGCGGCCTGCTGATCGAGCGCCATGGCGGTACAGTGCCAGACAATCGCGACGCGCTCGAGGCGCTGCCCGGTGTCGGGCGCAAGACCGCGAACGTCGTGCTGAATGTCGCCTATGGCGAGCCGACCATCGCCGTCGACACGCATATCTTCCGGGTCGCGAACCGCACCGGCCTGGCGCACGGCAAGACCCCGCTGGCGGTGGAATTGAAGCTCGAAAAGCGCGTGCCGGAACAATATCTCCAGCACGCGCATCATTGGCTGATTCTGCACGGACGCTATACCTGCGTGGCGCGTCGGCCGCGCTGTCCAATCTGCCCGGTGCGCGATCTATGCGCCTATCGGGAAAAGACTCCCGCCGACTAGCTTCCCTCATCGCGGGCCCGGCTTCGGCTGGCCCGCGAACCGCTACCCGGCGAGCTTTTTTCGCAATAGGTCATTGAGCAGCGCGGGGTTGGCCTTGCCCCCCGTTTCTTTCATCACCTGGCCGACGAAGAAGCCGTAGAGCTTGTCCTTGCCGGCGCGGTACTCGGCAACCTTGTCGGCATTGCCGGCGAGCACCGTATCGATCGCCGCCTCGATCGGGCCGGCATCGGTGACTTGGCGCAGGCCGCGCTCGGCGACGATGGTGCCGGCGCTTTTGCCGGTCTCCAGCATCGCGGCAAACACATCCTTGGCGATGCGGCCGGAGATCGTGTTGTCCTGAATCAGGTCGAGCAAATCGCCCAGCGCCGCCGCCGAGACCGGCGAGGTTTCGATGGCGGCGCCGATCTTATTCAGCGCGCCGAAGAGATCGCCCGTCACCCAATTGGCGGCGAGCTTGGCGTCGCGGCCCCGCGCCACCGCCTCGAAATAGTCGGCGTGGGATTTCTCCGCGACCAGCACATCGGCATCGTAGGGCGAAAGGCCATAGTCGGCAACGAGCCGCGCCTTCTTCGCATCGGGCAGTTCCGGCAGATCGCGCTTCAATGACTCGACCCAGGCCGCGTCCAATTCCAGCGGCAGCAGATCGGGGTCGGGGAAATAGCGGTAATCGAAATCGTTTTCCTTGGAGCGCATCGACCGCGTCTCGCCGCGATGCGAATCATAAAGCCGCGTCTCTTGAACGATACTGCCGCCATCCTCGAGGATCGCGATCTGGCGCCGCGTCTCGTACTCGATCGCCTGCATGACGAAGCGCACCGAGTTCACATTCTTGATCTCGGCGCGGGTGCCGAGCGCACCGCCGGGGCGGCGCACCGAGACATTGCAGTCACAGCGCAGCGAGCCTTCCTCCATGTTGCCGTCGCAGGTGCCGAGATAGCGCAGGATGGAGCGCAGCTTGCGGACATAGACGCCGGCCTCCTCGGCGCTGCGAATATCCGGCTCCGACACGATTTCCATCAGCGCGACCCCGGCGCGATTGAGATCGACATAGGTCATCGTCGGGTGCTGATCGTGCAGGCTCTTGCCGGCGTCCTGCTCCAGATGCAGGCGCGTGATGCCGATGCGCCGCGTCTCGCCGTCGGGCATGTCGAGCTCGATCTCGCCCTTGCCGACGACCGGCGATTTGTATTGCGAGATCTGATAGCCGGCCGGCAAATCGGCATAGAAATAATTCTTACGGTCGAACACCGAGACCAGATTGATCCGCGCGTTGAGACCGAGTCCGGTCTTCACCGCCTGTTCAACGCAATGCCGGTTGATGACCGGCAGCATGCCGGGAAACGCCGCGTCCACGGTCGAGACCTGGGTGTTCGGCTCGGCGCCGAACGCGGTCGCGGCGCCGGAGAACAGCTTGGCCTCGGACACGATCTGCGCATGCGTCTCGAGCCCGATCACCACCTCCCACGGGCCGGTGCGCCCCTCGATCAAATTGCTCATCGTTGCGGCTCCGCCGTGAAGGCGGCCGCGCTTTCGATGGCGCCGGCGACGCGGAACATGGTCTCCTCGTCGAAGGCGCGGCCGATGACATGGAGGCCCAGCGGCAAGCCGTCGTCGCTCAACCCCGCCGGCACCGAAATCGCCGGCAGGCCGGCGAGGTCCGCCGGCACCGTGAACACATCGTTGAGATACATGGTGATCGGATCGTCCTGCTTCTCACCCAGCGCGAACGCCGGCGAGGGCGTGGTCGGCGTCAGGATCGCGTCGCAACGCGTGAATGCCTCCTGGAAGTCGCGCGCGATCAGGGTGCGGATCTTTTGCGCGCGGACGTAATAGGCATCGTAATAGCCGGCCGAGAGAACATAAGTGCCGATCAGGATGCGGCGCTTCACCTCGGCGCCGAAGCCGGCGGCGCGGGTGTTTTCGTACATCGCATCGAGACTATCGCCTGGCACCCGCAAACCGAAGCGCACACCGTCATAGCGCGCGAGGTTCGACGACGCCTCCGCCGGCGCGATGATGTAATAGGTCGCGAGCGCGTATTTGGTCATCGGCAGGCTGATTTCGACCGGCTCGGCACCGGCATCCCTGATCCATTCGACGCCGCGCCGCCACAGCGCCTCGATTTCGTGCGGCATGCCATCAACGCGATATTCCTGGGGGATGCCGATCCTTAGGCCGCGAATATCGCCGGTCAGCGAGGCCGCGAAATCCGGCACCGAAATCGGGGCCGAGGTCGCATCCTTCGGATCGTGCCCGGCCATGGTCTGCAGCATCAGCGCGGCATCGCGCACGGTACGCGTGATCGGCCCCGGATGGTCGAGCGAAGAGGCGAACGCGATCACGCCCCAGCGCGAGCATCGTCCGTAAGTCGGCTTCATCCCGACGACGCCGCAGAAGCTGGCGGGCTGGCGGATCGAGCCGCCGGTGTCGGTGCCGGTGGCGCCCAGCGCGAGGCGCGCCGCCACCGCCGCCGCCGAGCCGCCGGAGGAGCCGCCCGGTACCAGCGGCCGGTTATCGCCGCGGCGCCGCCACGGATTCTCCACCGGCCCATAGCACGAGGTGGCGTTGCTCGACCCCATCGCGAACTCGTCGAGGCTGGTCTTGCCCAGCATCACCGCGCCGGCGTCCCACAGTTTCGCCGTGACGGTGCTCTCGTAGGGCGGAATGAAGCCGTCGAGAATACGGGAACATGCCGTCGTGAGTATGTCCTTGGTGCAGAATAAATCCTTGATGGCGAGCGGCACGCCGTCGAGCGCGCCGCCCTCGCCCCGCGCCAAGCGCGCATCGCTCGCCGCCGCCTGGGCCAGCGCGTGCTCCGGCGTCTCGGTGACGAAGGCATTGAGCGACCGCGCCGCCGCCATCGCATCGAGATGCGCCGCCGTCAATTCGCGCGCCGAAAATTGCCGGGCGCGCAGGCCGTCGCGTGCCTCGACCAGCGTGAGGCGGGTCAGCGCGCTCACTCCACCACCTTGGGCACCGCAAAGAAGCCGCGCGCCGCTTGCGGCGCATTCTTGAGGATGGCGTCACGATCGCCGCCGTCGGTCACTTTGTCCGCGCGCATCGGCATGGTCTGGTGCACGACGCTGGTCATCGGCTCCACGTCGGTGACATCAACCTCGTTCAATTGCTCGATCCAGGTCATGATTTGCGTCAGCTCGCCGGCCAGCGATTCGAGGTCGCGGTCGGGAACTTTGATGCGCGCCAGCGTGGCGATGCGCGCCACGATGGTTTTGTCCAACGCCATGATGTTAATCTCGGATGATTCGGGCCGCGCACGCTAACATCCACCCATGCCCCTCTGCAATCCTGGCGACCTCAAACCTCTGGTGCCGCCCGGCGCGCGGCTGCTGGGCCTCGATGTCGGCACCAAGACCATCGGCCTCGCGCTGTCGGATACGCGGCTCCGCATCGCCTCGCCGCTCGAGACGATCCGGCGCACCAAATTCACCGAGGATATGACGATCCTGTCCCGCATCCTCGACCGACATGGGATCGGCGGGCTGGTGGTCGGCCTGCCGCTGCGGCTCGATGGCGCCGACGGCCCGCGCACCCAAAGCACGCGCCAGTTCGGCAAGAATGTGCTGGGCGCGCGCGATCTGCCGCTGGCGTTCTGGGACGAGCGGCTATCGACCCTCGCGGTCGAGCGCGACATGATCGCCGCCGACCTCACCCGCAAGCGCCGCGCCCAGATCGTCGATCGCACCGCCGCCGCCTATATCCTGCAGGGCTTCCTCGATTGGCTCAACCGCAAGATCGAGGATTAGATGCTGCATCGAATCGCGACGGCGCAGGCACGCACGGATTTCACGATCGCCATCGCCTGGGACGATGGCGGCAATTCGACCGTGAGTTTTGCCGATATTGTCGGGCGCGGGGTCGCCGCGCCGCTCGCCGATCCCGCCTATTTCGTGCCCAACATGGCCGTCTCGGATGGGTTTGCTCTGGCATGGCCCGGTGACGTCGAATTCAGCGCGGATTCGCTGTGGTATAAGGCCCATCCCAATGATGCCCGCCGGGAGATCGAAGCCGCCGAATAGGCGCCGACCGCCCCCTACATGCAGGCGGCTAGCGCCTCCATGGCGGCGCCGATGCCCTTGGCCACCCTGGGATCGGATGTGTCGGGCTCCTTGCTCCGCGACATGGCGTCGTTCACCGCCTGCATGCCGACCATCGCCGCGGCGCGGTCCTCCGGCTTGACCTTTTCCGAGGCGCATTTACAGATCTTGTCGGCACTGGGATCGCCCGGCTGACCCACCTTGCACATCGCGACATAATCGTCGGCGAAGGCCCGCGCCGCCGCCATGGCGAGGCCAAACGCGAGACCCAATACGAGTCGCTTCATCGATAATCCCCCTTGCGTCAATGGTCCGCGAACGGACCCCCCGCTGGGGACGCTAGGCGAAGACGGGGCTTCCCGCAACGGGGAAGGCGCCGACCGGCCGATGCAAGCATCGATGCCGGACATCTTGCCCCGCCGCCGCGCGCGTGGCACGAAGCGGGTTGAATTTCAGGGAACCGGCCGTGGCAAGCACGCTTGAGGGAATTCGCATCTTCGATATGAGCCGGGTCCTGGCGGGACCGAGCTGCACTCAGCTTCTCGGCGATCTCGGCGCCGATATCATCAAGGTCGAGCGGCCCGGCGAAGGGGACGATACCCGGAAATGGGGGCCGCCCTTCCTCAAGGACGGCGATGGGCGTGACACCAAGGAGAGCGCCTATTATCTCTCCGCCAATCGCGCCAAGCGCTCGATTACCCTCGACTTCACCAAGCCCGAGGGACGCGCGCTGGCGCTGCGGCTGATCGCGCATTGCGATGTGCTGGTCGAGAATTACAAGGTCGGGACCCTCGCCAAATATGGGCTGGGCTACGACGCGATTCATGCCGCATTTCCGCGTCTCGTCTATTGCTCGGTCACCGGCTTCGGCCAGACCGGTCCCTACGCGCCGCGCCCCGGCTATGATTTTCTGGCGCAGGCGATGGGCGGCATCATGAGCCTCCAAGGCGAGCCGGAGGGCGAGCCGATGAAGGGCGCCGTCGCGTTCGCCGACCTGATGGCCGGCATGTACAGCGCGGTGGCGATCCTGGCGGCGCTGCGCCATCGCGACCGCACCGGCGCGGGCCAGCATATCGACATGGCGCTGCTCGACACCCAGGTGGCCTGGCTCGGCAATCAGGCGCAGACCTTTCTCACCTCGGGCACGGCGCCGCCGCGGCTCGGCAATGCCCATTCCAGCGTCGTGCCGTACCAGGTCTTCGCCAGCGCCGACGGGCATATCGTGCTGGCGGTCGGCAATGACGGCCAGTTCCGCAAATTCTGCGCCGTTGCCGGCGCCGAGCATCTCCCCGCCGACCCGCGCTTCACCACCAACGCGGCGCGCGTGGTCAATCGCGCGGCGCTGGTGCCGCAGGTCGCCGCCCTCGTCGCGCGCCATCCCTCGCTTTACTGGATCGAGACGCTGGAGCGCGAGGGCGTGCCGTGCAGCCCGATCAACCGGCTCGACCAGGTGTTCGCCGATCCGCAGGTGGTGGCGCGCGAGATGGTGGTGCGGATGGATCATCCCCAAGCCCCCGAACCGATCGCGCTGCTCGCCAATCCGATCAAATATTCCGAGACGCCGGTCGAATACCGACTGCCGCCGCCGATCATGGGCCAGCACACGGCGGCGATCCTGCGTGAGGTGTTGAATCTGTCCGAAGCGGAGATCGCGTCGTTGCAGGCGCGCGGCATCGTCTGATGCCGCTGTTCACCATCGGCTATGAAGGCATGCGGATCGACGATTTCCTCGACAAGATGCAACAGGAAAAGATCAAGCTGGTGGTCGATGTCCGCGCCCTGCCCTTGTCGCGCAAACGCGGCTTTTCCAAGACCGCGCTCGCCGCCGCGCTGACGCAGGTCGGCATCCGCTATGCCCACCGCGTCGCGCTTGGCACGCCGAAGCCGATCCGCGCCCGCTATAAGCACGATCATGATTTCGCGGCGTTGCGGGTCGAGTTCGAGAAATATCTGGCGCACCAGACGCTGTCGCTGCAGCAACTGGTCGAGCTGGTGCGCGACACCAGGGCGTGCCTCCTGTGTTTCGAGGCCGACCCCGCGCTGTGCCATCGCTCGCTGGTCGCCGACGCGGCGATGGCGCTGGGCGCGCCGCCGGCGACGCATCTTTAAGCGCGCGCATGATCCATTCCTTCCTTCATGCGCTGACCAATCTCGGCGATTCCATCATCACCCTGCCGATCGCGGCGGTGGTCCTGGTGTGGCTCGCGATCTGGGGCGACCGGCGGGTGGCGCTGACCTGGTTGACGGCGCTGATCGCGTGCGGGGCGGTGACGGCGGTGCTGAAGATCTATTTTAAAGCCTGCCCGGTGCCGGGGCTGGAGCTTGACAGTCCCAGCGGCCATACCAGCATGAGCCTCTTCGTCTATGGCGGGCTGACGCTGATCACCGCCGGGCAGTTCCAACACGGGCGGCGCCATGCCGTGCTGGCGCTGGGCGGCTTGCTGATCCTGGCGATCGCATTGTCGCGGGCGGTGCTGGAATATCATTCGGTGCTGGAGGTGGTGATCGGCCTGATCATCGGATCGGCGACCCTGACCCTGTTCTGGATGCCCTATCGCCGGCACCGTCCGGCGCGCATGCCGGTCTGGCCGCTGTGGGTCGCGGCGCTGGTGCCGATCGCATTTCTCAGCGGCCGCTCGATTTCGGCGGAGGGGCTGCTGCACCGCATCGCGATTTACATCCACGCCATTGTCGGGTTTTGCGTCTAGCGTCCCGGACCGGTCGCCATTATGTGAAGCGCGCTGATTGGACTCGGCGCCGGCGATATCCTAGATTCCGAGGGTCCAGGAGGAATCATCATGGCAACGGTGCCCGCCCTCAGCATACCGTCGGTCGATGGCGGTCTTGCGCGCTACCTGCGCGAGATTCGTAAATTCCCGATGCTCGAAAAAGAAGAGGAATACATGCTCGCCAAGCGCTGGCGCGAGCATGCCGACCCCGAAGCCGCGCAGAAATTAGTGACATCGCATCTGCGCCTCGTCGCCAAGATCGCGATGGGCTATCGCGGCTACGGCCTGCCGCTCGCCGACCTCATCGCCGAGGGCAATGTCGGCATGATGCAAGCGGTGAAGCGCTATGATCCCGAACGGGGCTTTCGCCTCGCCACCTATGCCATGTGGTGGATCAGAGCCTCGATGCAGGAATATATCCTGCACTCCTGGTCGCTGGTGAAGATGGGGACCACGGCGGCGCAGAAAAAATTGTTCTTCAACCTGCGGCGCATGAAGGGCCGCATCCAGGCCATCGACGATGGCGATCTGTCGCCCGAGAATCTGGCCAAGATCGCCACCGAATTGCGGGTGCCCGAATCCGACGTCATCGACATGAACCGCCGCCTGGCCGGCCCTGACCATTCGCTGAACGCGCCGGTGCGCAACGACAGCGAAGGCGGTGGCGAATGGCAGGATTGGCTGGTCGACGATTCGGACGACCAGGAAGAGACGCTGGGCGAGATGGAGGAACTCGGCCTGCGCCGCGATCTCCTGACCGCGGCGATGGCGCATCTGACACCGCGCGAGCGGGATATTCTGAACGAGCGGCGCCTGCGCGACGAGCCGACGACGCTCGAAGACCTCGCCCAGAAATACGGCGTCTCGCGTGAGCGGGTGCGCCAGATCGAGGTGCGCGCCTTCGAGAAGCTGCAAAAGCTGATCAAGGTCAGCGCCACCGAGCGCAAGCTGCTGCCGAGCGGCTAGTTTAAGACGCCTGCCGCGTCACCAGGCCCGGCAGGCGGGTCGCGATGATCGCCTCGGCGTCGCGCATCATCGTGCGCACGATCTCGCCGGCCGGCATGATCGCGTTGGTCTGACCGACGGATTCGCCCGCCAACAGGCTCATCTCCTCGAAATCGCCGCTGAATTCCGGGGTCGGCGGCAGGCCGGTGAACCGCGGCATCGGCATGGCATTGCCCCCGATGGTCATCTGCCCGATCACCTTGTGCCCACCCTCGGGCGTCGATTTGTAAGGCGGCGGGTCGTCGCGCCCCAGCCATTCCATCACCACCCGATTGCGCAGCCCGCGCACCGTCGCATCGGGAAAATCATGGCCGAATATATTGTGCCGCGCGGTGTCGGCGACCGTCGCCACCACCACCCGCCGCTTATATTCCTCATGCGCGAAGGCCTCGGGGCTGGCCAGCAGGCGCGTGCCGACGCACACACCGTCGGCGCCCAGCGCCAGCACCGCGGCAACAGCGCGCCCGTCGGCGATGCCGCCCGCCGCGACAATCGGCACCGTCTCGCCGACCGCGTCGATCACCGCCGGCAGCAGCGACAGCGTCGCCGCGGCGGCGCGATTGTGGCCGCCGGCCTCGCTGCCCTGCACGATCAGCGCGTCGGCGCGGGCGCGTACCGCGAGCCGCGCCTCGGCGACGCTGCCGATCTGAATCCACACCCGGGTGCCGGCCTCGCGCAGCCGCGCGATCCAGTCATGCGGCACGTCGTCCCAGAAGAACACGACGACCGGCACCTCTTCCAAGGCGCACAGCTCGATATGCTCAATGCCGTTGAAACGCGGAATGATATTCACGCCGAACCGGGAATTGCCGCCGGCGCGAATCTCATGAATGGCGGCGCGCAGCGCGTCGACAGGATAGCCGGAGGCGCCGAGCACGCCGAGACCGCCAGCCGCGCTGACCGCTCGGACCAGCGGCACGGTCGCGACGAACGCCATACCGGCGGAGACGAAGGGATGCGTGAGCCCGTAAGCCTCGGTCAGTCTGGTCTGGATCATCCACCCCTCCCTGGGTTCAGGTCTGGAACTGTTCCTTCAGCACGCGCTCTTCGAGATTGTGCTCGGGATCGAACAGCATGGTGAACGAGATTTCCGCCGCCTCGCGCACCGTCACGGTCAGCACGTCGGCGATTTCGGTGAAATCGGCGGCGGCGTTGACCGGGCGGCGCTCGATCTCGATCACGTCGAACCGCACCCGCGCCTGGTGCGGCAGCAGCGCGCCGCGCCAGCGCCGCGGCCGGAAGGCGCTGATCGGCGTCAGCGCCAGGACCTCGGCGCTGATCGGAATGATCGGCCCGTGCGCCGAGAGATTATAGGCAGTGCTGCCAACGGGGGTGGCGACCAGCACGCCATCGGCCATCAATTCGTCGAGCCGCACGGTCTGGTCCACGGTGATGCGCAGCTTGGCCGCCTGGCGGCCCTGGCGCACCAGCGAGACCTCGTTGATGGCGATCGCCGAATGGCTGTTGCCGGCGCGGTCGGTCGCGGTCATTTCGAGCGGATGGATCATGACCGGCTGGGCCCGCGCCAGCCGTTCCTCCAGCCCGTTCGGCTCATAGCCATTCATCAGAAACCCCACGCTGCCGCGATGCATGCCATAAAACGGCACGGTGCTATCGCGATAGCGATGCAATGTCTCCAGCATGAAACCGTCGCCGCCCAGCGCCACGATCAGGTCGGCCGCCTCCGGCGCGACGATGCGATAGCGCGCCCGCAATTCTTCGAGCGCGGCCTGGGCGGCCGGTGCTTCGCTGGCGACGATAGCGATCTTTGAGGCGATAGGGGGAAGCCCGCTCATGGGCGGGGAGTATAGAGCCGGGCTTAGCCGCCCGTCACACTCATATGACGCGACACCGCCGGCCGGTCATGGCGGCGGTCGATGATGAAATCATGGCCCTTGGGCTTGCGGTCGATGGCGGCACGGATCGCGGCCTCGACCGGGGCGTCGCTTTCGGCGGCGCGCAGCGGCGCTCGCAGGTCGGCGGCATCCTCCTGCCCCAGGCACATGAACAGCGTGCCGGTGCAGGTCAGCCGCACGCGATTGCAGCTTTCGCAGAAATTATGGGTCATCGGCGTAATCAGGCCGAGTCGCTGGCCGGTCTCGCGGACGGTGTAATAGCGCGCCGGACCGCCGGTGCGATAATCGCTCTCATCGAGCGTCCAGCGCTTGCGCAGATCGGCGCGCACCACCGACAGCGGCAGATATTGATCGACGCGGGTGCCGGAGCCAACCTCGCCCAGCGGCATGACCTCGATCAGCGTCAGATCGAATCCCTGCTCGCCGCACCAGCCGAGCAGCCGGTCGAATTCGTCATCGTTGACGCCCTTCAGCGCCACCGCGTTCAGCTTGACCTGGAGGCCGGCGGCCTTGGCGGCGGCGATGCCGTCCATCACCTGCTCGAAGCGGCCCCAGCGGGTGATCGCCTTGAACTTGGCGGCATCGAGCGTGTCGAGCGAGACGTTGATGCGCTTGACGCCGGCGGCCTTCAAATCCTGGGCATATTTGGCGAGCTGGCTGCCGTTGGTGGTCAGCGTCAGCTCGTCGAGGGCGCCCGTCTCCAGGTGCCGGCCCAACGCCTTGAACAGCCACATGATATTGCGCCGCACCAGCGGCTCGCCGCCAGTCAGGCGCAGCTTCTTGACGCCGAGCCGGATGAAGGCGGTCGATAGCCGGTCGAGTTCTTCCAGCGTCAGGATTTCCGCCTTGGGCAGAAACGCCATGTCCTCCGACATGCAATAGACGCAGCGGAAATCGCAACGGTCGGTCACCGACACGCGCAGATAGGAGATGGTTCGGCCGAAGGGATCGATCATGATGGCTATATGGGTGCGAAGACCTGTGATTTCGAGCGACCCCATACCATAGTGACGCCATGCTGGGGATCAACCGAAATAAATGGCCGAAACCAGCGCCCCTTCCAGCCCGATCGCCGGCCTGATCCTAGCCGGCGGCCAGGGGCGGCGCATGGGCGGCGACAAGGCGCTGCGCCTCCTCGGCGGCACGCCCCTCGTGGGCCATGCGATTGCCCGCGCGACACCGCAGGTCGGCCCGCTGGCGATCAGCGCCAATGGGTCGGCGCCATTTGCCGATTTCGGCCTGCCGATCCTCGCCGACAGCGTGCCGGGCTTCGTCGGACCGCTGGCCGGCATTCTAGCCGGCATGGACTGGGCGGCGGAACAGGGCCTGACGTCGATCGCCAGCTTCCCCTGCGATGCGCCGCTGTTCCCGCGCGACCTGGTGGCGCGGCTGGCCGAGGCGCGGCGGCGCGAGGGCGCGGTGCTGGCCTGCGCCCGGTCGGGGGGCCGGCGCCATCCGGTATTCGCGCTATGGCCGACCGAAATGCGGGCGGCGCTACGCGTCGCGCTGACGGATGACGGAATCCGCCGGGTCGCGGATTGGTGCGCGCGCTATCCGGTCGCCATGGTAGATTTTCCGACGGCGCCGTTCGATCCGTTTTTCAATGTCAACACCCCGAGCGACCTCGCCGAAGCGGAAACATTGCTCGCGGCGCACCGATCGGCCTAATGTGCCACTGATGGTTGCGGGGAGCGGATGAGCACGAACATCGACGTCCGCGTGCTGGAGTTATTGACCGCGCGCCTCTGCCATGAGCTGGCGGGGCCGGTCTCGGCGGTGGTCAACGGCGTCGAGCTGATGAGCGAAGAAGACCCCGATTTCGTCGCCGACGCGGTGCGGCTGGTCGGCACTAGCGCGCGCACCGTCTCGAAACGCCTGCAATTCTATCGCTTCGCCTATGGCACGCTGCCCGGCGAGGGGGCATCGACGGCCACCGGGCGCGACCTCGCGCTTAAATATTTCGATGCCGGCAATGTCCATTGCACTTGGCCGGCGGAGGAGCCGGCGCGGCCGCTCGGGTGGCAGCGCGTCGCCTGCATGCTGTTGGTTCTGGCCGCCGAGGCGCTGCCCCGCGGCGGCACGGTGACAGTGCGCGGCCAGGGCACGGGCATGGCGATCGAGGCGGATGGCGATGTGGTCCGCCTGACGCCCGAGGCGCAGGCCGGGTTACAGGCCGACGTCTCGATCGAGAATCTGACGGCGCGCGGCGTCCATGCCCATCTGTGCATGCGCTTCGCCGCGGATGTCGGGCTGAAAATCGCCCCGCCCCGGCTGGAGCCGCGACGGCTGCGGGTCGAGCTGACCCCGGCCTGAGACGGCGCGGCTCAGGTCTTGGCGAGCTTCTTCAGGCCGGCGGCGGCGGGGGCGGGATCGCGCAGCACATAGCCGCGGCCCCACACGGTCTCGATATAATTGTCGCCCTTGGCCGCGGTCGAGAGCTTTTTGCGTAGCTTGCAGACGAAGACGTCGATGATCTTCGGCTCCGGCTCGTCCATGCCGCCATAGAGATGGTTGAGGAACATCTCCTTGGTCAGCGTGGTGCCCTTGCGCAGGCTGAGCAATTCGAGGATGCCGTATTCCTTGCCGGTCAAGTGCAAGGGCTTGCCTTCGATATCGACGGTGTGGCTCTCCAGATTGACCGTGAGCTTGCCGGTGCGGATGGTCGATTCGGCATGGCCCTTGGCGCGCCGGACGATGGCCTGGATGCGCGCCAGCAACTCGCGGCGCTCAAACGGCTTGGTCAGGAAATCGTCGGCGCCGAAGCCGAGACCCTTCACCTTGTTGTCGAGGCCGGACAGGCCGGACAGGATCAGGATCGGCGTGCGCACCTTGGCCGAACGCAGCCGGCGCAGCACCTCATAGCCGTCGATGTCCGGCAGCATCAGATCGAGAATGATGATGTCGTAATCATAGAGCTTGCCGATCTCGAGCCCGTCTTCGCCGAGGTCCGTCGTATCGCAGACGAACCCTTCGGCTTGCAGCATCATCGAAATGCTGGTGGCCGTCGCCGAATCGTCTTCAACCAGAAGCACCCGCATAACCCCTCCACCGCGCCAGAACCATCATTCTCTAAAATGCAAGTATAACGGTTCTTAATCATCGTTACCAGAACTGTTAACGATGGACGATAAATCAATGGAAGGGACCGGAAAAGGTTTCGGGCAGGGTCGGCTAGCGACGATCTCCGGCGCGATAGCTCTGAAGACGTGTTACGCGTAATCCGGGAATCCCGTGATGATCCACCAGGGCCTGCCAGGTGAAGAATTCCTCGGTCGAGAGCTTATAGCGTTCGCACGCTTGCTCGAGGGTGAGGATGCCGCTCTTCACCGCGTCGACGACCGCGGCCTTGCGCCGAATGACCCATCTCTTGGTATTCGGCGACGGCAGGCCTTCATCGAGCGGCTCCGGTTCCGGCGAGAAGGGAACCGGGGTGCCGAGGGCATAGGACATTGTGGTGGCGGGCTTGCTTGGCATGGGCGCGAATTTATCGTGGGCGCTCTTAACAAAGACCTAAGAGATAGGGTTAACGACCGCCCGAATAAGCCAAAAATGCCGGCCATTCCATCGTGGATCGGACGGCCCGCCCGCTCGGCCGGCAATTCCCCGGCGAATCGGGCGCCCAAGGCGGCCCCACCAGCAGGCGGCTACCCACAAATCCTGGTGGAATCGCTTAGGCTTTTCAAGCGGCTGGATCGCCATTCTTCCGCTTGCCCGGCTTGGGGGCGATTCATATACTCCGCCCCGTTATGCCGTCGGGGAGCGGTCATGGTGATGTACGGGGGTCCTACGGAGTTTACGATGCGGCCGATGATTCCGGCGAACTATCGTCCATCCGAGGACGAGGAGTTCATGAACCCGCGTCAGCTCGAATATTTCCGCCAGAAACTGTTGCAGTGGCGGGAAGAGCTGCTGGTCGAGTCGTCGGGAACCTTGATGAATATCAAGGATGGCGGTCTGTCGCAGCCGGACGTGACCGACCGCGCGACACTGGAGACCGACCGCTCGCTCGAGCTGCGAACGCGCGATCGCGAGCGCAAGCTGGTCTCGAAGATCGACGAGGCGTTGCAGCGCATCGAGGATGGCCGCTATGGCTATTGCGAAGACACGGACGAGCCGATCGGCCTGCGGCGGCTCGAAGCGCGGCCGATCGCGACCCTGAGCCTCGAGGCGCAGGAGCGGCACGAACGGCGCGAGCGCACCCACCGCGACGACTGACTGGCGCGGCGCCACCGGGCGCGCCGCGAACTGTGGTATGCTCCGGGCATTCATCCCCGGAGAGCATCGATTCGCCCGTGACCATCGAGACGCTATTGCCCGCCGGCGGTATCGGCGACGACGATCCGCTGACCCCGGTGCTGATGCCGCAATGGCTGCGCCGGGTGCGCTATACCGGCTTGCTGTTCGGCGCGCTGGGCGTGGTGCTGTTCGCCGCCATCGCGAGCGGGCTGCTGACCAGCCGGCTGGCGCTGGCGCTGGCGTTGTTTTTCGTGATGCTGGCGGCGATGAGCGGCGTCGCCATTTTTGTCGCGCGCATGGGGGTGCGCGAGGTCGCGGGCCGCGCGGCCCTCCTCAGCCAGGCGATCGCGGCCTCCCCCAACGCCCACCTGATCGTCGCGCCCGAAGGCTCGATCACCTATGCCAATTCGGCGTTCCGGCGCTTTTTCCCCGAGATTCGCACCCTGCCGCTGGAAGTCATCGCCCTTAGCCTGGTCGGCGATGAGGCGGCCAAGGAGTTCCAGCGCCTGGAGACCGAGGCGGTGGAGCGCGGCCGCGCCAGCGGGCGCCTCGCGATCCGGCGCAGCGCCGGCGCGACGCTGTGGTTCATCGTCTCCGCCAGCCTGCTGCCGCACAGCCCCGGCTATATGCTGTGGAGCTTCGAGGATATCACCCAGCGCCAGGAAATGGAGCAGGTGATCCGCGAGGAGGGCGAAACCCCCGCCGATTTCCTCGACAGCTCGGCGACCGGCTTCTATTCGGTCGATGGCGAGGGCCGCTTCCTGTTGGTCAACCAGACGCTCGCCGATTGGTTCGGCCGCACGCCGGGCGAACTGGTGGAAAGCGGCGCCCGCCTCATCGATTTCGTCATCGCCGATGGCCCGATCCGCGGTCCCGCCTATGCGCCGTTCGCCGGCGGCGGCGAAGGCGCCCAGCGGGGCGAGCTGGTGCTGCGCGCCACCGAAGGGCGGCTGATTTACGCCTCGGTCAGCCAGAGCGTGGTGCGCGCCGGCGACCAGCTGCGCACCCGCTCGGTGGTGCGCGACCTGACCTCGCAACATGAATGGGCCGAGGCGCTGAAGCGCTCGCGGCTGCGGTTCCAGCGCCTGTTCGCCAACGCGCCGGTCGGCATCGCGCTGCTGGGCGATCGCGGCCGGATCGAGGAGGCGAACCGCGCGCTCGGCGATATGCTGGGCTCGACCGCCGTCGATCTGATCGGGCGCGAACTGGCGGATTTCGTCATCGGCGAGGATCGCGGCCAGGTCGATGCGCATATCGCCGCCGCCAGCCAGGGGCCGGCGCGGCCGGTGGAGGCGCGGCTGATGGGGCCGCGCGAGATTTGGGCCTCGCTGTTCCTCAGCCGCCTTGAGGGCGAGGACGAGGCGGGGCTGGTCCTGCATGTCATCGACACCACCGAACAAAAGAGCCTCGAGACCCAATTCGCCCAGTCGCAGAAGATGCAGGCGGTGGGTCAGCTCGCCGGCGGGGTCGCGCATGATTTCAACAATCTGCTGACGGCGATGATCGGGTTCTGCGATTTGCTGCTGGTGCGGTTCAAGCCGGGCGATCCGTCCTTCGCCGACATCATGCAGATCAAGCAGAACGCCAATCGCGCCGCCAATCTGGTGCGGCAATTGCTGGCCTTTTCCCGCCAGCAGACCTTGCAGCCGACGGTGCTGAACCTGACCGAGGTGCTGGCCGAACTGTCGAACCTGTTGCGCCGGCTGATCGGTGAGAAGATCGAGCTGCGCGTCGTGCATGGCCGCGATCTCGGCCTGGTCGAGGTCGATCAGGGCCAGATGGAGCAGGTCGTAATCAATCTCGCCGTCAATGCCCGCGACGCGATGCCGAATGGCGGCGTGCTGACCATCCGTAGCGCCAACGCCACCATCGCCAGCCCGCTGCGGCGCGGCGTCGAGGTGATGCCGCCCGGCCAATATGTGCTGATCGAGGTCGGCGATACCGGGTTCGGGATTCCCAAGGAGAATCTATCGCGCATTTTCGAACCGTTCTTTTCCACGAAGGAGATCGGTAGCGGCACCGGCCTTGGCCTCTCCACCGTCTATGGCATCGTCAAGCAGACCGGCGGCTTCGTCTTCATCGACAGCGAGCCCGGCAAGGGCGCGCAATTCTCGATCTATCTGCCGCGCGCGCGCGGCAAGGCGGCGGTGCCGGTGCGCCCGATCGAAGCCGGCGACGACAGCGCCGACCTGACCGGCACCGCGACGGTGCTGCTGGTCGAGGACGAGGATCCGGTGCGGCTCTTCAGCGCCCGCGCCCTGCGCAACAAGGGTTATCGCGTGATCGAGGCGAAGAGCGGCGAGGGCGCGCTCGAAATCGTCGAGCGTGGGGCCGAGCAGATCGACCTGATCATTTCCGACGTGGTGATGCCGCGCATGGACGGGCCGGAGATGGCGGCGAAGGTGCGCGAAAGCCACCCCGACATGAAGGTGATCTTCATCTCGGGCTATACCGAGGAAGCGTTCCGCGACCGGCTGACCCACGATGTCCATTTCCTGCCCAAGCCCTATAATCTGAAACAGCTCGCGGCCAAGGTGAAGCAGGTGCTGGAGGACGCGTAGGGATCAGTCGTCAGTTATCAGTCTTCAGTTATCAGTCTTCAGTTATCAGTTATCAGTCTTCAGTTATCAGTCCTGATCGCTATCGACCAACCGCCCAAAAACTGACGACTGATAACTGACGACTGATAACTGATAACTGACGACTGACTGATAACTGACGACTGACAACTGACAACTGATAACTGTCAACTGACAACTGACAACTCTGGAGGAGGCGAATCCATGAAATCGATCGTCACCGGCGGCAATCCGGTCGCAACGGTCCTGACCTTTTTGGTCTTTGCGCTGGCGGTGCTGTCGGGCTTCATCGCCCATGGCGGCGATGCGCCGGCTTTCTATGTCATTGCCCTTATTCTGGTGGTCATCGCGCTGTTGATACCGCGCACCCTGATGATGGCCAATCAATGGGAGCGCGCGGTGATCCTGCGCGTCGGCAAGCTCGAAGCGGTGCGCGGTCCCGGCCTGTTCATCATCATCCCGTTCGTCGATTCGGTGGCGGCGATGCTCGACCAGCGCATCCAGACCACCGAGTTCAACGCCGAATCCGCGCTCAGCAAGGACACCGTGCCGGTCAATATCGACGCGGTGATCTTCTGGCAGGTGTTTGATTCGGAAAAGGCCGCGCTGGAGATCACCGATTTCCGCTCCGCGATCGCCCGGGTGGCGCAGACCAGCCTGCGCGAGATGGTCGGCTCGTCCTTCCTCTCGACGCTGCTGTCGGATCGCAAGCAGGCCGACGAGGTGCTGCGCGCCGAGATCGGCCGCAAGATCGCGGGCTGGGGCATCACCGTTCACACCGTCGAGATTCGCGATGTCGGCATTCCGATGGCGCTGCAGGACGCGATGAGCCGCCAGGCGCAGGCCGAGCGCGAGCGCCAGGCCCGCGTACTGCTGGGCCAGGCGGAGGTCGAAGTCGCACAGAAATTCCTCGATGCGGCCGAGACCTATTCCAAGAACCCGGCGGCGCTGCAATTGCGGGCGATGAACATCATCTACGAGACCACCAAGGAACGCGGCGCCACCATTCTCATTCCGACCAGCATGATCGACGCCATGAATCCGGGCGGCATCCTGGGGCTGGCTAGGGCCGCGCAGGAGGCGAAGTAGTCCGGGCCGACGCCGAAGTCCGGGTTTCCGGCATCGCGAGCAGCAACACCAGGAACGCGGCCGCCGCCACCGCGCCCAGACCGAGGAAGGCGGGCGTGTAGCCGAAATGATCGACGATCTCGCCGGCGGCGAGGCCGCTGATCGAGGCGCCGATCCCTTGCATGGTGGCGACGGCGCCGAGCGCGAGATTGTAGCGGCCGGTGCCGCGCATCAGATCGGCCACCACCAGCGTCGCCAGCACCGCGAAAATGCCGGCGCCGACGCCATCCAAAAGCTGAATGCCGATCAGCCAGAAGCTGTTGTCGGACAGCGTATAGAGCACCGCGCGGACCGGCAGCACAGCGAAGCCGGCGAGCAGGAAGGGCTTGCGGCCCCAGGCATTCGCCTTGAGGCCCACCAGCACCGAAATCCCGATCATCACGATTTGCGCCGCGATGATGCAGGCCGACATCATCGCCGTCGCTTCCTTCGGGTGCGCGGCCGCCAGCTTCTGCCCGACCAGCGGCAACAGCGGCGCGTTGGCGAAATGAAACAGCATCGCGCTGATGCCGAAGATCACCAGCGGCCGGCATTCGAACAGCACGCGCCAGCTCTTGGCGCGGTGCTTGTCGCGCGGCTGCTTGCCGCCGTCGAGGCCGCGCGCCCGGTCGAGGTCGACGGCGCTGGCCGGGATCGACAGCACCGCCATGATCGCCAGCACGGAAAAGATCGGCGCCAGCAGAAATACCGCGCGCTGGGTGAAGACATAGCCGACCCCGGCGGCGATGAGCGCGGTGGCGGCGTTGCCGGCATGATCGAACGCGGCGTTGCGCCCCATCCGCCGCGCCAGATACTGGCGCGCATAAAGGCCGAGCGTCAGGGCCGCGATCGCCGGCACGAAGACGTCGCCGACCACCGCCATGACGGCGTTGGCGACCATCACCGGCCAGAAACTGGGCACCGCGAACAGCACCCCACCCGACCCCGCGAGAATCGCCAGCGCCAGCACGATGGCGCCGCGCTTGGCCGCGGTGTGGTCGATCGCGGCGCCGATCGGCGTCTGCAGCGCGAGGCCGAGGAGGCCGCCGATCATCGTGATCAGCCCGACCCGCGACTGGGTCCAATGCAGCTCGGTGATCAGGAAGACATTGAGATAGGGGCCGAACGCGCCGCGCACGTCGGATTGCGAAAAATTCAGCGCGTCGAGCGACCAGCCGATGCGGCGGCTGGCGCGCTGGCGCGGCTTTATCGCGACAGCCATGCGACGCCCAGCGCCAGCGTCAGGATGGTGACCGGCGCGCCGACCAGGAAATAGCGCCAGAACCCTATTCTGATACCGCGCCGCTCGGCCCCCTGCACCACGATGAGATTGGCGACCGACCCCAGGATCGTGAAATTGCCGGCCAGCGTCGAGGCCATGGCCAGCACCAGCCAGCCATGCCGCGCATCAGCAAGGGTCGCGACAAAGGGCTTGAGCACCAGGACGGCGGGCACGTTGCTCACCAGGTTCGAGAGCACTGCTGCTAACAACGCCAGAACCGGCGTTTGGTTCAGCGGCAACCGGGCGGCGCGCGCCAGAAGGTCGGGCGTCAGCACCGCCTTCTGCATCGCCGCCACCACCACGAACAGCCCGACGAACAGCAGCAGCAGCGACCAGTCGATGTCGCGATAGACCCGCGCGGGCTTGACCCGGCGCGTCAGAAACAGCGCCGATCCGCCGAGCATCGCCGCCAGCGCCGGCCGCACCCCGAGAAAGCACGCGATGATGATCGCCAGCGTCACCAGCACCGCCTTCGCCAGCAGCACGCGGTTGAGATGCACGCGCGGCGGCGCCGCGGTGAAGCGCGCGGCGGACAGGAATTCGCGCCGCCACGCCACCGCCAGGACCAGGACGATCACCACCAGCGATGCCGCCGCCACCGGCGCGAGGTGGGCCGCGAAATCGCTATAGGCGAGATGCGCGACGCTGCCGATCATCATGTTCTGGGGGTTGCCCATGATCGTCGCGGTACCGCCGGCGTTCGACGCCATCGCCAGCGCCAAGAGGTAGGGCACCGGGTTGCGCTTTACGGCGCGCGCCGTCTCCACCACCAGCGGCGTCAGCATCAGGCAGACCGTGTCGTTGACCAGCACCGCCGACAGAATGCCGGCGACGGCGACGATGCCGATCAGCAGCACCAGCGGGCGATGCGCCCGTGCCACGATCCAGCCATGGCACAGCGCGAAGAAGCCCGAAAGATGCAGGTTTGATACCACGATCATCATGCCAAGCAGCAGCGCCAGCGTGTCGATGTCGATGGCGTGATACGCCTCTTCCGGTGACAAGGCCCCCACCGCCACCATCAGCGCCGCGCCGATCAGCGCCGCCCCGGCACGGTCGAGCCGCAGGCCGGGAATGCGCCCGATCCCGACCACCAGATAGGTCGCGGCGAAGATGATCGCGGTGACGATCATACTGCGCGTCCGCGCACGCGACGGTTGCCGACCATCACCCGCCGGCCGGGCGCGCGGGCGATGATCTCGGTCTCGGCCATCGGGCTATTCTAGCCATTCATGCCGACCAGCGGCATGTGCTAAAGAGCATCCGATGAGCGACAAACGCCGACGGGGCCTGCGCGCCGACCCAAGCGACCGGCCGCGCCGGGGCCCGCCCGCGCCGAAATCGCGGGCCGCCGCTGCCCCGCCACCCGTCCCGCCCAAGGATCGCGGGCGCAAGCGCGCGCGCCTCGGCCAGCGCTGGTGGCATTGGGCCGCGTTCGTCGGGGTGTGGGCGGTGGTCGTGTTCATCGCCGTGCTGGCGTATTTCTGGATGACGCTGCCGCCGATCGACGATCTGACCTCGTCGGCGCGCCGGCCCAGCGTTACCCTCCTCGGCGGCGACGGCAAGGTCATCGCCACCTTCGGCGACCTGTTCGGCCAGCCGGTCAAGCTCAAGGATTTGCCGCCCTATCTGCCGGAGGCGGTGATCGCGACCGAAGATCACCGCTTCTACCATCATTTCGGCATCGACGTGATCGGTCTGGTGCGCGCCGCCGTCGCCAATCTGCGCGCCGGCCATGTCGTGCAGGGCGGCTCGACCCTGACCCAGCAGCTCGCCAAGAACCTCTTCCTGTCGCCCGACCGCACCATGACGCGCAAAATCCAAGAGGCGCTGCTGGCGGTGTGGCTGGAGCAGCGCTTCACCAAGAACGAGATTCTCGAAATCTATCTCAACCGCGTCTATTTCGGTGCCGGCGCCTATGGCGTCGATGCCGCGGCGCATCGCTATTTCGATACCCCGGCGCGCCAGGTGACGCTGTACGAGGCCGCGACCATCGCCGGCTTGTTGAAGGCGCCGACCCGCTATAGCCCCGCGCGCGATGCCAACGCGGCGGCGATGCGCGCGCTCCACGTTCTCGATGCGATGAAGGAGGCGGGCTATATCGACGCCGGCCAGGAACGGGCGGCGCTGAACCAGGAAAAGCAGTTGGCGGTGGCCCAGCGCGTGCGGCCCAGCAACCGCTATTTCGCCGACTGGATCTATGAGCAGATCCCCGAATATGCCGGCCTGGGCAATCGCGACCTGGTCATTACCACGACGCTCGACGCCCGGATGCAGCAGGCGGCGGAGACGGCAATCGACACCACGCTGAGCCAGGACGGCGCCAAGGACAAGGTCGGCCAGGGCGCGCTGGTGGCGATGACCCCAGACGGCGCCATCCGCGCCATGGTCGGCGGCCGCGATTACAATGGCAGCCAGTTCAATCGCGCGACCCAGGCGCTGCGCCAGCCCGGCTCGGCCTTCAAATCCATCGTCTACGCGGCGGCGCTGGAGCACGGGCTGAACCCCAATCAGCATTTCAACGATCACCGCATCCGGATCGGCAAGTGGGAGCCGCGCAATTTCGAGAATGAATATCGCGGCGATGTCAGCGTCGCCGATGCCGTCGCCTTTTCCATCAACACGGTGGCGGCGCAGGTCATCCAGCGCACCGGCGTCGGCAACGTCATCGCCATGGCGCGCAAGCTGGGCATCACCACCGATCTGCAGCACGATGCCAGCCTGGCGCTCGGCACCAACGAGGTGACGCTGATCGAGCTGACCGCCGCCTATGCCAGCTTCGCCAGCGGCGGCATGGGGGCGTGGCCCTATGGCATCGTCGACATCAAGGATAGTAGCGGCGCCGAGGTCTATCGGCGCGGCGGCTCCGGCCCCGGCCAGGTACTGCCGGCCGAGACCGCCGGCGAGATGAACCGGCTGCTGGCCGGGGTGATCGATCGCGGCACCGGACGCGCGGCGCGGCTCGACCGGCCGGCCGCCGGCAAGACCGGCACCACCCAGGATTTCCGCGACGCGCTGTTCATCGGCTATACCGCCCAGCTCGTCGCCGGGGTGTGGTTCGGCAATGACGACAATTCACCGATGAAGCACATCACCGGCGGCACGCTGCCGGCCAAGACCTGGCACGATTTCATGATGGCGGCGATGGCGCGCGCGCCGGTCCGGCCCCTGCCCGGCCCCCCCGCCGGCGCGCGGGCGCCGCAGCTTGCCGGCGCCAATGCGGCGCAACCACGGCTCGCCGCCGGTGCGCCGCCGGCACGCGGCGGCCTCGATGGGCTGCTCGATCGGATTTTCGGCGCGGATAAGGCCGCCCCGGCGCGCCCCGCCCCGCCGCCGACTTACTCCCCGTCCATGCGCTATCGCTGAGGGTCGCCGCCCACGGCGCCGCGCCACGCCACCAATTCGCGATAGAAGCCCGCCAGCAGGCTGGCGCTGAGCGCGACCAGCAGCATGTCGGTGATCGACTCGACGAGGCCGGAGAGGATAGTGAGGCCGAGCGGCGGCTGCGCCAGGACATCGGCGCCGGGCGCGGTCAGAACCACGGTCGAGAGCAGGATCGCCGTCACGATCGTGGCCACGACCGTCACCGGCAGCGTCGTCACGATGCTCGCCGCGATCAGCCGCCAGGTATGGCCACGCAACAGCCGCCACGCCGCCCCGATGCCCAAGGGCTGGCCGCACGCCGCCGCCGGAAACACCAGGCTACAGCGCACCGCCACCAGCGTCACCGCCAAGCCGGCGATGACCGCCAGCAGCGCGACCACCGCCACGGTGGCGGTGCTGTCGGCCATCCGCGCCATGGTTACGGCGGCGACCGCGACCACCGTGCCGATCAGCGCATAGACGACGCAGCCATAAATCAGAAAGCGCGCCCAGGCGCGGAAAAAGGACGCCGCTGGCTGCCGATGGGGATCGCCGACCAGGATCGATTGATGCCAGCGCACCGCGAAGGCGCTGGCGGCCAACAGCGTGACGACCGCCTGGCCGATGTCGATCGCGTCGAATTGCAGGTCCCCGGTGGCGTGGCGCCCCGGCACCAGAAGGTTGGGCACGATCCGCGCCGCCAAGAGGGCCAACAGCATGATCCAGCCGAGATCGAGGATCTGCCCCATCCGGCCGAACACCGTGCGATAGGCAAAGCGCACTATCGTTCCCACCGCAACCTTGCGCGGCCGCTCCGATCCGTCCATTCCGCCGCGCCCCGCCACCTCGTCAGGCGCGGGAGCATGCCCGCGACCCGCCGGCGCCGCAAGCATCGCGATGGGGCGGCGCGGCCCTATTGCGCGGCGGTGTCGAGCGCGTAGCCGGCGGCGCGGACGGTGCGGATAAGGTCGGGGCGCCCACCCTCGTTCAGCGCCTTGCGCAGCCGGCGGATATGAACATCGACGGTGCGCGGCTCGACTTCGGCGTCGCGGCCCCACACGCCATCGAGCAATTGCTCGCGCGAGAACACGCGGCCCGGCCGCTCCAAGACGAAGCGCAGCAGGCGAAACTCGGTCGGGCCGAGCCGCACCGGCGCGCCGGCGCGCGCCACGCGATGCGCGTGCAAATCCATGACGAGGTCGGAAAAGCCCAGTGTCCGCGCCACCGTCGAGGGGCGGGCGCGGCGGATCACGGCGCGCAGCCGCGCGATCAATTCCGAGGGGCTGAACGGCTTGACGATGTAATCGTCGGCGCCGCTGTCGAGGCCACGCACCCGATCCCCCTCCTCGCCGCGCGCCGTCAGGATAATCACCGGCATTTCGCGCCACGCCGGCACGCGGCGGATCTGGCGACAGATTTCGAGGCCCGAGACGCGTGGCAGCATCCAATCCAGCAGCACGGCGTCGGGCGGCGCCTCGCGCAGTAGCAGCAGCGCCTCCTCGCCGTCATGCGCCTCGGTGACGACGAAGCCTTCTTTTTCAAGATTGTAGCGCAGCATCGTCACCAACGCCGCTTCATCCTCCACCACCAGCACGCTTGGACCCGGCATCAGGCGGACTCCTGGGGCGCGCCCTCGTCGCCGCCCGGCCCGCTCTGCATGCTGGTGCGGTCGCGCTTGGGGCGCAGCTGGTTGAGCGCGACGCCATGGACGAAGAAGTAGATCGTCTCGGCGATATTGGTGGTGAGATCGCCGACCCGTTCCAGATTCTTGGCCATGAACAGAAGATGGGTGGAGACGGTGATGTTGCGCGGGTCCTCGATCATATAGGTCAGCAGCTCGCGGAAGAGGCTGGTGTACATCTCGTCGAGCTCTTCGTCGCGCAGCCACACCGTCAGCGCCCGGTCGGCGTCGCGGGCGACATAGGCGTCGAGAATGTCCTTCACCATCTGCTGGCAGAAATTACCCATGCGCGGAATTGCATGCACCGGCCGCACCGGCGGGTTCAGCGACAGCACCAGCGAGCGCTTGGCGACGTTGGCCGCGTAATCGCCGATGCGTTCGAGGTCGCTCGAAATCTTCAGCGAGGCCACGATCTGACGCAGATCGCGGGCCATCGGCTGGCGCAGCGCCAAGAGCCGCACCACCAGGCTTTCGACCTCGCGGTCCAATTCGTCGACCGCGCCGTCGCCTTCCACCACGCGGGTCGCGAGCGGCGTATCGCGCTTCGCCACCGCCTCGATCGCGGCGGCAAGCTGGCTCTCCGCCAGGCCGCCCATCTGGGTGATGGTATTGTCGAGGCGCCGCAGCTCGTCGTCATAGCTCTTGATGATGTGGTCGGATGCCATTCGCTTCTCGCCTCAGCCGAAGCGGCCGGTGATGTAGTCCTCGGTCTGCTTTTGGCCTGGATGGGTGAAGATGGTTTCGGTCTCGTCGAATTCGACCAGCGCGCCCAGATACATGAACGCGGTGTAGTCGGAACTGCGCGCCGCCTGCTGCATGTTGTGGGTGACGATGACGATGCAATAGTCGGATTTCAGCTCGGCGATCAGCTCCTCGATGCGCTGGGTCGAGATCGGGTCGAGGGCCGACGCCGGCTCGTCCAGCAGCAGGATTTCGGGCTTCACCGCGATGGCGCGCGCGATGCACAGACGCTGCTGCTGGCCGCCGGACAGCGACAGGCCGCTCTGGCGCAGCTTGTCCTTGACCTCGTTCCACAGGGCGGCGCGCTGCAACGCCTCCTCGACGCGTTCATCCAGCTCGCGCGAACGCAGCCGCTGATAGAGCCGGATGCCGAACGCGACATTGTCATAGATCGACATCGGGAACGGTGTCGGCTTCTGAAACACCATGCCGATCTTGGCGCGCAGCAGATTGAGGTCCTGGCCCGGATCGAGAATGTTGTGCCCATCCACCAGCACTTCGCCGGTCGCGCGCTGATCGGGATAAAGCTCATAGATGCGGTTCAGCACGCGCAGCAGCGTCGACTTGCCGCAACCCGAGGGGCCGATGAAGGCGGTCACCCGCTTGTCGTAGAGTGGCAGGCCGATGCCCTTCAGCGCCTCATATTGCTTGTAATAAAAACGCAAATCCTTGACCTCGCATTTCACCGCCGGCTTCGGAGCGGCGGCGGCGACGGGGTGCGCGGTGGTTTGCATCGGTTCTATTTTTGGCATCGGGGCTTTGGCGGTTCGCGGCGGTGGAGTCACGGCGCCAGAATACTCCCCTGAAAAACCCGTTGTCATGGTGTCCGGCTGCTCCACCCGGCGAGCATCCGCGCCAGGACATTGAGGATCAGAATGGTGAAGGTGATCAGCATCGCCCCGCCCCAGGCCAGCGTGCGCCAATCATCATAGGGGCTGAGCGCGAACTGGAAGATCACCACCGGCAGGTTGGCGATGGGCGCATTCATGTTCGCGCTCCAGAACTGGTTGTTGAGCGCGGTGAACAGCAGCGGCGCGGTCTCGCCGGCGATGCGCGCCACCGCCAGCATCACGCCGGTCAAAATGCCCTGCATCGCCGCGCGATAGATCACCTGGACGATCACCCGCCATTGCGGCGTGCCCAGCGCGGCGGCCGCCTCGCGCAAGCCATGCGGCACCAGTTCCAGCATGTTCTCGGTGGTGCGCACCACCACGGGGATGACGATCAGCGCCAGCGCCGCGCTGCCGGCCCAGGCCGAGAAATGCCCCATCGGCACGACCACGATCTGATAGACGAACAGGCCGATGATGATCGACGGCGCCGACAGCAGGATGTCGTTGACGAAGCGCACCACGGACGCCAGCACGCTGCCTTTGCCGAATTCGGAGAGGAAGGTGCCCGTCAGCATGCCGACCGGGGTCCCGACCAGCGTCGCCACGATGGTCATGATCAGGCTGCCATAGATGGCGTTGGCGAGGCCGCCGGCGCTGCCCGGCGGCGGGGTGCTGGTGGTGAAGAGCGTCCCGCTGATCGCCGGAATGCCGTTGCGCAGCAGCGCATAAAGCACCAGGAACAGGAAGATCAGACCGAGCGCCGTCGCCGCCATCGAAGCGGCGAGCCAGAGCCGATTGGCGACGCGCCGTCGGGCATAGCGGCCCATGCTGATCATGTCCCCGCCTGGCGCTGCAATCGGATCAGCATGTATTTCGCCGCCGCCAGCACCAGGAAGGTGATGACGAACAGGATGAACCCCAGCGCGAACAGCGACGAGACATAGAGCGGCGTTACCGCCTCGGTGAACTCGTTGGCGAGCGTCGCCGAAATGGTGGTGCCCGGCGCCAGCAGCGAGGTGTGGATCTCATGCGCGTTGCCGATGACGAAGGTCACCGCCATGGTCTCCCCCAGGGCGCGGCCCAACCCCAGCATCACGCCGCCGATAATGCCGGTTCGGGTATAGGGCACGACGATGTCGCGCACCACTTCCGACGTGGTGGCGCCCAACCCATAGGCGGATTCGCGCAGCATCGGCGGCACCGTCAGGAAGACATCGCGCGTCACCGCGGTGATGAAGGGCAGCACCATCATCGCCAGAATGAAGCCGGCGGTCAGGATGCCCAGTCCCAAGGGCGGCCCCTCGAACAACAGGCCAATCAGCGGAATGTTGCCCAGCGTATCGATGAGAACCGGCTGCACGGTTTCCTGCAGGAACGGCGCCAGCACGAACAGGCCCCAAATGCCATAGATGATGCTGGGTATCCCGGCCAGCAGCTCGATCATGGTGCCGATCGGCCGGCGCAAAAACGGCGGACATAGTTCGGTCAGGAAGACCGCGACCCCCAACGCGAGGGGCACGCCGATCAGCATCGCGATCGCCGAGGTGGCCAGCGTGCCGAAGATCGCCGGCAGGGCGCCATATTCGTCCTTGACCGGATTCCACGCCATGCTGGTGAGGAAGCCGGGGCCGAAATGCGCGAAGGCCGGCCAGGCCCCGACGCCCAGCGCCACCATCACCCCGCCCAGCAGCAGCAGCACCAGGATGGCGAAGGCCCGCGTGGCATTGCGAAACAGCAAATCCCACAGACGCTGCCGATCGTGCCGCGCAACCATCGCAATCGTCATGTCGGAAAAACGCCTTTCCCTGGGACGGGGAAGGAGTAGCCGGCCACTGTTACAAGTTTATGACAGCACCGCCGATGAGTTGTGGATAACCGGCGGCGCGGCTATCCGCCGACCTCGCGGGCGGCGGCGAGCCAGCGGAACGCCGCGATATCGGGCGCCGGATGGACCGTGCCGCAGCCGCCACAGGTCCGCAACGCGGCGTCGGTGGCGAAGCGTTGGCCCTCAGCATGGTACATTTCCTGCGCGATCGCCTTGGCACTGTCCCACACCGCGCGATGAAGCTCGGCGCCGCAGCCACCGCAAAACCATGCCATGCCTTCGAGACCCGCCGGCTGTGGCTTGTAGCGCAACATGACGTTTTCCTCGGTCGGCACGATCCGGTGCGGCGCGCCCGCCGGAATGTAAATGCAGTCACCCGCCTTCACCGTGAAACTGTCGATCGACACGCCTTTGAATTCGACCGTTCCGGCCCCGGATAGCGCCAGCAGCATCGTGTCCTTTTCGCAGATCAGGTGAAATGGCTGCGGCCGGTCGTTGCGGCTGAGGTGAACCTGAATCTGGATGTCGTCCGGCAGCATCGGCATGTCATCATAGGAGCCAAGCTTCCGGCTTTCGCGCAGCGCCTGAAACGTCTTCTTGCGCGGCATCCTTGCCTCTATTTCCCCGGCGTGCCGGCGGTGGCGGCGAGCAGGGCTTTTCGGCCGGCGATCGCGGCATCGCTCTGGACCGCATACCGGTCCCAGCCCCAAGCGGCCACCGGGAATGGCGCATTGACGTGGCCGCAATGCGGGCAGGTGCGCCGCCCCACATCGTCATTGAATTCGGCGAACAGGGCGGGCATGGCCGCGATCGAAACGAAGGGATAATCGGCCTCATGCGCGTCGGGCGCCGGTGTCGCATCGTATTCCTTGAAGAAAATTTCCTCATGGCATTTGACGCAACGCAGGCTGCACGCTTCGGTCTGCGGCCCGGCTTCCGCCTGGCGCTGGGTGATGATCATGATCGCGAACGAATTCGGGTCCTTCTCGCGCTTCAGGAACGAATTGACGCCATGCACGCGGGCGCCGACGAATACCTGTCCGGTCGCGAGCACGCCGCCATTGGCGGCCAGCGTCACCACCACTTCATCCTGGGTATTGTGGTGGAAGAAGTGGCCGTAATCGGCGTCCGGCCCGCCGAGGATCATGGCGCCCGCCGGCACCATCGCGCCCGGATGAAGATAGGGGAACAGCGGGATGAGCTGGGTATTGCCGTGCTGCATCGCCTCGAAGGCGTTGACGCGCAGCGGTGGCCGGTCGGCGCGCGGCGGCGCGATCACCAGCATCGGCTCTTGCGTATCGTCGGGCATGGCGGACTCCGCGCGGCCTTAACGCTTGCCGTATTGTTGCAGCATTTGCGCCATCTCATCGCGCGACTGGGCGAAATGCACCTCATGCATTTCGTCGATCGGGAAGCCCAGCACTTCCATCTGTTCCTCGACCTGCTCCTTGGTGTCGGCCTCGAACACGGAGACGATGAGCCCCGAGGCGATGTTGACGTAAATCTGCCGGAAGGTCGCGATCTTGGCATCCAGCACATTGGCGGCGTTTTGCGCAAGATCGTCGCGCTTCAGCCCCGGCGTGCGGTGAATGGTGATGAATTGCGGCATATCGCTTCTCCCTTTTTTGTCTACAGCCCGACATCCTCGGCGAGGCGTCGGGTACGCCGTTCGGCCCAATCGTTACGATCCCGGTCGTCGGCGCGACGTTCGGCATCGAGCCGGCGCTGAACGCGGACGATGAGACGCTTGAAGGTCCGGATTTCGCTGTCCGATAAATCCGCCATCGCCCGGTCGTTCACGTCGCGGATCAGCGGCGCCATGGTCGCCGCGAGGCGCCGGCCGCGGGGTGTCAGATGGACCAGACTCTTGCGGCGGTCGTCGGTCGATTTGACCACGCGGACCAGCCCTTCGCGTTCCAGAAGCTGGACCGCGACCACGGTCGTCGGCCCCTGGCGGCCGACCCGCCGGGTCAGCTCGCCGCTCGACAGACCGTCTTCTTCCCACAACTCGCGCAGATAGCGCCATTGGCTGACCGTGACGCCGTGCGCGTCGGCCTCGACGTCCATCGCCTCCTGCCAGCTCTCGGCGAGCCGACGGACGTGATAGCCGACGCTGCGCGCCAGCGGGACGAGACCCTCCCCGGCAGGCTCGGGCATCACGGCGGCAAGGACGCGAAGATGATTCACGGGCAAACCCATGGGCAAATGCATAGATATCTACTAATCTTGTCAGAGTAAGTCTTTGCGCGGCTGTTGTCAAAGGAACGGGGATGGCGATGGAAGCCCGGCTCGAGCGACCGATTACCCTCAACATGATGGGCGATTGGGGGATCGCGAACCTTCACCGCATCTGCGGCTGGATCGGCGCCGAATTGTGGCGCCGATCGCCCGCGGGCTCGCGCTTAGCGACCTGGACCGGGCGCGGCGGCACCGACGCGATCGCGGCGGTTCTCGATGGCGAGGTGCAGACCGCCCTGTTCGTGCCCGCCGGTTTCGTGCGCACCATCTTCGAGGGGCGCGGCATCCTTCATCGCCCCGATGTCGGCCGCCTGCGCGCGCTGGCAACCCTGCCGCAGGACGACCGGCTGGTGTTCGCCATCGATGCCGGCTTCGGCATCGCCAGCTTTGCCGAGCTGCGCGCCAAGCGCCCGGCGCTGCGCCTCACCACCGCGCCCGATGACGGCGTCAACATGACCGGCTTTGCCGCGCATCGGATGCTGGAAGCGTCGGGCGTCGCCGCCGCCACGATCGAAAGCTGGGGCGGCAAAATGCTGCTCGGCGAGGCGCCGTGGGATACCATCCCGCTGGCAACGCGCGGCGACGCCGACGCCGTGTTGTTTGAAGCGGTGATGACGCCGTTCTGGAAGGACCTATGCGCCACCCGGCGGATGAATTTCCTGCCCTTCGAGGAGACGGCGCTCGCCGCCGTCGAGCGCGACTTTGCCTGGCGGCGCGCCATGGTGCCCCAAGATCGGTTTCCCGGCTTGGCGTCGGCGTTCGAGGCGCTCGACTTTTCGGACTTTCTGCTCATCTGCCGTGACGATTTGCCGGACGATATCGCCTATGTCATCGCCGCCCTGCTCTGCGAGACGACGGATATCCTGGAAAGCCAATATCGCCACATCCCACCCCGGGACAGTCCGGTGACCTATCCCTTGATACCGCGCAAGATCGCGGCCGCGCCGATCCCGCTGGCGCCGGGCGCGGAACGCTATTATCGCGAACACGGGCTGCGATAAATCGACTGTGCTTTGACCTTGCCCGGCGCGCCTCATAGACTTGCCCTCCACAAAGTTTGGGGCAGGCCATGGATCACACGATCGTTCGCGTCACGGAAGAGGAGGCCCTGCAATTTCATAAGCGCGGCCTGCCGGGAAAATTGGAAATCGCGGCCACCAAGCCGCTGACCACCGCGCATGATCTGTCGCTGGCCTATTCGCCTGGCGTCGCCTTTCCCTGTCTCGCCATCGAGCGCGATCCCGCCACCGCCTACGACTACACCGCCAAGGGCAACATGGTCGCGGTGATCACCAACGGCACGGCGGTGCTGGGGCTGGGCGATCTCGGCGCGCTCGCCTCGAAGCCGGTGATGGAAGGCAAGGCGGTGCTGTTCAAGCGCTTCGCCGGAATCGATGCGGTCGATCTCGAGATCGATACCAAGGATGTCGACCAGTTCGTCAATTGCGTGCGCTATCTCCATCCCGCGTTCGGCGGCATCAATCTCGAGGATATCAAGGCGCCCGATTGCTTCGTCATCGAGGAACGGCTGCGCGAACTCCTGGATATTCCCGTCTTCCATGACGATCAGCACGGCACCGCGATCATCGCCGCGGCGGCGCTGATCAATGCCTGCGATCTGACCGGGCGCGATCTCGCCTCGATCCGCCTGGTGGTCAACGGCGCCGGCGCCGCCGCCATTGCCTGTGTCGAGCTGATCAAGTCGATGGGCCTGCCCAACGACCATGTCACGCTGTGCGACACCAAGGGCGTCGTCTATCGCGGTCGCACCGCCGGCATGAACCAATGGAAGTCGGCGCATGCGGTCGAAACCGACCGGCGCACGCTGGCCGACGCGATGGCCGGCGCCGATGTGTTCTTCGGCCTGTCGGTGAAAGGCGCCGTCACCCCGGCGATGGTGAAGTCGATGGCGGCGCGGCCGATCATCGCGGCAATGGCCAACCCCGATCCCGAAATCACGCCCGAGGAGGTCAAATCCGTGCGGTCCGACGCCATCGTGGCGACCGGGCGCTCGGACTATCCGAACCAGATCAACAATGTTCTGGGCTTTCCCTACATTTTTCGCGGTGCCCTCGATGTCCGCGCCTCGACCATCAACGAAGCGATGAAGATCGCCGCCGCCAAGGCGCTGGCGGCGCTGGCGCGCGAGGACGTGCCGGACGAGGTCGCCGCCGCTTATGCCGGCCAGCGCCTGCGCTATGGCCCCGACTATATCGTGCCGACGCCGTTCGATCCGCGGCTGATCTGGTCGATCCCGCCCGCGGTCGCGAAGGCGGCGATGGAATCGGGCGTGGCGCGCAAGCCGATCGCCGATCTCGACGCCTATCGCAGCGGCTTGAAGGGCCGCCTCGATCCGACGGCGGCCTATCTTCAGCTCGCCTTCGCCAAGGTGCGCGCCAATCCGCGCCGCGTCGTGTTCGCCGAGGGCGAGGATGAGCGCACGATTCGCGCGGCCCTCGCCTTCCGCGCCGCCGGCTATGGCACACCGGTGCTGATCGGGCGCGAGGATCGCATCGCCGCGACTGCCCACACCATTGGCATGGCGCGGACGGAACCGCTGGAAATCCACAACGCGGCCCTCTCCACCGCCAACAAGGCCTATACCGATTTCCTCTATCGGCGCCTGCAACGCCATGGCTCGCTGCATCGCGACTGCCAGCGCATGGTGAACCAGGACCGCAATATCTTCGCCGCCTGCATGGTGGCGTGCGGCGACGCCGACGCGCTGGTCACCGGCGCCACGCGCAACTATTTTACCGCCTTCGAGGAAATCACCCGCGTGATTGGGCCGAAGCCGGGCCACCGCGTCTGCGGCTATTCGCTGCTGCTGTCACGCGACCGCTCGGTCCTGGTATCGGACACCACCGCGCACCCGACGCCAAACGGCGAAGAACTGGCCGACATTGCGATGCAGGCCGCGCAGCAGGCGCGCGGCATGATCGGGTTCGAGCCACGCGTCGCGCTGCTGTCCTATTCCACCTTCGGCAATCCGATCCGCGCCGACGCCGACCGGGTGCGCGAGGCGGTCGCGATCCTCGACACGCGCAAGCCCGATTTCGAATATGACGGCGAGATGAGCGTCGAGGTCGCGCTGAATCACCGCCTGATGCGCGAGCGCTATCCCTTCTGCCGCCTCAGCGGACCGGCCAACGTGCTGATCATGCCGGGCCTCCACACCGCCAGCATCGCCTCGCAGCTCTTGGAGCAGATGGGCGGCGGCCGGCATATCGGGCCGTTGCTGATGGGCCTCGGCCGGCCCGCGCAAATCATTGAAATGGGCGCGACCGTCTCCGACTACGTCAATCTTGCCGCGCTCGCCGCCCACGAAGCGATTGGATGAACCCGACCGCGCGCTGGTTGCTGGCGGCTCTGTTTCTCGCCAGCCCCGCGCTCGCGGCGTTCCTGATCCTGGCCCTCGCCGGCGCGTTGGCGCCGGGTCCCGCCGCGCTCGCGGCCTTCCTGGTGGCGATCGCGATCGCCCTCATCTCGCGCCCGATCCATCTCGGCCTGACGCGGCTGCGCGCGGCCGTCGATGCCATGGCGGAAGACGATGCGGCGCGGCCCGAGATCGACAGCGTATCGCCCGCGATCCGCGAGCTGTGGCTCGCCATCATGCGCTGGGCGCGCGCCGCGCGGACCCAGGCGCGGGCCCGCGAAGCCGCGATCGGTACCGCGCAATTGGTGCTCCATCATTTGCCCGACCCGGTGCTGGTGCTGGACGAGCGGCGGCGGATCGCGCGCACCAACGAGGCCGCCGAAATACTGCTGGGCCGCAATCTTTTGGGTCGCGACCTCGCGGTGGCGCTGCGCCAGCCAGCGCTGCTGGCGGCCACCGACGCGGTGCTGCGCGGCGAGCGCGACCGGCTGGTCGAATTCGACCTCGCGACGCCGATCGAGCGGCATTTCTCGGCGCGGATCGTGCCGCTGACCCCGGCGCGAGCCGACGGCAGTGTCGTGTTGATCCTCCACGATGTCACGGTATTGAAACGCAGCGATCGGCTGCGCGCCGATTTCGCCGCCAATGCCAGCCATGAGCTGCGCACGCCGCTGACCGCGCTGATCGGCTTCATCGAGACGCTACGCGGGCCGGCGCGCGATGACCCGGCGGCGCGCGATCGTTTCCTCGCGATCATGGCGGAGCAGTCGGCGCGCATGGCGCGGCTGGTGGAGGATCTGCTGGCGCTGGCAAAAATCGAGATGAACGAGCATCGGACCCCGACGGCGCTGGTCGATATTCGCGATCTCATCGAGCGCGTAGCGAGCGGGCTGGAGCAGCGCGCCGCCGCACGCGACATGATCATCCGGCGGACCGTTCCCGCCGAGACTCCGGCGGTGGTCGGCGATGCCGACGAGCTGGCGCAGGTCTTTCAGAATCTTCTCGACAACGCGATCAAATACGCCCGCGCGGGGACCGTCGTGGCGGTGACGGCGGGACCATCGCCAAAAGCCCTACTCGGCGCGCGGGCGGCGCTGGCGATCACCATCGCCGACCAGGGCGAGGGGATTTCGCGCGAGCATCTGGCGCGGCTGACCGAGCGGTTCTATCGCGTGGGCACCGCGCGGTCGCGCGAATTGGGCGGGACCGGCTTGGGCCTCGCCATCGTCAAGCACATTGTCAATCACCATCGCGGCGCGATCGATATCGACAGCGAGATTGGCAAGGGCTCGGTATTCACGGTTCATTTGCCGGTGGCGCCGCCGTCTACCATCGCCGGCTGATCGGCGCTAGAGTGCGATCCGGCCGGAGAAATCGCACTCTAATCATTGAATTAGAGGCGGATTCACGCCTGATGGAATCGCGAATGCGATTCCATCAAAGGCGATCCGACTCTAGAGTTGCTCGGCGCGGCACTCGCCGCATGAGCGAATAGGGGGAAACGCAATGTCGGACATTACATGGCTGCTGATCGCGGTCATCGTCGGCCTGGTGCAAATCATGCTCGCGGCGCAGATGGCACAAAAATATCGTAGCCTCGATTGGAACGTCGGTCCGCGCGACACCTCGATTCCGGTTGAAGGCACCGCCGGCCGCTTGGAGCGTGCCTATCGCAATTTCCTCGAGACGTTTCCCCTGTTCGCGGCGGCGCTGATCGCGGTGGTGATCCAGCACAAGTCGGGTGGCACGTCCCATTGGGGCGCGCTGCTCTACGTCATCGCGCGCATCGTCTATGTGCCGCTGTATGCCCTGGGCGTGAAGTATGTCCGCACAGCGGTCTGGGCGGTCTCGATCGTCGGCATCGTGATGCTGATCGTCGCGGCGTTCTAAAGGGGACAGTTATCAGTTATCAGTTATCAGTTATCAGTTGTCAGTCTGATAACTGACGACTGACGACTGACGACTGACGACTGACGACTGACGACTGATAACTGACGACTGACGACTGATAACTGACGACTGACGACTACCCGTTAAACGTCAATCACCAGAATATCCGACAGCGCCCGCGACACGCAGGGCGTAAAGATCTTGCCGCTCTCATGTTCCTGCTTGGTCAGGATCAGGTCGCGATGGTCGGGCACGCCCGATACGATATTGGTGAGACAGGTCGCGCACACGCCTTGTTCGCACGAGACCGGAATATCGATCCCGACGGCGCGTAGCGCCTCGACCACCGTCTTGTCCTTGGGGATGGTAATGAGCTGGCCGGTCTTCTTGATTTCGACCAGAAACTCGGTCGCGTCTCCGGGTTTCGCCGCGACGCCGGTGAACCGCTCAAGGTGGAGATGCGCATCGTCCCACCCCAGCTTCTTCGCAACATCGACGGCGACGTCCATCATGATGCCGGGGCCGCAAATATAGACATGCTTGCCCGGATCGGGCGCGCCGAGGAAGGCCGCGAGGTCGGGGCGCTGTTCCTCGGGACCGTCATCGAAGTGGAATTGTACCTGGGGCGCGAATTCCGCCGCCGTCACGCGTTCGTAAAACGCCGTGCGGGCGCGGCTCCGTGTGCAGTAATGGAAGGTGAACGGCGCCGCGACGGCATGGAGGCGCTCGGCCATAGCGAGGATCGGCGTGACGCCGATGCCGCCGGCCAGCAGTACCGTCTCCTTGGCGTCGGTCGCCAGCGGAAAGAGATTGTGCGGCCCGCGAATGACGACGGTATCGCCCTCCGCCACGGTGTCGCAGAAGGCAGCGGAGCCGCCGCGCCCGGCTAGCTCGCGCTGGACGCCCAGCACATAGCGATGGCGCTCCGACGGCGCGTTGCTCAGCGAGAATTGCCTGATCTTGTCGCCGATCTTGACGTCGAGATGGGCGCCCGCCTCGAACGGCGGCAATTCCTTGCCGTCGGGATCGACCAGTTCATAGGAATAGATGCCGGTCGCTTCTTCGCGCTTCGCGGCGATCCGCGTCGAAAACCAATCGGAACTCATACGCTCTCCAGAAGGAAGTGCTCAGCCGCTTGCCCCAGCGGCTGGGCCGTGGCGCTCCGATCCAATGCCACGAAGTACGAGCCGGATCAATTCCTCCGCGATGTGTCGCATGGAGCCGGTCGGTTCCTTGCCTGGCCAATGCGCGGCCGCGTTGCACATGCCGAGGATGGCGTCCGCCGCGACATGAATATCGACATCGCCGCGCAATTCCCCCGCCGCGATACCCTCTTCGATCAAACCCTCGACGATGCGCTCATAGCGCCGCGCCAGCTTCCCGATGCGGCGCCGCGCCTCCTTGGGCAGAAACCGTACCTCATGGAGATAGGCGCGCAGACTGGCGCAATTGCTGGCCAGCGGCTCGATATGGCGGCGCATGATATTGGCCAACCGCTCGGTCGCGGAGCCGGGGCCGCCGCCGATCGTCTCGCTGTCGGCGATAATATGTTCGATGCCGCGCTGACACACCTGCTCCAGCGCCGCCTCCTTCGAGGTGAAATAGTAATAGAGGCTGGCCTGGCGCATGCCCAGGCGATCGGCGATATCCTGCGTGGACGCACCATGGAAGCCCAGTTCGGCGAATACCGAAGCCGCCGCTTCCAGCACTTCCTCCGCCCGCCGCCGCGGCCCGGCGCTCAACATGCGTACCTTGACGACGCCGTCGCTCATGGCCGGCTCGCAATCATTGGCATTATCCCCATGTCGCGGCGATTTCCGCCCGAAATTGTTCGCAGCGCCCGGTACGGCGTCAAGCGCTGGGATCACAACCCAGCCGGGCGGTTCTGCGTGATCCCGGGGACGCCACACGCTGACGCCACACTCTAGGGACACGGGCCGAAATGCGCGGACAAATCGGGCAGGGGCGCCGCAAGCCTGGCACACCCACACCACATTTTAGCCACGCCGCCGCCTTGATTGTCACACGATCCGCCCCGGTATCGAGGGATTCAGTGGATTTGCGCGGGTTTTCCGTGTCGGGAATACGATGATGAATTGCGGCGATCATGCCCTGTATCGGGCGCCACAATTCACAATCGCGCCATAAGATCACCCCACTCCCCCATCAATTTCTCCCCTGTGACGGATGGCGCCCTGCGGTGTCAATCCCTCGACCAGTGTGGAGGAACAAACATGAACGCGATCAGAACCGACCTCTCCCCCAGCTCCAACAGCGTCGTTGCCTTGTTCCCCGACGGCTTGCTGGCCTTCGAAATGCCGCGCGGCGCGACCTTCGCGGAGCTGGCGGAACGGATCGGCAGCCTTGGCGATGCCATGCACGAAATCCCGATCAGCGTCGCCGTTCGGACCGCGTTCTAAGACGCCGCCCGACCTGCCCGCCACAAGAGGAGCCACCCATGACACAAGCGAATCCGACCTTCACCCGGCAACTCGGCGAAAAGATGCCCGACCTGCGCCGTTACGCGCGGCGCCTGACCGGCAACACCGCCGACGCGGAAGATCTGCTGCAGGATTGCCTGTTGCGCGCGATGGTCAACTGGCACCGCTTCCAGGAGGGGACCAATCTGCGCGCCTGGCTGTTCACCGTGATGCGCAATCTGCACATCAATTCCTATCGCCGGCCATCGCATCACGAGGTGGCGTTGCCGCCCGACGAGCTGGCGATCGTGGCGCCGGCCCGGCCGCCCGCGCAGGAAGCCGCGGTCGAAATGACCGATTTCATGCGCGCGTTCGATCGGCTGAGCGCCGCCCGGCAGGAGACCATCATGATGGTTGGCTGGGATGGCATGAGTTATGACGACGCGGCATCGCGGTTGGGCGTGCCGACCGGCACGGTTCGCTCGCGGCTGTCGCGCGCCCGTGAAGAATTGCGCGACGCACTGAGGGGTTAAGCAAATGGCCGAGAAAACCAAGACGGAAACCGACCTCGAAAAGTTGATGGCGGATGTCCAATCATTGAAGCGCGACATTGCGGCGCTGGCCGAACATTCCCGCGGCACGCTGTGGACCGGCGCCTCGGACACCGCCAACGCGATCAGCGCCGAGGCAAGCCGCCTCTATGATGGCGTCGCCTCGCAGAGCCGGCGGTCGGCCAAGGCGGTCAGCACGCAGGTCGAGGAACAGCCGCTGCTCAGCATTCTGATCGCGTTCGGGATCGGATTCCTGGGTGGCCGCGTGCTGCCCCGCTAGGCCGGACGGGGGGACGGGGTTATGAACGGATTATTACGAAGCGCGCTGGCCATCACCGGCGTCGAGGCGCTCGCCGAAACCGCGCAGGCCAGGGCGCGGCACCTGATGGTGGCGGCGGTGTGCGGCGCGATCGCCGCCATCCTGGTGATCGCGGCGGTGATGTGGTTCGACATCGCGCTCTTTTTCTATTGCGCCGCTCGGCTGGGCCCTGGGATCGCCGCGCTGATTTCGGGCGGCGCGCTGATCGTCGTGGCGCTTCTCGCCCTGGTGCCGATGGCGATGCGTTCGCATCCCGGCCGCCGTCTGCCGCCGCCGGTTTCCAATCCGGTGGCAGGCATCGCGGTCGCCGACTTGGCCGGCCGGGCGGTTCACGAGGCCAACGCGCTCTTTCGCGAGCATAAGGGCACGGTCATCGTCGCCGCGGCGCTTGCCGGTCTCTTCCTCAGTGCCCGCGACCGCCGGCACTGAGCCGTTTCTTCTGGCCACAAAAAGGGGCCGCGCAACCGCGCGGCCCCTTCACTTTGTATCCGCCGACGTCAATCGGCCTTGTTCACGGCATCGCGGATCGCATCCTTGGCGCCGCCCACCGCGTTCTGAACCTTGCCGGCGGCATGCTGGGCTTGGCCTTCCCGGCGCAGCTTTTCGTCACCGGTCACTTTGCCGGCCGCTTCCTTGACGTTGCCGGCCGCTTCCTTGGCGGCGCCGGCGACCCGATCCTTATCCATCGTTCTCTCCTGTCGAAGATGATTCGCGTGCGCTTTGCCCGATCGGACGGAAAGCAAGGGCTTCCGTCCGACCGGATCCCGCGACTCTAGACTAGGCGTCGTGCCCGTATTTGAAGGCCGGCATCGATTGGAGTTCGGCCTTGCTGGCATTGGGCATGGTCAGCGACTTCTTGTCGTTGGGCGCCCATTGCAGCTGATCGAACGGCACCGCCACCAGCTTCGCGCCGATGCCGAGAAAGCCGCCGACCGAGATCACCGCCATGGTCGCTTTGTTGTTCTGACCGAGCATGATGTCTTCGACCTTGCCGATCGATTCGTCCTTGTCGTTCACCACGGCGGTGCCGATGATCTTGCTGGCGCGGTGGCCGGCCATGTCACCGGGAGCCGCCCCCATATCGGGCGCCGTCGCGACATGCGTGTCGTCCTTCATGTCGGCGCTGGCGCTGGGCGGCGACGCCTTCATCTCCTTCTGATCCATCTCGGCGCTGGGCGCGGTGGCCTTCATATCCGTCTCCGCGCTGGGTTTCGGCGCCGGATTGCTCGGCGACATGGCTGAGGGCGGCGACGCGGTGCCGGCCGGCGACGCCGGCTGGGCGGCGGCGGGCAGCGCGAAGGCGGCCGCCGCCAGGGCCAGAACGGCGATCTGGGTCGATGATGTGCGCATGGAGAGGTTCCCTTTGGTTCGTTGACGAGGGCGGCATCGACTTGCCGTCCATTGTGCAAGGGAAACACCGGCCGACCGGCCGTCATTCCCGGCGTCCGGCGCATTGCGTGGAAACCCCAATTCTCCACAATCGCACCACACCAAATCCGCAATCGCCGCGCAAATTCGCACCCATGGCGCGACCGGAACGGTTTGCGAACCAGTCTTTGGGGGAGCCCGATGGGGCCCGGCGGCACGATCGAAGTTAACACCACGATCGAGATCGAAACGGCGCCGCCGCCACCCGCGCCCCCGCATATCGAGATCGAGTTGCCGACCGAATTCCGCAACGTCGTTCTGACCATGATCCTGGCGATCATCGTCTTCTATACGCTCTATTTCGCGCGCGAGGTCTTCGTGCCGGTCTTGCTGGCGATGCTGTTGCGCCTGTTTTTGCAATTACCGATGAATTTCCTGACCGACCGTCATGTGCCGCGTGTCCTCGCCGCCCTTCTCATCCTGATCGGGTTTCTTGGGATCGTCGGCGGACTCGGTTCGGCATTCGGCGGCCCGGCCAGCGATTGGATCGCCAAGGCACCCAGCAACTTCAGTCACATGAAGGACCGGCTGGAATTCATCAAGCAGCCGATCGAGCAGATGCAAAGCATCGCGCATCGCATCGACGGCATCGTCGCGGGATCGGCGCCGACGAGCCAGACGGTGACGCTCGCCGGACCGGGCCTCGGCGGGTTTCTCGCCGCGAACACGCAATCCCTGGTGCGCAGCGCCGGCACCGTCGTGCTGCTGCTGTTCTTCCTGCTGGCGGGAGGAGACACGTTCCGGCGGCGGCTTGTCGAGATTCTGCCGCGCCTTAGCGATAAGAAGCAGGCGGTGGAGATCGTCAATGAGATCGAAAACAGTATCTCGGGATACCTTCTGTCGATCACCGTGATCAATGCCGGACTGGGGCTGCTGACCGGTGTCGCGTTCTATTTCTGTGGCATGCCGGCGCCGGCCTTGTGGGGCGCCGTGGCCTTCATCTTCAACTTCATTCCGTTTGTCGGGCCATTGTGCGCGATCGCGGTCTTCTTCATGGCCGGCATCCTCAGTTTCTCCAGCAATTGGCTGGCGCTGCTGCCGGTCGGCATCTACATCGTGCTGATTCTGATCGAGGGCCAGCTCGTGACGCCGACCGTGCTGGCCCGCCGCTTCAGCCTCAATCCGGTGGCGGTGGTGATATCGCTGATCTTCTGGTTCTGGATGTGGGGCACCCCCGGGGCGCTGTTGGCGGTGCCGATGCTGGCCGCCTTCAAGATCGTCTGCGACCATGTCCGGCCGCTGACCGCGATCGGACATTTCCTCGAAGGCTGAGGTCGAAGGGGGAACGATGCGATGGGCGCGAGGCGTATCTGGCAGGCGCTGCTCTAATCGGTCGAGCTTAGACCGGCACCGCCTCGATGGTCGCGGCGTCGAGCTCGAAGCTGCCATCCTCGGCCACCGCGAAGTGACGCCGTGTCTCCGCCGAGACGAGGCGCTGGACCGCGCGAATCGCCTCGGCCTGAACGGCGGGCGTGTTCATGCGCGCGATCCACGGGCCGAACGCGATCGGGACCCGGCGCGGCGTGATCCCGGTCACGGCGAAGCCGGCGTCGGCGAGTGCCGCGCGAAATTCGGCCTCGGAATAATTCCGGACATGCGAGGGGTCGCGAAACAGCTCGAACGCCTGGAGAAAGGTGTCGAGCGCCGGCTTTCCCGGCGACACCGTATCCATGAAGACGGCGCGGCCATTGCCCTTGAGGACGCGGCGCGCCTCACGCAGCGCGGCCGCGAGATCGCTCCAATGATGCATGCTGAAGCGCGTCACCACCAGGTCGAACGCGCCGTCGTCGAAGGGCAGCGTTTCGACCGCACCCTGCCGGGTCGCGATATTGTCGAGACCGCGCCGCGTCGCTTCGCCGGCCACCGCGTCGAGCATGTCGCGCGACAGATCATAGGCGACCACCGCGCCGACATGCGGCGCCACCGCGAAGGCGGCATGGCCGCCGCCGCAGCCCAAATCCAGCACGCGTCCCACGCCCTGCCCGATCACCGACCGGCTGAGCCAGGTCAGATCCTCGCCCTGGCTGTGGGTCGGGCTGGTGACATAGGCCGCCGCGCGCGGCCCGAACTGCGCCACCACCAGCGCGTCTTGGTCCTGATCCGCCATCTTGCTCTCCCGCACCGGCTACATCGGGCGGGTCGTGGATGCGGGAATGGGAATGTTGTTGTCCCGTCGATAAGCGAGCACCGCACGAATTGCCTCTTCGGCCATCGTGAGGGCCTCTGCTTCCGTGTCGCCTTCGGTGACAATTTCGGGCAGCGCGGGCACCGAGACGGTAAAGCCGCCCTCCAATTGCGGCTCGAGAACCACCGTGAAATCAAACCGCGCCATCGACATTCTCCGGAATTGATGCGCTCAACCCTACCGCGGTGACCGATGCGCGTCGAGACCGGCGCTAATCCCGATCGCTCTGGGCGGCTTCGCGGCGGAACGGATGGCCGGGATAGACGCCCAGTATCTTCACCTCGCGGGTGAAGAACGCCAATTCCTCCAGCGCGAGCCGCAGATTGCGATCCTTCGGGTGGCCCTCGACATCGGCATAGAATTGCGTCGCGGTGAAGCGCCCGCCGACCATGTAGCTTTCCAGCTTGGTCATGTTGATGCCGTTGGTGGCGAAGCCGCCCAGCGCCTTATAAAGCGCGGCGGGCACGTTGCGCACCGCGAAAACGAAGGTGGTGACCGTCAGGCCGATATTGGGCTTCGGCCATTGCGGCTTGCGCGCCATGACCAGGAAGCGTGTGGTGTTGTGCTCGGCATCCTCGATGTTCTTCTTCAGCGAGACGAGGCCGTAAATCTTGCCCGCGAGCTCGGACGCGATCGCCGCCTCCGTCTTGTCGCCGCGCGCCGCCACCTCGGCCGCCGCGCCCGCGGTATCCGTCGCCACCACCGGCGTCACCCCCAGCGCGCGGATCAGATCGCGGCATTGCGACAGCGCATGGACATGGGAGTGCACGGTCTTCAGCGATTTCAGCGTGGCGCCGCGCGGCGCCAACAGGTGATGCTCGACGCGCTGATAATGCTCGCCGATGATATGAAGGTTGGAGCCCGGCATCAGGTGATGGATGTCGGCGACGCGTCCGGCGACCGAATTCTCGATCGGCAGCAGGGCGAGGCGCGCCTTGTTGCGGCGCACCGCCGCCATCGCGTCCTCGAACCCGACGCACGGCAGGGTCGTCATGCGCGGGAATACCTGGCGACAGGCGAGATCGGAATAGGCGCCGGGCTCCCCCTGGAACGCGATGGTATTGGCGGGATCGGATTTCGTGCTCATGAGTCGCTTGCTTCCATAAGGTGGCGCGCCCGCGCGAGATCGTCGGGCGTATCGACGCTCATCGGCACCGCGTCGACCAGCGCCACGTCGATGCGCATGCCGGCATCGAGCGCGCGCAGTTGCTCCAGCCGCTCGCGCGCCTCGATCGGCGAAGGCGGCAACGCCACGAACCGCTCCAGCGCGGCGCGGCGAAACGCATAGATGCCGATATGGTGATAGTGCGGCCCATCGCCCGACGGCACCAGGTTGCGGCTGAAATAAAGCGCGCGGGCGATGCGCGCGCCGGGCGCGAAGCCCGCCGCCACTTTCACCGCCGCCGGACTGGCGCGCTCCCAATCCTCGCGCATCGGAGAGGCGAGGGTCGCGATCTCGACGCCGGGGTCGGCCAGCGGTTCAAGCGATGCCAGAACCAGCGCGGGATCGAGCAGCGGCAGATCGCCCTGGAGGTTGACCACCACATCATGGCGCCGCGCCGGATCGAGCCGCATCACCGCCTCATGAATGCGATCGGAGCCGGAGGGGTGGTCGGGCCGGGTCAGCACCGCGTGGCCGCCCGCCTGCTCGATCGCGTCGGCGATTTCACGCTCGGCGCACGCGACCACCACCGGTCCCGCCGCCGCCGCGACCGCCCGGCGCCAGACATGCACGATCATCGGGCGGCCCCGAATGTCCGCCAGCGGTTTCCCCGGCAGGCGGGTCGACGCCATGCGGGCCGGGATCACGATGAGCGGCGACGAGGACGGCATGGCGATGGCCGATTTCCGATTCAGGGACAAATTGCGGCGTTATGCCGCACGAAATCAAGGGCTTGGCGCTGCTCGGTCCGGGGCCGGCACGATAAAGTGCGCGCCCAGCTTCAATCACATTTCGTTTGTCTTGTCAGCGAAATTTGGCGTAATTGCCGGGCTGCGGGTAGCCCCGTAGGGTCACATGGTGGGAAATCAGGCCGAGGGTTTTGTCGATGTCCTTTGAGATGAACAAGATCCTGGGCGCGCTGTTGGGCGCCATGATCCTGGCGATGGCGACCGGAATCTTCGCCGGCATGCTGGTACACCCCACGGAATTGGCGAAGCCGGTCTATATGGTCGCGGGCGTCAAGACCGCGGCGGCGACCGCCACCCCCGCGGCACCGGCCGGCCCCGCGCCGGTCGGGCCGCTGCTCGCCGGCGCCAGCGCCGCCAACGGCAAGGACATCACCCACCGCCTGTGCGTCGCCTGTCACACCTTCGACAAGGGCGATCCGAATCGCATCGGCCCCAATCTCTTTGGCGTGTTCGATCAGCCGATCGCCGAGGGCCATGCCGGCTACGCCTTCTCGTCGGCGCTGAAGACGCATGACAAGAGCAAGTGGACGCCCGATCTGCTGAACGCTTGGTTGACCAATCCCCAGGATTTCGCGCACGGCACCAAGATGACCTTCGTCGGTCTACCCAAGGTGAAGGATCGGGCCGACGTCATCGCCTATCTCGACTCGCTCAGCGACAATCCCGAGCCGCTGAAGAAATTCGAGACCGCCCCGAAAGCGGCGGCGGCACCCGCCAAACCCGCGGCACCCGCGCCAGCGGCGAAGACGCCGGCGGCAGCCCCGGCCAAGACTACGCCGGCCGCACCGGCGGCGAAGGCACCCGCGCCACCGGCGACACCGGCACCGGCCGCGAAAGCCCCGACGCCGGCGGCACCGGCCGCTGCTCCAGCAGCGCCGGCCGCACCCGCCAAGGCGGCGCCGCCACCCGCGACCAATCAGACGCCGCCCGCCGGCACCCAGCCCGCGACGCAGCCGGCGCCGCCCACCACCGGCGGCAAATAGCCGATGGCGGCGCGCGGATGATCGGCGCCGCCGACATCGCGCTGGCTGAACGGCTCGCCGACGCGGCGGGGGAGATCGCCCGGCGCTATTTCCGCCAGCCGCTCGCCGTCGAGGACAAGGCCGATCGCTCGCCCGTGACGATGGCCGACCGCGAGGCCGAGGCCGCGATGCGTACGCTGATCGAGGCACGGTTCCCCGATGACGGCATTCTCGGCGAGGAGCATGGCACCGTCCGCGGCGATGCCAGGCGGGTCTGGGTGCTCGACCCGATCGACGGCACCAAGAGCTTCATCGCCGGCATTCCGCTGTTCGGCATCCTGATCGCGCTGGTGGAGGATGGCGCGCCGGTGCTGGGGATCATCGATCAGCCGGTGCTGCGCGAGCGGTGGGTCGGCATCGCCGGCCAGCCGACGCGCAAAAACGGCACGCCGGTTCGCACCCGCGCCTGCGCCCAACTGGCGGATGCGTCGCTCTATGCGACCTCGCCGGACATGTTCGGCGCCGACCGGCCCGCGTTCGACCGGCTGTCGCGCGCGGTGAAGGCGACGCGCTTCGGCGCCGATTGCTATGCCTATGCCCAGGTGGCGAGCGGTTTCATCGACCTCGTCGTCGAGGCCGACCTCAAGCCCTATGATTATTGCGCACTGGTGCCGGTGATTGATGGCGCCGGCGGTGCGATAACCGATTGGCAGGGCAAGCCGCTCGGGCTCCACTCCGACGGTCGCGTGGTCGCGTCGGGAGACTCCCGCCTCGCCGCCCAGGCGCGCGCCGTGCTGAATGGGGGCTGACTGGGGCTGACCGGCGCCGCGTGACGCCGCCGGCCATTGTCCGGCCCGGCTCGGATCTCTAGAGTGCAAACGATTCGCGTCGCTTCGAGGTGTCCATGCGCTTTGCCCTCTGCGTGCTGTTCGCCGGCCTGCTCTTCGCCGGCGCCGCCGTCGCCAAGCCCAGCGGCGGCCTCGCGCTCTATGGCGACCAAAAATACCAGCCCGGCTTCACCCATTTCGATTACGTCAATCCCGACGCGCCCAAGGGCGGCGCCGTCAAATTCAACGCCATCGGCACCTATGACACGTTCAACCCCTTCACCTTGAAGGGCGTGAAGGCGGAGGGGTTGGGCTATCTCTACGATACGCTGATGGTGGCGTCGGCGGACGAGCCCGATTCGCAATATGGGCTGGTGGCGCAAAGCGTCGAGGTGGCGCCCGACCGCCTGTCGGTGACCTTCGAGCTGCGGCCCGAGGCGCGCTTTCACGACGGCAGCCCGATCACCCCGGCCGATATTGTGTGGACCTTCGACACGTTGAAGGCCAAGGGCGCGCCGCAATATCATCTCTATTACGCCGATGTGCTGAAGGCGGAACCGGTTGGCGCGCGCGGCGTCAAATTCACGTTCCGCAATGCCGACAACCGCGAATTGCCGCTGATCATCGGCGAGCTGCCGGTCTTGTCGAAAGAATATTGGCAGGGCCGCGATTTCGAGAAGACCTCGCTCGACCGGCCGCTGGGCAGCGGTCCCTACACCATCGCCGCGTTCGATCCGGGCCGGTCGATTACCTATCGCCGGGTCGCCGATTATTGGGCGAAGGACCTGCCGGTGATGAAGGGCCGATTCAATTTCGGCACCATCCGCTATGATTATTACCGCGACGCGTCGGTCGCGCTCGAGGCGTTCAAGGCCGGGCAATACGATTTGCGCCAGGAGAACGTCGCCAAGAATTGGGCGATCGGCTACACCAGCCCCGCGCTGGCCGCCGGCCTGATCAAGAAGGCGATGATCAAGAACGAGGTGCCGCAAGGCATGCAGGCCTTCGCCTACAACACGCGCCGGCCGCTGTTCAAGGACCCGCGCGTGCGGGAGGCGCTGGACTACCTGTTCGATTTCGAGTGGGCCAACAAGAATCTGTTCTATGGCGCCTATGAACGCACCGAGAGTTATTTCTCCAACTCCGACCTGGCGGCGAGCGGCCTGCCCAGCGCGGACGAGCTGAAAATTCTCGAGCCGCTGAAAAGCGAAGTGCCGGCCGCGGTCTTCACCAATGTCTATCACGCGCCCAAGACCGACGGCACCGGCAACATCCGCGACAGTCTCAAGAAAGCGCTGACGCTGCTGCACGGCGCCGGCTGGGACGTGAAGGGCGGCCGCCTCCTCAATGCGCAAGGCCAGCAATTCAGCTTCGAATTTCTCAATGTCGAGTCCGACTTCGAGCGCATCATCCTGCCCTTCGGCGATAATCTGCGCCGCATCGGTATCGCCATGAATCTGCGCACCGTCGATCCGGCGCAATATCAGAACCGGCTCAACGACTATGATTACGACATGACGGTGACGGTGATTCCGGAATCGTTGTCGCCGGGCAACGAACAGCGCGGCTATTGGAATTCGGCCGCGGCCGACGAGCCTGGCGGCAACAATGTCATGGGGGTGAAGAGCAAGGCGATCGACCGGCTGGTCGATGCGATCATCGCCGCGCCCGACCGGCCCAGCCTGCTGACCCGCGTCCATGCGCTCGACCGCGTGCTGCTGGAAAGCCACTATGTGATTTCCAATTGGCACATCGCGGTGTTCCGCGTCGCCTATTGGGACAAGTTCGGCCGCCCGAAGACCAGCCCGCCCTATTCGCTGGCGCTCGATAGCTGGTGGGTCGATCCGGCGCTGGACAAGGCGCTGACGGCGAACAAGGCCAAGCTGCGGTAGCTGGCGGCGCCGCGATGCTCGCCTACGCCATTCGCCGCATCCTGCTGATGATCCCGACCCTGTTCGCGATCATCGTCGTCAATTTCTTCATCATTCAAGCGGCACCGGGCGGGCCGGTCGATCAGATGATCGCGCAGCTCAAAGGGCGCGGCAACGTCACCGGGCGCGTCACCAGCGCCGGCGGCGAGCTCGCGCCCAATGCCTCGGCGCAAAGCCGCGCGTCGCGCGGCATCGACCCGGCACTGCTGGCGCGGCTCAACAAGCTCTATGGCTTCGACAAGCCGCCGCTCGAACGCTTCTGGATCATGATCAGGCACTATGTGACGTTCGATTTCGGCACCAGCTTCTACAGCGACCGGCGCGTGATCACCCTGCTCGTCGATAAATTGCCGGTGTCGCTGTCGCTGGGCCTGTGGACGACGCTGCTGGTCTATCTCATCTCGATCCCGCTCGGCATCGCCAAGGCGGTGCGCGATGGCTCGGCGTTCGATGTCTGGACCAGCGCCGTGGTCATCGTCGGCTATGCGATTCCGGGCTTCCTGTTCGCGATCCTGCTGGTGGTGCTGTTCGCCGGCGGCAGCTATTTCCAATGGTTCCCACTGCGCGGCCTCGTCTCCGACGATTGGTCGGAGCTCGATCTGTTTCATCAGATACTCGATTATTTCTGGCACATCGCCTTGCCGGTCACGGCGCTGGTGATCGGCGGCTTCGCCAGCCTGACCATGCTGACCAAGAATTCCTTCCTCGAGGAAATCAACAAGCAATATGTCGTGACCGCGCGCGCCAAGGGGTTGAGCGAGCGGCGCGTGCTCTATGGCCATGTCTTCCGCAATGCGATGCTGCTGGTGATCGCGGGCTTTCCCGCCGCGTTCGTCGGCATCCTCTTTACCGGCGCCCTGCTGGTCGAGGTGATCTTCTCGCTCGACGGGCTGGGCCTGCTGGGCTTTCAGGCCGCGCTGGGCCGCGACTACCCGGTCATGTTCGGCACGCTCTACATCTATACGCTGGTCGGGCTGGTGATGAAGCTGATCAGCGATCTGACCTACATGCTGGTCGATCCGCGCATCGATTTCGCGACCCGCAACACATGATGGGGCGGCCGCTTACGCCGCTGATGCGGCGGCGCCTCGCCAATTTCCGCGCCAACAGCCGCGGCTATTGGTCGATGTGGTTTTTCCTGGTGCTGTTCGTCGCCAGCCTGTTCGCCGAATTCATCGCCAACGACCGGCCGCTGATCGTGTCCTATGACGGGCATTTCATGTTCCCGATCATTCGCGATTACACCGAGACCGAGCTGGGCGGCGACCTGCCGATCGACGCCGATTTTCGCGATCCCGAAGTGGCGGCGCGCATCGAGGCGAAGGGCTGGATGCTGTGGCCGCTGATCCCGTTCGATTATCGCGCCATCAATTTCCACCTGCCTTCGCCCGCGCCGTCGCCGCCCAGCGCCGTCAACTGGCTGGGGACCGACGATCAGGGCCGCGATGTGTTCGCGCGCCTCATCTATGGCTTCCGCATTTCGGTGCTGTTCGGCCTGGTGCTGACGGTGCTGAGCTCGATCATCGGAGTCGCGGCCGGCGCAATCCAGGGCTATTACGGCGGCCTGACCGACCTCGCGGCACAGCGGTTCCTCGAAATCTGGTCGGGCCTGCCGGTGCTCTATCTGCTGATCATCCTCTCCAGCATCATCCAGCCAAATTTCTGGTGGCTCCTGGGCATTATGCTGCTGTTCTCGTGGATGTCGCTGGTCGATCTGGTGCGCGCCGAATTTCTGCGCGCGCGCAATTTCGACTATGTCCGCGCCGCCAAGGCGCTCGGCGTGTCGAACCCGGTGATCATCTGGCGCCATGTTTTGCCCAACGCGATGGTGGCGACGCTGACCTTCCTGCCGTTCATCCTCAATGGCTCGATCACGACGCTGACCTCGCTCGATTTCCTTGGCTTCGGCTTGCCGCCCGGCTCGCCGTCGCTGGGCGAATTGCTGTCCGAGGGCAAGAGCAACCTGCAAGCGCCATGGCTGGGCCTGACCGCGTTCTTCACGCTCGGCCTGATGCTGAGCCTCTTGATCTTCATCGGCGAAGCGGTGCGCGACGCCTTCGATCCGCGGAAGATGGGATAGGGTAATTGTCAGTCTTCAGTTGTCAGTTTTCAGTCAGGAGAAATGCAGAATTTCCGCGACCTCAAGGTTTGGAGCAAGGCTCATGCGGTTGTGATTGCCGTGTACGCCGCGACCGAGCCGTTTCCAGCGGCGGAGCGTTTTGGCCTCACAAGCCAGATGCGTCGGGCCGCTTCCTCGATTCCGGCGAATATCGCCGAGGGATGCGGCCGTTCGAGCAATGCCGATTTGGCGCGCTTTCTCCATATCGCATTGGGATCGGCAAGCGAGCTCGACTACTTTTTACTGCTCGCCCGCGATCTGAAATTCTTAAAGCCTCCAATTCACGACGATCTCCGCGCCAATGTTCAAGAGGTCAAACGAATGCTCGGCGGCCTGATCGGTCGCGTCAGAACTGATGACTGAAAACTGATGACTGAAAACTTATTGTCCGTCTCCCACCTCTCGGTCGCGTTCCGATCCGGTGACTCGATTGTCGCCGCCGTAAAGGACGTCTCGTTCGACATCGCCAAGGGCGAGACGGTCGCGCTGGTCGGCGAATCCGGGTCGGGGAAATCCGTGACGGCGCTATCGATTCTGCAACTCCTGCCCTATCCCGCCGCCAGCCACGGGCCGGGCAGCAGCATCAAGTTCGAGGGGCGCGAGCTGGTCGGCGCGCCCGCCAAGACACTGCGCGCGGTGCGCGGCAACCGCGTCGCGATGGTGTTTCAGGAGCCGATGACCTCGCTGAACCCACTGCACACCATCCGCAAGCAGATCACCGAGACCCTGTTCCTGCACAAGCATCTGGGCCGCGCCGCGGCGACGGCGCGCGCCATCGAATTGCTGAAGCTGGTCGGGTTGAGCGAGGCGGAAAAGCGGCTCGACGCCTATCCCCATCAATTGTCGGGCGGGCAGCGCCAGCGCGTGATGATCGCGATGGCGCTCGCCAACGAGCCGGCTCTGTTCATCGCCGACGAGCCGACCACCGCGCTCGACGTCACCATCCAGGCGCAACTCCTGAAATTGCTCAAGGAATTGCAGGCGCGCTTCGGCATGGCGATGCTGATGATCACCCACGATCTGACCATCGTGCGCAAGGTGGCGGACCGGGTGATGGTGATGACGCAAGGCGAGATCGTCGAGCGCGGCACCGTCGCCGAGATCTTCGCCCGGCCCCAGCATCCCTATACCAAGCGGCTGCTCGCCGCCGAGCCCAAGGGCGAGCCGGTGTCGATCGAACCGCCGCCGCCGGTGGTGCTGGAGACCAAGAATCTGCGGGTGTGGTTCCCGATCCGCGCCGGCCTGTTCCGCCGTACCGTCGGCTACATCAAGGCGGTGGACGGCGTCGATGCGGTGGTGCGGCAGGGCGAGACGCTGGGCATTGTCGGCGAGTCCGGGTCCGGCAAGACGACGCTGGCGCTGGCGCTGTTGCGGCTCACCCGGAGCGAGGGCGATATCATCTATGCCGGCCGGCCGATCGATGGCATTTCGGAGCGCGCGATGCGCCCCTTACGCCGCGAATTGCAGATTGTGTTCCAGGACCCGTTCGCCAGCCTGTCGCCGCGCCTCTCGATCGCGCAGATCGTCGAGGAAGGGCTGACGGTGCATCGCATCGGCGCCAATCGCGACGAACGCCGCGTGCTGATTCGCGACGTGCTGCAAGAGGTCGGGCTCGATCCCGCGGCCGCCGACCGCTATCCGCATGAATTTTCCGGCGGCCAGCGCCAGCGCGTCGCCATCGCCCGCGCCCTGGTGCTGAAGCCGCGCCTCGTCATGCTGGACGAGCCGACCTCGGCGCTCGATGTCTCGATCCAGGCGCAGATCGTCGATCTGTTGCGCGATCTTCAGCGGCGGCATGGCCTCGCCTATCTCTTCATCAGCCACGATCTGCGCGTGGTGCGCGCGCTGGCGCACGATCTGATCGTGATGAAGGACGGCAAGGTGGTCGAGGCCGGGCCGGCGAAGGAGATTTTCGCGGCGCCGAAAGAACCTTACACCCGCGCGCTCATGGCCGCCGCTTTCGACCTTGCCGTGGCTTAGGCGCGCGCTCGCGCCGCCGCCAGCCGCGCGCGACATGGGCCTTCAGCACCAGCTCGCGGCCGTAGAATCCCAGCCATAATTGCAGGGCGAAGAACACCGCCGCCATCGCCGCCTGCCCACCCAGGCTCCAATTGCGCGGCAGCAGCCAGACCAGCCCCAGATCGACCACCCACAGCGCCACGAAAATCGCGCCCCAGCGCGGCAGGCGCTGAACGAACAGCGGAATCCCAAGCACGCCCGAGAACAGGAACAGAATCCAGTCGAACCCGTCGCGGAACGGCTTCACCGCGCCGGTCTTCGGGTTCTCCAGCAGCAGCTCGCGGACCTGGCTCACGGTTGGCTCATCGACGAGTCACTGGCCGAACCGCTCCGCGATCAGGGCATAGGCGGCGCGCAGGGCCAGCGCTTCGCCGCCCTCCGGCCGGCCGGGGCGCGATTTCTGGTTCCACGCGAAGGTATCGACATGCGCCCAGCGCGTGCCGGGCGAGACGAATTCCTGGAGGTACAGCGCCGCCTGGATCGCGCCGGCGAAACCCGATTCCGAGACATTGTTGAGATCGGCGATCGGGCTTTTATACATGTCGCGATAGCCGGCCCACAGCGGCAGGCGCCATAAGGGATCGGCCTGCCCAGTGCCGGCGCGCAGGAAATCGGCGGCAAGGCTATCGTCATTGGCGAACAGCGCCGGCAGGTCGGGCCCCAGCGCCACCCGCGCCGCACCGGTCAGCGTGGCAAAATCCAGCAGCAGCGCCGGGTTCTCGCCATCCGCCTCGGCCAGCGCGTCGCACAGGATCAGCCGGCCCTCGGCATCGGTATTGCCGATCTCGACGGTCAGGCCCTTGCGCGTCTTGACGATGTCGAGCGGCCGCATCGCATCGGCGGAGACGGAATTCTCCACCGCCGGGATCAGCACCCGCAGCCGCACCGGCAGGCCAGCCGCCATGATCGCGTGCGCCAGGCCCAGCATGGTCGCGGCGCCGCCCATGTCTTTCTTCATCAGCCGCATGCCGCCACCGGGCTTGAGATCGAGCCCGCCCGTGTCGAAACACACGCCTTTCCCGACCAGCGTCACTTTCGGCGCGCCCGGATCGCCCCAAGTCAGATCGACGAGGCGCGGCGCCCGCGCCGCCGTGCTGGCCCGCCCGACCATGTGGATGGTCGGGTAATTCTGCTCCAGCAGCGCGGCGCCGACGATCAGCCGGCAATCGGCGCCGTGGCGGCCTGCCAGCGTTTCGGCGGCGGCGGCAAGCTCGGCCGGCCCCATATCCTCGGCCGGGGTGTTGATGAGATCACGCGCCAGGAAGATCCCCTCGGCCAGGCGCTCCACCAGGCCACGATCCGCCGCGCCCGGCCAGACCAGCTTGGCCCAGCCCTTCTTGCGCGCCTTATAGCGGGTGAAGCGATAGCCGCCGAGCGCCCAGCCCAGCGCCAGCGCGGTCGCGGCGTCGGGCGCGACATCGAGCGCGTAGCCGCGCTCCGGCAAGGTGTCGGGCAGGCTCGCCAGCGCCCACAGCGGCTCCGCCGGGCGCCACCCCACCAGCACCCGCGTCAGCCCGCCTTCGGCATCGGGCAGCAGGGCGACCTGGCCCGGCTCGGCCGTGAAGCCGGTGGTTTCGGTCCAGCGCCGCGCCGGGGCATCGAGCCCGCCGAGACAGGCCGGAAGTTCGCCGGCGGCGACCGGGGTTACCGGAACCGCGCCGGCCGCATCGCTGATAAAGGGCAACAAGGGCTTCTCCCCATCCTATTCTTCTGATATTGCGCCGCCGCGCGGCAATCGCCACAGTGGCGCCAGGATAACCGATGCCGGACTTCATCATCTATATCGGGAATAGAGTCTATTCCTCCTGGTCGCTGCGCGGCTGGCTGCCGCTGAAGCAGCTCGGCGTGCCGTTCGAGGAAGTGATGATCCCGCTCTATGACGAGGGCAGCAAGGACGCGATCCTGCGGCAATCGCCCTCCGGCAAGGTGCCGGCCCTGCACCATAAGGGGCGCATGGTATGGGAATCCCTGGCCATCGGCGAGTATCTGGCCGAGGAATTTCCCGCGGCCCGGCTCTGGCCCGAGGAGGCCGGCGCGCGGGCGCTGGCGCGCGCGGTGAGCGCCGAGATGCATGCCGGCTTCGCCAATCTGCGGGTCGAGCTGTCGATGAATTTGCGCCGCATCATTCCCGGCCGCCGCTTCTCGCCCGATGCGCTGGCGCAGATCGCGCGCGTGCAGGCCATCTGGCGCGACTGTCGCGCGCGCCACGGCGCCGGCGGGCCGTTCCTGTTCGGTCACTTCACCATCGCCGATGCGATGTACGCGCCGGTGGTGACGCGGTTCCGCACCTACGGGATCGAACTCGATCCGATGTGCGAGACCTATGCCGAGGCGATCTGGGAATTGCCGGCGATGATCGCCTGGTGCGAGGCGGCGGCCAAGGAAACCATCGTGATCGACAAATTCGAATACGAGCCGGGCGGCTCGATATGAGGACGCACTCTATTTATCCCAGCGTGGAGGCTGACATGGCCCAAATCACTTTGCCGCAAGGCGTGGAACTCAAGGGGCCGATGAAACCCGGCTTCGAGCGTGTCGTCACCCCCGAGGCAATCGCTTTCATCGTCGAGCTGGAGCGCACATTCGGCGCGGAACGCAAGCGCCTCTTGGCGCGGCGGCAGGAGGTTCAGGCCAAGCTCGATGCCGGCTGGAAGCCCGATTTCCTGGCGGAGACCAAGGCGATCCGCGATGCCGACTGGACCGTGGCGCCGCTGCCCAAGGATCTGCTCGACCGCCGCGTCGAGATCACCGGCCCGACCGACCGCAAGATGGTGATCAACGCGCTCAACTCCGGCTCGTCCGTGTTCATGGCGGATTTCGAGGATGCCAACACGCCGAGCTGGACCAATCTGATCGAGGGCCAGCTCAATTTGATGGATGCGGTGCGGCGCGACATCTCGTTCGATGATCCATCGAACAAGAAACACTATCAGCTCAACCCGCGCACCGCCGTCCTGCTGGTGCGGCCGCGCGGCTGGCATTTGCCGGAGGCGCATGTCATCGTCGACGGCCAGCCGATGTCGGGCAGCCTCTTTGATTTCGGCCTCTATTTCTTCCACAATGTGAAGGAATTGATGGCGCGCAACACCGGCCCCTATTTCTATCTGCCCAAGATGGAATCGCATCTCGAGGCGCGGCTGTGGAACGAGGTGTTCGTCCACGCCCAGGCCAGGCTCGGCGTGCCCAAGGGCACCATCAAGGCGACCGTGCTGATCGAGACCATTCTCGCCGCGTTCGAGATGGACGAGATTCTCTATGAGCTGCGCGATCATTCCGCCGGCCTCAATTGCGGGCGCTGGGACTATATCTTCAGCACCATCAAGAAATTCGCCGAGGACCCGGCACGTGTGATGCCGGATCGCGGCCAGGTCACGATGACCGCGCACTTCATGCGCTCCTACAGCCAGCACCTGATCAAGATCTGTCACCGCCGCAATGTGCATGCGATGGGCGGCATGGCGGCGCAAATCCCAATCCGCAACGATCCCGCCGCCAACGAGGCGGCGATGGAGAAGGTGCGCGCCGACAAACTGCGCGAGGCCGGCGACGGGCATGACGGCACCTGGGTCGCGCATCCGGGCCTGGTGCCGATCGCCAAGGAAATTTTCGACAAGCAGATGCCGGAGGCGAACCAGATCGCGCGCAAGCGCCAGGATGTCCACGTCACCGCCGACGATCTGCTGCGCGTGCCGGAGGGCACCATCACCGAGGCCGGGCTGCGCCAGAATCTCAATGTCGGCATCGGCTATCTCGAGGCGTGGCTGCGCGGCATCGGCTGCGTGCCGCTTTATAATCTGATGGAGGACGCCGCCACGTCGGAGATCAGCCGCGCCCAGGTCTGGCAATGGATTCGCCACCAGGCGAAAATGACCGACGGGCGCACCGTCGATCTGGCGACGTGCAAGACGATCATCGACGAGGAATTGGCGAAGCTCAAGGCGCTGGCGGGCGACGAGGCGTTCGACAAGGGGCGCTATGGCGATGCCGCCAAGATGTTCACCGATTTGCTGGCGGCGCCGAAATTCCCCGACTTCCTCACTTTGCCCGCTTATGAGGAGATCGTGGCGGAAGGCGCGTGACCCTTTAGAGCCGCGCCGCGCGTAGCCGCAGCGCGTTGCCGACCACCGTCACCGACGAGAGGCTCATCGCGGCGCTGGCGATCATCGGGTTGAGCAGCAGGCCGGTCCACGGATAGAGCATTCCGGCGGCGATCGGCACCGCCGCCGCGTTGAAGATAAAGGCGAAGAACAGGTTCTGCCGGATATTGGCCATGGTCGCGCGCGACAGATTCCGCGCCCGCATCAGGCCGGCGAGATCGCCCTTCACCAACGTAATCCCGGCGCTCGCCATCGCGATGTCGGTGCCGGTGCCCATGGCGATGCCGATCTGGGCCTGCGCCAGCGCCGGCGCGTCGTTGATGCCGTCGCCCGCCATGGCGACGATGCGGCCCTCGGCCTGTAGCTGCTTCACCGCCGCCGCCTTGTGATCGGGCAGCACCTCCGCGATCACCTCGACGATGCCGAGCCGTCGCGCCACCGCATCGGCGGTGGCGCGGCTGTCGCCGGTCAGCATCACGATGCGGATACCCTCCCGACGCAGCCTGGCGATCGCGCCGCGGGCGCTGTCCTTGATCGGATCGGCGACCGCGATCATGCCCGCCGCCCGGCCATCGACCGCCACCAGCACCACCGTCTCGCCCTCGCGGCGCCGCGCCTCGGCGCGGGCCGGCAGATCGCCCGGCGCGATGCCTAGCGCCGCCAGCAGCGCTTCATTGCCGATCCCGACGGCGCGGCCCTCGACGGTGCCGGTGATGCCGGTCCCGGCATGGGACTGAAAATCGCGCGCGCCCGGCAGGGCGATGCCGCGATCCGACGCCGCGCCAAGGATCGCCGCCGCCAGCGGATGCTCGCTGCCCTGCTCCAGGCTGGCGGCGAGGCGCAGTAAATCGTTTTCGCCGATGCCGCCAAGGCCCACCACCGCCTCGATGCCGGCGAGACGCGGCCTGCCTTCGGTCAGCGTGCCGGTCTTGTCGATCACCAGCGTATCGATCGTCTCCATCCGCTCCAGCGCCTCGGCGCTTTTCACCAGGACGCCCATGCCGGCGCCGCGCCCGATGCCGACCATGATCGACATCGGCGTCGCGAGGCCCAGCGCGCAGGGACACGCGATGATCAGCACCGCGACGGCGTTCAACAGCGCATAGGCGATTTTCGGCTCCGGTCCCCAGACGCCCCAGGCAATCGCCGACGCGATCGCAATGGCCATCACCGCCGGCACGAACCACGACGCGACCCGGTCCGCCAAACCCTGGATCGGGGCGCGCGTGCGCTGCGCCTCGCCGACCATGGCGACAATGCGCGCCAGCACCGTCGCGGCGCCGACCCGCTCGGCGCGCATGATCAGGCTGCCGCTGGTGTTTTGCGTCGCGCCTGTCACCGGATCGCCCGGACCTTTTTCTACCGGCATCGGCTCGCCGGTAATCATCGATTCATCGATGGCGCCGCGCCCGTCGAGCACCACGCCATCGACCGGCACCTGCTCGCCGGGGCGGATGCGCAGCCGGTCGCCGACCGCGACCTGATTGAGCGGAATATCCTCCTCGCGCCCGTCGCCGCGCAGGATGCGTGCCTGTTTCGGCGCCAGATTCAGTAGGGCGCGGATCGCGCCATTGGTCTGGGCGCGCGCGCGCAGCTCCAGCACTTGGCCCAGCAGCACCAGGGTGACGATGACGGCACTGGCCTCGAAATAAACCGCGATGCCGCCATGCATCATCCTCGCATGAGCCGGGAATAGACCCGGCATCACCGCCGCCACCACGCTGTAGCCATAGGCGACGCCGGTGCCGAGCGCGATCAGCGTGAACATGTTGAGGCTGCGATTCACCACCGACTGCCAGCCGCGTACGAAGAACGGCGCGCCCGCCCACAGCACCACCGGACTGGCCAGCGCGAATTGCAGCCAGACGAAGCCCGCCGGCGTCAGCGCGCGCGACACCGGCGCGCCGAAAAGATCGTCGGCCATCGCCAGCAGGAACAGCGGCAGCGCCAGCGCCAGCGCGATCCAGAAGCGGCGGCTCATATCGATCAGCGCCGGGTTGGGCGCGTCCGCCGCCGTCACCGAAGCAGGCTCCAGCTCCATGCCGCATTTGGGACAGGCGCCCGGCCCGTCGCGCACAATCTCGGGATGCATCGGGCAGGTCCACGGCACGCCCGGCGCCGCGCCAGGCGGCGCCGGGCGTGCCGGCGGCGGGTTTAGATATTTCTCCGGTTCGGCGATGAATTTGTCGCGGCACCGCGCGCCGCAAAAATAATGCGTCGTGCCGCGATAGTCATGCCGGTACTTGGCGGTCGCGGAATCGACGCTCATCCCGCACACCGGATCGCGGGCCGCATGGTCGGAATCGGGTTCGGTCATGGCACGGCGTGGGTCATGGCATGACGTTATATAGTAACGATTCAGCTTGGGTCGAACGCCGTTGTCTCGCGCGATTGCCAGCCATTCTCGGCGTTGCGCAGCCAGCTTCCCGAAATCGGCGCGTCGATCGCCGCCCAGGGAATGAAGGGCGTGCGCTTGCCGATCGCCCACACTTCGACGCGCAGGCTGGACCGCGCGCTAGGGCCGCGCGCGTGAAATCCGAATGTGTCGGCCACCACCAGCGTATTCGCCGGCACGCCCAGCACGCGCGGCGGCGGCAGGCCGAGGCGCGCCAGTTCCGCCACCGCGACACGGAAGGAGCCTTCCCGCGTCTCGCCGTCGGTCGAATGCGCGGCCTCGAGGCTGCGCGCGCGCTCCCAGGCCAGCCGTCGCGGCGTCAGGATGTGGGAGCCGGGAACATAGGAGAATGCCCCCTCATCCTCGGGCACGTCGGTCAGGAACAGCCACGCCTTCACCGTGGGGTGGAACGTGTCGGCATGGACCAGGGTCTGCGGATCGGGATCGCCGGCGCGGACATGACGCAGCACGCTTTGGAGATAGACCGAAGGCGCCGCCGCGCGCCCGCCGACATAGGCGATGAGATGGCGCCATTCGGCGTTCGCCAACAGCGCGCGCAGGGCCGGCAGCGCCGCCAGCACCGCCGGGGTCGCGGTGATCTTGCGCAGCTTGGTATCGCCCTCGAACTTTTCGCGCACGGTGCAGCGATAGGCGGCAACCTCGCCGCGCAGCGCCGCGAAGTCGGCCGCCGGCAGGAAATCGCGCCGCACGATATAGCCGTCGCGGGCGAAATCGGCCCGCGCCTCGGCGCTGACCAGCGGCGCGAGGCGCCGGCGGCGCGCGGCGGTGATCCGGTGCGCCACCGTCACCCGCGCTTCGTGCAGCCCCCAGCCATTCAGGGTGGGGCTGCCGATCAGCAGATTGTCCTCGAACGATTTGGCGCTGGTGAATAGCTGCGGCAGCGCCAGCGGCGTGGTCACGACCCGGCGAAACAGCGCATCGCTAATCATGATTGTATATAGCGGATTTCCGCCATTTTTTTGCCTTCGCGCCGGCCGTTTGCATTAGCATGGGGCACGCGCCGCGTCGGCAATCGGAGAGAGAGACATGGCAGGTTTCGGCATTGGGCAACCTATCCGCCGGGTCGAGGATAAACGGTTCCTCACCGGGCATGGCACCTATATTGAAGACATAACCCTGCCCCGCCAAGCCTATGCGGTTCAAGTCCTGTCGCCGCACGCCCATGCCCGGATCGTAAGTATCGACAAAAGCCCAGCCGAAGCCGCGCCCGGCGTGCTGTGCGTGCTGACCGGCACCGATGCCGCGGCCGAGGGCGTCGGGCCGATGTTCCCGCTGATGCCCGAGGATATGGGTGGGCCCAAGGGCTTCCGCGCGCCGCGCTTTCTGCTGGCGACCGGCAAGGTGCGCTATGTCGGCGAGCGCGTGGCATTCGTCGTCGCCGAGACGCTGGCCCAGGCGCAGGACGCCGCCGAACTGGTCGCGGTCGAGTACGCGTCTCTGCCCGCGGTGATCGATGCCGAGGCCGCGCTGAAGGACGGCGCGCCCAAGATTTGGGACGAATGCCCGACCGGCAACATCATCTTCTCGCTGGCGATGGGCAATAAAGAGGCGACCGACGCCGCCTTCGCCGCCGCCGCCCACCGGGTCACCCTGCGCATGATCAACAACCGCGTCTCCGCCAATTCAATGGAGACGCGCGGCTACATGGGCGATTACAACGCGGGCGACGATTTCTATACGCTTTACACCACGACCCAGAACCCGCATGGCGCGCGCGCCACCATCGCCGGCCAGATATTCCATGTGCCGGAAAGCCAGGTCCGCGTCATCGCCAAGGATGTCGGCGGCGGCTTCGGCATGAAAGGCGACGTTTACCCCGAAGAGGCGCTGGTACTGTGGGCGTCAAAGAAGATCGGCCGGCCGGTGAAATGGATTTCGTCGCGCAGCGAGGGGCTGCTGAACGACACCCATGGCCGCGACCAGATCGTCACCGGCGAAATGGCGCTGGACAAGGACGGCAAGATTCTGGGCGTGCGCGCGCACAGCATCACGCCGCTGGGCGGCAATGTCTCCGGCGCCGGGGTCATTCCGGCGATGTCGGCGCTGTCGATGATCCCGCAAGTCTATACCGTGCCGGCGCTCTATCTCACCGGCCATGCCGTCTTCAACAACACCGCGCCGATGGGTCCCTATCGCGGCGCCGGCCGGCCGGAGGCGACCTATTTCACCGAACGGCTGATCGAGCACGCGGCGCGGGCAATGGGCATGGATCCCGTCGAAATCCGGCGGCGCAATTTCATCGCCTCATCCGCGATGCCGCACACCACCCAGACCGGCGTCACCTATGACAGCGGCGATTTCGCCGCTACCATGGCGAAATGCATCGAGATGGCCGATTGGGACGGCTATGGCGCGCGCAAAGCCGCCAGCACCGCGAACGGCAAGATGCGCGGCCGGGGCCTGATCTATTATCTTGAGACGTGCGGCATCTTCAACGACCGCATGGAGCTGCGGTTCGATCCCAGCGGCTCGGTCACCATCGTCGCCGGCACCTTCAGCCATGGTCAAAGCCACGCCACCACCTTCGCGCAGATGGTGTCGGAATGGCTGGGCGTGCCATTCGAGAGCATCCGGTTCATTCAGGGCGATACCAACCAGGTCTCGTTCGGTCGCGGCACCTATGGCTCGCGCACTTCGTCAGTGGGCGGCGGCGCGCTGAAGGTCGCGGCGGCGAACCTCGTCGAAAAGGCCAAGAGCCTCGCCAGCCACCTGATGGAGGCGGCGCCGGCGGATATTCAGTTCGAAAACGGCCGCTTCACCATCGTCGGCACCGATAAATCGATGGCGCTGGTCGATGTCGCCAAGGCGGCCTATGCACCGATGTTCCTGCCGCCGGATTTCGGCGTCGGGCTGGAGGCCAGCGGCACCGCCGACGGCGTGCCGAACTTCCCCAATGGCTGCCACATCTGCGAATTGGAGATCGATCCCGAAACCGGCATGGTGCGGATCGACCGCTATACCGTCGTCGACGATGTCGGCATGGTGATCAATCCGCTGATCGTCGAGGGGCAGATCGTCGGCGGACTGGCCCAGGGCTTCGGCCAGGCGCTCCAGGAAATCGTGCGCTATGACCCGGAATCGGGCCAGTTGCTGACCGGCAGCTTCACCGACTACACCATGCCGCGCGCGGAGGACATGCCGGAGTTCGAGTGCGGCTTTAACAACGTGCCGTGCAAGACCAACGCGCTCGGCATCAAGGGCGCCGGCGAGGCCGGCTCGGTCGGCGCGCCGCCGGCGGTGATCAACGCCATCATCGACGCGCTGGCGCCGCTGGGCGTCAAGACCATCGACATGCCGGCGACACCGCTTAATGTATGGAGCACGATCAACGCCGCCAAGGCGGCCTGAAGGACCATTACCAGGGGGGAACAGCATGCGCCTTGCATTATCCATCGTCGCCGCTTTGGTGTTGAGCTACGGCGTCGCGCTGGCCGATCCGGTCGGAAATTATCGCGTCGCCGGCACCAATCCCGGCGGCGACGGCAAATATTCCGGCGAGGTCGCCATCTCCAAGACCGGCGATACCTTCAAGGTCGTCTGGGATATCGAGGGTGACAAATATGTCGGCACCGGCATCGGGTCGAAGGACTTCATCGCCGTCTCCTACAAATCGGGCGACCATACCGGCCTCGCGCTCTATGCCGAGCAGCCCGACGGCTCCTGGTCCGGGTTCTGGACCTATGCCGGCGGCAAGAAAATCGGCACCGAGCGCTGGATCAAGGAATGATACCAGCGTGATACCAGCGTGATACTGGCTTGGTAACGCAATGACGGCCCCATAGGGGCCAGAAAGCTATAGCATTTCAGCCCGAACCGCAGGATCATTCCGGCGTACGATGTGTTCCTCTAATTCCACTCCGGCAATCTTTCCCATCGCCATCCCCGCAAAAACCAGGACCTGCAATTCTTGCTGCTGATCGTCAGAACGGCATTGCTCGGGCGATGATGTACGCGCTCTATCAAGCCCAAAGCGACATGACCGAGCCGTTTCGCGCAATGGCGCGTTTCGCGGTGGATCAGCTCGCTTATTTCCAGGGCAAGGGGTTCGACGATGCCCTGACCCGGCGCCTGTCGGCGACCTATGAGATCATGGGCCGCACCGCCCTGACCCATCGCCGGCCCGACTATGGCATTGCCACGACCCGCGTCGGCGAGCGCGACATCGCGGTCCACGAGGAAGCGGTGGACACGACGCCATTCTGCACGCTCCTGCATTTCCGCAAGGCGGCCGCGCCCGCGCAATCGCCGGTGCTGCTGGTGGCGCCGCTGTCGGGTCATTTCGCGACGCTGCTGCGCGACACCGTGCGCACCATGCTGCCGGAGCACGATGTCTACATCACCGACTGGCACAATGCGCGCGACGTTTCGTTGAGCCATGGCCGCTTCGGCCTCGACGAATATATCGAGCATCTGATGCGGTTCTTGGGAAAGCTGGGGCCCGGCGCGCATCTGGTGGCGGTCTGCCAGCCGGTGGTGCCGGCACTCGCCGCGGCGGCGCTGTTGGCACAGGACAATAGTCCCGTGCAGCCGCGCAGCCTGACGCTGATGGCGGGGCCGATCGATACCCGCGTCAATCCGACCGAGGTCGATGCGTTCGCCACGTCGCATCCGCTGCCTTGGTTCGAGCAGACGCTGATCGGCAGCGTGCCGCTCCGCTTCGCCGGTGCGTTCCGCCGGGTCTATCCCGGCTTTCTGCAGCTGGCCAGCTTCCTCGGCATGAATCCCGAGCGGCATATCAAAAGCTTTCACGATCTCTACCAGCACATTGTCCAAGGCGAAGCCGAAGAGGCCGACACCATCCGCGCCTTCTATGAGGAATATTTCGCGGTGATGGACCTGCCTGCCGAGTTCTATCTGGAAACGGTGTCCAAGATTTTCCAGGACCATGAATTACCACTCGGCAAGCTGACCTATCGCGGCGCCCAGATCGAGCCGAGCGCGATCACCCGCACCGCGCTGTTCACCATCGAGGGCGAGCGCGACGATATCTGTTCGGCCGGCCAGACCCTGGCGGCACACGATCTGTGCACCGGCATACCGGCCGCCATGAAGCGTCATCACCTCCAGACCGGCGTCGGACATTACGGCGTCTTCGCCGGCCGGAAATGGCAGACTCAAATCTACCCTCAGCTGCGCGACTTCATCCACGCCAGCGAATAGCCGCCCCTGCGCGCGAGGAAGGCGAGGGTCGTCGAGGAAACAAGACTGGGCGCGCCGATTTGGGCTAAAACATTCCCCAGATAGAGCAATCCACAGAGTTGGCATGTGAACGATGGATGACAGCAACGCACTCGCCTTGATGAAATTCGGCATCGGCCAGCCGGTGTCGCGCACCGAAGACCCGAAATTATTGAAGGGCGAAGGCCGCTATACCGACGATTTGAATTTCCCCGGCCAGGTCTATGCGGTGATGGTGCGCAGCCCCTATGCGCACGGCATCATCAAGAGCCTCGACACCGCCGCGGCGAAGACGATGCCCGGCGTGCTGGGCGTTTATATCTGGGACGATCTGGCCAAGGCCGGCATCGGCATGACCAAGGCGCCGACCATGATCCCCAATCGCGACGGCTCGCCGGTCAAGCTGAAGCCGCGCCCCGCCCTCGCGTCGGGCAAGGTGCGTTACGCCGGCGAGGCGGTCGCCTGCGTCGTCGCCGCCACCATCGCGCAAGCCAAGGACGCGGTCGAAACTGTGGTCCTCGATATCGAGCAACTACCCGCCGTCACCGGCATCGCGGAGGCGATCGCGCCCGGCGCGCCGCTGGTGCATGACGAGGCGCCGGGGAATATCGCGCTCGATTTTCATTACGGCGACACGGAGGCGGTGAACGCCGCCTTTGCCAGGGCCGCCCATGTCACCACGCTGATGCCGAAGAGCCAGCGCATCGTCGTCAACCCGATGGAGCCGCGCGCCGCCATCGCCGAGTTCAGGGATGGCCGCTACATCCTCAATGTCTGCTCGCAAGGCGTGTTCGGCCTGCGCCAGAGTCTCGCCGGCGACATCCTCCAAGTGCCGCCTAAGCAGGTGCAGGTGCTGACCGGCAATGTCGGCGGCTCGTTCGGCATGAAGATCATCGCCTATCCCGAATACATCGCCGCGATCCACGCCGCGAAGCAACTGGGCCGGCCAGTGAAGTGGACCGACGATCGCAGCGGCGCCTTCGTCTCCGACAATCACGGCCGCGATCATGAGGTGACGGCAGAACTCGCCCTCGACCGGGAGGGTAATTTTCTCGCCGTGCGCCTCAGCGGCCACGGCAATTACGGCGCCTTTCTCGGCCTGCCGCTGCAGGTCACCACCAACGCGGTGAAGAATGTCATCGGCGTCTATCGCACGCCGCTGGTCGAGGTCTCGACCAAATGCGTCCTGACCAACGCGACGCCGGTCGGCGCCTATCGCGGCGCCGGGCGGCCCGAGGGCAATTATTATATGGAGCGGCTGGTGACGCTGGCCGCGCTGGAAATGGGCATCGACCCGCTCGCGCTGCGCCGTCGCAATCACATCCAGCCGTCGCAGATTCCCTATAAGACACCGTCGAATCTTATCTATGACAGCGGCGATTATCCGGCGCTGCTGACGGAAGGCATCGACGCCGCCGACTGGAACGGTTTCGCCGCGCGCCGCGCCGACAGCGAGAAGCGCGGCAAGCTGCGCGGCCGCGGCATCGGTCACTATCTCGAAGTGACGGCACCACCGGGCAAGGAAATGGGCGGCATCCGGTTCGAGACCAATGGCGACGTCACGATCATCACCGGCACGCTCGATTACGGCCAGGGCCACGCCGCGCCCTTCGCGCAGGTGCTGGTCGAAAAGCTCGGCATTCCCTTCCACCGCATCCGGCTGCTGCAGGGCGACAGCGACGAGTTGCTGTTCGGCGGCGGCACCGGCGGCTCGCGCTCGATCATGTCGAGCGGCACCGCCATCGTGCAGGCCAGCGACCAGGTGATCGACAAGGGCAAGCAGCTCGCCGGCCATTTCCTCGAGGCGGCGGTCGCCGATATCGAATTCGCGGGCGGGCGCTTCACCATCGCCGGTACCGATCGTGCCATCGGCATCATGGAACTGAACGAGCGCCTGCGCGCCGCATCGACCCTGCCGGAGGGCCTGCCGAGCTCGCTCGATGTCTCGCTGGTGGCGGACACGCCGCCTTCGGCCTTCCCCAATGGCTGTCACGTCTGCGAGGTCGAGATCGACCCCGAGACCGGGGTGGTGCAGATCGCGCGCTATCACATGGTCGATGATTTCGGCGTCATCGTGAATCCGCTGATGGTCGAGGGCCAGGTCCATGGCGGCGTCGTCCAGGGTATCGGCCAAGCGCTGATGGAGATGACGCGCTATGACAGCGCGGGTCAGCTCCTGACCGGCTCGTTCATGGATTACGCCATGCCCCGCGCAGGCGACGTGCCGAGCTTCTCCTTCCACAGCCATCCGGTGCCGGCCAACAGCAATATCCTCGGCGTCAAGGGATGCGGCGAGGCTGGCTGTTCGGGCTCGCTGCCCGCGGTGATGAACGCGGTGGTCGATGCGCTGTCGGTCTTTGGGATCAGGCATATCGACATGCCCGCCTCCCCGCATCGGGTCTGGCAGGCGATCCGGGACGCACGACGCGCCTGACGGCCTCGCTAGGAAATCACGCGCAGCGACCGCACGCGGGAAAAGTCGCGATCATGGGTCACGAGGGCGGCCGCATTGATTGCCAAAGCACTCGCAACTTGAAGCGCATCGGGGAGCTTCAGCCGCAGCGAGGCGCGCAATCGCGCCGCACTTTCGGCGATGTCGATGGTGAGGTTGACGAATTCCCAGGAAGCGATCGCTGCCCGGTAACGCTCCATCAGGGCTTCATCGCCGACTTGAAGTGGACCGGTCAGGACTTCGGTGATGGTTATCGGCGTGACGGCAAACCGAAGGCGGCCCTCGCGCTGCGCCACGAAGAATGGCCGGAACCGCGGCGCGAAATTGGGATGCTTCTCAAAGATATAAATAATCGGCGCGGAATCCAACAGAAGGAGCGCGTCCTCCGGCAAATCATCGGGACCTAGCGGTCCCATTCGTCGCGCATTTTGCGAATCGTCTCCGTGCTATCGTCGCCCCACAAGCCTCGACCCGACCCCTCAAGATCCAGGATCGAAAGCTGACGTGCCGACCGTACATAATCCTTCATCGGCACGAGCGCCGCCACTGGCTTGCCATGCCGGGTAATGACCGTCGATTGGCCTTTCTCGGCGGCATCGAGCAGGTCGGGAAGCTGGTTGCGCGCTTCCTCCGCGCCCTTACGCAGGGTGTCCATGATGGGACTGTACAGCACCGTACAGGTTGCGTCAAATCCGGGCCACGACAAGCCCTCGTCCGACGCGCCGGAACCATGGAATGCGCGCTTGAAGCGGGCGTGAAAGCCCCGTAACGTCCGCGCCGCAACGATAATATATTTAGTGGAGCGCCCATGAAGGCCGCCTTGTTCTCTCCCGTCGCCTATCAGGGCACCGCGTCCCCCGGCTGGCCCGTCCCCGCCGATGTCTATTCCCAGGAAGCGGCCGCCCATTCCTTTAGCAGCGCGATCGAGCGGTTCCGCCTCGCCGACGAGATCGGCTTCGACTGGGTGACGGTGGCCGAGCATCATTTCTCGCCGTTTTCGCTGACGCCCAATCCGATGCTGTTGGCCGGCGCGCTGACCCAGGTGGTGAAGCGGGCCAAGATCGCGGTGCTGGGCCCGACCCTGCCGATGCTCAACCCGGTGCGCGTCGCCGAGGAATTCGCGATGCTCGACACCATCACCGGCGGCCGGGTGATCGCGGGCCTGATGCGCGGCACGCCCAACGAATATGTCACCTACAACATCAATCCCGAGGAATCGCGCGCGCGGTTTCAGGAGGCGCTGCAATTGCTGCGCATGGCGTGGACCGAGCCGCAGCCCTTCGGCTGGCAGGGGCGGCACTATGAATTCCGCGCCATCTCGGTGTGGCCGCGCCCGGTACAGAAACCGCATCCGCCGATCTATATGTCGGGCTCCAGTCCGGAATCGGGCGAGTTCGCGGCCAAGAACCAGGTCGGCCTCGGCTTCGCGGTGACGACGATTCCGCTGGCGACCAAGGCCGCCGCATATTACCGCGAACAAGCCAATATCGCGGGATGGACGCCGACGCCGAACGACATCATCTATCGCTGCGGCATCCATGTCGCCGATACCGACGATCAGGCGCAGGCGGACATGGCGAACTTGCCGGCGCAGCGGCGGTTTTCGATCTCCAATCCCGCGCTCGAGCAGGCGGTGGCCGGCACCTCCTATTACGGCCGCGATTTCGAGGCGCAGCGCGGCCGCGTCGGCCGACCGGGCGCGATCAAGGACGCGGTCGAGAACGGGCAGATTCTGCTCGGTTCGCCCGCGACGGTGATGACGCAGATCGGCCGCATCCGCGACGAGATCGGCGCCGGCATTCTCGACCTGATCTTCATGCATCCGACCGATGACAAGGCACGCCACGCCATCGAACTGTTCGGCGCCAAGGTGCTGCCGCGCCTCCACGAAATGGAATAAGTGACATGAGTTTTCAGGAGCATTACGTCGAGGCGGACGGATTTCGCATCCGCTATCTCGAAGCCGGCCAGGGCGAGCCTTTGGTGTTTTTCCATGGCGGAGGCGGCGTTCATCTTTCCAAGATGCACGACATGCTCGCCGCGAAGCGCCGCATCATCGCGTTCGAAGTGCCGGGCTTCGGCGACTCACCGGTCAACACCCGCACCCAATCGATGGCGGAGCTGGCCACGACCATGGGCGCGGCCGTCGCCGCGCTCGGCATCGACAAGTTCGCGGTGATGGGCATTTCCTTCGGCGGCAAGCTGGCGCTGTGGACCACGATCCTGCATCCGGAGAAAATCACGGCGGCGGTGCTGATCGCGCCGGCGGCCATTCGTCCCGAGAATGCGGTGCCGCCGAGTTCGCCAGCGGAAATGCGCGCCATCATGTACGCCCATCCCGAGCGCATCCCCGCCGGGCCGCCGCCGAATCCCGAGGCGATGAAGAAAAACATGGGCTTCGCCATGCGCATCATCGGCCCCGGACGCGACACCGAGATGGAGGCGCGGATGGCTGATACCAAGGTGCCGGTGCTGGTGCTGATGGGCACCGCCGACCGGCTGATTCCGCCGGCGATGGGCCGGCACTATCGCGAGAAGCTGCCCGATTGCCATGTCGTGATGGTCTATGACGCCGCCCATGCGGTCGACACCGACCGGCCCGAAGCCTGCTTCGCGGTAGTCGATGATTTCCTGATGCGTCAGGGTAAATTCGTCGTCAGCAACGAGAACGGCGTCATTTTTCCTTAAGCGCCGCCCGGCAAAGCTCCCATGCGTGCTTCGAGACGCGCGCGGCGCGCGCTCCTCGGCATGAGGAGCTTGGGAAAACGGCAGTAAGAAAAACCCTCATCCCGAGGAGCGGTCCGTGGTTCGACTGCTCGTCGAGCATATAGTTCGCGGCGACGTCGGCGGCGGCTTCGGGCGCGCGATCTTGGTCGCGGCGGGAATTATCCGCGCCTCGTTCCGCAGCCCGTCGCGCGGCCCGACCTCAACCAGGCGCACATACCGGGGCAACGCCGCCATTCAACCCGCCGCCGGGGTGAAGCCGATCAGCACGGCGCCTTCATCGACCAGTTCGCCCACCGCATAATTGATGGCATCGACAATGCCGTCGGCCGGGGCGGCGATGGTGTGCTCCATCTTCATCGCTTCCAAGATAAGGATCGGCTGGCCGCGTTTCACCGTCTCCCCCGAGCGCGCCAGCACCTGCACGATCTTGCCCGGCATCGGCGCGGTAAGCCGCCCGCCCGCCGCCGCGACATCCGCGCGGTCGGCCCAGGGATCGACATAGTCGAGCTGCCACGAGCCGTTGCCGTCGATGACGGTGAAGCGGCTGCCGATTCTCACGACGTCAATTTCGTCCGCCACTCGCGGCATGGCGATGTCGCCGTCGCGGATCGAGACAACCCGCTCGCCGTCGCCCTCTCGCCAGCCGATTTCCCGCGCGACCGGACCGTCCAGCCGCCAGCCGTCGCGCATCGCCCAGGGCGAGTGCGGGTCGCCGCTGGCCGCCGGCTTCTCGTCGGCGATCAGGGCGCGGCTCGCCGCGAGATAGGCAGCTTCCGGCGCGGCGGGCGCGGCCAGCGCGATGCGATGGCGCGGGATGAAGCCGGTATCGACGGCGCCGTCGATGAAATCGGGCTGACGCGTCAGCCGCAACAGGAAATCGCGATTGGTGGTCACGCCGGCGATCCGGTATTGCGACAATCCGTCGGCGAGGCGATGGATCGCGGCCGCGCGATCCGCGCCCCAGGCCACCAGCTTGGCGATCATCGGGTCATAGAACGGCGTCACCCGATCGCCTTCGCGCACCCCCGTTTCGATGCGCAGATCGGGCGCGGGTGGCGGCGCGCGCAATCGCACCAGTGTTCCGGTGGCGGGCAGGAAGTCGCGCTCGGGATCCTCGGCGTAGACGCGCGCCTCGACGGCATGGCCCCGCGCGGTGATTTGGTCCTGTTCCAGCGGCAGCGCCTCGCCCGCCGCCACGCGCAATTGCCACTCGACCAGATCGAGGCCGGTGATCATCTCCGTCACCGGATGCTCGACCTGGAGGCGCGTGTTCATTTCCATGAAATAGAAATCGGTGCCCTCGACGATGAACTCGATGGTGCCGGCATTGACATAGCGCACCGCGCGCGCGGCGGTCACGGCGGCCTCGTGCAGCGCGCGCCGCATGCTGGGGTCGAGGGCGAACGCGGGCGCCTCCTCGATCACCTTTTGATGGCGACGCTGCACCGAACAATCGCGCTCGTGCAGGTGGACGACATTATTGAAGCGGTCGCCGAACACCTGCACCTCGATATGGCGCGGCCGCTCCAGATATTTTTCGATCAGCACCCGGTCGTCGCCGAACGCCGACAGCGCTTCGCGTTGGGCGCCCGCCAGCGCGGCCGCGAGTTCGCCCGGCCGCTCGACCACCCGCATGCCCTTGCCGCCGCCGCCGGCCCAGGCCTTGATCAGCACCGGATAGCCGATCTGTCGTGCCGCATCGGCGAGGCGCTCGGGATGCTGATCGTCGCCATGATAGCCGGGCACCACCGGCACCCCGGCGAGTTCCATCAATTGCTTGGCCGCCGCCTTCGAGCCCATGGCCCGGATCGCGTCCGCCGAGGGACCGACAAAGACCAGCCCGGCTGTCGCGACCGCCGCCGCGAAATCGGCATTCTCGGCCAGGAAGCCATAGCCGGGATGGACCGCCCGCGCGCCCATCTGGCGTGCCGCGTCGATGATCGCCGCGCCATTGAGATAGGAGTCGCGCGGTGCCGCCGGGCCGATGCGAACCGCCTCGTCGGCGTCGCGCACATGCAACGCGTCGGCATCGGCATCGGAATAGACCGCGACCGTGGCGATGCCCATTCGGCGCGCTGTGCGGATCACCCGACACGCGATCTCGCCGCGATTGGCGATCAGCAGTTTTTGGAACATGCGATCATGTTGGAAATTCGTTCGTGCGTCCCTCGACTGCTCGCGCCGCTGACGCGGCGCTCCGCGCTCGGGATGAGGATTTTTCTTCGTGCCATCAAAATTTCACCTCATCCTGAGCACGCAGCCCCGATGAAATCGGGGCGAGTAGTCGAAGAACGCAATTGTTCCGGCAGCGCTATGGCCGCCACGCGGGCTTGCGCTTCTCCAGGAAGGCCGTCGTCCCTTCGCGCCCCTCGGCGCCGGCGCGCGCATCGGCGCTGGCCTTGGAGGTATCGCGCAAGACCTCATCATCGACATCGCGATTGGCGAGATCGATGGCGAGCCGCTTCGACACCGCCTGCGCCCGCGCGCCGCCCTCGAGCAGCATCGCGACGAATTTCTCCACCAGCGTATCGAGCTCGGCGCGCGGCACGATCTCGTGGATCAGGCCGATGCGCCGCGCCTCGTCCGCCGCGATGCGCTCGGCGGTCTGGAACAAGCGGCGCGACGCGCGCGATCCGATGGCCGCGACGAGATAGGGGCCGATGGTGCCCGGCACCAGACCGAAACGCACTTCGCTGACGGCGAATACCGCCTCGGTCGCGGCGATGGCGATGTCGCAGCACGCGATCAACCCGACGCCGCCGGCGAACGCCGCGCCATTGACGCGCGCGACGGTGGGCTTCGGAAATTCGTTCAGCCGCCGCAGCATCGTGGCGAGGCCCATCGCGTCCGCCAAATTCTCGGCCGCGCTGAAACCGCCCATGCGGCGCATCCAGTTCAAATCGGCGCCGGCGGAAAAATTCGCGCCCGCGCCGGTCAGCACCAGCACGCGCACCGCGGGGTCCGGCGCGAGCCGCGCCAGCGCTTCGGTCAATTCGGCGATCAGCCCGTCGTCGAACGCGTTATGAACCTCGGGCCGGTTGAGCGTCAGCGTCGCGACGCCGCGCGCATCAATTGCGATGGTGAGTTTGCTCATTGTCACATCCGGAAGACGCCAAAGTGGGTTTTCTCGATCGGCGCATTGAGGCTGGCCGACAGGCCGAGCGCCAGCACGCGCCTGGTATCCGCGGGGTCGATCACGCCATCGTCCCACAGCCGCGCACTGGCATAATAGGGATGGCCCTGCGCCTCGTATTGCGCGCGAATGGGGCGCTTGAACGCCTCTTCATCCTCGGCGTTCCATTCCTTGCCGCGGGTCCGGAGATTGTCGCGGCGCACGGTCGCCAGCACCGACGCCGCCTGCTCCCCGCCCATCACCGAGATGCGCGCATTCGGCCACATCCAGAGGAAGCGCGGATCGTAGGCGCGCCCGCACATGCCGTAATTTCCGGCGCCGAACGAGCCGCCGATGATCACGGTGAATTTCGGTACGCGCGCGCAGGCGACCGCTGTCACCATCTTGGCGCCGTCCTTGGCGATGCCGCCCGCCTCGTATTTGCGGCCGACCATGAAGCCCGCGATGTTCTGGAGAAAGATCAAGGGAATGCCACGCTGCGCGCACAGCTCGATGAAATGCGCGCCCTTCAGCGCGCTTTCCGAAAACAAGATGCCGTTATTGGCAAGGATGCCGACCGGATAGCCCCAGAGGCGCGCGAAGCCGGTGATCAGCGTCTCGCCATAAAGGCGCTTGAACTCGTCGAATTCGCTGGCATCGACGAGACGCGCGATGATTTCGCGCACATCGTAAGGCTTGCGCGTGTCGCTCGGCACGATGCCGTAGAGATCGTCGGCGGGATAAAGCGGCGCGCGCGGCTCGGCAAGGTCGAGCATCGGCCGCTTCATGATATTCAAATTGCCGACGATGCGGCGCGCAATGCCCAGCGCATGCGCATCGTCCAGTGCCAGATGATCGGCGACGCCGGAGATGCGGGTATGCAGTTCGGCGCCGCCCAGTTCCTCCGCCGTCACCACCTCGCCGGTCGCGGCCTTCACCAAAGGCGGCCCGCCGAGAAAAATGGTGCCCTGATCCTTGACGATGATGGTCTCGTCGGACATGGCGGGGACATAGGCGCCGCCCGCGGTGCACGACCCCATCACCAGCGCGATCTGTGGAATGCCGGCGGCGGAGAGGGTCGCCTGGTTGAAGAAGATGCGGCCGAAATCGTCGCGGTCGGGAAACACCTCGTCCTGGTTGGGCAGGTTGGCGCCGCCCGAATCCACCAGATAAAGACACGGCAGCCGGTTCTCGCGCGCGATCTCCTGCGCGCGCAGATGCTTTTTCACCGTGATCGGATAATAGGTGCCGCCCTTCACCGTCGCATCGTTGGCGATGATGACACATTCGCGCCCCATCACCACGCCGATGCCGGTGATGATGCCGCCGGCCGGCACATCGTCGGCATACATTTTGTAACCGGCGAACGCCGAGAATTCGAGAAACGGCGCGCCGGGATCGAGCAGATTGTTCACCCGGTCGCGCGGCAATAATTTTCCGCGCGACAAATGGCGTTCTCGCGAAGCGTCGCCGCCGCCCTTGGCGATCTCACTGAGGCGCGCGCGCAGATCATCGACCAGAAGGCGCATATACGCCTCATTGGCGCGGAAATTCTCCGCGCGCGGATCGAGCGCGGTCTTGAGGATGGACACTACCGGCAACCCAATTTCTCCCTCTCCCCCGAACGGGGGAGAGGGTCGGGGTGAGGGGCCCGCTCCGAGCCAGCCCACCTCACCCTCCCATCGCTTCGCGATGGGCCCCTCCCTCTCCCCCCAAGGGGCGGAGAGGGGGATTGACGTAGCGGCGGTGTCATCATCACGCCGTCTTCTGTACCTCGAGGCCCAACTCCTCGATCATCTGTTCGCGCATCATGAATTTCTGCACCTTGCCGGTGACCGTCATCGGGAAGGCATCGACGAAGCGGATGTAGCGCGGGATCTTGTAATGCGCGATCTGGTTCTTGCAGAAGGCCTGGATCGCCTCCGGCGTTTCGCTTTCGCCGGGCTTGAGCTTCACCCAAGCGCAAAGTTCCTCGCCATATTTCTGGTCGGGCAGACCGATCACCTGCACGCTTTCGATCTTGGGATGGCGGAACAGGAATTCCTCGATCTCGCGCGGATAGACATTTTCGCCGCCTCTGATCACCATGTCCTTGAGGCGTCCGACGATGTTGGCATAGCCAGTCTCGTCCATGGTGGCGAGATCGCCGGTATGCATCCAGCCGGATTTATCGAGCGCGTCGGCGGTCTTTTCCGCGTCGTCCCAATAGCCCAGCATCACACTGTAGCCGCGCGTGTACAATTCACCGGGAATGTTGGGCGGCACGATGCGGCCCTCGGTATCGACGATCTTCACTTCGACATGCGGGTGGATGCGGCCGATGGTGCTCACTTTCCGTGTCACCGTGTCGTCGGCGGTAGTCTGGAAGCTGACCGGGCTGGTCTCGGTCATGCCATAGGCGATGGTCACGTCCGACATGTGCATATCGTCGATACAGCGGCGCATCACCTCGATGGGGCATGGCGCGCCGGCCATGCAGCCGGTGCGCAGCGAGGAGAGATCGAAGCGCTTGAAATCGGGATGGTTCTGCTCGGCGATGAACATGGTCGGCACGCCATAGAGCGCCGTGCATTTCTCGGCTTCGACGGCTTCCAGCACGCTCAATGGGTCGAAACCCTCGCCCGGATAGACCATCGCCGCGCCATGGGTGATACAGCCGAGATTGCCCATCACCATGCCGAAGCAATGATACAGCGGCACCGGAATGCACAGCCGGTCCGCCTCGGTAAAGTTCATCGCGCGCGCGACGAAATAGCCATTGTTGAGGATGTTGTGATGCGTCAGCGTCGCGCCCTTGGGCATGCCGGTGGTGCCGCTGGTGAATTGAATGTTGATGGCATCGTCGAATTGCAGGGTCTTCGCCAGTTCGCCAAGCCGCGCGGTGTGGCGGTCACGGCCCGACGCCATCACATCGTCGAAGCGGAAAAAACCGCGCTTCTCGCCCGCCCCGATGCGGATCAGCGCGCGGAGTTCCGGCAGGCGCTTCGATTCCAGACATCCGGGCGCACCGCGCTCGATCTCGGGCGCCAGCTCGCGCAGCATGCCGACATAGTCACTCGACCGATACGAATCCGCCGTGATCAGTGCCTTGCACCCGACCTTGTTGAGCGCGTAGTCCAACTCCGACAGGCGATAGGCCGGGTTGATGTTGACCAGGATCAGTCCGGCCTTCGCGGTGGCGAATTGCGTCACGGTCCATTCGGCATTGTTGGGCGACCAGATGCCGACGCGGTCGCCCGGCTCCAGCCCCAACGCCAACAGGCCGCCGGCCAGCGCATCGACCCGGCGGCTCAGCTCGGCATAGGACCAGTGGATATTCTGGTGCCGCACGATCAGCGCGTCGCGATCCGGCCAGCGCGCCACCGCCTTGTCGAAATGAACGCCGATCGTCTCGCCGATCAGCGGCACCATCGAGGCGCCGTGGACATAGCTCTGGGTCAAACCTGGCATGGCAGTCTCCCTATTCCCACCCGACGCAATAGGGTTCGGGCTTCATATCCCCCGGCGTGCCGCCGATATCGGGCGCCGGATATTTCTCGCGAAAGCCGAAGGCATGCGCCGTCGGGCCATGGGCGCGCAGATGATCGAGCCGCGCCATCGCCTCCGCCACCGTCGGAATGTGGTCCGCCGGCACCCACCATAGGCACAGGAACGGCTGAGCCGGCTGTTCGAACCAGTCGCGCCGCCGCATCATCACCTTGGTATGAGACGAGCGGTAAACGAAGTCGAACAGCGCCTCGACCGATTGCCATACCGACATGTTCACCAGGAATTGCGGATCGGCGCTGACTTGGATATCGGTGGCATTTCCGCTGTCGCTCTGCAAACGCCAGACGAAGCCGGGCGAATGATCGGCCAGCGCATTGACGCGATCGAGCGCGGCCATGAAGTCGGTGACCGCCGGCGAATCGGTCGGCGCGATCAGCCGCCCGACATTAAGCTGCGCGATGTGCCACTGCATGTTTCCTCCCCAGGTCACATGCGCCAGTCTAGATTTTATTCGCGGGCAAAAAAAGGGCGACCCTCTCGGGCCGCCCTCGCCGAATCGACGATCGGTCGATTAGAACCTGACCCAGGCGCCGTTGCGCCAGTAGCCGCGACCGCGATGCTCGCGCCACCGGTAATGCTCCGTGCGGCTCCACCGCCAGTTGTCGGGATGGACCACGACGCCGTATTCCGGCCGATAGACATAGGTATGATGGCGCACATGCCAGCAATAGCCTTCGGCGTTGCAGGCGATGGCCGCCGAGGCGGAATTGGTGGTCATCGCCATTGCGCTCAACCCCAACAGCGCGGCGCCGGCAATTTTCAATGATAGCTTCATCGGTTCGCCTCCTGGAAAAAATGCCCCCTCGCGCATAACGGGCGAGGGCGGTAAAAATATCCATACCCTGCCATAAATTCCGAAAGCCGCGCGCCAGAATCGAAATGCGCGGCATGGCGCACTGTTCGGGCAGATCGCTGCAATAGGTATCGTGCGGGCTGCGTGCTCAGGATGAGGAAACGCCGGTGCCATCGACATTGGTCCTCATGCAGAGGAGGCGCCGAAGGCGCCGTCTCGAAGCACGCACGATATAAGTGCAGCCCTACGCCGTTTCCTCGAACAGCTCCCGGCCGATCAGCATCCGGCGAATCTCCGACGTGCCGGCGCCGATCTCATAGAGCTTGGCGTCGCGCAGCAGGCGCCCGGTCGGGTAATCGTTGATATAGCCATTGCCGCCCAGCGCCTGAATCGCCTGGAGCGCCATCCAGGTCGCGCGCTCGGCGGCGTAGAGAATGGCCCCGGCGGAATCCTTGCGCGTGGTCTGGCCGCGATCGCAGGCGCGCGCCACCGCGTAGACATAGGCCTTGGCGGCATTCATCGTGGTGTACATGTCGGCGAGCTTGCCCTGCATGAGCTGAAATTCGCCGATCGCTTGGCCGAACTGCTTGCGCTCATGGACATAGGGCAGCACCGCTTCGAGGCACGCCTGCATAATGCCGAGCGGCCCCGCCGCCAGCACCGCGCGCTCGTAATCGAGACCGCTCATCAGCACGCCGATCCCGCCATTGACGCGGCCCAGCACGTTTTCCTTGGGCACCTCGCAATCGGTGAACACCAGCTCCGCCGTCGGCGAGCCGCGCATGCCGAGCTTGTCGAGCTTCTGTGCCGGCGCGAAGCCCGTCATGCCCTTCTCGACGATGAACGCGGTGATGCCGCGCGCCCCGGCCTTCGGGTCGGTCTTGGCATAGACCACCAGCGTCTCGGCCTCGGTGCCGTTGGTGATCCACATCTTGGTGCCGTTGAGCACATAGCGGTCGCCGCGCCGGTCCGCGCGCAGCGCCATGCCCACGACATCGGAGCCAGAGCCCGGCTCGCTCATGGCCAGCGCGCCGACATGCGCGCCGGAAATCAGCTTCGGCAGATATTTCTTCTTCTGCGCGTCGCTGCCGTTGCGACCGATCTGGTTGATGCAGAGATTGGAATGCGCGCCGTAAGAGAGGCCGATCGAGGCCGAGCCGCGGCTGACCTCCTCCATCGCCACGACATGCGCGAGATAGCCCATGCCGGCGCCGCCATATTCCTCGGCGACGGTGATGCCGTGCAGGCCGAGCGCGCCCATCTTCGGCCAGAGCTGGCGCGGGAAGGTGTCCGTGCGGTCGATCTCCGCCGCCAGCGGCGCGATCTCGTCATCGGCGAAGGCGCGCACCGTGTCGCGCAACTGGTCGATCTCGGTCCCGAGGTCAAAATCCAGCATGGCGTAGCGGTTACTCGGCATGAGCTCGATTCCAGCGCATCTATTTTTCGTCTTGCCCCGGCTTGGCCGGGGCATCCACGAATATGTTTGCGCGAGGGGCAAAAGAAAAAATTCGTGGATGGCTCGCCTTCGCGGGCCAAGGCGAATTAATTTGAATTTGCCGTCGAGTCATCACCCGCGTCCCAGGAACGGCATGGTGCGTGGCAGCACCAGCGCCTCCAGCATGTTGACCTCGCGCGGCAGCTTGGCCATCAGCACCGCGACTTGCGCCAAATCCTCCGCCTCCATGCGGCCTTCGGGATTGGCGCCGATCTGCGTCGCCGGGCCGAGGCTGCTGACCGTGTTGCCGGGATGGAGGATCGACACCAGCACGCCATGCTCGCGCCCTTCCAGCGCCAGCGCGCGGGTCATGCCTTCGAGGCCGAATTTCGACGCCGCATAGGCGATGGTGTTGGGGCGCGGTACCTTGGCCGAGACGCTGCCGATATTGATGACGCGGCCTTGCTTCTGGCGCTTCATGATCTTGAACGCCTCGCGCGAACAGAGAAATGCGCCCGTCAGGTTGACGTCGATCACCTTCCGCCATTGCGCCAGCGACAACTCGTCGGCGGATTCGCGGGTCGCGGTGCCGGCATTGTTGATCAGCACATCGACCCGGCCATGCGCCGCCATGGTCTTCTCGAACAGCGCCAGCACATCCGGCTCCTGGGTGATGTCGGTCGGCACCGCCAGCGCCGCGCCGCCCGCCGCGACGATCTGCTCGGCGACCTCCTTGAGCTGATCGGCGCGGCGTGCCGCCAGCACCAGCTTGGCGCCCTCGGCCGCATAGGCCAGGGCGATGGCGCGGCCGATCCCCGAATTGCCGCCGGTGACGATCGCGACCCGGCCCGTCAACGCTTCCATGGTGCCTCCGGTGATTATTGGCCGCTACGGTAGTGCCTCGGCGCGGCAAACGGAAGCGGGATGCATTTGCCTCGGGCGCCGATAGTTCGCTACTGTGCCGTCAAGTCACGAGGAGGAAGAACATGGCCAAGACCTATTGGATTTCCGTCTATCACAAGATCAATGACGAGCACGCCCTTGGGGAATACGGCAAGCTGGCGGCCCCGGCGATCGTCGCCGGCGGCGGCCGCATGCTGGCGCGCGGCCTGGCCGCCCACGCCTATGAGAAGGGCATCAAGCAGCGCGTCGTCATCATCGAATTCGACAGCATGGAAAAGGCCGTCGCCACGCATGACAGCCCCGGCTATCAAGCCGCGCTGAAAGTGCTGGGCAATGCGGTGGAGCGCGACATGCGCTTTGTCGAAGGCCTCGCCTGATCTGACGGAAGCGGCTTGGTAGGAGGGCCGGCGCCCCCCATCTAGGGACGGTACGCACCCCGCCCCCTGGAGACCGACCATGCCGCTTGCCGCTCGTCTTGTTGGCGCGTTCGCCGCCATGATGCTTCTGGTCCCCTCTGCTGGCGCCGCTGATGGCGATTGGCAGGGCGACGCGCCCGGCAAGCTGCATCATCTCTCCGCGAGCGACCTGCCGACACCCTACGCCACCAAATCCGCCGTGCACTCGCCCGCCATGGTGCGGCGGCCGGCGGACGCGGTGCCGAAAGCACCGCCGGGTTTCGCGGTCCGGCTGTTCACCGACAAGCTTGAGGGGCCGCGCCTCATCCGCGTCGCGCCCAATGGCGATATGTTCGTCGCCGAGAGTCGCGAGGGCCGCATCGCGGTGCTGCGTGCCGACGGCGACGGCGCAAAGCCCAGCGAGACCACGACCTTCACCACCGGCCTCAACGAGCCGTTCGGCATCGCCTTCTATCCGCCTGGCCCCGAGCCGCGCTTCGTCTATGTCGCCAACACCGACGGGGTGGTGCGCTTTCCCTATCGCAACGGCGATTTGAAGGCGCGCGGGGCGCCGGAAACGCTGGTCCATGATTTGTGGTCCGGCGGCGGCCATAATACGCGCGACGTGGTGTTCTCGCCCGACGGCAAGACCATGTTCGTTTCGGTCGGATCGGGTTCCAATGCCGGCGCCGATCTGCCCAAGAAATCGTCGGACGAAATCCGCGCCTTCGAGAAATCGCACGCGCTGGGCGCGGCCTGGGACGATGAGGAAAACCGCGCCGACGTACTGGCGTTCGACCCCGATGGCAAGAACCTACGCATCTACGCCACCGGCATTCGCAATTGCGTGACCATGCCAGTCAATCCCGCCGATGGCGCGATCTGGTGCGCCACCAACGAGCGCGACGGGCTCGGCGACAATCTGCCGCCGGACTATGTCACCTCGGTTCGCCAGGGCGCGTTCTACGGCTGGCCGTGGTTCTATATCGGCGATCATCCCGACCCGCGCCTCGACCACGCCCGGCCCGATCTCGCCGGCAAGATCACCGTGCCCGACGTGCTGATCCAGCCGCATTCGGCGCCGCTGCAGGGCACCTTCTATGAGGGTGCGATGTTCCCGGAATTTCGCGGCAGCCTGTTCGTGGCGCTGCACGGCTCATGGAACCGCGCGGCGCGCGCCGGCTATAAGATCGTGCGCGTGATCCTCAAGGACGGCAAGCCGACCGGCGCCTATGAGGATTTTCTCACCGGCTTCGTGCTCGCCGATCGCGCGGTCTGGGGCCGCCCGGTCGGGGTCGCGGTCGATCGCACCGGCGCGCTGATCGTCGGCGAGGATGGCAACAGCACGATCTGGCGCGTCACCAAGGAATAACGCGCGGCGGCTTACCCGTGATGCACGGCCTCGACATTGTGGCCGTCGGGGTCGCGCACGAAAGCGCCGTAATACGCCGGATGATATTGCACGCGGATGCCGGGCGGGCCGTTATCGATCGCGCCGGCGGCGATCGCCGCGCGATAGAAGGCATCGACCGTCGCCTGGTCCTTGGCGCGGAAGGCGATGTGGAGCTGGCCCTTGGTGGTATCGCCCTCGGTGATCCACAGGAAGGGGTGGGTATCGCCGAAGCCGGCCGAGGGACCGAATTCCATCATCAGCGTGAAGCCCAGCGGCGCGAGGGCCTGTTCATAGAATGCCTTGGAGCGCGCATAATCGCCGACGGCGAACGTGATGTGATCGATCATTTGCGACTTCCTCCTTGTTGCGATCGTCCACAGTCTAGCAATCTTGACGCCCAGAGGGATCGAAATTCATGGCCGACACTCTTGCTCCCGCGATCGTGATCACCGGCGCCTCGGGCGGCATTGGTGAAGCATTGGTTTACGAATTCGCGCGCGAACGGCCCGCGCTGGTGCTGGTCGCGCGCTCCGGCGAGACGCTGGCGCGGGTCGCGATGGCGGCGAAGGCGCGCGGCGCCACACGGGTCGAAGCCATCGCGCTCGATCTCGCCAAGCCGGAGGCGGCCGACGATCTCGAACAGTGGCTGGCGGCGCTTGGCCTTTATGTCGAGACCCTGGTCAACAATGCCGGCTACGGGTTCAAGGGCGCGTTCGCCGACGCGCCGGAGGCGGATGAAATCGGCATGATCGATCTCAACATCCGCGCGCTGACGGTGCTGTGCCGGCGCTTCCTGCCGGGCATGATCGCGCGGCGCGCCGGCGGCATCATGAATCTCGCCTCGACGGCGGCCTTCATGCCGGGGCCGACCATGGCGGTCTATCACGCCTCGAAGGCGTATGTGCTTGCCCTGTCGCGGGCGCTGGCGGCGGAAGTGCGCGGTGCCGGCGTGATCGTCACCGCGATCTGTCCCGGCGTCACCATCACCGGCTTTCAGTCCCGTGCCCGGCTCAACGGTACCAATGTGATGAAACTGCCGGGCGGCATGACGGCCGAGGCGGTCGCCGTCCTCGCCTATCGCGGCTTTCGCGCCGGCCGACCGGTGGTGGTCACCGGCGCGATGAACCGGGCGATGGCGGTTTCCACCCGCTTCACGCCGCCCTCGTTGCTGATGGCGGTGTTGCGGCGCGTCTACGCCTGATCCGCCGCGCGCCTTCGCCCGGCTTAGATCAGCCTCCTGACAGCACGGTGTCAGGAGGGGTTTGCTAGCCTCCTTCCATCGCCATCGACCCGGCGATTAAGGAGCGAGCAAATGAGCGGAACCAATGTCGTGGCGTGGTTTGAAATCCCTTCCACCGATTTCGACCGCGCGGTCGGTTTCTATGAAAAAATTCTGGCCAAGACCATGAAGCGCGAGGCGATGGGTCCGGTGCAAATGGCGGTATTCCTCTATGAACAGCCCGGCGTCGGCGGCGCGGTCGTCAATGGCGGCCCGTATGAGCCGGGGCAGAGCCGGGGCACGGTGGTCTATCTCGATTGCGACGGCCAGCTCGACGCCGTGCTGGCGCGGGTCATGGGCGCCGGCGGCGAGATCGCCTTTCCTAAGACCGAGCTGCCGGGCATGGGCGCCTATGCCCACATTCTCGACACCGAAGGCAACCGGGTCGGCCTGCATGCCGTCTAAGCTTGGTCCATCGTGGCGCCGGACGATGCTTCGCCCGGACGCCATTTTCATCGCATTCTCTCTGACGAGGTAGGGTCATGAATCTGGGCTATGTGATTTTCTATGTCGCCGATGTCGCCGCCACCGCCGCATTCTATGAACAGGCTTTCGGCGTGACGCGGCGCTTCACCGCCGAAAGCGGCCAGTACATCGAAATGGATACCGGCGCCACCGCGCTCGGCTTCACCGCCGAAGCCTTCATGGCCAAGAGCTGCGTCCCCTTCACCCAGCTTCGCGCCGCGGCAACCCCGCCGGCGATCGAGATCGCGTTCATCACGGATGATGTCGCGGCGGCGGTCGCCCGCGCGGTTGCCGCCGGCGCCACGATCGTCACGCCGCTCGAACGCAAGCCGTGGGGTCAGACCGTCGCCGTGGTTCGCGATAAGGATGGCGTCCTGGTGGAACTTTGCACCAAGATGGGATGAGCATGCCGGCGCACCGAACCAAGCCGATGCGCCGCCATGGCGCCCGGCGCCGTCCGGCGCGATGATCGGGCATGCGACGCGCCGACCGCCTGTTCCAGATCGTCCAGTTGTTGCGGGGCGGCCGGCTCGTCACCGCGCGCAAACTCGCGGACAAGCTCGAGGTCTCGGAGCGCACGATCTATCGCGACATCGTGGCGCTCCAGGCGTCGGGCGTGCCCATCGAGGGCGAGGCCGGCATCGGCTATGTGCTGCGCCGGGGCTTCGACATCCCGCCGCTGATGTTCACGCGCGGCGAGATCGAGGCGATTGTCCTGGGCACCCGGATGGTCGAGGCGTGGGGCGGCGCGCAACTCGCCGAAGCGGCACGCGAGGCGCTGAAGAAGATCGAGGCGGTGGTGCCGCCCGACCTGCGCGACCGGATCGAGCGCACCCCGCTCTACGCGCCTGGCTTTCGCGTGCCCGATGAATTGCGCCGGCGGCTCGACGAATTGAGCGGCGCGATCCGCGACCAGCATATCGCCGCGACCGACTATCGGCGCGAGGATGGCGGCGACAGCCAGCGCCGCATCCGCCCGCTCGGCCTCTATTTCTGGGGCGGCGTGTGGACGGTGGTGGCGTGGTGCGAGCTGCGTCAGGATTTCCGCAGCTTTCGCATCGACCGGATGGACCGGCTGGAAATTCTGACGGAACGCTTCCCGAGCGACCCGGAAAAATCGCTGCGCGCGTTCCTCGCCAAAATGCGTTAGCGCGCCACGGACCAGTCCCGCACGATTTGCTCGATCGCCGCCAGCCCATCGGTCAGCGCGGCGGGGCCGGGTTGTAGGATGATCGACGATTTTATCTCGAACAAGTGGCGCTCGCGCACCGCCGGGATCGCGGCGAAGCCCGGACGCGCCGCCAGCCGCTCGGGCCGGAACTTCTTGCCGCACCACGAGCCGATGACGATATCGGGCGCGGCGGCGATCACCGCCTCGCCCGTGACGATGCGGCCCTTGGCGTCGGCGGCGTGCGAGCGATCGGCGAAGACATCGATGCCGCCGGCGATCTCCATCAGCTCCGAGACCCAGCGGATCGCCGAGATCGACGGCTCGTCCCATTCCTCGAAAAAGACGCGCGGCTTGATCGTCAGGCGCGCGGCCCGGTCGCGGGCGTCGGCGATGCCGCGACGATATGTGTTAACCAGCGTTTCGGCGACATCGCGTGCATCAACCAGCGCGCCGAGCGTGCGAATCATGTCGAAAATGCCGGCAATATCGCGCTGGTTGAAGGTGTGTACGGCGAAACCGTGCCGAATTAGGGTCGCCACGATATCGGCCTGCATATCGGAAAATGCCAGGATGATGTCGGGGCGCAATGCCGCGATCTTGCCGAGATCCGCCGATGTGAAGGCGCTCACGCGTGGCTTGTCGCGTCGCGCCTCGGGCGGCCGGACGGTATAGCCGGAGATGCCGACGATGCGATCCTGCCGCCCCAGAAGGTACAGCGTTTCGACCGTTTCCTCGGTCAGGCAGACGATGCGTTCAGGGGGAAACATGCTCATCCATGCTATTGAGAAAGCTTGCGGATCGACGGGGATAGCGGTCCGGCCCGGCGCCTAGAACCGGATGATCGCATCGCCCCGGCCCACGCTTTCTTGCCTTTACGACGGGCGCGATTCAACGGCAAATGTGCCGCGCCGGGCGCGATCCGGCCGAGGATCTATCAGGAGCGCATGGACGATTCGAGCCCACCTTTGCGCCAGCTGCCCCCGCCGCGCCGGCGCTGGCTGCGATGGGTGCTGGTGCTGCTGGCGATCATTATCCTGTTGGCCATCGGCTGGCGCTGGTGGCTGCAACCGCGCCTCAATCCCAAGCCCCAGGCCACCGGCACGACCGCCGTCAGCCCGCGCGGGGCCGGTGGCGGACGCGGGCGGTTCCAGGCCGCGGGGGCGCAGCCCGTGGGCGCCGCGACTGTCGCCACGGGCGATATCGACATCACGCTCAACGCGCTCGGCACGGTGACGCCGCTCGCCACCGTCACGGTGCGCACCCAGATCAACGGCCAGCTGGTCCAGATCGCGTTTACCGAGGGGCAGATCGTCAAGAAGGGCGATTTCCTCGCCGAAATCGATCCGCGCCCCTACCAGATCGCGCTGCAGCAGGCGCAAGGCCAATTGGCGCGCGACCAGGCGCTGTTGAAGGGCGCCCAGGTCGATCTGGCGCGCTATCAGAAATTGGCGCGGCAAAATTCCATCGCCCAGCAACAGGCCGACGATCAGCTCTATCTGGCGCGGCAATATGAGGGCACGGTGAAGCTCGACGAGGCGGGCGTCGCCAACGCCAAGCTCAATCTCGCCTATTGCCATATCGTGTCGCCGGTCGCGGGCAAGGCCGGCCTGCGCCAGGTCGATGTCGGCAACTATGTCCAGACCAGCGACGCCAACGGTATCGTGGTGGTGACGCAATTACAGCCGATTACCGTGCTGTTCCCGGTCGCCGAGGATTTCCTGCCGCAGATCCAGAAGCGCGAGGCCGCCGGCGCGAAACTGCCGGTCACCGCCTATGATCGGGCGATGACCACCAAGCTGGCGGCGGGCACCTTATACGCGATCGACAGCCAGATCGATCCGACCACCGGTACGGTGAAGATGAAGGCGCAGTTCGACAATGCGGATTTCGCGCTGTTCCCGCAGCAATTCGTCAACGCGAAGCTGCTGATCGATACGCTGAAGGATGTGGTAATCGCGCCGACCGCGGCGATTCAGCGCGGCGCGCCCGGCACCTTCGTGTTCCTGATCAAGACCGGCAACAAGGTCGCGGTTACCAATGTGAAGCTCGGGCCGGTTCAGGGCGAACAAGTCGCGGTGCTGTCCGGCCTCGCCGCCGGCGATCGGGTCGTGGTCGATGGCGCCGATCGGCTGCGTGATGGCGTGACCGTCACTGTCCCGCAGGCGAAGGGCGGCGCGCCCGGCGCCAAGGGCGGCGGCGGGCGGCGCGCCGGCGCCAATACCGGGCCCGCCGCGCCCAAAGCCGCCGCGACGGCGGGTGGCCCGGCCGACACCGCCGCGCCCGCCACGATCACCGGCTCCAATCTCGGCAAGAGCAGTCCGGTCAAAGGCAAATCGCCCAATCTCGGCGGCAATCACGGGCCGGGTTACAATCCTCCGCCGGATCAGCTCACCAATCCCGGACCTGCCGCGCCGAAATCGAGCAAGAGCGGGACCACGCAATGACCGGGGATGGCCCGGCAATCCAGCGGCCGCGCCCCGGTGCTTGAGACGGCGCCATGAGTCCGTCCCAGCCCTTCATCCTCCGCCCCGTCGCGACCTCGCTGCTGATGATCGCGATCCTGCTGTCGGGCATCGTGGCGTTCGGCTTCCTGCCGCTGTCGGCCCTGCCCGAGGTCGATTACCCGACCATCCAAGTCCAGACGCTCTATCCCGGCGCCAGCCCGGAGGTGATGACGACCTCGGTCACGGCGCCGCTCGAAGAGCAATTCGGCCAGATGCCGAGCCTGGCGCAGATGTCGTCGTCGAGTTCGGGGGGCGCCTCGGTCATCACCCTGCAATTCACGCTCGATCTCAACATCGATGTCGCCGAGCAGGAGGTTCAGGCCGCGATCAATGCCGCCGGCAACCTGCTGCCGGCCGATCTGCCGGCGCCGCCGATCTATGCCAAGGTCAACCCGGCGGACGCCCCGGTGCTGACACTGGCGATCACCTCAAAGACACTGCCGCTGACCCAGGTCGAGGATTTGACCGACACGCGCATCGCGCAGAAAATCTCGCAACTGCCCGGCGTCGGCCTCGTCAGCATCAGCGGCGGCCAGCAGCCGGCTGTGCGCATTCAGGCCGATCCGCGCGCGCTGGCCGCCCATGGCCTCAATATCGACGATTTGCGCACCACGGTGTCGAACGCGACCGTCGATGGGCCCAAGGGCAATTTCGACGGGCCGACCCGCTCCTATACCATCAACGCCAACGACCAGCTCAGCAGCGCGTCGGAGTTCCGCAAGATCATCGTCGCCTATGAGAATGGCGCGCCGGTGATGCTGAGCGACGTTGCCACCGTGATCGACGGCGCCCAGAACACCAAGCTCGCCGCCTGGATCGATACGACCCCCGCCATCATCGTCAATATTCAGCGCCAGCCCAGCGCCAACGTCATCGGCGTAGTGGACGGCATCAAGGCGCTGCTGCCCTCGCTGACCGCGTCACTGCCGGCCGGCATCGATGTCGAGATCGTCACCGACCGAACCACCACCATTCGTGCCTCGGTCTCGGATGTCGAGTTCGAGCTGACCCTCGCGGTCATCCTGGTGGTGATGGTGATGTTCCTGTTCCTGCGCAGCTTCCGCGCCACCATCATTCCCAGCCTGTCGGTGCCGCTGTCGCTGATCGGCACCTTCGGCGTGATGTACTTGCTGGGCTACAGCCTCAACAATCTGTCGCTGATGGCGCTGACCATCGCCTCGGGCTTCGTGGTCGATGATGCCATCGTCATGATCGAGAACATCTCGCGCTATATCGAGGAGGGCGAGCGGCCGCTGCAAGCGGCGCTGAAGGGGTCGGCGCAGATCGGTTTCACCATCATCTCGCTGACTATTTCGCTGATCGCGGTGCTGATCCCGCTGCTGTTCATGGGCGATGTGGTGGGGCGCCTGTTCCGCGAATTCGCGATCACGCTGGCGGTGACGATCGTGATTTCGGCGGTGGTCTCGCTGACCCTGGTGCCGATGCTGTGCGCCAAGCTGTTGCGCCATGTGCCGGAAGAGGAGCAAGGCTGGCTCGCGCGCCATTCCCAGCACTGGTTCCAGGCCGGCATCGATTTCTATGGCCGCCGCCTCGAATGGGTGCTCGACCATCAGTTCATCACCATGATGGTGTTCGTGGCGACGCTGGTGGTGACGGCGCTGCTCTATGTCGCCATTCCGAAGGGCTTTTTCCCGGTTCAGGATACGGGCCTGATCCAAGGCATTTCCGAGGCCGACCAGACCATTTCCTATGCCGCCATGACGCAGCGCCAGGAGGCGCTGGCGCAAATCGTGCTGAAGGACCCCGATGTCGCAAGCCTGACCTCGTTCATCGGCGTCGACGGCATCAACACGACGCTGAACAATGGCCGCTTCCTGATCAACCTGAAGCCGAAGGACGAGCGCACGACCGGGGCCAGCGACATCATCCGCCGGCTCAGTCGCGCCACCGAGAAAATCGCCGGCATCCGGCTATTCATGCAGCCGGTCCAGGATTTGACCATCGATTCCACGATCTCCAAGACGCAATATCAATTCGTGCTCGAGGACGCGGACGCGGCGGAGCTCGCGGCCTGGGCGCCGAAAATCGTCAAGCAGCTACAGGGGCTGCCCGATCTCGAAGATGTCGCCAGCAACGCCGAGAATAACGGGCTAAGCGCCTATATCACGGTCGATCGCGACACCGCCGCCCGCTTCGGCATCACCATGGCCACCGTCGACAATGCGCTCTACGACGCCTATGGCCAGCGCATCGTCACCACCATCTTTACCCAAACCAATCAGTATCGCGTGATCCTGGAGGCGCGGCCCGAGCTGCAGGCGACGCTGACATCGCTCGATTCGATCTATCTGCCGTCCTCGACCGCGGGCACCGGCTCGAACGGTCTGGGCCAGGTGCCGCTCTCCTCGATCGCGCATGTCAGCGAGCGCGTATCGCCGCTGGAGATCGATCATCTCGGGCAGTTTCCGGCGGTGACCATCTCCTTCAACGTCGCCCCCGGCTCGTCGCTGGGCGCGGCGGTGGACGCGATCCAGAAGACCGAGCGCGACATGAAATTGCCGCGCAGCCTGTTCACCACCCTCCAAGGCGCCGCCCTCGCCTTCGAGGCGTCGCTTAGCAGCGAATTGCTGCTGATCCTGGCGGCGATCGTGACGATGTACATCATTCTGGGCGTGCTCTATGAGAGCTTCATCCATCCCCTCACGATTCTCTCGACCCTGCCGTCGGCGGGGGTCGGCGCGCTGCTGGCGCTGATGATCGACGGCAGCGATCTCGGCATCGTGGCGATCATCGGCATCATCCTGCTGATCGGGATTGTCAAGAAGAACGCGATCATGATGATCGACTTCGCGCTCGACGCCGAACGGCGCGAAGGCAAGCCGCCGCGCGAGGCGATCTATCAGGCGAGCCTCTTACGCTTCCGGCCGATTCTGATGACGACGATGGCGGCATTGCTCGGCGCGGTCCCCCTGATGATCGGCAGCGGCGCGGGCTCGGAATTGCGCCACCCGCTGGGCGTCGCCATCGTCGGCGGCTTGCTGCTGAGCCAGTTGCTGACGCTGTTTACGACGCCGGTGATCTATCTGGTGTTCGATGACGCCGCGCGGCGCGTCACTGGTCGCGGCGCCGCCCAGGTTCCGGGCGCGAGTCCGGCGGAATGAATCTTTCGGCGCCCTTCATCTCGCGGCCAATCGCGACCGCGCTGCTGACCGCCGGGGTGGCGCTGGCCGGCTCGGTGGCGTTTTTCCTGCTACCGGTCTCGCCGCTGCCCCAGGTCGATTTTCCGACCATCCAGATCATGGCGCAGCTGCCCGGCGCCAGCCCCGCCAACATGGCCTCCAGCGTCGCGACCCCGCTGGAGCGGCATCTGGGGGTCATCGCCGACGTCACCGAGATGACCTCGATGAGCTCGGTCGGCGTCACCCGCATCACCATGCAATTCTCGCTCGACCGCAACATCGACGGCGCGGCGCGCGACGTGCAGGCGGCGATCAACGCCGCCCGCGCCGATCTGCCCACCAGCCTGCGATCCAACCCGACCTATCGCAAGGTCAACCCGGCGGACGCGCCGATCCTGATCCTGGCGCTGACCTCGGCGACCAAGACCCAGGGCCAGCTCTACGACGCCGCCTCCAACGTGCTGCAGCAAAAACTGTCGCAGGTCGGCGGCATCGGCCAGGTGACGCTTAGCGGCAGCTCGCTGCCGGCGGTGCGGGTCGAACTCAATCCCAACGCCTTATTCAAATATCGCATCGGGCCCGAGGATGTGCGCGCCGCGCTGGCCGCCGCCAACGCCAACAGCCCCAAAGGGTCGATCGAACCCGGCAATCTCCATTATCAGCTTTATACCAACGACCAGGCCACCAAGGCCGAGCAGTATAAGGGGCTGGTGGTCGGCTATCGCGGCGGCGCGGCGATCCGGCTCGACGAGATCGCCGATGTGACGGATTCAGTCGAGAACATCCGCAACCAAGGCCTGGCCAACGGCAAGCCCTCGGTGCTGGCCATTCTCTATCGCCAGCCCGGCGCCAATATCATCGACACGGTCGATCGCGTGACCCAGTTGCTGCCGCAGCTTACCGCGTCGCTGCCACGCGACATCGATGTCAGTGTCGTGTCCGACCGCACCATCACCATCCGCTCGTCATTGCGCGACGTGGAGCGCACCCTCGCCATCTCGGTGGCGCTGGTGGCGCTCGTCGTGTTCTTCTTCCTGCGCAGCCCGCGCGCCACGCTGATCCCGGCGATCGCGGTGCCGATCTCGCTGATCGGCACGTTCGGCATGATGTATCTTCTGGGCTTCAGCCTCGACAATCTGTCGCTGATGGCGCTGACCGTCGCCACCGGCTTCGTCGTCGATGACGCCATCGTCGTGGTCGAGAATATCGAGCGCCATATCGAAGCCGGCATGTCGCGGCTCGAGGCGGCGCTTCTGGGCGCGCGCGAGGTCAGCTTCACCGTCCTGTCGATGAGCGTGTCGCTGGTCGCGGTGTTCATCCCAATCCTGCTGATGGGCGGCATTGTCGGCCGCCTGTTCGAGGAATTCGCGCTGACCCTGTCGATCGCGGTCATGGTCTCGCTGGTGGTCTCGCTGGTCACCACGCCGATGATGTGCGCCAAGATTCTGCGGCCCTCGCACGCCCGGCCGGGCCAGCCCGGACGGTTCGGCCGGGCCGCCGAGCGCATGTTCCAGGCGATGCTGAACTTCTATGCGCGCACGCTGACCTTCGCGCTGCGCTATTCGTTCCTGACCGCGATGGTCCTGATCGCGACCATCCTGCTCAACATCTACCTCTATATCATCATCCCCAAGGGCTTCTTCCCGGAACAGGATACGGGTCGGATGATCGGCGGCATTCAGGCCGATCAGAGCATCTCGTTCCAGCTGATGAGCAAGAAATTCACCCAGCTGGTCGATATCGTGCGCAAGGACCCGGCCGTCGCCTCGGTGGCCGGCTTCACCGGCGGCTATTCGACCAATGGCGGCTTCGTCTTCGTCTCGCTGAAGCCGTTATCGGAGCGCACCGAGACCGCCGACCAGGTGATCGCGCGCTTGCGCAAGGCGACCGCGCGGGTCGCGGGCGGACGGCTGTTTTTCCGCTCGTCGCAGGACATTCGCGTCGGTGGCCGCCAAAGCAACGCCGAGTATCAATATACGCTGCAAGCCGACGACCTCGCGACCTTGCAAGCCTGGTCGCCGAAAATCCTGGCGGCGCTGCAAAAGCTGCCGATGCTGCAGGATGTCAATATCGACCAGCAGGATAAGGGGCTCGAGACCGACCTCGTCATCGACCGCCCGACCGCGTCGCGGCTCGGCCTGACCACCAGCGCCATCGACAACGCGCTCTACGATTTGTTCGGCCAGCGCATCGTCTCGACCATCTATAATGCCCTCAACCAATATCATGTGGTGATGGAGGCGGCGCCGCAATATTGGCAGAGTCCCGAGGTGCTGAACGACATCTATGTCAGCACCTCCGGCGGCGCCATCGGCGGGACCCAGGGCACCCAATCGCTGACGGCGCGGTCGAGCAGGACGGCGGCCGCGCCGGCGACCGGCAATGCCGTGCGCAACCGCGCCTCCAATTCGATCGCCGTCAGCGGGCATGGCAGTGCCTCGACCGGCTCGGCGGTCAGCACCGCGCCCGAGACGATGGTGCCGATGGCCGCCTTCGCCCGATTCGCGCCGGGCAACACGCCGCTGTCGGTCAACCACCAGGGCCTCTTCGTCGCCAGCACGGTGTCGTTCAACATGACCCCCGGCAAATCCTTGAGCGACGCGGTCGCGGCGATCGACCAGACCATGAACGAGATCGGCGTGCCGGCCAGCATCCATGGCAGCTTCCAGGGCACCGCCGCCGCCTTTCAATCCTCGCTTGCCAACGAGCCGCTGTTGATCCTGGCGGCACTCGTCACGGTCTATATCGTGCTCGGCGTGCTCTATGAAAGCTATATTCATCCGATCACCATCCTCTCGACCCTGCCGTCGGCGGGCGTCGGCGCGGTGCTGGCGCTGATGCTGTTCGGCGCGGAATTCAGTATCATCGCCCTGGTGGGCGTTATTCTGCTGATCGGCATCGTCAAGAAGAACGCGATCATGATGATCGATTTCGCGCTGCATGCCGAGCGCACCCTGGGCATGAAGACCGAGGATGCCATTTATCATGCCTGTCTGCTGCGCTTTCGCCCGATCATGATGACCACCGCGGCGGCGATGCTCGGCGCCCTGCCGCTGGCGCTGGGCGGGGGCGATGGGGCGGAATTGCGCCGGCCGCTGGGCATCGCCATCGTCGGCGGGCTGATGGTCAGCCAGGCGCTGACGCTCTACACCACGCCGGTCGTCTATCTCTATCTCGATCGCTTCCGGCTATGGAGCGCCCGGCGCTGGCAGCGCCGGCCGGCGCCGATCGCGGAGGCCGGCGAATGACGCGACACGCCGCCCCCATTGCCACCGCGCTGGCGATCGCGCTCCTTGTCGCCTCGTGCGAGGTCGGGCCGAATTACTCGCGCCCGGCGGCGCCGGTGCCGACGAGCTATAAGGAGCTTAAGGGCTGGAAGCCGGCGACGCCGCGCGATGCCGGCGCCAATCGGCCCTGGTGGTCGATCTATCGCGATCCGACGCTCGACAAGCTCGAGCGCCAGATCGCGATCTCCAACCAGAATCTGAAGGCTGCGGAGGCCGCCTATCGCCAGGCCCAGGCGCTAGTGGCGCAGGCGCAATCGCAACTCTATCCGACGGCGGCGATCAACGGCTCGGCGCAGCGCTCGGGGCCGCTCGGTCCGCAAAATCCCACCGCCGCGCGCGCCGCCGCGCGCGGCAATATCGGCACGCAGAACCAATTCAATCTCACCGGCTCGGCCAGTTGGATGCCCGACATCTGGGGCAAGGTCCGGCGCACCATCGAGGGGCAACAGGCCAGCGCCCAGGCCAGCGCCGCCGATCTCGCCGCCGCGCGCCTCTCGGCCCAGACGACACTCGCGACCGATTATTTCACGCTGCGCGCGACCGACGAGCAGAAGCGCCTCCTCGATACGGCGGTGGTCGCCTTTACCGAATCGTTGAAAATCACCCAGAACCAGTTCGCGGTCGGCAACGCCGCCCTATCGGCGGTGCTGCAGGCCAAGACGCAATTGGAGCAGACCCAGTCCCAGGCGATCAGCACCGGCGTCGCGCGCAGCCAGCTCGAACATGCGATCGCGGTGCTGACCGGCATCCCGCCCGGTGATTTTTCCATCGCCGTGGCACCGATGCCGAGCTATGTGCCCGTGGTGCCGGCCGGCATGCCCTCCGCCTTGCTGGAGCGCCGACCCGATATCGCGGCGGCGGAGCGGACGATGCAGGCCGCCAATGCGCAGATCGGCGTCGCGGTCGCCGCCTATTATCCCGACGTCACCCTGTCGGCGTCGCTTGGCGTCGCCAGCGCCATGCTGGGCGATCTCTTCACCGCGTCGAGCGCGGCCTGGGCGATCGGCTCTTCGGTCAGCGAGACGGTGTTCGATGCCGGCCTGCGCGAGGCGCAGGTCGCGGCAGCCCGCGCCGTCTATGAGCAGGATATCGCGACCTATCGCCAGACCGTGCTGACGGCGTTTCAGCAGGTCGAGGACCAACTCGCGGCCTTGCGCATTCTCGCCGAGCAGGCGGTGGTGGAGGACGCCACCGTCAAGGACGCGCGCGAGGCCGAGCGGCTGACGCTGAACCAATATCTTGCCGGCACCGTCGCCTATACCAGTGTCATCATCGCCCAGACCACCGCGCTGACCAACGAGGAATCCGCGCTGACCATCCTGCAGAACCGGCTGATCGCCTCGGTCTCGCTGATCTCGGCGCTGGGCGGCGGCTGGACCATGACGGCGCTGCCGCGCGAATCGGAAATCAAGGGCACGCCCGCCGCCGGCGCCCCGATCGAGGAAACCAGCCCGTCATTGCTGCATGAATTGTTACCGTTCCTATGACCCCGTCCGGGCGGCGGTGGAGTCTCGCCGCCGCCATTTCCTCGATCGCGGTGTTCGGCATCGGCATCGGCGTCGCGGCGCCGCTGATGTCGCTGATGCTGGAGGCGCGCGGCACCGACAGCTCGCTGACCGGCCTCAACGCCGCATCGGGATTCATCGGCGTCATCATCGGGCCGCTGCTGATGCCGCGGCTCATCGCGCGCTTCGGCTTCAAGCATTTCCTGCTGGCGGCGCTGCCCATGAGCCTGGTGCTGTTCGTGCTTCTGAAACCGCTCGACAGTCTCGGCGCCTGGTTCGTGCTGCGCTTTCTCGGCGGCCTGTGCGGGTCCGCGATTTTCGCCGCGACCGAAGCCTGGATCAGCCAGCTCGCCGGCGACACCGGCCGCGGCCGCGTGATGGGAATCTATACCGCGTCGCTGGCCGCCGGCTTCGCCATCGGGCCGATCATCGTATCGCTGACCGGCATCGCGGGCTGGGCGCCATTCATCGCCTGCGCGATCATCGAGATCGTCGCCATGCTGCCGCTGCTCGCGGTGCCGGCCGGCGGCAGCCATGCCGAACTCGGCGCCGGCGCGCCGCCGGCGACCATGATGGCGCGAATGAAGCCGATCGTGCTGACCGTCATCATGTTCGCGATGTATGAAAGCGCCGTGGTGTCGCTGCTGCCGGTGTGGGGCGAGCGCGTCGGCCTGTCGCTGGCCGCCTCGGCGACGCTGATCTCGGCGGTGTTCGTCGGCGCCATCCTGCTGCAGATTCCAGTCGGCATTCTCTCCGATTTCGCCGGCCGCCAGACCACCTTGCGCGTCTGCGCGGCGGTTGGCTTGGCCGGCGCGCTGCTCCTGCCCCTGCTGGCGGCGCACCCGACGTTGTTGCTGATCGCGCTGTTGATCTGGGGCGGCTTCACCACCGGCCTTTATCCGGTGGCGCTGGCGATTATCGGCGATCGCTTTCGCGGCGCCGATCTGCTCAATGCCAATGCCGGACTGGTGATCGCCTATGGCGTCGGCGCCTTCATCGGCCCGATCCTGGGCGGCGGCGCCATGGATGCATGGAACCCGCACGGGATCGCCGCGGTGCTCGCCCTGATGTTCGCGGCGCTGCTCGTCAGCACCTGGTGGCGCGGCGACAAGGCGCCGCCGGCACCGGCCCGTTAATCTACGGGACGCACACCAGATCGGCCATCTGGCGATAGCTGGTGATCGTGGTCATGCACAGTTCCATCTGCTGGGCCGGCTCGGAGTGCCGCACATTGTCCGCCATCATATCGAGGACGTGATTGATTCGAACCTTCACATCCTCGCTCGTCCCCTTCGGAATGCAGGCACGCGCATCGGCGATCAGGTTCTTGCACCCGGCCGGCAGCGCGTGCGCCGGCGGGTCTTCGGCAAGGGCCGGCGCCGCGATGGCCAGCAGGGCGGCGGCGGCGGCAGCGAACATCAGGTGTTTCATCGGCGCCACTCTATCGTTCTCGCGTGGCACTCGCCAGTCCTTCCAAACTCCGACCGCCCGTTCCGAAGATTTACAAACGGCAAATTTTTGTATATATATCGATATATATACTGGCGGCGCGGCGGCGGTGACCGAATTCGAATACGATCCTGCCAAAAACGACGCCAATCTGCAAAAGCACGGGATCGATTTCGACCAGGCACGGCGGATTTGGCAGGACATCGTCGTGGAATTTCAGGATTCGCGATTCAATTATGGCGAACAGCGTATGATTGCGCTCGGCAGGATCGATGGCCGCGTTATCGTCGCGGTTTATACATGGCGCGGCAAAGCCCGGCGTCTTATCTCCGCCAGGAAGGCAAACTCGAATGAACGCAAAATCTATCAGGCAGCCCTCGCCGGCACCTCGGGCGACGCGTAAGCCGGATTGGCGCCGTTTCGACGCCCTGACCGACCGAGACATTGCCGGCGCCGTGGTAGCCGATCCGGACGCGGCGCCGCTGCTGCGGCCGTCGTGGCTCAAAAAGGCCAAACTGGTGCTGCCCGCCGACAAGGAACTGATCAGCATTCGCCTCGACAAGGATGTCCTCGATCATTTTCGCGCGCGGCGGCGATATCAATCGCGGATCAATGCCATTCTGCGCATGGTGATGGAGGAGGAGAAGACGAAGTGATGCGTGTTCCGGCAGCCGGCGGTCAAGGTTGGCAAACGACGCGCCATCATCCTATTTTAGGGTCATGACGCTGCTCACCGCCCCCCGCCCCGTGGCCGATGTCGGCCGCCTGTTCCGCATCCAGTCGGATTTCGCGCCGGCCGGCGATCAGCCCGAGGCGATCGCCGAATTGACGCGCGGCATCGAGGCCAAGGAGCGCGAGCAGGTGCTGCTGGGCGTGACCGGCTCCGGCAAGACCTTCACGGTCGCCCATGTCATCGCGCGCACCGGCCGGCCGGCCCTGGTGCTGGCGCCCAACAAGACGCTGGCGGCGCAGCTCTACGGCGAGATGAGGAGCTTCTTTCCCGACAACGCGGTCGAGTATTTCGTTTCCTATTACGATTACTACCAGCCCGAAGCCTATGTGCCGCGCACCGATACCTATATCGAGAAGGAATCGTCGATCAACGAGCAGATCGACCGGATGCGCCATTCCGCGACGCGCGCCATTCTGGAGCGCCGCGACGTCATCATCGTCGCCTCGGTCTCGTGCATCTATGGCATCGGCTCGGTCGAGACCTATGCGCTGATGACGGTGACACTGGAACAGGGCGCGAAGCTCGATCGCCAGGCGCTGATCGCCAAGCTGGTAGAGCTGCAATACAAGCGCAACGATGCCAACTTCTTTCGCGGCACCTTCCGCGTGCGCGGCGATACCGTGGAGATTTTCCCGGCCCATTACGAGGATCGGGCGTGGCGGCTGTCGCTGTTCGGCGACGAGATCGAGGGCATCCACGAATTCGACCCGCTGACCGGCGAGAAGACGGTCGCGCTGGACGAGATCAAAATCTATCCCAATTCGCACTATGTGACGCCGAAGCCGACGCTGCATCAGGCGGTCGAGCAGATCAAAGCCGACCTCAAGCTGCGGCTGGCCGAGTTCAACGCCACCGGCAAGCTGGTGGAGGCCCAGCGCCTGGAGCAGCGCACCCGGTTCGACATCGAGATGATCGCGGCGACCGGAAGCTGTGCCGGCATCGAGAATTATTCCCGCTATCTGACTGGGCGGGCGCCGGGCGCGCCGCCGCCGACGCTGATCGAATATCTGCCCGACGACGCGCTGATCTTTGTCGATGAGAGCCATGTCACGATTCCCCAATTGGGCGCGATGTATAAGGGCGACTACGCGCGCAAATTCACGCTGCAGGATTTCGGCTTCCGCCTGCCCTCGTGCATGGACAACCGGCCGCTGAAATTCGAGGAATGGGATGCGATGCGCGGCCAGATCGTGTGTGTCTCGGCGACCCCGGGTCCCTGGGAGCTGACCCGCACCCAAGGCGTCTTCGTCGAGCAGGTGGTGCGGCCGACCGGGCTGATCGATCCCGTCTGCATCGTGCGGCCGGTGGACCAGCAAGTCGACGATCTGATGGCGGAATGCCAGGAATGCGCGCGCCTGGGCCAGCGCGTGCTGGTCACCACCCTGACCAAGAAAATGGCCGAGGCGCTGACCGAGTATTTTCACGAAAACGGCATCCGCGTGCGCTATCTGCATTCCGATGTCGATACGCTGGAGCGCATCGAGATCATCCGCGATCTGCGGCTCGGCGTGTTCGACGTGCTGGTCGGCATCAACCTGCTGCGCGAGGGGCTGGACATTCCCGAATGCGCGCTGGTCGCGATTCTGGATGCCGACAAAGAGGGCTATCTGCGCTCGCGCACCTCGCTGGTGCAGACCGTCGGCCGCGCCGCCCGCAACCTCGCCGGCCGCGCCATTCTCTATGCCGACCGGATGACCGACAGCATGAAATACGCCATCGAGGAGACCAACCGGCGGCGCGAGAAGCAGCAAGCCTATAACGTGCTGCATGGCATCACGCCGGAAAGCGTCAAGCGCGGCATCGCCGACATTCTCGAAAGCGTCTACGAACAAGATCACCATACGGTCGGCCTCGCGGAAGGCGAGGCGGCGCATTACCAGGGCGCGAACCTCAAGGCCGTGATCGCCGATCTCGATAAACGCATGAAGGTGGCGGCGGGCGAATTGGAATTCGAGGAGGCGGCGCGGCTGCGCGACGAAATCCGGCGCCTCGAAGAAATGGAACTCGGCGTCATCGCCAATGCCGGGCGCCCGGCGGGCCGCTCCGAGGCGGGCCGCGCCGGCACTTCCGCCAAGCGCATCGCCCAGGACAAGGCGCGCAAGCGCTATAAGGCGCGTCAACGCTAACTCTCGTCTTGTCCGCTTTCCCGTCTTGCCCCGGCTTGGCCGGGGCATCCACGAATTTTGTTTCGACCGCGACGAACCAATTCGTGGATGGCCCGCCTTCGCGGGCCAAGACGATTTTGAACAGCCGCGCGGGGGTTGATCAGTCAATGCTGACTGATAGACAATGCATAGATGCCTCTCAATTATCCCAAGACCGCGCTGGTCACTGGCGCGGGGAAACGCATCGGGCGCGCCATCGCGCTGGGCCTCGCCGCGGATGGCTGGGCGGTCGCGGTGCATTACGGCGCCTCGCGGATCGAGGCGGAGGCGGTGGTCGCCGGCATCGCCGCGCGTGGCGGCAAGGCGGTGGCGCTGCACGCCGATCTCGCGCGCGAGGAACAAGTCGCGCCGCTGATCGGGCGCGCCGTCGCCGCGCTCGGTCCCGTTGGCTGCCTCGTCAACAGCGCCTCGATCTTCGAAAACGAACTGGCCCTCGATGTCACCCGCGATAGCTGGGACCGGCACCTCGCCGTCAATCTGCGCGCGCCGTTCGTCCTCAGTCAGGAATTCGCGCGCCAACTGCCCGAGGACCGCCATGGCTGCATCGTCAACATGCTGGACGAGCGGGTGTGGAGCCTGACGCCCTATTTCTTTTCCTATACCGTATCCAAAGCAGCGCTGTGGACCATCACCCAGACGCTGGCAATGGCGCTGGCGCCGCGCATCCGCGTCAACGGCATCGGCCCCGGCCCGACCCTGCCCAGCCCGCGCCAGACCGAAGCGCAGTTTCAACGCCAGGAAAGCCTGATGCCGCTGATGCGCGGCACCACGCCCGAGGAAATCGCGGCGGCGGTCAAATTCATCCTCGCCGCCCCGGCGCTGACGGGGCAGATGATTGCCCTCGATGGCGGCCAGCATCTCGGCTGGGCACAAATGGCCGAGCGCAACAAGCCGCCCGAGGAATAGCGCGCGCGGCCACCTTTGTGGCAATGTCTCATCCGCCCGTTCGCCCGCTGTCAGTAGACGAGGTCCCATGTCCGAATCCGAATCACCCAAGGTCCGCAGCGTCACCCAGACACCGGATCGCTTCCTCGGCTCCGATCTGTTTGAATCGGCGCGTCACACGCTGCCGCCACGCAACGGCAGCGGCGTCCATCGCGAGCCGGCGCGCGATGTTCCCATCTATCATCGCTGCGACGTGCTGGTGGTCGGCGGCGGCCCGTCCGGCACCGCCGCCGCCTATGCCGCCGCGCGCGCCGGCGCCGATGTCGCGCTGTTGGAGCGCTATAATCATCTCGGCGGACTTTCGACCGGCGGCCTCGTCATCTGGATCGACCGGATGACCGACTGGGACGGAAAACAGGTGATCCGCGGCTTCGCCGAGGATGTGCTCGACCGGTTCCCACGCGAGGTCGTCGCCGGCCCGGCGCGCGAGGATTGGGGCTCGCGCGATCCCGAGAAGGCGGCCTATTGGGGACAGCGTACCTCGGCCTTTCACGGCATCGTCTCCTGGGCGCCGACCATCGATCCCGAGCGGCTGAAGCTGATCTCGCAGGAGATGCTGCTCGAGGCCGGCGTGCGTCTCGTCTTCCACAGCTGGGCGGCGCTGCCGATCGTCGAGGAAGGGCGCGTCACCGGCGTGGTGTTCGAGAGCAAATCCGGCCGCCAGGCGCTGATGGCCAAGGTGGTGATCGATGCGACCGGCGACGGCGACATCTTCGCGCGCGCCGGCGCCGCCTTCGATACCGACATCGAGGAAGGCGATGTCCATCACAGCATGAACACGGCATTCATGCTGGCCGGGGTCGACATGAACCGCTGGCTGGCGTTTCGCCGGGGCGAGCCGGAGAAATTCGCGGAATTCATGAAGCTGGGGCGCGAGCAGCTCGGCTTCTTTCAGCCGCCCTATGTCTCCTGGCGCAACGACATCGCGCTGTTTTTGGGGCCGCGCCAGTCGGGCCTGTCGGCGCTCGATATCGACGACATGACCGAGGTGGAAATTCGCTCGCATCGCTTCATGCTGCGCCATTGCGATTTCTTCCGCGCCAATGCGCCGGGGTTCGAGCATGCCTTCATGATGGAAAGCGCGCCGCAGCTCGGCGTTCGTCATACGCGCCGCCTCGCCGGCGTATCGCGCGTCGAGCGCGGCCAGTGGAGCGCGGGCGTTCCCTTCGCCGACGAGATTGGCGTCAGCCCCTCGGTCTCGCCGAAATTCCCGGTCATCTCGGTGCCTTATGGCGCGCTGGTGCCGGCGAAACTCGACGGGCTGCTGGCGTGCGGCCGGCATCTCTCCTGCGATGCCAACAGCCACGGCTTCCTGCGCGAGATTCCGCAATGCTGGCTGACCGGACAGGCCGCCGGTGCCGCCGCCGCGCTCGCCGCCAATGCGGGGGTGCAGCCGCGCCGCGTGGATATCAAGGCACTCCAGCGGACGCTGCGGGCGCAAGGCGTGTTCGTGCGCGAGCACGCCCCGGCGCCGGTCGCCTCATAGGCTCGGGCGCGGCCCGCCGCGCCGGGGTGAGGCGGCGGTCGATCCTGCGCGGGCTGATCCGGCTCGCGCTGCGGATCGTCATCGTCATCGTGGTCTTCATCATGGCGCTGCTCCTGGTCTATCGCTGGGTTGGCCCGCCGATCACGCCACTGATGCTGATCCGCCTGCCGGAGGCCGGACGCATCGACCGCCAGGCCGTGCCGCTGTCCGCCATCTCCCCCGAGTTGCAGCATGCGGTCATCGCGTCGGAGGACAATCGCTTCTGCCGCCATCACGGCATCGATTGGGGGGCCGTCTCCGACGCGGTCGGCGAATACGATGCCGAGGGGCGGCTGCGCGGCGCCAGCACCATTACCATGCAGGTGGCGCGCAACCTGTTCCTGTGGCCGGGCGGCGGCTTTTTCCGCAAGAGCATCGAGGCCGCGCTCGCCTTGACCATCGACGCGCTGTGGCCGAAACGGCGCATCCTCGAGGTCTATCTCAACATCGCGGAATGGGGCAACGGGATCTATGGCGCGGAGGCGGCGTCGCGCGGCTATTTCCACGGCGCCGCGTCGCGTCTCTCCCGGCACGATGCCGCCCTGCTCGCCGCCGTGCTGCCGAACCCAAGGCACTGGTCGCCCGCCCACCCGACGCGCTATGTCGCCGACCGCGCGGCGGTGATCGCCACGCGCATCCCGACATTGGACAGCTATTACGATTGTTTGCGCTGATAATTGGCTTTAATTGGCTTCCTTTTCGGCTGGTTTTTCGCGGAAATCCGCCAAAAATTGGGTTCGTTTGGCGAAAACCATTTTTTCGTCGGCTCGCCCCGTACCGCCGCCGCCTCGATGTTTCATATTGGAACATATAAAGAACATTACAAGGAACCATCACCGCCGATGCGCGCCACTCTTTCGCGGCCATCTAGGGCCGCTGGCGTGGTAGCGTGTAGCCGCGATACTTATTGAACCGAGGAACTGCCGCAAACCGCACCCGTGGCGCGGTTTGAATTAACCTGCGCCGCCCGGCATGATGGGGCGATGATACGGATTCTCCCCCTCCTCGCCGTCGCGGCGCTTGGCCTGACCGCCGCCGCCTGCGACATCGACCGGCCGCCGGCTTTGCGCAATACCGGCCTCGGCGACCGGTGCGCCGACTATATGCGGCTATCCTATCCGGGCGCCAAGATCGAAATGAGCCTCAAGCATGTCGAGGTCGCGACCACGGAAAGCGGCCAGCTCGGCCTGATGGTCGTCGATGTCACCGGCGTGCGGCCCGACATCCCCGCCAGCGGCGGCTTCCTCGCCCGCGAGGTGGCGGCGCGCTGCCGCTTCGAAAACGGCATCCTGACCCAGTTTCGCTGGACCAAGGGGCCTCATCGCTAACCGCGCCGGAACGCGGCCAGCGCCTGGCGCGCGGCGGCGGACGGCGTGAGCTTGCCCGCCGACACCTGGCCTTCAATCTCGCTCAGCAGTCGCGCCGCCGTCTCATCGGCGCGGAATAGATCCATCAGCCCGTCGCCGATATCGCGCCACAGCGCCGCCAGCGCCTGCGCCCGCCGCCGCGCCGCGAAGGCGCCGCTCGCCCGCGCCGCGTCGAGCCGCGCCACCGCGATCCCCCACACTTTGTCGAACCCCCGCTCCTCCAGCGACGAGACCGCCAGCGCATCGACCGCGTCGGCGCCGGCCGCCGGGGTCAGCAGGCGCAGCGCGTGCCGGTAATCCGCCACCGCGCGCCGCGCCGCCGGCGCCAGGTCGCCGTCATCCTTGTTGACGATGACCAGATCGGCCAGCTCCACGATGCCCTTCTTGATGCCCTGGAGATCGTCGCCGCCGCCCGGCGCGATCAGCAGCAGGAACAGATCGACCATATCGGCGACCGTGGTCTCCGATTGGCCGACGCCGACGGTCTCGACGATAATAATGTCGAAGCCCGCCGCCTCGGCGATCAGCATCGCATCGCGGGTGCGGCGCGCGACCCCGCCGAGGCTGGTGCCGGCCGGCGACGGGCGGATGAAGGCCGCCTCGGCCCGCGACAGACGCGGCATGCGCGTCTTGTCGCCGAGAATCGAGCCGCCCGCCCGCTTCGACGTGGGATCGACCGCCAGCACCGCGACGCGCCGCCCGGCGCCGATCAGCATCAGCCCGAACGCCTCGATGAAGGTGGATTTGCCGACCCCCGGCGCGCCTGAAATGCCGAGCCGGGTCGCGCCGCCGGTGCGCGGCAGCAGCGCCGCCAGCAATCTTTCCGCCGCCGCCCGATCATCCTCGCGGGTCGATTCGACCAGCGTGATGGCGCGGGCCAGCGCGGCCCGGTCGCCGCCGGCGACTGCCTCGGCCAGGGTAGCGGGATCGGCGCGGCGCGCGGGCATCAGCCGGGGCCGGCTTTGGGCGACACGGGCTATTTCCCGAACAGGCTCTTCAGCGCGCCGCCAATGCCGCCGCCGAGATTCTTCCCGACGCCGGCGGCGCCCCCCAGCATATTCACCGGCGCCAGCATGACGCCCTTGGCGATGCCGGCGAGATCGGGCTGGAAGCTGAGATGGTCCCACGGGCCGCTGATCGTCACCGGCACGGTAAGGATGCCGGCCACCAGCCGCGGCGTGATGCGATAATTCAGCGTGCGCGCCGGCAGATCGACCGACCCGCTGCCGGTCGCGTCGATCGTGTCGGTGCTGACCACCAAATCGCCATTGCGCATGATGCCGTGCGCGATGCTGAAGCTGCCGCTGGCGCTGTTGATCGCGGTGCGGCCGCCGCCGGCGGCGAAGGCGCCGCCGCTGTTCTTCAGCATGCCGCCGAGATCGACGCCGCCGACCGAGCCATGGGACAGACGGAACGTCGCCTTGCCGTCGAGGCTGGCGATCAGGTCCCGCTCGCTGTTGCCGCGCGCGGTGCCGGCGATGGTGAAAGTGCCGGTGCCGGCGACGGTGCCAATGCCGGCGGCATCGCGGGCCAGCGCCCCGACATCGACGCCCGACAGCGCGCCGTCGATCCGCACGGCGGCGCTCGGCCCGGTGGCGTCGAGGGTCACCTGCCCTTTGCCGCTGCCGCCATAAAGCGCCATCGGCCCGACGGTCAGCGCCAGTTTTGCATCCTTGAGATGCACGGTGAGGCTGGTATTGCCGATGCGCATCTTGCGATAAGTGACCCCGGATGCCGCGATCGTCATGTCCGTATCGACGCCGCGAAAGATCGCGACATCGAACGGATCCGTGGCCCAGCCCGCCACCGGCGGCGGCAGATAGGGGTTGAGATCGAGCATCCCGGTCCGCAGATTCGCCGTGATGGCGGGTCTGACGCCGCTGACATCGAGCGCGGCGCCGCCGGTTGCGGCGATCGCGTCGAGCGTGAATTTGCCGTCGGAAAATTTGGCGATGCCGTTCTCACCGTGGACCGCGCCGGACACCGCGAGGGCGCCGAACCCGTGTTTCGGCAGGGTGATGTCCTGGCCGGACCAGGTGACGAAATCGCGCACCGACGGGATCGCGAGATCGGCATTGCCGTCGAACCGCAACGCCGCCACGCCGCGCTTGCCGGTGTTGCTGACGCTGCCGCGATAATTCAGCGTCACCGGCTTTGCCGCCAGCGCGACGGCGAGCCCGGTCTTGCCGCCCGCCGCCAGCAGCGCGCCGGCGGCATCGAGCTTCACCGTGAGGGCCAGCTTCTGGCCCCGCCACAGCGCCGAGCCGGCGAGCGTGAACGGGGCGGCGAGGCTGGGCGCGGCGATGGTCGCAGTGCCTTGCGTCAGTTCCTCGTGCCGGCCGGTGCGGCGGTCGAGCAGCGTAATCGTGCCGTTCTCGATCGCGATCTCCTTCACCTGGAGACGCGACAGCGCATCGAGACCCGCGATCGGCGCGTTGTCGGCGGGCTCATCGGGCGCGGGGCCGGGAAGCGCCGAATCCGCCGTCGCGAAATTCCAGTTGGGCCGGCCCTTGGCGTCGATTTCGAGGGCGATGGTGGGATCGACCAGCGCCAGCCGGTCGATGTCGAGGCGCCCCGACAAAAGCGGCCGCAGCTTCACCGTGACATAGAGTTTTTTCACCGACGCGAAGGTGGGCGATGCCGCGCCCGTTGGATTGGTCAGCGACGCGTCGTTGACGACCACCCGGATGTCGGGGAATAGCGACAGCGACAGACGTCCGGCGATCCGCAGGTCGCGCCCAGTGGCGTCATGCACCCGCGCCTCGATCTGTCCCCGATAGGCGCTGGCGGGAATGAGGAACGGCGCCGCGATCACCAGCACCACCAGCACCAGGATTACCGCAACCACGACGAGTAATGGTTTTTTCATGATGCCTCCCCTTCCCGGCCGCCGGAACATTCTAGCCCATCCCTTGTTGGCAAGGCGAGGCGTCCGCCGACCTCAAATCGCGGGGCGGGATCGGGGCACGCGTCTCGCCCGTTCGATTGGACAGGACCGGCATTTCTGCGCAAAATGGCGGGGTGGAACTGAAAGGATGATGTCCATGGCGGAAGAAATCGATTGGGAAATTCCGGAACAATCCCAACCGAAGCCGGAGGAATTCGCGTTCGATCTCGATCGCGCCTTGCAATCGGTCGTCGGCATTCAGGCGACAATTCCCGACGACGCCTTCACCGCGCGGACACTGGGGACCCAGCGCGGCGGCAGCGGCATCGTGATCCGCGACAGCGGCCTCATCGTCACCATCGGGTATCTCATCACCGAGGCCGAAACCATCTGGATCACCACCAGCGACGGGCGCGCGATCCAGGGCACCGTCGCCGCCTATGATCAGGAGACCGGCTTCGGGCTGGTGCAGGCGCTGGGCCGGCTGGGCGTGCCGGCGATGGCGATCGGCCAGTCCGCCGGGCTCGAGGTCGGCGCGCCGATGGTGGTCGCGGCGGGCGAGCGCCGCCATTCGATCAGCGCGCGCATCATCGCGCGCCAGGAATTTCCCGGCAGTTGGGAATATCTTCTCGACGAGGCGCTGTTCACGGCGCCGGCGCATCCCTTTTGGGGCGGCGCCGCCGCCATCGACCATGCCGGCAAGCTGGTCGGGGTCGGCTCGCTGCATGTTCAGCAGTCGGTGGCGGGCGGCGCGGCGCGCGACATCAATATGATCGTGCCGATCGATCTGCTGACGCCGATCCTCGATGAATTGCTGACGCATGGCCGGCCCGATCATCCGGCGCGGCCGTGGATCGGCGCCTATAGCGGCGAAAGCGAGGGCCGCGTCGTCATCGCCGGCGTGCTGCCCAAGGGTCCGGCCGCCGCCGCCGGCATGCGGGTCGGCGATATCGTGTGGGCGGTGCGCGACGAGGCGATCGGCAACCTTGCCGATTTCTATCGCAAGCTGTGGCAATCGGGCGAGGCCGGCGCCGAGATTCCGATCGAGCTGGTGCGCGACGGCCGCACCGTGTGGGTCCGCGTCAAATCCCGCGACCGCGGCTCGATGCTGAAAAAAAACCTGCTGCAATAATCATCCGATCTCTCCACGTCGCGCATAGCGCCACCCAGGAAACCGCCGCCGTCGATTTCATTCTGCCGTTTTAGCTCAGCGCCCGCAGACCGGCGCGCACGCGATCGGGATCGGCGCCGTCGAGGCGCCGCTCGATCGCGCGGTGCGTCTTGCGCCAAATCGGCACCGCGTCGCTCAGCAGGGCGCGCCCGGCCGGCGTCAGCGCGACCCGCCGCCCGCGCTTGTCGCCGGCATCGACGGCGATGGTGACGAGGCCGCGCCGCGCCAACGGTTTCAGCGCCGCCGTCAGGGTGGTGCGATCCATTCCCAACAGCGCGGAGAGATCGCCGATGCCCGCCGGCTCCGGCCGATGCAGCGCCGTCAACAGCGAGAATTGGCCGTTGGTCAGGCCCAGCGGCCGCAGCGCCTCGTCGAAGCCGCGCGCCACCACCCGCGCCGCGCGCTGTAAATGCAGGCACAGGCAGGTGTCGCGAATCCGCGGGGCGATGTCGTAGGGGAGATCGGGAGGAAGATCGGCGTGCCTGAGCATACGCCATGTGTTGATATCAACCGAAAAAAGTCAACATCGGCCCGAAATCGATGCGGCCGCGCCGCAGATCGTGGCCGGCGCCCGCGATCGGGATGATCCGCGTGGGCGCCGGAATGGCGGCGATGGCCGCCGCCAGCTCCGCGAGGGTTCCGAACGGATCGGCCGCGCCATGGACAAAGATCGCGGGGGTGCGCAGCGCCGGGAAATGCGTGGTGCGCAACTGCTCTGGCTTCGCCGGCGGATGCAGCGGATAGGACAGCAGCAACAGGCCGGCGGCGAGGTCGGGCGCCTCGGCTGCCAGCATCGAGGCTTGGCGCCCACCATAGGAATGGCCGCCGAGATAGACCGGCCCCGCCACCGCGCCGCGCAGATAGGCGACGGCATCGCGCAAGCCCGCGCGATCCGCCGCCGCGCCGGCCGGATGCGGCGGGCCGCCGGCGCGCTTTTGCCGAAACACCAGATCACAGCGCAGCACGGTCACCCCCGCCGCCGCGAACGCCGCCGCCGCCGCGCTCAACAGCGGCGCGCGGCAATTGCCGCCGGCGCCATGTGTCAGCACCAGGCCCCGACCGTCGGCGGCGGCGGCCGGGTGATGAAGGAAGCCGACGACCGTGCCTTCGGCAATCGCGACAGGCGCGACTTCAGCCTCCGGCATTGTCCGCCACGCACGCCGCGCGGTCGCCGAAACCGTGACGCCCGTTCCACAGCGGCGCGTCGATCGCGGTGGCCGTCTGCGCCTGGGGACCCGACTGCCGCGCCAAGTGGAGCACCGAAGGCACGACATGCTCGGGGCGCAGATAGGCGCCGGTATTAACGCCCGCCGCGATCCGGGCGGCGCGCATTTCGGCCGAGCCGGTGGTCATGGTGCCGCCAGGCCAGACGATATTGACCGCGATGCCGTCCGCCCGCAGTTCGTCCGCCAGCGAGAAACTCAAGCTCGCCAGCGCCGCCTTCGCCGCGTCATAGGGCTGGTTGCGGGGCGCGATGCGGCCGGCGCGCCAAGTGCCGTCGCCGTCATGCGTGACCGGCAGCGAGCCGGCCGAGCCGATCATGATGATGCTGCCGCCGCGCCCGCCCGCCCGCATCGGCGGCACGAAGGCGCGGGTCACGGTCAGCGTCCCGCGCACGATGACGCGATCCATCGCCGCCCAATCCGCGTCGCTCGCGTCGAGCACGGTCGAGAGGCCGGCCGGCATGAAGAGAGCGCGCATCCGCAGCGCGGCATTGTTGACCAGAATGTCGATGCGCCCAAACCGCGCCACCGCCCGGTCGCGCGCATCGGCGACGGCGGCGGCATCATTGAGATCAAAATCGACGATCAGCGCCCGCCCCGACGCCTCGAATTCGCCGCGAGTCGCCTCGGCGCCGTCCCACGCGCGGTCGGCCGCGACAAGGCTCGCCCCCGCCGCCAGCAACCCCAGGCTCAACGCCCGCCCAATCCCGCGCGCCGCGCCCGTCACCACGGCAACCGATCCGTTCAAGTCTGGCATGGCGCGTCTCGCTATTAGCTTCCGGTACTCGGGTGTGATTTTGACCTGACCAAACTCTAATCCGGCCGCCTCCAATCACAAGCGCGTTCCACCCCGACGAAAGTCGGGGTCCACGGCAAAGATGGACTCCGCGATCCGGCGCTTGCTCGGACGGTGGGTTAGGCGCCGCGTCACCAAAATCCCCTCTCCGCTTTGGGGAGAGGGAGGGGCCCATCGCGAAGCGATGGGAGGGTGAGGTGGTGACGCTCCGCCGATTCTTCCCACCTCACCTCGCCTAGCCTCTCCTCCCTTTAAGGGAGGAGGAGGGAATATTCCTTTCTCATGTTTGATTCGCTTCGACGAAGGCGCAGAGGACGGCATTGATACTCGTCTGATAACCGCGACCCTTTTTTCGGAACAAAGAGCACATCCCGGGACGCGGTATTATGTCTTATTGGGCTGCTGCACCACGACACGCGCGCGCTTGAACCACTCGGCGTCCGGCATGAACGTATCGGGGTCCTCGGCGGCAGCCTTTTCGATATCGGCATCGGTTAGCGCGCGCAGCCGGGATTGCAGCCGTGCGTCCCTCGACAGCGCCCTTCGGGCGCGCTCGGGATGAGGGACTTTTCTGTGTGCCATCAAAAATCTCTCCTTCCTGAGTTGGCGCGGGTTCGGCCGCTTGCGCCGGGTCTTCGCTCGCTCGCCACGAGGGCCGGCCGTCTTGACATAACGTAATTAACGGAATTATATCTATCGCAAAGGGGGTGTCATTAGTAATTTCAGTGGGTTAGGCGAATTGAAAATTGTACGCATCCTGCTATAATAGCGTGGACCCGTGAAATCGGTCTGAGAGATTCGGCGAGTCAAAACCTCAAAGACCTTCACGGGTCCGCCAGCTTCGCGCCCGGAGGCCAGACGCCAAACTTCCCACTCGCCCGAAGCGTTTGAGGCAAAGCATGATTCGTGGCGTAACGTCCAGAAAATTGAAAGGCACGACTCAAGACGGGAACGCTAAATGCCGTTCTCGATAAGGGAAGCCTCGCGCGCGAGGCAATTCCACTCCATGATCTTTAGATATGGAGATAATGGAAACGATCTGGCCTATTGTTGCTGCCATAGAAGGGGCACTAGCGGCTTGGGCTGGTGCCTTGGTTAGTTTATCAAATCCAAATTATCGATTTGCGCGGCAATTATTTTGGGCATCCGCGCTTATTTTGGGTGTGACTGATCTCGCTTGGGAATTCACGACCGATAAGCCGATTTGGTTTCAAATTGGTGCCGGAGTTCTGACGACAATTGCGATCTGCGTGGTTTTCCCTATGCTACTGGCATGGACACACGAAAAACAGCAAAGCGCGCCGCCGCATATGGGGTAGGCGGTCTAGTCGTTTTTCTTTTGGTGCCTCTTGAGGCGCGTCACATTCATGGCGGTGCGTTTGCTCAATCCATCAGCCGGCCGAGCGACGGCGGCACGGTGATCGGCACCGAGGTGCAGGGCAAGCAGTCAATCACCGTGACTGGTTCGCCAAGCCAAACCGGACCACTGGTTGGCGGTGAAAGCAACGTCACGGCGTGCCCCGGCCAAAATGGTCCGCGTAATGTAATTGGAACCTATGTTGGACCAGGCAATAGCTTGTCGGTTACGGTCACCGGGAATGGTGGCGGAGGATCGGTGACCGGCTATCGGTCCTCGGTGACGGTCGGTGGCCCTGACTGTAAGTAGGGATACATGACCGAATGAAGAAATCCGAGCCTGAATTTACCGATGAAGAAATCGAGCAGCGCATGCGCGAGACTGTGCAACGCTCATTCGCGATCCCGCACAAAATGCAGAAGGAGATGGTTGGGAAGGTAGGCCAATCGTCCGGCAGAAAATCAAAGTCGATCCAGAAGGGTCAACAGAAACCTTAGCTTGCGACGGAGGCGCAGTTCCCTATTGCGCGCTATCAGTCCGCCGATAGGTGAGACGCTTGTACTCCCCGCCCTTCACCGCTTCGCAAGAACGTGCCGTATCGGTGATTTCGCGGCGATCCCAACGGAACGCAACCTCATCGCAGTAGCGCGAAAGATGCTCTGGCGAGACGTGATGGAAGGCGCCGACAATCGATCGCTCTAGCAGCGCGTTCCAGCTTTCCGCCGTGTTGTTGTGAATGCCATCGCGCGCGTATTCGCCGATTGAATGCTTGACCGAACCGTGTTTGCCGCCCGTGATCTTCTCGGAACCACGGTAAGCCTTGTGATCGTCCGAATGAATGTCGGTGCCATGCGCGACCTTCTCCGCAATATTCCGTTTCAGCACGCCACCAAGTGGCTTGCCGACCACCGTGGCGCGGACGCGACCGCCCCTGCCGCGCTCGACCAGCACCGCAACCGGGGTTTTGTTATCGTCGGCACGCGTGCGGCCCTTGATGCCCTTGCGCGGCTTTCCGCCGATCCACACTTCGTCCGCCTCAACGATAGTGCCCGGACCGCCGAGCTTGTCGCCTGACACGTCACGCATGGCCTCGCGGATGCGGTGGCAAAGGAACCACGCCGCCTTGTAGGAAATTTCGAGCGAGCGCGACATTTGAAGCGCGCTAATCCCTTTCTTGCTGGCGCACATTAGGCGATAGGCCAGCGCCCATTTGGTGAGCGGCAGATGGGAGCTTTCCATGACGTGTTTGGTGCGAACGGTGAATTGACCGTGGCAGTCCTGACACTCGCGCAAGCCCGCGCGTACTTTCTTGCCGGGGTTAGCGGCGATGGAATAGAGGCGGGTTTGATTGATGTTGCCGCAATGCGGGCAAACAACGCCAGTCGGCCAGCGTTGTGCCTCAAACCAAGCGCGGGCTTTCTCTTCGTCGTGGAAAATCTGGTCGGTGAGGTTCATGGCCGCAATTCCCGTTTGTTGCGGCCATTCTAGCTATAGGCATCCCTTTGTCAAGGACATAGTTCCGGTAATTAACGTACATATATGCGTTGAGCCGCTCCCGCCACGCATCGGCAGAATAGGCGCTTAGAGACCCAATTATTTAATTTTTTGCCGAACGAACCCAATTTTTTTTATACGCGAA